>NKXN01000019.1 GCA_002261155.1 Bacillaceae bacterium SAS-127 | reverse complement strand
CTCATGTAGAGTGCGACAAAAACTTTTTCCTTCTATATAAGGCGAAAAAAGCATTTCAATCCACGCACTCATGTAGAGTGCGACAAAACCATTACACATCTCCCCCACCATTCGTCGAATTTCAATCCACGCACTCATGTAGAGTGCGACTGTATCGTGACAGGCGTAGTAGGTTGCCAATTTAATTTCAATCCACGCACTCATGTAGAGTGCGACTATGAGAACATACTGGATAGCATTAAGCCGATGAGATTTCAATCCACGCACTCATGTAGAGTGCGACAATATATTAATCTATGAAACGATTCGTACGGTTAAATTTCAATCCACGCACTCATGTAGAGTGCGACTTGCTAATCAAGGCCGACAGATTGATGTAGATCCAATTTCAATCCACGCACTCATGTAGAGTGCGACATAGCAATGTTATATGTGAGTAAGCCAGTGATGGTTATTTCAATCCACGCACTCATGTAGAGTGCGACGAAGCGTTGTCCGGTACGTATGGCAAGATGTTCATATTTCAATCCACGCACTCATGTAGAGTGCGACGCAATTACAGGTTATACACTCACTAGGACAGAGCAGATTTCAATCCACGCACTCATGTAGAGTGCGACTAGAACCGGTTGGCGCAATAGAACCTGTATGACATTTCAATCCACGCACTCATGTAGAGTGCGACCGTTATTAAAAAGTATCATGTAAATGAATTTTTATTTCAATCCACGCACTCATGTAGAGTGCGACAGGTGTAAACAATCAGATACGGAGTAAAAAAAGTAATTTCAATCCACGCACTCATGTAGAGTGCGACTATGAAAAAGGCTATAATGATGGCTATGACATTAATTTCAATCCACGCACTCATGTAGAGTGCGACGCTCCGTCAAAATAATGTTGAATGTAAAATAATGTTATTTCAATCCACGCACTCATGTAGAGTGCGACGGCCACAATGAAGGCATTCTTTGCTTCTTGCAGATTTCAATCCACGCACTCATGTAGAGTGCGACAGCGGTTTTTACTAAAAATTGCTTAAAGTAGAGCGATTATAGACTAAAAACACGCCATTTTCTTTATAAAATAAAGAACAAATCGATAATAATTACAAAAATAGTAAATAAAAACCCAAAGTATTGGTGCGAATCCCCCAAGGATTTCATGTGAGCTATACATTCGCACTTGAAATAAACTGGTTAGTTTTTCAAAAGCTATAGGCAACTTATATATTTCACATTATTTTCTTATTATACCAGAAGTACTTTTTACTCATCTACCCTCATAATCTACTTTTAACAATCTCCACATATCCACTCAAAGTAAAATAGTGATGAATGAAAGCTTCGTAATCAAACTGAAGCATATTATTTTTCTTAGCCATTTCATCGATCATGTCGTGTAAGGTTTGTTCCGCCAGTTGTAAACCTAATTCTTGACAAGAGCTTGCTAAGCTTTTCATATCAGCCACACGGTAGGAAGGCATTGAATGACAGCCGCTTAAACAAACGTCATCGAGAAATTCTTCTAGTTCCATCACTACAGACTCAATGGTTATTTGACTCATTCATTTCCCCTCCTAGTCTAATGTGATATTCGTTATTTCGCCATCGGGACTATACAGTGTGATTGGTTCTACTCGATACTCTCCATCTACTTTATACAATTTACCTAATAAAGCATGGTGTAAACGATTTTTTCTCGTTAACCGCTCAAATACTTTAATGAGGTACTTTGTTTCTTGATTATAGGCAATCGAGACGATCAGCCTCTCTTCGTTTTTATCGTAAATCGGAATACGTAGTGTTTGAGTAACATCATTAAACTCACTGTCTCCCCATGCATGAACGTCAAAAAAGAACAGGTTCCCTTCTTGATTGTCTTCTACTAATTGGTACGAATGATGAGTTTCATAGAAGTTCCGTAATGCCTCCCAATTGTCAAAGGAACAGCTGCCAAAACAAATATCGCTCACATTCGTACGGGCATCAATTGTCCCCGTCGTTTGTTCAGAAGAGGAAAGACGATATTGCTCATTGATTTTACATCGTTGCAACGTAAATGTATGCCTTGACAGATCTTCTAAAGAGGCGTTCATATCCCAATTGACTTTTTTCTTATAAAATGATTGAACGCTTTTGAGCGAAGCTTGACCACTATAATATGTAGGCTGCATCGCCGAATATGTGAACCAGCATTGCTTCGACTCATTGAAAAAATAAGCGGTAATCCCTTCATAACCAGAACTTGTTTGCCAACGTTTTGCTCCGACACCGATTAAATGTAGATTTTGGATATCTGTATAAGTTGTTTGATGTTCACCGATCAGCTTCTCTTTCAACGATTGTGACGCAGAATACTGCAGTGCCTGCGTCATTAAATAGATTTTCGTCATCAATTGACGAATCGTTCGTTGGGAGACTGATGCATTTTTTAATAAATATTTCGATAAAAGGGTACTTAAACTTCGCAATTGTTTTTCCAATCTAGGCATTTGCTCGCTATGGCAAAAGACGGCTAAGCGCTCGATGCGGTGACTGATTGTAAATGGCAGCTTCGTCAAGCCAGTCACAGCGATTTCTTGTAATAAGTTTTGTACTTCTCGTATCGCATCATTAGAAATCTTTCTAGTTCGAGACTGTTCTAACTGTTGGACGTTCAACACATCTTTAAACAATTGATAATGAATCATCGCCTCGGCACGATGTATACAAAACTCTTGTTCTTTGCAACTGCACACCGTCCAACTCCATGACGGGTTAGACGAAAAGCGCACTTTTTCGTTCATCTCGCCAAAATCGATCGTCAAGTTTTCTTGTTCTTCCATCTTGATTTGAATGCCAAATTTCGCTCGAAACACGATGTCATGGAATTGTTTGTCCGTCAGCTTTTTTCGAAGTTCCTCGAGATCATATTCCAATACCCAAGTGAAATCACCTACTTCTTCTGTAGCCTTTTCGGAATCTCCACTAGCTATCACTTGTTGCAAACTAATCATCGCTATCAATACATGTTTACATATTTTTTTCGAAGGACAGCTGCATGTGAAGTCCGTTAACCCTAACGTAAAGGAACAAACGGTTTCATCCGAAAGGCGACAGACAAGTTCTTTCCCTTGCTGTTCAGCTGTGACAGTGATTCCGGTATCAATATCTTTTAACGCTCTTTTATATAATCCTTTATTGGCTTTATTAGTTAGAAAGATTTCATCACATGATTGAATGAATTCTTTCCATTCATTTACGATATGACCGTTGCTATCCATTTAGACAATCCCTCCGGTGTAAGTAAAGCGACATTGGCTCCCATATTTTTCAGATATTGAGCTGCTTCTTTATCGTAAACAGGCACCGCTTGATAATCTAAAGCAGGCAATACAACTAGTTTTGCACCTGTATCGAGAATTTCTTTCGCTTCAGCATACATCGAATGTTTCCCATACCCTTCTATGAGATCTGTGACGCAAACGACGATTGTCCGGTAAGGTTCTTCTATTAAACCGCGACAATAACGAAGCGCTTTCGCAATATGAGTCCCTCCACCTAGCTGAATGCTCATTAACGTTTGAACAGGGTCGTCTAGATCATGAGATAAGTCGACCACTTCTGTATCGAAAATGACCAAGTTCGTTTTTAACATCGGTAGCTTTGCAAAAATCCCTGCCATAATCGCGCTATGAATGACCGAATCTAGCATACTTCCACTTTCATCTACAGCAATGATGACGCGCCATTTATTAAACGTCCTCACTCTTGAGTTAAAATATAGTTGATCGATCACCAATCGTTTATGTTCTTGATCATAATTTTTTAAGTTTAGTTGAATCGTTCGTTTGACGTCTAAATTACGAATCGACTTCACATAGCCACGCTGATGACGATTTAATTTACCAATGAGACTTGCCTTTACATCTGATTCAAGCTTTTTTTGAAGCTCTTCCGCCACTTTTTTGACAATTTGCTTCGCTGTTTCTAATGCTTCTCCTTTTAATAAATGCTTACATTGAAGGACACTTTTCAGCAATTGCATATTAGGCTCAAGTTTCTCTAACGTTTCCTTATCGGTTAGTAATTCCACTAAACCGTATTCATCTAAAGCTTGCTTTTCTAAAATTTCCACTGTCTCTTTCGGGAATAGCTCGCGTATTTTTGTAATCCATGTCGGCACCGTTAAAACGGACGAGCCTTGACCAGCCTGCCTTTGCCGAACTTCACCGTCTTCACCATACTCACGATGATATAAAAAGTCGAGTACATCATCTACTTCTTTGAATTCAACAGGGCTCCCTTCAAGTGGCAATTGCTCTTCGGCAAATTTCCCTAGTACAAGACGCCACCGATTTAACGTTTCTCTATTTGTAGTCATGATGTCATCCCCCTCACTTCAATATCGCCCACTCAAGTAATTGTTGTCTAGCTTGCTCATCCAAGTTTTTAGCCTGACGAATGACCGCTTCATCAATGACAGGCGACTCCAATACGGAATCAACTTTTGTTTCATGCCAATGAGCCACTCGTTTCGCAATCATGTTAATTTCTAATGGAGTGAATGAGCTAAAGGCATATCGAAGCTCAGGCAATACTTGTAAAAACGTCTCATAACTAATGTCACTAAGCATTTGTTGGATTCCATCTAATAACGTTTGATTAGACAACATCATCTCTCTCGAAACCGTCATTAGCCCTTTTAAAAAAGCGGCCGCTTCTGTCACAGCTTCTCCCGTCGCAAATAAATACGACATCGCTTTTTCTACCCCTTGCTCTTCCGTCCATTCTTCTAACCCGATAAGCATGCTAACAACCGCACCGGCTATCGCTGGATTTTGTTCTTTTGCAGCTAATATTTCCTTCAACTGCACAACAAATAACTCTGTATGAACTGATAACTCACGCTCAATAATTAGCGTATAAAACTGTTTCATTGCTTCTACCGCGCGATTTTCATCGTCTTTAGGTACGTTAGCTACGGCGGTCATTAAAGATACAGCCTTTTGAAATGCTTGAATCAGCAGAGATTTGATATATGGACTTTGTTCGATATGAAATAAATATGGTTCTTTCACAAGAAAGTGAAGGTGATGACAAGCGTCTACGAGAGAGTAGAAGTCTCCATCTTGTTGAATAATTTTTTCAACTGTTGGTAAAACTTGCTTCATTAGCGGCTCAAGTCCGATTAATGCGGCATAGATAAGCTGTTCACACGCCACATGACTTTCACTTGAACTTTTTTTTATTTTTTCCATAATCATTTCAGATACTGCTTCGTTAATCGTTCCACCATAGACGGAGTGCTGAATCAATTCCGTTTCCACATTCGGATTCCAGCGGTATTCCCACGTTTCCCTTACTAAATTTGTATCGATACGTTCCACGTAATTCGGACCCTTTTTCTTGACGCAGAAATCCGTGTTTAAATACTCCATAGCGTGAAAGAAGCGACTAATTTCACGATGAGATTTGGTTTTTAGCAGGTCTAGCACTTTCTCTTGCTTTTGCACCGTTTGAATAGGTAACTTATATTTTTTGCATATCGAGTAAAAATCGTTAACAATCGGAGGCATATGAAGCGTTTCTTTAATGAGCCCGACTTGATCGCCTACTAGTAGCTGATCTAACGTTTGTAACAAGCGGGAATGCTCATTTTTCGTAAAAGCACTTTTCACCCCATCGACTAGCTCATAAAGGCTACATTCTAGCTTGTCTCGTAATCCAGCTAAACCAATCGCCATGCGCATCGCTTCGATGGAATCTGCGGTTGAAACACCATCTTCTTTTTCTCTTAATCTCTTACCAAACTTCGCTATATGATATTGAACCGACGCCTCAAGTGGTTGCTTCGTTCTTTTCAATATGTTTTTCCAAACAGTTTGATAATAAGACGGATAAGGCATACCACTTGCATAGCCATTAAGCTGATGACATTCCTTATATGTATAAGCCATTAAGTATGTCCCTGTATCTTTTCCCTTCACTTTTGGCAATGAGAGCTTAGGCAGTGACTTAGACTGCCATTCAATAAGACCTGAAGTATGAAAACCTCCAGTTACAACGAGAATTCTTTCATATTGGTTCAGCGCTTGTTGAATTTCCTGCGCCATAAATTGCTCACGAGCTAAACAACCTTCCGCTTTCAGCATGTCTTCCGTGTAGTCGTGTCGTGATAAATAACAATACGCAAGCATGTTTTTCACAAATACTTCTGTTGACTGGTAAAGCCCATCGACTTCATATAATTTTTCCCAAAGCTCGTTAAAGCTTCGACAGTTCTCTTTTCGACATAGAGATTGAATGAATCGACTGCGATCTAATAAATAGTCATCGTTGTAATTTTTCTTACGATCCTTTTCATGAATGCCTTTTCCGCGTTCGCTATTCAGTAAAATTTGTTCATACGGTAAATCGATAAATTTCGCTTTTATACCAAACTTGTGCGCTTGTCGCAACGCTACTAGCTCTGGTGAATAATCTAGAAATGGATAGTAGCACGTATATTTCCCTTTCTCTTCATCCAATAATGCGGCTTGATCGGCATAGGAATAATAAACCGCAAAAGGGGCTTGATTATTTTCATGTACAAGATAAGGAAGTAATTCATTCGCATTCGTCGGTCCTTCAATTAAGATCACTTCAGGTCGATACGTTTCGATCACTTTTTGTAGGTGATAGGAACAAGCTGGACTATGGTGGCGCACAGGGAAATAGATCGTTTGCCCATTATAATTTAACGCTTGCTCGTATAGAGCATTTATTTGATCCATTTCTTGGCTTGGTAATACTCGTTCCATAATCCGCCCTCTTTCATACTGCGATCTTTCACAATCGTAGAGAAATAGTTTTTCAGTTTCTTCCGGTCTTCATCATGATCCTTGATCACCGTACCTAGCATGTTTTGCACGACTCGGTCCATCGTTAAATGCCCATCATCATAATAATACGCACTCATCACACTTTGGAAATAGACCGATACCGCTTCTGCCGTACTCATTACTGCTTCCATTTGGTCCATACGCTTACCTTCAGCTGTTTGTCCTTCACGCAATTCATGAAAAGTCGTCGCTAATAAGTTCGCCGAATCTCGATCCAACTCAACATCTATATTAGTTTGCGCGATTAATTTTTCTACTTCCTTCTCAATAATTTGAACTTCTAATGCTAATTCTTTAATAGGAGAAACAATCTCAAAGTTAAAGCGACGTTTTAAGGCACTACTCATTTCATTCACACCTTTATCGCGAATATTAGCAGTAGCGATAATATTAAAACCTGGTGTAGCAAATAATACGCCTTCTTCTCCTAATTCAGGAATCGTTAACACTTTATCACTCATCATACTAATGAGACTATCTTGTACTTCAGACGGACAGCGAGTAATTTCTTCTACTCTCGTGATTCTGCCTTTCTCCATCCCTGTGTAAAGCGGTGAAGGAACAAGTGCCTCTTCAGACGGACCTTTCGCTAATAAAAGTGCATAGTTCCAAGAGTATTTAATCATATCTTCTGTCGTCCCTGCTGTACCTTGTACAGTGTTCGTACTCGTTCCAGAAATCGCTGTAGCTAACAACTCACTGAGCATCGTCTTTGCGGTACCCGGTTCCCCTGCAAGTAACAACCCTCGATTTCCCGCTAACGTAATAATACAACGCTCAATTAAAGCATCATCTCCAAAAAATTTCTTTTGAATCGTTACTTCTTCACCGTTATAACGTAAAGGCTTGTCACTCCCTAAAATAAACGTACGCACAGATTTAGGCGAAAGCTCCCAGTTCTCCGGCTTTGCCCCTTGATCATTTTCCTTCAAAGCTAACAACTCTTTTTCATATTGACGCTCTGGAGGTAATTTCAACATATTTTGATTCGTCATCATTTTCAATCCTCTCTACTTCTAGGTAAAAAAAGATGAGTCAAACGATATCGTTTATTCGACTCATCTTTTTAATTGTTTGAAATATTAAGCTTACCAGCTAGCTTCTCGCCACTTTTCAATCAATTGATCGTACTTTTCTGTTGCTTTAGAAACATCCAATAAGAGCTCGCTAAATATCCTTTCTGGCACTTTATTTGGCATGAGTCGATTTTTGTCCGTTACTTCATCATAAACGTAGCTTCCTCGTTCCACCGTTCCAGCTTTATAAAAAATAACTTCTTTCACAACAACGTCATCCATTCCGCCGCCTACATACATACCTGTCATATGCAGTTCCGCACCGTACTCTCCAATCTCTTTATAAAACTCATAGAAGCCACCAGCATCCTGAACGGAACCTTTACTCCATCCCGCTTTATCCATTCGACCAAGCAGAGCTAAATCATTCATTTTCCTACCAGCAAAGCGAATGATCTCTTTTTGACTTTTCTCTTCTTCTGTAATGATAAAAATTGGGCGATTAAGCTGAGCTATTGGCTGGAGGATTTCATAATCTTCAAGCTGTTCTTTCCATTGTTCAATTCCATCTGCTTCTAAATCGAGCGGATGAACGAGCCCGATGCTTGCTCCTTCTGGAAGTTCATATTCGTCTTCATCAATCGTATTAAATGTGCCGTCATCCATATAGCGAAAGCTTTGGACAAGCTCGCCTTCCTCATACACACCCCAAACTAGACCAATGGCAAATGACTGCATAATAACATTGTCAACAAATAGCTTTTCCCATTTCTCTGCTTCCCACATGCGATTTTTTGACAACGCAGCTTCTAGTCTAATTTTTTGATTCGTGACGACTGTTTTCAGTTGCTTCTTCAGCAACTTGAACTGCTCTCTTGCATCAGTTGCTTTTTGTTCATCATCACTCTTAGCAACTTGAGGTAAATTTTTCACACTCTTTCCATCTTCCTTAAAGATTTGTAACGTTTGTTCTGGTGTCACTTCCACCGTAAAGGAGCGCGGTCCATAATCAAACACTCGCTTTCCTTCTTGATCAAATCCTAAAGTTGGAATGAGACGGTCCGCTAATTCCTCCGGCGTGATACCAAACTCTTTTGCGGCCGCTTCTAACGCTTCAGATGCTGCTCTCTTTACTTGCTTATGTTTAATCTTTTGAGCAATGCCATCGGTAATCAGTAACGCCTCATCGCTTCCTTGCAGGGCTAATGCCTTCACAGCTAAGCTGGCAATAGCTCCTCTAGAAGATTTCACCCAATCAGCAATCAACGATGAAAGTTCATGAATAACTCGACTGTCACCAAATTGAGCGGCTAATGATAACACCCATTTGCGCTTTGCTTGTGCCCCGTCAGCAACCCAGCGCAATAATACTTCATACGCAATATCATGTAAGCTTTTCTCTTCAATCCATTCAGCCAACTTTCTTGCAGAAGTATTCAAAGTGACTTCATCCGTATCAGCAAACATCGTTAACAGTAAATAAACGACATCGTCTGTTAAATCCTCTGTGGGGTCTTTCACCATTAAAGCCGGAAGAGTCTCTGGAGTCACCCACTCTACTTTCGCTTTTTTCCGTTTATTTAAATGTTTTTCACAATATTTAGCTAATGAAGTGATGTCTTGTTCCTCTTCTAATTCTTCTACATGGATGGCTTTTGAAATAAGTTCCTTCACCTTATGCGAACGCTCTTTCTCAAACATTTCTTCGAGTGCATGTACCACTTCCTGGTCGGTGTGGTTAGACAGTAGAATGACTGCTTGCTCACGTACAACAGCTTTTTTATGTTGCAACAACGGGAGTACTAATTGTTTGTTGTTTGGACGTTCATTTAATAAATCGATGACTAGTTGACGAATTCGCTTCGATGAGTCTCCCATTAACTGAATGAGCAACACATCAAACTGATCCGCCTCCCATTGTATTTCTTTCGCTTCAGTTAAAATTAATTCTCTACCATCAACGTCACAAGCTGAAATACCTTCAATGACTTCCTCGATATGCTCTTCAATATACGCACGAACAATTTGCTCGTATTTATCATCATAATTACCAATATTCGCGATGGCAGGTATTGTTGCTGTCGCCTCTACTTGCAGCTTGTCTAATATATTGATAATCTCCTGTAATGTACTGTTCGTTAGTTCTTCATAATATCGAGTGAAATGTCTAAAAATATAAGGATCACTACTACTAAGTACAGTCACACAATGGACATACTTCTCAAACAATGGCGATTTTCCCTTTAAAAGCAAAATGCTCCGAATCAAATTGTCCGATAATCGCAACCATTCAAGCTTTGGAACAATTGGTCTTTCTACTTTCCCTTCAATATAATGAACGAGTGAGAGCATTTGTTCCTCACTCATGCCATCGTCTTTTAATTCCGTAATCATTAAAGTTTGCACTTCATCTTCTAACATAGGTAAATATGTCTCTAATTGTCCACATTCACAAAGCAAGGAAGCTAACACAGCTTTGCCTTGATGATCAGGTAATTGTAATGCTTGAACAAAGATGTCCGGACTTTGTCGAAATAAACGAAGTCGTTTCGAAAATAATTCATAATCCGAATGTAACGTTTGCTCGGCCAACCAAACGACATAATATTCTTTCGGTATGTGAAGATCGTTCACTAAACGCTCTAGTTCTTGGAAAAACCCTACTGGTGGGACCGAACGATATTCGAATGTTCTTTCAAAATAATCAAATAAACGATTAAAGCTTGTAATGCTATCAAGCTCCAGCAAGAACTTCAACACGCGTGAACTTAACGTGCAGTCAGCTTTCATATAATAGTTCAAACTAATTAAGAAATGGAATGTAAAGCTTTCCACGCATTTTTTATGTATAGATAAAGAAGTGAGCTGCTCTTCTTGTAACCAATCCGTCACCTGTTTTAATTGTTGTTCTGTAAACTGCATTTCATCTTTAAGAAAAATGGACAAATTATAAGTGATACAAGACATGAGCCACTCTTCTAATTCATCTATTTGAATACCTTTTTTCCATAAAACGGCTCCGATAAAGATTTTTGGTGCATGTTCAGCTCTTTCAAAAGCTCTGCCCATCGCCTCACTATCTAGATCACATAAGTTCTCTAAGCGGTTTACATACTTTTTATCGCCAAATTCCCTTGGCTCCATTACCTTATTCGCATAATTTAATATGTAATATTCAAACGGGATACTAGCCTGCTTGAAATATTCGAATGTTTCTTTATCATCTTTTCTCAACCAAATCCTAAGCCGCCAAATATTTAATACTTGCTCTCCTCCAATTAAAAGGCAAATTTTCAAAAAACGATGATAGACTTCCTCCTCTTTATGATCATCTAGCGCATAAAATGCTTGCTGAAATGGAGTGTCATAACCATCTATCTCATACTCTTTCTCTTCTTCCATCTCGTTTAATACTTTTTCAATCTCTGCATCATTTCGATCACCGAGTAAATAGTCTTCCAATAAATCGATGACAGGCTGTTGTAATTTAAAGACTTTTAAAGCTTCTACTAATTGGTCAATTAGTCTTTCCGCTGTTTGCATGTTATCACTGCCTTTATCTAATTTTTATCTATCAGAATAGGAAAACGAAAGTGGAAGTTAACAACCCTTTCCACTATTCATTCAACCCTATGACAAACAAGAATATATGTTCTTGTTTTATTTTAATAGTAATAAAATGAGAGTTCAAGTAATAACTAGGATGATCCTATAAAAATAGGAAAACTGTCCCATAGTCAAATTAGACTTACGGGACAGCCCTCTAGTTAAAATTATGCTTTTGTCTTCACTTCTTCTTAATTATGACGAATCGTTGCTTGAGCCGCTGCTAAACGCGCAAGTGGTACCCGGTATGGAGAACAGCTAACGTAATCTAAACCTGTTTTATGGAAGAAATCAACGGAGCTTTTTTCTCCACCGTGCTCTCCACATACGCCTGTTTTCAACTTAGCTTTTGTTGCACGTCCTAGCTTCACACCTGTTTCGACTAATTTTCCAACGCCATTTTGATCAAGCACAGCAAATGGATTTTCTGGAAGTACTTTATTTTCAATGTACGCCTGTAGAAACTTTCCTTCTGCATCGTCACGACTATAGCCGAATGTTGTTTGCGTTAAATCATTCGTACCGAAGGAGAAGAAGTCTGCTTCCTCAGCAATTTCATCGGCTGTTAAAGCGGCACGTGGAATTTCAATCATTGTACCGATCGTGTACGCAATCGTTTGACCTGTTTCCTCTTGAACTACATTAGCCGCATCAATAACGACTTGGCGCATTTCTTTTAGCTCATTTACATGCCCAACAAGTGGAATCATCACTTCTGGCTGAGCCGGAATGCCTTTTTCAGCTAATTGAGCGATCGCATAAAAAATCGCTTTCGCTTGCATCTCATAAATTTCAGGATACATCATTCCTAAACGGCAGCCACGAAGACCGAGCATCGGGTTGTGTTCATCTAATTGACGTACTTTTTTCAGTAACTGCTCTTTTTCTTTTAATTCTTCAGATTTAGGGTCGACCATTTGCAGCTTAGTTACTTCTACTAGAAGTTCTTCTTTATTAGGTAAGAACTCATGAAGTGGTGGATCTAGCAAACGGACGGTGACCGGATGACCTTGCATTGCTTCAAAAATGCCCTCAAAATCACTTTGCTGCATCGGTAACAGCTGTTCAAGTGCTGATTGTCTCTCTTTTGAGTTTTCCGCTAAAATCATTTCTTGCACAATTGGGATACGTTTACTATCCATAAACATATGCTCCGTCCGGCATAGACCAATTCCTTCCGCTCCGAATTCAAAAGCTTTCTTCGCATCTTCTGGTGTATCGGCATTAGCACGAACGTTCATTTGACGTACTTCATCCGCCCAAGTAAGCAATTGCTGGAACTCATCGGATAGCTCAGGGTCAATCATTGGTACTTCTCCAAGCATGATTTCACCAGTCGCACCATCAATCGTGATGATCTCTCCATAATGGACAACTTTGTCACCTACAACAAATTGCTTCGCTTTTAAATCGATTTTTAATTCTTCACAGCCACAAATACACGCTTTTCCCATACCTCTTGCAACAACAGCAGCATGACTCGTCATTCCGCCGCGGCTTGTAACAATCGCTTGTGACGTAACAATGCCATGAATATCATCTGGCGTCGTTTCAGGACGAACAAGAATCACTTTTTCCCCTTGACTAGCTAATTGTTCTGCCTCATCCGCATCGAAAACGACTTGACCTGTCGCTGCACCTGGAGATGCTGGTAACCCTTTAGCTAATACTTCTTTCTTGACTGAGTCGTCAATTCTGCGATGCAGTAGCTGATTTAATTGATCAGGGTCCACTCGAAGAAGAGCTGTATTTTTATCGATAATTCCTTCTTTTTCCATTTCCACTGCTATGCGAATAGCCGCTTGTGCTGTACGCTTTCCGTTACGTGTTTGTAAGATAAATAGTTTTCCACGTTCTACCGTAAACTCAATATCTTGCATTTCTTGATAATGTTGCTCTAATTGATGGCATGTCTCTGTAAATTGTTTATACACATCTGGCATTTCTTGCTCTAAAGTAGCGATCGGCTGTGGTGTACGAATTCCCGCAACAACGTCTTCTCCTTGAGCATTGATTAAATATTCACCATAAAGAATGGCTTCACCCGTAGATGGATTTCTTGTGAAAGCAACTCCTGTACCAGAGTCATCTCCCATGTTTCCAAATACCATGCTTTGAATATTCACTGCTGTTCCAAGATGATCTGGAATTTTGTTCAGACGACGGTAAATAATCGCACGCTGATTGTTCCAAGAATTAAACACCGCGTTGACCGCTAAGAAAAGCTGTTCCTTTGGATCTTGTGGGAAGGCTTTTTTCGTATGTTTTTTCACAATTTCTTTATATCCAACAATGACTTCTTTCCAATCTTCAGCTGTTAATTCTGGATCAGATGAATACCCTTTTTGTTCACGTGTTTCTTCTAATAGTTGTTCGAAATAGTATGTATCAATTTCAAGAACAACATTACTGAACATTTGAATGAAACGACGGTAAGAGTCATAAGCAAAGCGTGGGTTATTCGTTAATTTCGCCACACCGACAACCGTTTCATCATTCATCCCAAGGTTTAAAACTGTATCCATCATGCCTGGCATTGAGAACACAGAACCAGAGCGAACAGAAACAAGCAATGGATTATTAGCATCTCCAAGCTTTTTCTCCATTTTCTCTTCTAAATGACGGAGAGCTTCTAACGTTTGTTCTTCTACAATAGAAGGAATAGCTTTACCAGATTCATAGTAAGCGTTACAAGCTTCTGTTGTAATCGTAAAGCCGAACGGAACAGGCAAGCCGATACTCGTCATTTCTGCTAAATTAGCTCCTTTTCCTCCTAGCAATTCCTTCATATTTCCTTTGCCTTCATTAAATAAGTATACAAATTTATCCATAATCAAAAACTCCTCTCTTTTTTCAACACTTCTAAAATTAATCCAGCTGTCTCTTCGACTGCTTTGTTTGATACATTGATGATCGGACAACCGACACGCTTCATGATTTTTTCAGCATAATCTAGTTCGCCAAGAATCCTCTCAAAGCTTGCGTAATTCGCTTTTGCCCCTAACCCTAACGCCTTGAGCCGCTCCTTGCGTATTTCATTTAATTGATCCGGAGAAATAATCAAACCGATACAATTTTTCCTTGGAATTTCGAATAACTCATCCGGCGGAGACACTTCAGGAACTAACGGGACGTTGGCCACTTTAAATCGTTTATGTGCTAAATACATCGATAGCGGTGTTTTGGATGTACGCGACACACCAATTAACACAATATCCGCTTGTAAAATTCCTCTCGGGTCCCGACCATCATCATATTTAACAGCGAATTCAATCGCTTCAATTCTCCGAAAATACTCTTCATCCAATTGTCTCATCACTCCTGGACTATGATGAGGCTCTTTATTGAACTGTGTCTGAAAAGCATTCATTAATGGATGAAGTAAATCGATGGCAATAATCCCTTCTTCTTTTGCTCTTCGGTCTAAATACTCTTTTAAAGCAGGAATCACAATCGTATAAGCAATGATTGACACTTCTTTACGAGCTAACATAATGACATCTTCAATATCTTCGATGTCATCTACATATGAACTTCTACGGATATCTACTTTACTTCCGTTAAACTGTGTTGCTACTGCTTTTACAACAAACTCAGCCGTTTCTCCAACTGAGTCAGAAACGACATAGACCACTTCTTTTCTTTCCAATACTTCAGCAACTCCCCTTATATGTTATTATCCTTCTATAATTTCTAAATAAGCTCTTGTAATCGTCGTTTTCGTGATTCGGCCTAGTAGAGAATACTTGTTTTTCTTTCCTGCTATTTCTTTCACAACAGGCAAAGAATCAATATGTAGACTGATCATTTTTTTAGCAGCCTCTAACAAGGTATCTTCAGGGCGAATGGTCGTAATATTGGGCATCCTCGTCATAATCACACTAACCGGCAATTCTTGAAGATCTTTATTTCCAAGACAAGCTCTTAGTAAATCCTTTCGTGAAATTACCCCGTCCAAATAGCCCTCTGAATCTACTGCATAAAGCGTGCCGACATCTTCTAAAAATAACTGAACAATGGCATCATATACAGAAGATGACTTCTCAACAACAATTGGGTTTGCTTTGAAATCATTCACCTTTTGTTGAATAAATGGTTCTGCCTGGCGCATCATTTTATATTCTTCATTATAAAAATAGCCCACTCGTGGCCTTGCATCTAAATTGCCCGAACTCGTTAAAACCGCAAGATCAGACCTTAGCGCTGCTCTTGAAACAGAAAGCTTCTTCGCAATTTCACTCCCTGTGATCGGGCCGCTACTCTTTACAATTTGAAGAATCTCATCTTGACGATTGGATAGTCTAATCATTATCACCCTCTTTCTAACAATAAGTGTGTTATATTGTATAACACATCTCAAAAAGTGTTATACTTATTTTTATATAATGTAACACATTTATCGAAAATAATAAAAAGAAAATTTGACAATATACAAAAAATATCAACTGAAAATTCCAACTATTAATCAGAGTAAAGAGAAAAGCCATGTAGAAAGGCATTTGGATACCTTTCTACACGACTTCTTTAAATCGCCCACTGCTTCGCTTTTTCCATCTCATTATACATCTGATAATATCTTTGTTGATTTTCTATTAATTCCTGATGTGTACCAATTTCTTCAATCATTCCCTCGTTTAAGACAACAATTTGATCCGCATCTTTAATCGTATTCAATCGATGAGCAATAACGAATACTGTTTTATTCGCAGTCAACTTTTTGATCGCTTTTCTAATTTCTAATTCGTTATCCGCATCAAGAGAAGCCGTTGCCTCATCGAGTAAAATAATAGGAGCATCTTTTAAGATCGCACGAGCAATAGAAATCCGCTGCTTTTCTCCACCGGACAAAGTGGAACCGCCTTCCCCGATTACGTTATCATACTTCTGATCCAATTGCTCGATAAATTCATGACAATTCGCTAATTTAGCTGCTTCAATCACTTGCTCTTTCGTTGCATTCGCATTTCCAATTTGAATATTGTTGTAGATTGTATCATTTAATAAATACACATCTTGAAAGACCATACTAATATGTTTCAGCAATGCTTCTGGGTTCGTTGCTCGAATATCTTTGCCGCCGATTTTGATCGCTCCTGTTTTCACATCCCAAAATCGTGCCATCAAACTAATAATCGTTGATTTCCCTGAACCTGAAGGGCCGATTAAAGCTGTCATTGTTCCTTCTTTCGCTTTAAAGGTCACTTTATTAAGTGTTTGCTCTCCCTCAACATATTCGAAACTAACATGATCAAATTCGATATCATAATGTTCAAACTCTGTTTCTTCATGTGTATATGGCATCGGTCGCTGATTATGCGTTTGAATTAATTTTTCAGAAGCTAGCTTTAAATATTTGAAGCTTCCATATTGCACTGAAAATGCTCTTAGCACATTCGTCAATGCAATGCTGATAATCATAAATGTTAAGTATTCAACTTTATCAATACTTCCTCCACCAAGCTTGATTGTCGCAATCAATAATAGAATAGGAAAACTAACATCTACAATGACTTGAAAAATAAGCACATAAGGTACAATCGATACTTCTGTTCGTATACTCTCTCTCTTTAAGTTTCGAAAGGATTGTTCCAACCGATCAAACTTATCTCCTGCAATGTTGTGAGCCTTGAACACTTGAATTCCATGAAGGTATTCGACCATTCGCGAGATAACCTCACTCATCACTTGCTTCTTTTCGTTCCCTATTTTCGTCACTTTCAAGCCGCCCACATAAATAATTGGTAAAGCTAGTAAGATCACGATCAATTGAATTAGTGCCAATTGAACATCAACAAAAAAAGTAATAGCTAAAAGGTAGACGCTTAGAAAAACCGCCTTGATTAAATCGCTCGTCGAGTGAGTGAGCACTTTCTCAAAATCCTGTAGATCGTTCGTCATAATGTTCGAGAGTGTACCGATACTATTCTTATTAAAATAACCTAAATTCAATTTACTCAGATGGTCTCCTAAAGAGATGCGCATCTTTTCGACTGCTCTCGCTCCTTCTTCTTGTATACCTGAATACCCTTTTATGTTGACGATAATTCTTAAAATAAAAATGACAATCATCATACTCGTATAAGTCATCACTTTTTCCATCGTTAATTGCTCGTTAATTAAATCTAACAGCACGAAAAATAGCATCGCATAGAAAAACATTTGAAAGATCGTATCGACACTTAATAAAAGAATCGGCTTTCTAAGTTTCTTTCCCTCTTCACCTAACAATACTTTAATATTAGTCAGCAACTTAAGCTCCCCTCCCCTCTTTAACCAGTTCATATTCATACATATCCCAAAGTGTTTGATATAGCCCCTCTTTTTTCATGAGCGAGTAATGATGCCCTTTCTCAACGATCTCTCCTTCTTTTAAGACGACAATTTGGTCGGCATTTTTGATCGTATACAGTCTGTGGGCAATAATAATCGCTGTTTTGCCTTTCAATAAACTTCTAAGCGCCTCCTGGATTTTACTTTCATTCTCAATATCAGAATAGGAGGTCACCTCATCAAGAACAACAATTGGGCTATTTTTTAAGATCGCTCTCGCAATGGAAATTCTTTGCTTTTCCCCTCCGCTCAGCTTAATACCATCTTCTCCTAGTAACGTATCGTATCCATCTGGCAAACTCATAATAAAATCATGGATTTGTGCTTTTTTACTCGCCTCCATAACTTCATCTATACTTTTAGTCGAACCCATTTTAATATTTTCTAAGATGCTGTCATTGAGCATGAATACGTCTTGAAAGACAAACGACACTTTATCCATCAGTTCTTTCATTTGAATATCCTTTATATCGATGCCATCAATGGAAATCTTTCCGTTATTAATATCCCAGAATCGCCCGAGAAGTAGACCTAATGTCGTCTTTCCAGATCCAGATGGCCCAACGAGTGCTACTGTAGACTGGGGCTCAATCGTTAATGATAGATTATGAAAGACTTCATTTTTGTCATACTTGAAATGCACATTTTGAAATTCAATTTTTCCTTCTACACCCCCTGTAAACGTTAAATTCCCATCTACTTGTGTTTCATGTTCAATGATTTTCCTTACTTCACCAGCCCCTTCTAGTAACATCGAGAATTCTCCCCCAAATTCCAAGACCGTTTTGAAAGAAGTAAGAAAATTGGCACTTAAAATTAGAAATAACACATAGGCAGAGGCATCAATACTTCCATTTAAAAATAAAACACCGCCAATTGGAATGATAAATAACAGCCCTGAATCGATTAACGACAGAAATATGCTATAAGCTGGAGCTGTCTTCTTCGTGATTTCTACCCAATAATCAGCGTATTCTTTCGTCGTTTCTTTATAATTTTTGAACGACTTAGCAGACAAGTTAAATGCCTTCATCACGTTCATCCCATTTATGTACTGAATAATCGTCGAGTTAAGATTGTTAAGTAATTGATGATACTTAGCCATTCTTTGTTTCATATCTTTAAAAGCGACCGACTGCACTATAATTCCTAAAATAATCGGAATAAATAAAACGAGAGCCAATTTCCAATCTAAGTAGATTAAATAAGCTAAAATAAAGAGCGGTGTCACAATGGCTGATGCTAAATCTGGAATTTGATGCGCCAAGAAATTCTCCAATTTCTCGATGTCTTCATTAATTGTCTTTTTCATATTTCCAATCGTACGCTCTTTAAAAAATCCCATATGAAGCTTTGACATATGGCGCACCGCTTTCATTCTCAACTCATAAAGGATTGTAAATGCAGCAACGTGAGAAAAAACACCTGAACTGATCAATACGACCATCCTCGCAGCTACGATGACACTTACAGCAATGACTAACGATTTCACTTTTTCAAAATCCACCGATTCTTGAAAAAGCTCTAATATGATGTAATACATAAAAATATACGGTACAACCGCAAGCAAAGAACTAACCACACTTAATATCGCCGCTAAATATAGCTTGAATTTCTCACGCCCAGATACTTCTAAAAGAAAGCGCAAGTTTGACTTTTGTTCCATAAAAATCATCCTTTCTGTATTAAAATTAGTATAATTGATAATAATTATCATCATCTACTCCGATAACACACAAAAAATGCTCCAAAAAAACAAAACACAGTTTGTTTTTATTGGAGCATTGTTCGTTGAAAACTCATGAAAGATCTCGTTGCTGTTTTCGGTACTGAAGTGGAGTAAAAGAATAGATTTGCTTAAATGTAGATGCAAATTTGCTCGGGTTATCGTAGCCGATTTCATTAGCAATTTCCATTACTGACATGTTTGTACTTTCTAATAAAGATCTAGCCTTATCCATTTTTGTTCGTTTAATAAAATCATAAACAGTGCTTCCTGTATGATTTTTGAAAGCTTGTTGTAGTTTATAAATCGTCACATTCAATTCCGCCGCTAAAGCGGCTACCGATGGAGGGCTTTCTAAGTTGTTGATAATTAGTTCTTTCGCCTTCTTCACTCTTTCTCTTTCTTCATTGCCTTTATTCATTATCGTTTTCTCTTTATACATCCGTTCAAAATACGTCACTAAAAATTCGATCGTCTTCTGTTTTAGCTTAATATATGCAATCACATTATCAACGGAAATATCGTCAATATCATAAGCGATTTTTTTTAGTTCATAGCTGGCTTTTTCAACAATGAGGACACTTTCTTTAAAAAGATGATTTAAGCTCTCCTGCCAGTCCACCAAAAGCTCCTCCCCCCAAATAGGGTGCAAAACGCTTTTGATCACATTAAAATTGATATGGACAGACATCATTTGACACTCTTGATAATCAAAACAAAACTGTTGAACATCATTCATTGTTTTATAAATAAAAAGATCACCTGAGGATAGCTTGTACTCCCGATGCTCAGGTAATGCTAAAATATTAACAGTACCTTTATAACAAAATCCGATTTCAAAAATATCGTCGACCACTTGACGATTATCAAAATTTAACATCATGTTTTCTTGAAACTGAGATTTTGATATTTCTAACCCATTTTCTATAATCATTCTCAATAGGCTTCCTATCATTTTTTGCTTGCCAATCACATACTTTTTCCCTAACAGTTCTTCCGTTGTAGCCAAACAATAGTGATCTTCAATATAATTATAAAAATCATCCACTAGTTTACTCATCATCTCTTCCTATCCTTTCTAAATTTGTAAAGGATCTATAAACTAGTGTATCATAAATGATATTGATTATCATTTATACATAAATAAAAAGCGGCTCCTTTTTATTTTTTAATAAAATGGCAGGAGTCCGCAGCGATTAGTTAAATTACTTTAATATGAAAGTTAAGCCGACTTCACAAACGGCTTCTTCCTCAATTGTTCGAGCATTTGTTTCGAAAGTGCCGCATAGCCTAATGAGTTCGGATGGACACCGTCTGCTGATAAGTATTGCTGATGGTTACTATTAATCACTTTCGTTGTTTGCATCACTAGCGAATAATCTAAGCTACTAGCTAATTCGTAAATTTTCACGTTCCATTTTGGAAGCAATTGATCGGCAATGTCATACAGCTCATGCGCTTGTTCAAGAGGGTTATACATTTCTAAAAACACGATAGTCGCGTCCTCGTTCGTTTCTCTAATTTTTCTAGAGATCTCGGTCAAGTTATTAATAAAAATTGATTGCATCGAGTCAAACGATTGAAACACTTTATGGTAATCCATTCCTTCCATCGTTTGTAGGATATCATTCCCTCCTACATTAATCGTAATTAAATCCGCATCTTTTATTTGTTGATCAAATGTTCCTTTTTGTACTACAGCGTTTAGTTGCGAACTACTCACACCGGGGATTCCTTCATTTTGAGTAATAACATGTTTATTTGTTTGTTGCTCTAACTGTTTTGAAAAGTGATCAACGAAATTTTCTTCTCCTTCCGCGCCAATTCCAGTAATAATGGAATCACCGATCGCTAAATGATTCAAATAGGTTTGATCCAGCATACGAAAGTGATCAATATAGGTGAGCTCTTGTTGTGAAGCTACCGTAACTGACTGTTCTTGTATTTGATTAATTTTATATTTTGGATAGTAAATCCATATAGAAAGTCCAACGACGACACTAACTAAAAGGGCGAACAGCGACAAGAAAAATTGCTTCATGCGAACCTCCTTTATATAACGCTAACTCAATTATATTGAAAACAAACCATTTCTCAAATATAACGAAACGACCAGTCCAAGTATTATTAGACTATTTTGTACGGTTTTCCAAAGAAACATACGAAAAATAATTTTTTCTGTCAACTTTTTTCGTTCATTTGAATAGATGTCTATCCATCTTCAGTTGTGTTAAAATAAGAAAGATATTTCTTAAAAGGATGGTCGTAGGAATGAATATAACTAAACATACAGTAGAATGGCTGAAAGATCCGTTCGGGCTATTATCAGGTGATCGGTACGAATTTCGTTTGTACGCGGAAGTAGAGGAAGAGGATGAACTATATTCTGATTCTGGCTTTTACGTTCGTGTTCTATATATGGTAGATGGTGAACAGCAAAAAATCATTCACTACCATCTCTATGACCGGGCAACAGACGAAGTGCTCGATTTCGAATTAGAAGAAGATGAAATGGAAATGATCTCTGTTTATTGCCGCGATCATTACCATGAAGCCGATCAAGAGTCATGAACATACTAAAACCCCGCCTATGAACAGTTTTTCTGTTACAAAGCGGGGTTAGTTTTTATGATGATCTGCTTGAACCTCCGTGGTCAACACACCCTTTCATTAATTGGCTTTTTTCATATACTCTTGCAATTGCTCTTCCGTTAAATGCTTAATAAAGTGGTGAAAGTTGATCGACTCCATTCCATAATTCTCACAAGTCTCCATATAATATTGATAAGCGATACGATACATTTCCATTGTTTGCTCCCCTTTCTGTTATATAACAAAATTTATTTGTTAAACATAATATATAACAGTTTATTCTCGATGTCAATTACATAACACAAAAAATAAAATTTTCTGAAATATAATCAAATAAAAGAAGGACTAGTCTTCACGAACAATTCTCTTCATTAAATATAGTATTCTCATTGATCATGAATACTAAACATAATGATAGAAAATTAAGCTGTCGCTTAGACTAGTCCCTATTTAATCATTTAAAGGAGATAACCCATTTCTTTTGCTTGTATCGTTAATTCTTCTCTAAAATCTGGATGAGCAATGTCAATTAGTGCAGCTGTCCGCTCACGAATCGTCTTGCCACGGAGTTTCGCTACTCCAAATTCAGTCACAATATAATCGACATCATTTTTGGAAGTGGTGACTGGTGTACCAGGTGCCAATGTTGGAACAATTTTTGATATTTTACCATCTTTCGTTGTTGAGTGTAGGCAAATAACCCCTTTTCCACCTTTAGATATTCTTGCACCAATACCAAACTCCGCTTGTCCCCCTGTAGAAGACCAATACAGTGAACCAGCTTTTTCGGAATTACATTGCCCTAAAAAATCGACTTCGATCGTAGCGTTAATAGCGATCATCTGATCAATTTCGGAAATGCGGCTAATATCATTTGTTTGATCGACAGGTAACATATAGACTTCTTCATTTTCATGCAAGAAATCATAGAGCTTTTGTGTGCCAAAAGCAAAAGTAGCAGTCGTCTTTCCAGGATAATCACTTCTTCCGATATTCGACACAGCTCCGCTTTTCACTAAATCTACAAGTTTATCAGGAATCATTTCTGTAAATATATTTAAATTACGATGGTTCGTTAATGAATCCATCACGGCATTAGGAATCGCTCCGAAGCCTATTTGCAAACTATCTCCATCGCTAATTAAGTCGGCAATATAGTTTCCGATTTTCTCATCTTTTTCCGTTACTTCAGGTGTCGGCCCTTCAAGAAGCGGTTGGTGGTTTTCGATAAGTGCTGTCACTTCTGAAATATGAATTTGATTCATTCCATACGTTCTAGGCATATACTCGTTCACTTCAAGCAAAATTTTCTTCGCTTGCTTCGCTAGCGGTGCGGTGTAATCACAGTTCGTCCCTAACGAAAAATAGCCATTCTCATCCATCGGTGAGACCGTTGCCATAATGACACGCTCACTCGTCATTTCTTCTAATAACATTGGTACATCTGAAAAATGATTAGGCAATAAATCGACAGCCCCTTCATGAAACGCCTTGCGATCTCCCCCTGATAAAAACATAGAGATGACCTTTAATTCATCTGGATGCTTCTTGATCGCAGGTCTGGCTGTCAATAATTGGAATAACCGATTTTTTTGCAAATCTGTTCGGCTTTCCAAAGCTGCTAGTAAGCCAGGCGGCTCACCAGGCAAAAGAGGAACGATAATGTCCTCTCCTGCTTCAATACAAGCTACTGCTTGTTCTGCAGTTGTTAATAGCTGACTGTAGTGTTTTGTCTGATCCACGTAACGACAACCCCTTTGTTCGACTGTTTACTGACTTATATAAGATAAATCTGTTCTATTCAGAGAGAAATTCTCTCCTTCTTTTATCATATACTCTGAAAGCGCCTTGTCAAGAGTTCCATAAAGAACCACACCTACTAACAATTGGTCGAGCCATTGTTGTTTCTCTTCATTATTATAATTCATCAAAGCCGTTCGCTTCACTCGTTTTCGTATAAGCACGTGATTTCTGCTCGAAGAAATCCGTTTTTCCAAGGTCAACTTCTTGATAAGCGACGATCCAACGCATTGGATTCGTACGATAGCCTTCAAACGGGGCTGTAAATCCAAGTTGCTCCGCACGCTTATTCGCCATAAATTTAATATAGCTTTCTAGTTCATTCATTTGAATACCATCAATTTTATGGCCAATAATATGTCTGCCCCACTCAATTTCAAGTTCCGCTGCTTTTTTAATCGTCTCTTGCCCATATTGCTTTAGCTCATCTGTATCATATTCAGGGTATTCCACCAATATTTCTTTGTAAATTTTAACGAACAAATCGACGTGAAGTTGCTCATCTCGGTTAATATAATTGATCATCGTGCTTGTCGCGATCATCTTTTGATTTCTTGCCAAGTTGTAAAAGAAAGCGAAACCAGAATAGAAGAAAAGCCCTTCTAAGATGACATCATAAATGATCGAACGTAAAAAGTGATCAACAGTCGGTTCTTCAGCAAATGCTTCATACCCATTAGTAACAAATTCATTTCGCTCTTGAAGAATCGGCTCACTTCTCCAATATTCAAAGACTTGATCTTGAATACTTTTATCAGCAACGCTCGATAACACATAACTATAAGAATGATTATGAATGACCTCTTGCTGAGCAAGCATAATCATTAAAGCGTGTAAGCTTGAATCTGTTAAATAATCAGCCGCTCGACCAGCATAGTCTGTTTGAACACTATCCAGTAAAGCTAGTAAACCAATAATCTTCAAAAAAGCTTCTCTTTCAGCTGGCTCTAATTGCTCAAATTGCTGACGATCCTTCGTCATATTGATTTCAAACGGCGTCCAAAAGTTAGCAAGCATCCGCTTATATTTTGGGTACGCCCAGCTGAATCGAACATCATCCCAGTTTAATATATTCGAACTTTGTCCATTAATAATCCCCGTTGAACGGTTCGGCGCTTCAACGTCAATCAGTTTTCTTTTTTCTAATTTCACTTAATATTTCCTCCTCTTTATGAATGACAACTATCGCATTCTTCAATATTTGAAGCTGTTGATCGAACATAATAAGTTGTTTTTAACCCTGAATCCCACGCATCAAGATGAAGGTTCAGTAAGGCTTTCGCTTTAATATCGTTACGAACATAAAGATTAAATGATACTCCTTGATCGATATGACGAGAGCGTCTAGCATTTTGTTTAATGCTCCAATGCTGATCAATATAATAAACGGATTTATAGTACCACGCGGTGTCCGCTGTTAAATCAGGTGCTGTAACTGGTATTTTATAATCCTTCTTCTCTTCCATATATTCTTTACGGAAAATCGGATCAATACCCGCTGTTGAACCAGCAATTAACGCCGTTGAAGAATTGGGTGCAACCGCTAGCAAATAACCATTGCGAAGGCCGGACTCCTTCACCTGCTCTTTTAAGCTTTGCCATTGTTCAGTCGTATAGTCTTTTTGGTCAAAGTAACTGCCGTTCTCCCAATCTGAACCATAATAAGCTGGATAAACTCCTTTTTCCTTCGCTAAATCAGCACTTGCTTGAATCGTCAAGAACGCAATTTTTTCATATAATTCATCGCAATAAGCAACCGCCTCATCTGATTCCCACTTCAATCCCTTTAGCGCTAGTAAATGATGCCAACCGAATGTTCCTAAACCAATCCCTCGGTACTTTCGATTCGTTAACTCTGCTTGCGGCACAGAAATATCATTAATATCAATCACGTTATCAAGCATTCTCACTTGAATAGGAATCAATCTCTCTAGTACATCATCTCCTACCGCTCTAGCTAATGAAATAGAGGATAGATTACACACAACGTAGTCTCCTGGATCCTTCGTTACAATAATCTTGCCGTCCTCTGTTGTCTCTTCCGTCACAACGGTTGGACTCATGTTTTGGCAAATTTCCGTACATAAATTACTAGCATAAATCATACCGGCATGCTTATTCGGATTCGCTCTGTTGACCGTATCGCGATAAAACATATAAGGTGTGCCTGTTTCAAGTTGTGAAATCATAATCGCTTTCATAATGTCGATCGCCGGCACAACCTTTTTACTTAGCGCAGGGTGAGCACAACAGTCTTCATAGCGCTGTCTAAATGTTCCAGACCCTTTCTTCTCATCAAAAGCATCTTCAAGAGAATAACCCATCACTCTTCTCACTTCATGCGGGTCAAATAAATACCAGTCTTCACGGGCTTCGACTGCTTCCATAAATAAATCTGGAATACATACGCCTGTAAATAAATCGTGCGTACGGCGGCGCTCATCCCCATTGTTCAGTCTTGTTTCTAAAAAGGAGAAAATATCTTTATGCCACACATCTAAATAAACAGCAATCGCGCCTTGACGCTGGCCGAGCTGATCCACGGAAACAGCTGTATTATTTAACTGCTTCATCCATGGAATCACACCAGAGCTAACATGTTTAAAGCCTTTAATGTCGCTACCTTGACAACGAATTTTGCCGAGATAAATACCAAGACCCCCACCATTTTTACTTAATGTCGCCGCATCTGTATTCGCATCAAAAATGCTACGTAGACTATCATCGACTGTATCGATAAAACAGCTAGACAGCTGACCGTACGATTTCCCAGCATTCGCTAACGTTGGAGTAGCGGTCGTCATATATAAGTTAGATAAGGCCCAGTAAGCTTCTTTCACGAGTTGCAAACGATGCTGTTTCGGTTCATTAATCATTAGCGTCATCGCAATAATCATCCATCGCTCTTGTGGAAGCTCAGCTGTTTGTTTCTCATGTGTTCTTGCTAAGTATCGATCACTTAATGTCACAATGCCAATGTATGTAAATAAACGGTCTTTACTTGGATCGATCACTTCGCCTAATTGTTGAAGTTCTTCTTTTGAATACTCCGTTAACAATTTAGGATGATAAATGCCCTCATCAATCAATAATTGAATGAGCCCCTGAAAGCTTCCGTATCCATTTGTATGATCGCCTCTAACCACCGCTGCTTCTTTATATAAATTTTGCAAATAAAGCTTCGCTGCCGCAAATGTCCAATCTGGCTCCTCACTGGAAATTCTCTCAACAGCTGCTTGTAAAAGTAAACGTTGCAATTGTTCCTCTGACCAATGCTCTTTCTCTGAAGCGGCCCCTTCTACCTTTTCTCTCACACTCGATAAGTCAAGATTCGGATATTCTACTCCGATCTCATCTATCATTTTCTCGACCCCTTTTAGCATTGTTTGTTTCATTTTATTTGCTCCTTAAAAAATATATTTTTGCCTAAAAAGAGGTTTTTTGCTCAAAAAGCAAACAAAAAAACCATCTTTCCATGAGAAAGATGGGATCAGAGCGAAGAAATATTACCTATTAATCAAACGGACATAGAGAAACCTCTAGCTCGCTAATTAATAAGCCATTGATCATTTCCTCGCGCTTTCTTCCCAACTCCCGAAAAAGAGTAAACGCTATAAAAAGGCAGGTCTCCTGACTTGTGCTTCATCCTCCCAAAGGCCCTTCCCGTCTTAAGACAGTGGTATTGCCCTGGTCGTCAGCACTTACAGTTGCGGGTACAGTTCCGGACTTTCACCGGATTCCCTATTATGCTACATATAACACCTTTTTACTGGTTTCACACTAAATATAGATTTTTTTAATAATAAAACACTAAATATTGTGCCTGACTCATTATAACAATGGGTGATCATTTTCGCAAGTGATGATTTATCCTTTTATAATAATCTCGTCTTGATCCGTTGCATCAACCGATTGCGGAATAATCACCGTCGTTCTTAAAAACGTTTGCTTGTTATCTTCCGTCACAGGATGGTTTTTCCTCAAAGTGATTTCAAATGGGAAGTTCTGCGTTTCTCCAGGAAGAATTTCTCTATCTATGTTCATTAATAAGCGATCCATTTCCTTTTCGTGGCTTGAGAAATCACTATCATCACGAACCTCTTCCAATTGGTACACGAGCTGCAACATAATTGATTGAATAGAAATTGGTACTTTTCCACCCGTAATGACTACTTTCCCCTCTATCACTTCTCCAATTGTAAACTGGCCTTTTTCGAGAACAGTATCAACCTTTACACTGCCAATTCCTATACTAGATAAAAATTCTTTCCACATTCTCTCCCATCCCTTTCACACATGAGTAATGATTTTTCCTTTTTATCATACCTTTCCCTTATTACCTTTTGCACTATATTTAGCAACGATTCATGGAATTTACTATGCTTTTTCTGTATGTCAGGGGTGTAATCCTTTTAAATATTTAATTTCGAATTTTGCACATAGTGACATTTGTAAAAAACATTAAAACTCTTTGTTAAATATTGGTTGGAACCACTTAACTCCTTTTTTGTTAAATGACCACATTTTCATATCTGCGACTAGATGGCTCACATAAGCTAATACCGCTGCCATGAAGCTTCCTTCTAATGCGACCGATTGCTCAAAATGCCAGGCGATATAACCGAAGCAAACAACACCTATGACCGAATGAGTTAATGATCGATGCGCTAAAAAGGAAGAAATCATGATGAAGCCACTTAAAAGCATGACCCAATAAATATTGGCATTCCAACCGACATAAGCTAGTATCGCTCCCGTAAGAAATAACATCGTTCGCTGCTTAATAAACAATCTCGGAAGCAATAATAGCCCGATCCCGATTACAAAACCAGCTGACTTCATCAATCCGACTAACTGAATATAACTATAGCCGATTAACAGCACGCCACATAAAGCAAAAAATAAAACGAGCCATTTTTTCGAAATAGTAATTCGATTAGCTAACTTACCGTTTACATCAAGGTCCGGCACAAGCCCCGCAACCGCTCCAATACTAATAAGAGATGCTGTTGAGAGCGGATCTGCTTGCAAATACATCGCCGTTACTAACCCCGTAGCCCCTCCAATGGCTAAATGAGCTGAGCCCTTCATGAAAGATCCTTCCCTTCTTTTTTATCTCGACCCATTATAACAAACAAACGTTCTCTTTCCTATCAAAAAAAAGCTATCTCTCAATTTTTCAAGAGACAGCGTTCTTTCTACTAATAAGGTGAGCTTTTTTCGGTACTTTCGTTGATAAATACACACCGAGAACAACAAATAGGCCACCAATTATTTGATACGAGGTCATAGTTTCTCCAAGAAACATAATCGCAAACAAAGAAGCAAACACAGGAATGAAATTTAAGAAAATACCTGCTTTATTGGCACCAATCGCAGCAACTGCTGTATTCCATGAAGTGAAAGCAACAATCGAAGCAAAAATGCCAATATAAGCAATTGCGCTTATTGACGTAATGTTCCAATTCACCGTTTCTTTATAGATCAATAATTCTACCAATGAAAAAGGAAATAAAACAATCAGACCAAGACCGATCGCTACAAAAAACGTGCTATACCCAGGTAGCTTGTTCGCATATTGCTTCACTAAAACCGAATAAACACCCCAAAAGAGAACAGCCGCAACAACGAGTAAATCACCTTGATTAAATGAGAACGACATCAAATTCGTCCAATCACCCTTCGATAAAATAAAGAGGACACCAAAAAGAGAAATGAGCGTCCCTATCAATTGATTGCGATGAAGTCTCTCTTTAAAAAAGACAAAAGACAACATAAAAATAATAATAGGAGTAGATGAATTCACTAACGACGCATTAATCGATGTCGTATAGTGGAGCGATATGTATACTAAAGTGTTAAAACTCGCGACACCTGTTACAGCCATTACAATCACGATTTTCCAATATCTCTTTATAACCGGCCAATCCGCTTGCAAATTCTTCCTTACAAAAGGATAAAAAACGAAAAAAGCTGTGCACCAACGCAATAAAGAGAGCGTATATGGCGGCACATTGTTCGCTACTGCTCGACCAATGACAAAGTTTCCTCCCCACAAAAGAGTAGCCAATATGAGGAGAAGATATGGAGAAGGCCGTTTCATTTGATCACCACTTTCAAAAAGAATGAATGTTCAGTATTTAATAAATAAAAAAATAGAACGGTACGTAAAAAGCCAGGCTTTGTCTCCGCAATTTTTCTCTCCCTTAAGAAAAGAAAAACCGCGGAAAAGCCTGACATCTTTAAAAGTAATTACGCCTTTTCAATTACTTGAAGAAGCCAATCTTGCACCGTTTCAATATACTCAGCAGAAATGTCCATTTCAGCTAGTATAACACCTTTTCCAACAATCTTTAAACCAGGTACAAGCGCTGGTTTTTTAGGATTCATAGAATATACGACGGTATCAACATGATGTAATGGAATTCGAACATTTGTCACTAATCCCTTGCTTACTAAATATCCGTTCTCAATCTTAATCACATTCTTTTTCCATAAACATTCTGTATCTGTCACGGTACATTCTAACGCTTTCTCTTCATCCGTAAAAATCGCCATTTGAATACCCCTTTATTCGGTAAATGTGTTGACAATCCTACGGTATCAGCTTTCAGCCTTTTTGTAAATAAGACTATTTGTCAAGAAAATACAATCTTTTTTATCATTAAATATTACAATTTTTATTCCTTTAACACATCCGCTAAAGCCGCTAGCATGTATGTAACATTTTCTTGGCGAGCATTGTAACCCATCAAGCCAATTCGCCATATCTTCCCTTTTAATTCACCTAAGCCTCCACCAATTTCTAAACTATATTTTTCTAATAGCCGCTTACGAACAGCCAAATCATCTACACCTTCTGGAATATTGACCGAAGTTAATTGGGATAATCGATGCTCTTTGTCTACAAGAAGACTTAATCCCATCGCCTCAAGCCCCTCATGAAGGGAATCACCATATCGCTTATGACGAGCAAATACATTTTCTACCCCTTCATTCACGATTAATCTTAACGCTTCACGTAAAGAGTAGATCATCGTAATTGGAGCTGTATGATGATAGAAACGCTCACTATCCTCACTCCAATACGCTTGAATCATCGATAAGTCTAAATACCAGCTTTGTACCTTTTGTGTCCGTTTAGCCATAGCATCAACTGCACGATCACTGAACGTAACAGGGGCTAATCCCGGAGGTGCACTTAAACATTTTTGTGTTCCACTATAAGCAGCATCCACACCAACACGATCAATGTCTGTTGGGCACCCTCCAAGACTTGTCACCATGTCACATACGAGTAGTGCTTCATGTTCATGAACGATCTGACTAATCTCTTCTAAAGGCTGCCTCACACCAGTAGAAGTTTCCGCATGAACGACAGCGACTACTTTAATATTTGTATGCTTTTGCAACGCTTCTTTTATTTGCTCAGGGTCAATGATTTGTCCCCATGGTGCCTTGACTGGAATGACTTCTGCTCCACAACGCTCAGCTACATCAACCATTCTCTCTCCAAAAAGGCCATTCACCCCAACAACTACTTTGTCACCAGGCTCTATTAGATTAACAAACACCGTTTCCATCCCGGCGCTTCCGGTTCCAGACATCGCCATCGTTGCTTTATTATTTGTTTGATAGACTTGACGCAACAAATCCATCGTTTCATCCATAATCGTTAAAAATGCCGGATCTAAATGCCCTAGTAACGGTGTAACCATCGACTTTAATACGTGCGGATGAACATCACTTGGACCAGGTCCCATTAAAATCCGTTTCGGTGGTAAAAGTTCATTAATCATCGGTATTCCTCCTTTTCCACTTATTATAGTCTGTTATTTATTAAAATACAAAAAGAATCTAAATGTAGAAAAGGACACGATAATGATAGTATGTAAAGCCCCCTTTTTTATTTCAATAGGGGGCTCCTAGTTTTACTATACATATATTTTCTATTCAAATTTTCACTGACGTATCATCACTCACCGCCGTTAAGGAACGCCAAGCTTCAATCACAAGGACGATACAAAGTACGAATAAAGCAAATGAAGCAGAAGCTAGTAGATAGTTACCACTTGTGAAGTTTTTCTGCATTAGCACGATCAAAGCGGCCAAAGTGACAACAAACATAAAAATCATCGGTACAATAATGAACCAAGCCTTCACACCCGTTTTAATTAACCATACACTCACCGCAAGCAAGGCAATCGCTCCAAGCATTTGATTGGCCGAACCAAACAAAGGCCATACCGCACTCCAAGTACCTGATAAAGCAAGAGCACCGGCTCCGACGACAACCACAATGGTTGCGACATGATTATTAGTAAACATAACAGAGCGACTTTCTGCAAACTCCTGCACGGCATATTTTCCAAGGCGGGTCGCTGAATCCAACGTCGTCATTAAAAAGGCGGAAGCAGTTAAAGCTGTAAATGTAGTAGCTGTCACTTCTGGAATCCCCCAATGAGACATAAAGAAACCGACACCAGCTGAAAAGGTGCCTATAGGACCTCCAAGCTCAGCCATTCTAGCAGTAAACTCTGCTTGTGATAAATATGCGACTGCTCCAATCGCAATAATGGCTAAAAACCCTTCCAAAAGCATACTTCCATACGTGATAAATCGACCATTCTTTTCATTATCTAACTGTTTGGCTGTTGTCCCTGATGAAACAAGGGAATGGAACCCAGAAACAGCTCCACACGCAATCGTAATAAAGAGAATAGGGAATAAAAACCCTAATGTTTCATTATAGAAGCCTGTGTAGCCAGCCATTTTAATTTCTGGGTTGGCTAAAATAATCCCTAGCGCTGCCCCACCAATCATTCCATATAATAAAAATGAATTAAGATAATCTCGAGGCTGCAAGAGCATCCAAACCGGCATAACCGAAGCTAAATAAGCATAAACAAGTAAAATAGCAACCCAAGCTCCACCACTTAACTCTAGTGGATAATTGATTCCCGCCCAAATACTAAAGAACATGGCCACAACACCTAAAATACTAGCAAGTACGAAATTCATTCGTAATTGATTCACTAAAAACCCGAAAATTATCGCAATCCCAATAAATAAAACAGAGGCAGTAGCTGCTTGTGGTACGGCGACAAATGTATCTTTCACAAGAATAATAAATACACCAACAATTAAGATCAATGTCGCAATCGAAAAGGCCAAAAATAAGGTTTGTCCCCTTTTCCCCATATATTCTTTAATAATTGAGCCAATGGATTCCGCTCGATGACGCAAAGAAGCCTGTAACGAAGCATAGTCATGAACCCCACCGATAAAAATACTACCAATAATGATCCAAATAACAGCTGGAATCCATCCAAAAACAACGGCCGTGATTGGGCCGACAATCGGACCTCCTCCGGCAATGGTCGCAAAATGATGCCCTAACAACACCGGTTTTCTGGCGGCCACGTAATCAACCCCATCAGCCATCGTAATTGCTGGTGTTGGACGATTTGGATCTACCCCAAATTTCTTGTCAAGAAATTTTCCGTACGTAAAATAGGCAATGATAAAAATAATACCTGCAATCGTTAATAATGTTAATAAACTCATTTCTCTTCTACCTCCTTCAAATAATGATATAAAGGCTCGATAAATAGTTTCCCTTTCTTATGCATATAAATTTCTTTTTTACTAAGGTCGAGAATCGCTATATACATTTCTACCCACCCTTGAATACCAAACTTCAAAAATTTCAATTTTCTGATTTTTAAGATCGTGTGAATAACTTCTGATGTAACAGGTTGATTTGTAATAATAATACCTGTAAATACGGTAGACATATGTTCTCCATGTGGCTTCACATACTCATTTGTACAATCGATCATATCGTTCATCATTCGATCAATATACGCTTCGTTTACTTCTAGATTAGGAGCTGTCACAAAAACGATTTGTTGATTGTCCACTCCCCACACTTTGATTTTCTTCGTAAACATATAACGCTCATCTCTTCGATTATAAACAGCTGAAAAAGCGATATCCGTGCTACCAACCTTTCCTCCTCGTTCTACATCAAAGAAAGGAACATATATATTGGCTAATTCACGCACAACCTTTTGGACATCCTTTATCCCCTTCATGACTGACACCTCGCTAAAACCTTTTTTGCTTTTTCACTAATAACAAACTCCAAATCCTCCCCTCCATTTTAGATATTTTCATAATAATTACATTATATAAGATAATAACCGAAAAATATATATAATTTTCCAAATAATTAGTTTTCTTCAAAAAACATATAAAAAAGAGGCTAACCAAAAGGATAGCCTCTTTTTGTATACAATTTATTATTGTTTTTCTACGTTAGCAGCTTGTGGTCCACGTGGTCCTTCAACAACTTCGAAAGATACGCTTTGGCCTTCTTCTAAAGATTTGTAGCCTTCGCCTTGAATAGCTGAGAAATGTACGAATACATCGTCTTGTCCTTCAACTTCGATGAATCCGAAACCTTTTTCTGCGTTAAACCATTTCACTTTACCTTGTAACATGTAATTTCCTCCTCGCGCAAACGCGCTCATTCATTTCTTGCTGTTTATTGCTATTTCAAGACGAAAACAATTTGAAACAATGCTCTCTTTTGAAACGAACTTAAACAACTGATTCAATAATAACATCTCGTATAGAATAAAGCAAGGTGAATTGTTCTATATCATTGATTTTCTGACAATCCATGCTAATAATTTGATCACGTTTAAACTGCTATTTTAAATCGTCAACAAAACAGTACTATCGAACTAATTTTCAGAAAATTTAAACTTCGTGTTTACAAAAGGGTCGCTCGTACGTATACTGTAGTATAACAGAAAGTAAATAAAAAATACTGTATTATAAAAGGAGAGAGTGAAATGATGAATCCAGTAGAGTTTTTTAGAACAATGCCTCAAAAAATGTGTCCAGAGTGCGGTGAACATATGCATGAGCAAGCAGAATCTTACTTGATGGAGTGCGATCGTTGCCTATCTAAAAGAGATGAATAATATTGCTATTACACAAAACAAGGGTTGACTCCTAAGTGTTCATGACACTTAAAAGAGTCAACCCTTGTTTCTTATAAGTCAACTTGTTCAGCAATTGCATATAAATGTTTCGGGAGATCAAAGTCAGGTTTCTCGTTTGGATTGATCCACATCCTAACAATATCTAGTTTGTCTAAGCTTAACGATACTTGATTCGTAATGGACTTGATTCGATAAATGTTAGGGTTTGCCATAATAAAAATAGTTGGGACTGTTGCTGTTTGTTGAAACCGCATCAGCTTTTCCATTTGATCGGCCACGTGAGTTCTTAGCTGACTATTATCAAAAACAACATCTGCTTTTTGCTTTTTGCTTTTTGATCCTTTCGCTTTGACAACAACAGTCCAATGATCTTTTTTCGCCACTACATCCGGCTCTGTTGGCGAGAGGGCGTGTTCTACTTGCCAACCCATTTGCTCAAAATAATTCGCCGCTGCTACAATCACTTCTTCTTGATTCAGTATACACTCATCTGGCACTTTTAAATCCGCTATGCTCACCGGCATATTCTTCACCTCAGTTAAAGTCTTGTCTTTATTAATGTCATTCGACGTAGACAAGACTTTTCCTTTAACTAATCTTTATTTCATAATTTTTTTCAGCCATTTTACTTTATCTCCATATGGCGGAAAAACAATCGAATGACTGAGTTTCGTACTTTTTTTCATTACGCTTTTTTGATGAGAAAAGGTGTCAAAGCTATGTTTTCCATGATAGCTGTTCATACCTGAAGAGCCTACTCCACCAAACGGTAAATAAGGACTTCCTACATGAGACAAAGTATCATTCACACAACCACCGCCAAAGGAAATCGCAGATAAAACCTTCTCTTCTACCGCTTCATTTTCCGTAAATACATACAATGCCAACGGTTTCGGATGTTTATTCACTTCGGTAATAACGTCATTTAGCTCTTGATAGCTCAACACCGGCAAGATCGGTCCAAATATTTCATCTTGCATTGCAGCATCCGTCCAATCAACTGAATGCAAAATAGTGGGTGCGATAAATAAATCGCTTCGATCAAACTCGCCACCGTAAAATATTTTAGATCGATCTTTTTCAAGGATCTCCCCTAAACGATCAAACTGTTTCCCATTCACAATTCGACCGTAATCAGGGCTTTCTTGAGCGTTCTTTCCGTAAAAATCAATGATTTCCTTTTTTAATTGTTTTAGAAAATCTTCTTTAATATTGTGGTGAACGAGTAAATAGTCAGGTGCGACACAAGTCTGTCCGGCATTGACAAACTTTCCCCAAACGATTCGCTTCGCCGCAGTTTGTAAGTCAGCTGTCCGATCAATAATAGCTGGGCTTTTCCCTCCGAGTTCAAGCGTTAATGGAACGAGGTTGTGACTTGCTGCCTCCATCACAATTTTCCCCACTGGTACACTTCCTGTGAAGAAAATATAATCAAATGGGGCATGAATGAGCGTAGATGTCGTCTCTTTCTCTCCTTCAATCACTTGAATATAGCTCGAGTCAAAGGTATGTTCGATCATTTCTTTCACTAAAGCAGCTGTATAAGGTGTATGTTCAGACGGCTTAATGACCGCACAGTTACCAGCTGCGATCGCTCCAATTAGTGGTTCAATCACAAGCTGAAACGGATAATTAAAAGGGCCGATAATTAAAGCTACGCCATATGGTTCTGACTGTATCCAGCTCTTCGCTGGCAATTGATAGACAGGTGTTTTTACTTTGACTGGCGCCGCCCATTTCTTTAAATTCTTTAATACATAATTAATGCTATCTAACACTAAACCGATTTCTGTCGCATACGCTTCAAATTCACTTTTTCGCAAATCTTGATAAAGCGCCTCCATAATTTGTGGTTCATATTGTACAATTATTTTCTTTAATTGCTGAAGTGCCTTTAATCGAAAAGCAAGATCTTTCGTTTTTCCTGTATGAAAGAACTGTTTTTGGCTGTTAATTGTCTCATAAATTTGTTGTTCGTTCATAAACGTTCCTCTCCATTCACAATCAATTTTCTCGTCTACTATCACTTTACCCTTTCCCCTTTATTTTTCCTAATAATATGAACGCAGGATTTTTTCGAAAAATTCGATTATGTTCTTTTCTATTTAATTAAAGTAGTATATGATGATTAAATATTAAGAAGAGAAATGGAGATTTAACAATGAATCAAACTGAACAATGGACATCAAAGATTGGCTTTATTCTAGCCTCAGCCGGTTCTGCTATTGGGATTGGAGCGATTTGGAAGCTCCCTTATGTAGCTGGCACGAGTGGCGGTGGAGCTTTCTTCCTTCTCTTTCTTTTGTTTACTGCATTAGTGGGGCTTCCTTTGTTACTTGGGGAGTTCGTCATTGGTCGAAGCACGCAAAAAGAAGCGATTCGGGCTTATGAACATATTGCTCCTAAATCGTTTTGGCCAGTGACTGGATATATTGGCGTAATTACATGCTTTATCCTTTTATCCTTTTATAGTGTGGTTGGCGGTTGGATCTTACAGTATTTATTATTTGGCGCGACTGGTAAACTTCAAGCAACAAGCGACTTTGCTTCCCTGTTTGGAGAAACGATCTCATCTCCACTTTGGTCAATAGGCGCTCAATTAGCGTTTTTACTCATTACGATCATCGTCGTCTCACGTGGTATTCAAAATGGAATTGAAGCAGCAAACAAATATTTAATGCCCGCTCTTTTCGTCATCTTTATTGCGATCATTATTCGCTCATTAACATTAGATGGTGCAATGAACGGAGTGGAGTTTTTCTTAAAGCCAGATTTCACGAAACTTACTTCTGAAGGCGTATTGTTTGCTATGGGGCAGTCTTTCTTCTCATTAAGTGTGGGAGTCTCGGTCATGGTAACATACAGCTCCTATTTAGATAAAACACAAAATTTACCTAAATCTGCTGTTTCTATTGTTAGTTTAAATATCGTTATTTCTTTGCTCGCGGGATTAGCTATCTTCCCAGCTGTGTTTGCACTTGGTGTGGAACCGGCAGCAGGGCCTGGATTATTATTTATCGTTTTGCCTTCTATTTTCCAACAAATCCCTTTCGGGTCGGTATTTTTAATCTTATTTTTAGCACTGTTTTTATTTGCTACACTTACATCTGCTTTTTCGATGCTCGAAATTATCGTTGCTTCCGTTGCAAAAGGAGATTCAACGAAACGAAAAAGTCTTTCTTGGATCGTTGGTTTATTGATCTTTATCGTTGGTATCCCTTCTGCTCTATCATTCGGTGTCCTTAGTGAGATCACCTTCTTTAATAAAAGCATTTTTGATGCAGCAGACTTTTTAGTTAGTAATATTTTAATGCCTTTAGGTGCTTTTTTAATCGCGATCTTTGTCCCATTGAAGATGGACAAACAACTGCTAATTGAAGAATTATCCAAAGGCGCAGGAAACGTAAAAAGTTGGTTCGCTTTATGGTTACTACTATTACGTTTCGTTGTACCGATCATCATTATCATCGTCTTTCTTGATGTCACTGGTCTTATTTAATAGTAAAAAAATCGTCCTTCATACAGAGGACGATTTTTTCATTCCTTTAACTTCTTTAATGGCTCGATCGCTGGCCCTTCGATCACTTCCCCTGATACAGAAAACCGAGAGCCATGGCATGGGCAATCCCATGTTTTTTCGGCATTATTCCATTCACATTCACAACCTAAATGCGTGCATGTCGTATCTACAAGGTGGACCGTACCATCTTCTTCTTTAAACGCCCCTGCTCTCGTTCCATTCCAATTGATTACTACGCCTGTATTAGCAGGTAACTCCTCATTATTTTGCAGAAAATAGTCCAGCTTACCTTTAATAAATTGAGCGGCTACATCGCTATTTTGCTTCACAAAACTTCCTAAACTAGGGGCCGCTTTAAATCGTTGTGGAGAAAATAATTCTTGATAGCGATTTTGCTTGTTTAAAATTAAATCTGAAATGAGCAACGACGAGACAACGCTTGAGGTCATCCCCCATTTTTTAAAGCCAGTGGCGGTGTAAATATGTTCGGCATTATTCACTTTACCAATGTAAGGAAGGTTATCTAGCGTCATTAAATCTTGTGTCGACCAAGTAAATAATAATTCTTTCACCCCAAACTCTTTTTCTGCGAAATCAATTAATGCTTCATACCGCGCCTCCGTTGGTTGCCCTTTCCCTGTTTTATGTCCTTCTCCACCGATGAGCAACACTTCCTCTCCTCGGTACAACGCACTTCTCACAGAACGAATCGGTTTTTCAGCTGTTATATACATCCCGACTGGAACCGCCTTTTGTGGCTTGATCGCGATAACATAAGAACTATGAGCATGCATTTTCGTAAAATAAAAGCCGCTATCATAAAAAGGGAAATGGCTCGCAATCACAATTTCATTACCTACCGCTTTCATCCCCTCTGTCGTAATGACAGCGGGTCTTTCTCCTTTTTCTATATCTTTCGCCACCGTATGCTCATAAATTTCTCCCCCATGCTCTTTAATAAACTGTATTAATGGAAGCAAAAATTTAAGCGGATGAAACTGCCCTTGACCGTTCATTTGCACTGCTTGTTTAAAAGGGGTTTTCCAAGGTAGCGTCGTCGCTATCGATCCATCGATGCCTAGCACTTCATAGCTTTGTGCCTCTTGCTTCACCGCTTCTACTTCTTTCTCTGAATTCGTATGTACGTAAGCTATTTCATCCATCCAGTCGCAATCGATCGCTTCTTCTTCGATCGTTTGTTTCACCCAAGTAATCGCTTCTTGATTCGCTTCATAATATAGCTTCGCTTGCTCTTTTCCAAAGTTTTGCATAAGCTCGTGATAAATTAAATGATGCTGAGCCGTCATTTTAGCGGTTGTATGGCCCGTCGTACCGTTTACAAGCTCCGACCCTTCGATTATAACGACTTTTTTCTTTGCTTTTGTTAATAAGTAAGCTGTAATAATCCCTGTAATACCACCACCCACAATAACAACATCTGCAAATACCATCTGATCGAGAGCTGGAAATGAAGGTAGCTTCACCTCTTGTTCCCATAATGTTTTTCTAGTCAATTAAACTCCTCCTGTTCCATTCGGCTATCTATTATCATGCCAAACTCAGAGGAAAAGTATGCCAAACAAAAAGGGAGATTTTTTACATGATGAAAAGCCTTACCTCTTTCCTATGACATGTGATACTTCATTTTGGAAGAGGCAAGGCTCTCATCTTTATTCCGTTGCTTTTTTCAACGTTTCAATATTCTTTTCCATTAAAGTGATGTAGTTATCATTATTTGCTTCATCTTCTTTTGTTAATACGGATAAATTGTGAATTTGTAACGCTTCTGCATTCAATTCATTTTGCACGACTTTAGCCACTTTCGGCGTCACATTTTGCTCAAAAATCACATATTTAATCTGATGCTCTTTCGCCGTTTCCACCATTTCTGTTAATTGCTTCTGTGAAGGTTCGTTCGTTGGAGATAAACCAGCTACACTCATTTGCTTTAAACCATAATTTTTTTGCCAATAGCCAAAAGCTGAGTGGGACACAAGGAATTCTTTACGCTTGGCTTGATCGGCCATTTCATGGAATTGTTCATCTAACGTCGATAATTTTTGTTTTAATGAATCAAAATTGTTTTCAAACTCGGACTTATGTTTAGGTTGAAGCTCTACTAACTGATCTTTTACCACTTCCGCCATTTGTATCGCTAATGTTGGATCAATCCATACGTGAGGATCGATATCTCCATGATTATGACCATGTTCCTCATGCTCGTGAGTACCGTGATCCTCATGTGCCATTTCTTCTTCATGAGCGTGCATTTGTTGATGAGCATCTAGGTCGAGGGTTTTTCCAACCTCAATCACTTTGACTTTTTCATTTTTCATCGACTCTTGTATTTTAGCTCCAAAAGGCTCTAGCCCAAGACCGTTATAGATAAATAAATCGGATTGCGCAATATCGATCATCGTTTTCGGTGTCGGCTCATATGTATGAGCATCTACCCCAGCAGGTAACACACTTTCCACCTCAACAAACTCTTTACCGATTTCTTCAGTGAAGAACGTTAAAGGATAGATCGTTGTATACACTTTTAATTGATCGCTATCCTGCTTCGGTGCCTCCGTTTTTTCAGTTGAACATCCAGCTATAATAAGCATGATCGCTAATAACATAACAATCATTGAAAATATTCTTTTCATCCATTCTCCTCCTCATTTCTACTGCTAACTGTATGAAATTATATCGAAATGATTCCGTTTTGTAAATAGTAATTATTACGATTTAATAAAAAAAGCGAAAGCTCCTCCACCTTTGTGAAGAAGCTCTGCATTTATTTTATTACTGCGCTTCCTTAATTTCTTTTCCACTATTCAGTAAAAAATCAACTGAAATCTCATTGAATTCTTTACTTTTTTCGACATTGCATACGTGACCACAGTTATTAATTAACGTAAGTGTGGCATATGGGTCTTCTGTAATATCTTTTTGAAGCTGCTTAATAAACAAATGATCTTCCGCTCCAGAGATGTATAGCTTCGGCACACCTTTTGAGCTTGCTGGAACTCCTTTATACACCGCTTCCACCGTATCTACTAGGCTAAACCAAGCGAGAAAATCCGATCGCTTCATTTTTGTCGCCTGGCTAATAAATAAGGAACGCGATTTTCGATTCATTTTTCCTGGCATAATGATATAAGCGCTAATCTTATAGATCCATAGAAAAGGAGTGAATGATTTAATCATCTTTCCAACTCTAATTGAAAGTTTTGAGAGGAGATTGAAATGCGTGATCGCTCCAGCTAGGACTGCTGAATACACTCGTTTAGGTGCTATTTTAAAGATCGAATGAATGACAATTGTCCCTAAGGAAATGCCGATAAAATGTGCTTTCTTAATGAATAGATGATCGAGTACACGTAGCACTTCTTGTGCAGCCACTTCGATACTAAAATTTTTCTCTTCTCCTACACTCGGACTTTTTCCATGACCATGAAGATGGACAGCGAGTATATTAAAATGTTTTTTCAAAGATTTAAGATTGCTATAAAAGATGCTAGAATTCCCACCTATACCATGAATAAGCACTACATATTTATCTGAATTCGCATGTTCATATAACTTGTAATCTAACAATACGTTTAACTCCTTTACTAAATGAAAAAGCTGTCGATTCCTTTAAGGATACATTATTTTATTACTCGCTACAATAAAAAAGCTGAATCTAATATGTTTCAGATTCAGCTCTTTTCATTATTTTGTTAAAATTAGAGGTTCACCTTTTGTAATCACAATCGTATGTTCAATTTGCGCTACTAGACTGCCGTCTGGAGTTTTGTACGTCCAGCCATCTCCACCTTCGACAATCATGTCTGCTTTCGTTGAAACGAACGGCTCAAAAGCAATGACCATGCCCTCTTTTAATAGAGCATTATCCCACGGATCAAAATAATTTAAAATATGATCCGGTGCTTCATGAAGAGAACGCCCAACCCCGTGTCCTGTTAAGTTCTTGATGACGGTAAACCCTTGTCGGCGAGCTGTATTCATAACCGCTTTCCCAATTTGATTTTGTTTAGAGCCCGCCTTCGCTTTCGTTAACCCATGTTCAAAGGCCATTTTAGTTGCTTCACATAATTTTGTTAAAACAGGATCCCCTTCACCCACAACGAAAGAAATGCCTGTGTCTGCGAAATATCCATCATAAGATCCCGAAACATCAATATTTACAAGATCGCCTTCTTGAATGACCCGCTCTCCCGGAATTCCATGAGCCACTTCATCATTCACACTAATGCAAGTGAAGCCCGGGAAATCATACTCACCCTTTGGACCAGAAATGGCTCCGTGCTTAGCAAATAATTCTCCACCTAATACATCTAATTGTTTTGTCGTCACACCTGGCTTTGTCGCTGCACGCATTTCATCTCGTATTTCAGCCACAATCTTGCCAATTTTTTTGAGCGCTTGAAGCTCTTCGTCATTTTTAATAATCATAAATAAAACTCTTCCTTCTTTTTTTAATGTCTCTTTTATATTACTATACAGAAACAGGATAAGCTTGAAAAGTGTTTACCATTATATTATGTTTACTAAAAATGCATTTTAAGGTTAGGAATGATCGTCAACAACCCACCACTTAAC
>NKXN01000018.1 GCA_002261155.1 Bacillaceae bacterium SAS-127 | reverse complement strand
TTTGTCCCAGCCTCTTTTTATTTAGAAGGAGGAGAAGAGAGATGACAGCGATAATAGATGAACAAGTAGAGTGGACAATTTCTGGTGCGAGTTTTTTTGATACAGCGAATGTGAAAAAAGGGGAAAATATTTTATATATCGGCGAAGATGTAACCTTTTTATCAAAATTAGCAAAAGCAGATGTGAGTGTGACGCCCTCTCTTTTAGCAGAAAATCGGACATTTGACAGTGCATTAACGAGCTTAAGTCTTCATAAAACGGAAGGAGTAGAAACGTTATTAAAGCAGATTTTTACCCAGTTAAAGCCAGGTGGCTGCTTGGTGGCGGACTTAGCCGAGTTAGACACCCTTCGTCAGGCCGGAAAGTTCGCCTACAAGAAAAGCTTACCTGACTACTGGGATTTACTTCGAGAAATCGGTTTTGAAGCAATTTTTGTTCAGCAAATCACTGCTTGCTCACGTGAAGAAGTGGCTCTTCAAGGATGGGATGAGCTGAAAAAAGTCAAAAAGTTCCCGGTTAAAGTGAATCGGTTTGTTGCTTTGAAAGGTCATTGAAATACTCAGATGTGAAATCGACTAACGGTCGAAGCTTGATCACTTTACAAGCTGCTTGCCCAATATTTCCAGTATGAACATGATGTGATTGTTCAAAAGCAACGCCGACGTCTTGAAAGCGGTCGGAGTATTCTTCTAGCTCTTGATACGTTTTCCACATTCGTTCGCCGTTTTCAAGCATAGCGGAACCTTGTTCAAATACCGGGCGCCCATCTTTTGAACGAAATTCACCTAAATGCATGGCGGTGCAGGAACTATAATCAGTGCCGATAAAAAGAATCGAGGCATCTAACTCGTATAGCTTAGCAAGTGGTGAATGATCACCAAATGGAAAATCGAGAGCATGATCGTTAACAATCCAATCAGCTTGTTTTCCCCAAGAGGTAAATGAACAAGCGGGATGCAGACTTCGCCTAACATCAGGGAAACTACGAAACGCTTCGGCGATTTTCCCCATTCCAAGCGTTGGAGTAATCTCAGGGAGATAAGCAGGCATCATAAAACGAATGCTCGGCCACCACTCCTCAGGAACAGGTGGGTTTTTCCAAAACTTTGGATCCGTATTATGAGTCGTTTGAGCAGGCATTACGAGTGATCCTTCCACTGTCATTACATCCATCAATGCTTGAATCACCGCAATCTCACCACCAGCAACCCAGCCAATCGAGCGCAAAGAAGAGTGAGTGATAACATGATCACCAGCCTTCAACCCAAGAGCGAGCAAATCTTTCCTTAAGGAATCTCTTGTAATTAACGATTTTGTCTGGTCCATCAAATCTTTACTAGCCATACATATTCCCCCATACAACATTCAGTTTCTTCTATTATATATGAATCTTTCTTCCAAGAAAAAAATTTAGTATGATAAGAAAAGCGGAAGGCGCTGTTCAGAAGAATAACATTACTTAAAAAAGGATGAAGCAAGTGAACAATCAACATGTATTTTACCGAACGATTCCTTATACGAAAGAACAATTTTTTCATCAATATAAAGCGTTAACTGTCGATCAGTCTCATCATGTCATTTTAGAAAGTGGGCGTGGTGGACGTTTAAGTATTGCTGGTTTATCACCGTTTGCGATCGTACAATCAACAGACGATGGGATTCAAATTGAGACATCTAACGGTCAAGAAAATCGTCAAGGAGTCCCACTTCATGAATTAGAAAAATGGATGAAGTCATTTGAACTACCGAAAGTGGATGGGCTACCGGACTTTCAAGGCGGAGCGATTGGCTATATTAACTATGATTATGCTCGCTACATTGAGAAGCTACCTGAGCAATCGGCTGATGATCTTGGGTTACCACTCATTTATTTTCTTCTGTTTGATGAGTGGGCGGTGTTCGATCATCAAACGGAGCAGCTATGGTTGATGACTTTGTCTAATGAGGAAAGGTTAGATCAGGTAGAAAAAAGTTGGACAACTATCATTGAAAATAAACCTTATTCGCCTGTCACACCAGCTAATCAAGAGTTATCCGTTTCTTTTTCAGAAGACTCATTTAAAGAAGCCATTGAAAAAACGCAACACTACATTTCTCAAGGTGATGTGTTCCAAGTCAACTTATCAGTGCGCCAATCTCGTGAGTTAACGGTACCGGCGCTCGCTGTGTATGAAGAGTTACGAGTGTTGAATCCTTCTCCGTACATGGGATATATCCACACGCCTGATTTTCAAATTGTCTCAGGCTCACCTGAATTGTTAGTCAAAAAAGCAGGATCTGAATTGAGCACACGCCCAATTGCCGGTACACGTTCTCGTGGAAAAGATGAAGCGGAAGACTTACGACTAGCCAATGAGTTAATTGAAAATGAAAAAGAGCGTGCGGAACATGTGATGCTTGTTGATCTAGAGCGCAATGACCTCGGTCGAGTGAGTAAATATGGAACAGTGGAAGTAAATGAGTTTATGGTAATCGAAAAATACTCCCACGTTCAGCATATCGTCTCCAACGTCCGCGGTGAGTTAGCGGGAGGAAAAACAAATGCAGATGTTATCGAAGCGGTTTTCCCTGGGGGCACGATTACCGGGGCGCCAAAAATTCGCACGATGGAAATTATTGAAGAACTAGAACCAGTGCGCCGCGGCATTTATACGGGATCAATCGGTTGGCTCGGATTTAACAAGGATATGGAATTAAACATTGTCATTCGTACAATGCTAGTGAAAGACGGCCAATGCCATGTCCAAGCAGGAGCAGGTGTTGTTATCGACTCCGATCCGAAAAATGAATATAAAGAATCATTGAAAAAAGCCGTAGCTGTTTGGAAAGCGAAAGAAATGGCAGAAAGTAAAATCGTGAAGTGATTTAAGAAGCTTAATAAGTGATTGTTTCTGGAGGAATGGAAAAATGATTTTGATGATTGATAATTATGATTCTTTTACATACAATCTTGTGCAATATTTGGGGGAGCTTGGTGAAGAGCTCGTTGTGAAGCGCAATGACGAGATTACGGTTGAAGAGATTCGCAAACTCGCACCAGATTATTTAATGATTTCACCTGGACCGTGCACGCCGAATGAGGCGGGGATTAGCTTGGAGGCGATTCGTACATTTGCCGGAGAGATTCCGATTTTTGGCGTGTGCCTTGGCCAGCAGTCAATTGCCCAAGTATTTGGAGCTGAGGTCGTGCAAGCTGAGCGGCTAATGCACGGAAAAACATCGGATATGTTGCATGACAGTCAGACGATTTTTGAAGGACTGCCGAATCCATTTCCAGCAACGCGCTATCATTCCCTCATTGTCAAAAAAGAAACGTTGCCAGACTGCTTTAACATTTCTGCGTGGACAGCAGAAGGTGAAATTATGGCGATTCGCCATAAAAAGCTCCCGATCGAAGGCGTGCAGTTTCATCCAGAGTCGATTATGACATATGGTGGAAAAGAGATGCTTCAAAGCTTTATTCGTCGCTATCGTCGAGTGACAACTGAGGTGTAAAAAAGATGTATATTTTTCTAAACGGGAAATTAATTCCGAAAGACGAAGCGAGGATTTCGCCATTTGATCATGGTTTTCTTTATGGGCTCGGTGTATTCGAGACCATCAGAACGTATGAAGGACGACCATTTTTATTAGAAGATCATATGGTGCGATTGCAGCAAGGCTTACATGAAATGCAAATTGATTGCCCGATTACAACAGAAGATGCACTAGAAATCATCACGGCACTTTGTGAAAAAAATGATCTTCCTAACTCTTCTGTGCGATTGAATATTTCAGCAGGGGAAGGAGCGATGGGGCCACAAGTTGAACCTTTCAGCGAACCGACCATTATGGCTTTTCAACGTCCTATTTTTCCATCTTCTGAGATGACGGAAAAAGAAGCGGTTTTATTGGAACTTCGCCGCAATACGCCGGAGACTGAATTTCGAATGAAGTCTCATCATTACTTTAATAACATTGCCGCTAAACGTGAAGTCGGTGCTGATCTTGGAAAAGAGGGCCTGTTTTTAACGAAAGAAGGCTATGTGGCCGAAGGTGTGGTATCCAATATTTTTTGGGTGAAGGCAGGGACGCTCTTCACACCAGCTCTTGAAACCGGCATTTTGAACGGCATCACTCGCCTGTTTTTATTGAAGCGAGCAAAAGAGTTGCAAATTCCCGTAGAAGAAGGGTTGTACACTTTAGCAGAATTGATGACAGCCGATGAAATCTTTTTTACTAATTCTGTGCAGGAAATTGTACCCGTCCGCTTGCTAGAGGGCAAGTCATTTCCGGGGAAGAAAGGTGAAATCGCTAAGCTTCTCTATGAAGATTATCAGTGTTGGACATAAAAACTCCTATAATGGAGGTTTTTTCGTTCACACTAAACATATACAACTTCTCAAAGAAACAGCTAGAAAATCTTTTCTATTTATCAAAAAAGAGCGAGCCGTTCAAAAGCAGTCGTTTTATTTTTTAAAATTTTCTAGGTACTTTTCCATAAACAATAATGGTAAGATGGGATTGGGAGATATTCTCCATTTTATTCACATTGTTCGGTTCATGAGGATATACATATATTAAGGAGTGACTTCTATGTCAGAGCAACCATTGTTTCGGTTGGAGAAAGATTTTTTAGGTGAAAAAGAAGTACCTGCTCATGCTTATTACGGAGTGCAAACGTTACGAGCAGTGGAGAACTTTCCGATTACAGGTTATCGAATTGATGAAAGCTTAATTAAAGCGTTAGGGATTGTCAAAAAATCAGCGGCACAAGCTAATAGAGATATTGGTTCGTTAGATGAAAAAACGGCTGCGGCAATTATTCAAGCGGCAGAGGAAGTGATCGTTGGACAGCTTCACGATCAATTTATTGTCGACCCGATTCAAGGTGGAGCGGGAACTTCGATCAATATGAATGCGAACGAAGTGATCGCCAATCGAGCGCTAGAAATTTTAGGACAAGAAAAAGGGAATTACAAAGTTGTTTCGCCAAACTCTCACGTCAACATGGCGCAATCGACGAATGATGCTTTCCCGACAGCGATTCATATCGCCGTTATTGAAAAAGTAAAAGTCCTGCTTGAAGTGATGGAGCAGCTACACGCAGCATTTCATGATAAAGCATTAGAATTTAACCATATATTAAAAATGGGACGTACTCATTTGCAAGATGCGGTACCGATTCGATTAGGTCAAGAATTTGAAGCTTATGCACGTGTCTTAAGCCGTGACATTGATCGCGTGGGAATGTCTTTACAGCATTTATACGAAGTGAATATGGGAGCGACGGCTGTTGGTACGGGCTTGAATGCCGAGCCGCTTTACATTGAAAAAGTCGTCGAATATTTAGCGACAAACAGTAGCTTCCCGATCGTCAAGGCGTCTCATTTAGTAGATGCCACACAAAATACGGATTGCTATTTAGAAGTGTCTGCGGCTTTAAAGGTTTGTATGATGAATATGTCAAAAGTAGCGAACGATTTGCGAATGATGGCATCAGGACCGCGAGCTGGCTTAGCAGAAATTACGTTGCCAGCGCGTCAACCAGGCTCATCCATCATGCCAGGGAAAGTTAACCCAGTAATGGCAGAAGTGCTGAACCAAGTGGCGTTCCAAGTGATCGGCAACGACCATACAATTTGTCTTGCTTCTGAAGCAGGCCAATTTGAGCTCAACGTGATGGAGCCTGTGCTTGTTTTCAACTTGTTGCAATCAGTCAAAGTTATGACAAACGTCTTTACAGTGTTCCGTCAATATTGTCTTGAAGGCATTCAAGCTAATGTGGAACGGATGGAAAGCTACGTCAATAATAGCGTCGGCATTATTACAGCGATCAATCCGCACGTCGGTTACGAAATTGCAGCATCCATCGCTAAAGAAGCGATCGACACTGGCAAATCGGTTCGTGATATTTGTGTAGCTCGTGGCGTACTTACTCATGAGCAGCTGGATATCATTTTACATCCATACGAAATGACCGATCCTGGTATATCAGGAAAAGAGCTGTTAAAAGAAAAAAGTCAATCTTAAGGGAGAAAGCTGTCCAATCGGGCAGCTTTTTTAATTATTCAAAATAGTCGAAATGGAAAAAACGTGGTATGGTGGAATATAAATAAATATACATGGGAGAGAGAATATGTCTACAACATCTATTATTCAATGGAGCAGTACATCGTTATACATTTCGTTTATGTTGTATTTAATTGCTATCATTCCTTTAGCGCTCTCAGTCAAATCAAAAAAGAGTTTGTTTTCTAAAATAGGAATATCGCTTACGGCAGTAGGTTTCGTTTTGCAAATTTTTTACTTTATTACTAGATGGTACGCTGCCGGACACGCACCTGTCAGTAATTTATATGAATTTATGACGTTCTTCGGCATTATGCTAGTAGGGAGTTTTTTAATTATTTATTTTATGTATCGTCAATCTGTCATTGGCTTGTTTGTCTTGCCGATTGCCTTGCTTGTGCTCGGTTATGCCAATGCTTTCTCTAAAGATGTGTCACCGCTTATTCCGGCGTTACAAAGTGAATGGCTAACGATCCATGTCATCACGGTTGCATTCGCGAGTTCTGTTTTATCGATTTCTTTTGTGACGGGGGTCATTTATTTATTAAAAACGATCGATCCGAAAGAAAAAGGGAAGCGGCCTTTCTTTTTAGAGTTAGTCATGTATTTTTTAGTCGTCGTCGTTGGATTTATTACGATTACTACTGCCTTTAACGTGGCAGGCTATTCTAAGCAAATGCAATTTGAAAATCAGAAAAAACAAGTCGAAGTGGCAGAATACACTTTGCCTGCGATAACGGCTCCGAACAATGCCATTGTCGTCAACAATCAGGGGGACAATCAATACGAAAAGACGAATCAAAAAAATGGCCTCATTGAGGTTCCAGCAAGTATCGACGCCAAAAAATTAAATACTGTTCTTTGGTCATTTTTCACTGGCACGATTTTGTATGTACTTATTCGGTTGATCACAAGAAAGAAAATTTTTGCTTTACTGAAACCATGGACGAGCAAAGTTAACGAAGATTTAATGGATGAAATTTCTTACCGAGCAGTTGTTGTCGGCTTTCCGTTATTTGCTCTCGGTGGTCTAGCGTTTGCGATGATCTGGGCCCAAATGGCTTGGAGTCGCTTTTGGGGCTGGGACCCGAAGGAAGTATGGGCGCTTATTACTTTCTTGTTTTATGCCGCCTTATTACATTTGCGGATCGGACGAGGTTGGGAAGGCGAAAAAACAGCTTGGATGGCGATCATTGGTTTCGGTATTATTATGTTCAACCAAGTCTTCGTTAACTTAGTCATATCAGGTCTGCATTCCTACGCATAAAGAGGAAAAAGCGAGAAATTGTCGAATAAGTAAGACGATGAAGGAAGGGGAGATTTCAATGATTAAAACAGCTGATTTATGTGATGATTTTTCTGATCAACTAAAGGTATGTAAGCTAGAAATGAAGTCTTATGGGGGAAAGAAGCGTTTTTCCGGTCCTATTTCTACAGTCAAAGTATTTGAAGATAATGTCCTCGTCAAACAAGCGCTAGAAACGATTCCAGCGGGGCATGTTCTAGTAGTTGACGGCGGCGGATCGATAAATTGTGCTTTATTAGGGGATCGTCTTGGAGCGATTGCTGAAGAGCGTAAACTTGCAGGGATCATCGTTTATGGTTGTGTACGCGACACAGCTGATCTTGCTGAGCAAAACATCGGCGTGATGGCTATTGGCAGTAACCCACTGAAAAGTATCAAAAAAGGTGAAGGGGAAAGCAATATCCTTGTTCAATTTGGGGATGTTGATTGGAAACCAGGTCACTATGTCTATGCTGATGAAGACGGCATCATTATTGCAGAAAGTGAACTACCAGTGAAGAAATAGTGTATATAAAAACAGGCTGGGGATAAGCTCCAGCCTGTTTCATATTAAAAGAGAAGTTAGCACCCAACTCCGTATTCGCAGCAAGCAATTGGCTGGTCTTTGTCATTATTACTTAAGTAGCAGCTTTCCGTTGAAAGCTTGCAAATGCCTTTCATTCGTGCGGCTTCCTCGCTAAGCTCCTCAATCGAAGAGAAATTTCTATCTTGATTGGTGACCACGGCAATCGAAATAGCGGTAAGAGCGGTTTGTTCCATGATTCCTTTCCGGTTTTTCACCATCACGTACCCGTTTGTTAAATCTTCTTCACTAAAAAACTTTTTAATCGCTAAGTTGAATTCTTGAATAATTGAGTTACACACGGAGTGATATTGGTAATGGGGAAGAATGGCAATAAAATCATCTCCGCCAATATGACCGACAAAGCCCTTTTCGTTTAACAAAACAGATTTATTTAAAATGTTTGCTGTTTCTCGTATTAAATCGTCACCTTTAGAAAAGCCATACACATCATTATAAGCTTTGAATTGATCTAAATCAGCATATAACACTGAAAATTCCGGTTGATTATTCAGCGTGTCAATCAAGTTTTCTTTAATTAGTGTATTTCCTGGCAATCCTGTAAGCGGATTCATATTCGTAGCAATACGAACTTGTTCTTCAGCAATTTTAATTAATAAGTTTTTGATATTCACAACTCCATAAAACTGATCGTTTTTTTTCACTAAGACTAAGTCATATAATTTATTTAATTCACGTGCCATCGCTAAAGAACTAACTTCTGTAATAGGTGTAAAGTAATCGACAACTAGAGGGTTCTTTGTTGTCACTAAGCTTATATGTTTACCCATGTATAAAGCTAAGCCATACTTCGAGGATAACTTTTGGTAAAAATCGGTTTTCATTACTATTCCTATAGGGGTTTCTTGTTCCATGACGACAATACCTTCTAATAAGGAATCCTTTTCGAAAACATCGTAAATACGGGAACTGTTTGTGTTTGTTTGAAACTGAGGAACGCTCATAGCAATTTCTCCTATGTAGCAACTCACCCTAATCAACTCCTTATATAGTGAAACTTTAATCGATGATCCTTTTTATATGAATGTTCTATATGACATGTATCCTTTGTCCTAATTTTACAATAGTTTCTTCATTATGATTGTAAAACATATGTAAATTTTAAAGGGGAAACCTTGAATTTACACAAAAGTGGTACAGAAAAGTGCAAAATAAAGCCTCCGTACGAAACGAAGGTCTATTTATCCTCCCATCAATTGTCCCGCCCGCTGTTGTTCATACTTAATAAACATATAATAGTAAATTCCAGCACTGACAAGCGCGAGCAATGCCAAAATGGTAAATGTCCATAAAAACCCGAACCAAACGGTCATTGGAATCGAAATTGGCGCAATCGTTCGTCCAAGTGTGTAGCGAAGGCTCGCGGCGGCGAAATACTGTCCACGCATATCTTCAGGTGCGAGTTTAGAGATGAAGCTTTGCTGTAAGCCGACGATCATTAATTCGCCAAATGTAAAAACTCCCATAGCTATGACTAAGCCCCAAAACCATTCTGTTAGACCGAACATCCACATCGATAATGCATACAAAATGGAAGAGAGCGCAAAGATATTCTTTTCCTTAAAGCGAGTTGCCCATTTTGAGATCACGACGGTTAATAAGGCGACAAGTAGGCCATTTTCTGAGATTAATAGGCCGAATGCTTTTTCTCCTGTAATGGTTAAGTTCCAGTCGCCAATGGACATGATCGATTGCACATCGATGACTTCCTTTGTATAAACCGGAATCAATAAGTCCAACTGCATAAATGTTTGAGCGCTTAAGATACCAGCGATGACAAAGAGCATAAACAGTTTGTCACTAGCAATCACCCGATAATCCTTCACTTGTGCTAATATCACGCTAAACCATGTGTCTCCTTCGAGCGACCGTTCTTTGTTGGAAACAGGAACAGTCTCTTCTGTCCATTTAAATAGAATAAAAGCAAGAGTGAAGCAGACGAGCGCGGCGAAACACATTAATTCAAAGCGATAGCTAAAGAAAAAGATACCCCCAAGAATCGGGCCGAGCACAACAGCTATATTAATCGATGTATAGAAAACGGCAAATACGTCGCTACGATCTTTTTCTTCGACGACATCTGCAACCATCGCTTGGCTTGCTGGCCAGTACAGAGAGCCGAACACGCTAGCGATCGAAAAAGCAACAAAGCCGAGTAGAGCCGATTCATATGAAGGAGAATTAGCAAAGGCAAACAGCAAAAAGGATAAACCTTGCCCAATGGCGGCGAGGATCATCATATACCTGCGGCCAAAGCGATCCGCACAGTATCCCCCAATTAAATTGGCCATGACCGAAAAGATTTGCGAAAGAATAAGTAATAGCCCAGCTGTACTCTTTCCGAACGCATCAGCAAAATAGATCGCAAGAAAGGGAAAGAACATCCAAAACGTCACATTCATAATTCCTTCGCCTAATAGACGTACTTTCAAACTTTGATCCCAATCTCGAATTCTCATCCATCCCACTCCTAAAGTACCAACATATATCTACTATACATATAAAAATAAAAAATAAAAAGAGGGCCTGTAGCCCTCTTAAAGTGTCACTTAACTAGACAGTTCGGATCTTACGTTGTTTCAAGGCATTTAGCAGTTTAGGTAAGGTGGCTAAAGATGAAATGATGACGATGGTATCGAGTGGGAGGTAGGCGGCCATCCACATCCAAGCCATCGTATAACTGAATCCTTCTGGAGCCTCAACCCACCATTGAAACGCGGCATACATAAAGTTAGTGCCAATTCCATAGTTGAGCACTAAAGTGAGTAGGCCAGCAAAGATGTAGTTCTTTTTTTGACGGTTGTGCTCAAGACATTTTCCTACAGCATAAGCAACAAAAATAAAAGAGATAACGAAACCGAATGTTGGACTCAATAAGCTTGCGGGCCCTCCTTTAAATTGAGCAAACACCGGAGCACCTGCTAGTCCGATAAACATATAGGCGATCATCGACCAAGCACCTAAATGACTACCTAATAATCCTCCAGCCATAATAGCAAATAATAATTGTAATGTTACAGGTACACCTCCGACGGTTAAAAATGGTGATACATTGGCGCCAACAGCCATTAAAGCAGCAAACAAAGCACATAATACAATTTGATTCGCTTTCATATAAGTGCTCCCCCTTTTGTTAAAAATATTGTTGTCTAATATTTTTTCATATGTTAACATTTTTGTAAATGTAGTTAACACTTTTTTCGGGGAGGATGACAGACATGTCTGGAATTTTTTTGACCGGAACGGATACAGATGCAGGAAAAACGATTGCCACGCTATTGCTGACTCATGCCTTTTTGCAACAAGGGGTCGATGTTTATCCTTATAAGCCAGTACAAAGTGGGGCAGAAGAACGAGAAGGAAAGTTGATCGCTCCTGATGCGGAGATCTATCAATTGTTGCCAGAGCTTAAAGATCAAGAGTTATCTACATACTTATACAAAATGGCGAGTTCTCCTCATTTAGCGGCAGAACAAGAGGGAACGGTCATTCCGATTGAAGAAGTGATCACAAATATTAAAGAGAAAGCGATCGATCAGGAGATGTTACTCGTTGAAGGAGCAGGTGGATTGTATGTTCCTCTTAATCGTCAAGGGTATTGCATCATTGATCTCATAGAAGAATTAAAGTTTCCAGTCGTGATCGTCGCTAGAGCGAGCCTAGGAACGATCAATCATACGATGCTGACCGTCGAAGCATTGAAGAATAGAGGGTTGCACGTGACGGGCATTATTTTATCAAGTACGGTGCCGGAAGATGAAATGATTGAACAAGACAATCGACAAATGATTGAGCAGTTGACGGGCGTGCCAATTATCGGAACGATTCCCTTTATTCAAAACATTTCTAGTTATTTAGCGGATGAAGCATCTCGCTCAGAAATCACAGAAAATTGGAGGATTAAACAATTGCAGGAGGTAGAGATTCGTGGATACGAAACGACTATATGACATTAGTAAAAAACATATGTGGCTTCCATTTACGCAAATGAAGGATTACGAAGAAGCGCCGCTTATTATCGAAAGTGGGGAAGGAGTCAGGGTGAGGGATATTCACGGCAATGAATATTTAGATGGCTATTCTTCGCTCTGGCTTAATGTCCACGGTCATCGCCGCCAAGAAATTGATGAGGCGATTAAAGCTCAGCTTGATAAAATCGCTCATTCTACTTTATTGGGAGCGGCTAATGTTCCATCGATTGAGTTAGCAGAACAACTAGTTAAACTGACACCAGAAAACTTAACGCGTGTCTTTTACTCGGATAGCGGGGCAGAATCGGTGGAAATCGCCATTAAAATGGCGTATCAATATTGGCAAAATAAAGGGATCACGACGAAAACAAAATTTGTGACGATGTCTAATGGCTATCATGGGGATACGGTTGGAGCGATTAGTGTCGGCGCCATTGATATTTATCACCGCGTCTATAGCTCGTTAATGTTTAATTCTTACGTCGTACCATTTCCAGCAACATACCGTCATCCTTCTGGCGATGAAGAAGCGGTGAAGCGGGAGTCACTTGAGGCGATTCGTCAATTATTTGAAGAGAAGCACGAAGAAATTGCAGGTGTGATGATTGAGTCGATGGTGCAAGGGGCTGGCGGAATGAATATGATGCCGCCTGGTTATTTAAAAGCGTTGGAAGCACTTTGCCGCGAGTTTAATATTTTACTTGTCGTGGACGAAGTAGCGACAGGCTTCGGTCGAACAGGAAAGATGTTTGCAGTTGAACATGAAGACGTTCAACCAGATATTATGACGGTAGCTAAAGGAATCACAGGAGGCTACTTGCCAATCGCAGCAACGATAACAACGGAAAAAGTTTACGCTGCTTTTTATGCAGATTATACAGAAATGAAAACCTTTTTCCATGGCCATTCTTATACAGGGAATCAACTCGGCTGCGCTGCTGCTTTAGCAAATTTAAAGATTTTCGAAAAAGAGCTATTAGTCGATCAAGCGGCTAAAAAAGCCGAGTATGTTAAGGAAATCTTAGCTGAACTTGCCGAGTTGCCACAAGTTGGGGATGTTCGTCAGCTTGGGCTGATGTGCGGAATCGAAATCGTGAAGGATAAAGAAACGAAAGAGCCATTTCTATCGGAAGAGCGTGTCGCTTATAAAGCGACGTTAAGAATGCGAGAGCTTGGCATGCTTACAAGACCGCTCGGTGACGTCATTGTCTTCATGCCACCGCTCGCTACTAGTTTTGAAGAACTGACACAAATGGGGCGAATCATGAAACAAGCGATTGAAGAAATTCAACTTGTTCAGCAACGATAAAAACAATCCGCAGAGGTCGTCTCTGCGGATTGTTTTATCCAGTTCATCCGTCGCTAAACAGCGCCTTCCGCTTTAGTTATTACATGCCAGCGCTGTGGTTGTTATTTTGTTTTGTGAAGTGGTTGTTTGGAATTTTGTCTACTTTTGATGCTTCGTGAGAATCTAGGACTTGGCGCAGACCAAATATTAGGTAAACCCCTATAGCCATTAGAAGAATGAATAGTCCGATAACGATGAATAAGTTCATATGTATCCACTCCTTTCAAATTATAGTAGTCTATACTACTTGTATTCTATCGGATACATATGGGAAATTCAAACTTCTTCCGCTAATTTTTTGAAAGGGAAAAAAGAGCATGGAAGTGGGATTGAAATTGTGTATAATTAGTGTTAATCAATTTTACATATGCTTGATTAGGCGAAGCCGTTAGAAATCGGTTTCTTAAAAGGGGAAGCTGGTGTAAATCCAGCGCGGTCCCGCCACTGTGAGTGAAGTTGTTCATTTCACGAGCCAGAAAACCTGCCTGTATCACAAGCACCGATAAACCTACGAGGATAGGGTGGTGTGAAAGGGTAGGATTTGCCCTTTTTCACTGCACATCTCTATACGTAGAGGTGTTTTTTATTTTGTTATTAAACATAAAGGAGAGAATAGAAAAGATGAAAAAAGTATCCACTTCGATTTTATCTATGTTGTTAGCAGCTGGCGTACTAGCTGGTTGTGGTGGAGAGAAAGCGGCTCCGGAAAAAGAGCAAACGAATCCACCGAAAGAAACGCAAGAAGCGGCATTTCCAGTGACGATTAAAGATGGTGCAGGAAAAGAAGTTGTTATCGACGAAGATCCCGAGCGCATCGTTTCTCTAATTCCAAGCAATACAGAAATCGCATTTGAATTAGATCTTGATAAAGAAATTGTTGGAGTAACCGACAATGATACTTACCCGGAAGAAGTAGCGGACATCGAAAAAGTGGGCGGCATGGAATTTAATGTGGAGAAAATTATTAGCTTAAATCCAGATCTAGTGTTAGCTCACGCTTCTGGTGCTCACAATTCGAAAGATGGCTTGAAGCAATTAGAAGACGCTGGCATCGATGTGCTAGTTGTTAATGATGCTCAAAATTTTGACGAAGTATATGAGTCGATTGAAATGATTGGCCAAGCGACAGGGAAAGCAAAAGAAGCGGATGAAATCGTGACTGATATGAAAGAAGATATAGCAGACATCGAGAAGAAAGCCGAAGCGATTACAGAAGACGAAATGAAAAATGTGTTTGTGGAAGTCTCGCCAGCACCTGAAATGTACACTCCAGGAAAAAATACATTTATGAATGAAATGCTTGAAATGATTCATGTGAAAAATGCTTCAGCGGATTTAGATGGTTGGAAACCAATTACGGAAGAAGCGGTGATTGAGAAAAATCCAGATGTCATCATCACAACTTATGGATACTATACTGAAAAGCCGATAGAGCAAGTGTTAAGCCGTAAAGGGTGGGAAAATGTATCTGCGATCAAAAATAAAGAAGTGTACGATGTCCATTCTGACTTAGTATCTCGTACAGGTCCGCGTTTAACAGAAGGATTAGAGCAACTTGCTGAAGCGGTTTATCCAGATGTTTTTAAGAAATAAAGTTTCTGCGTATATTATAGCCTTTGCTTTTTTTATTATAGCGGTATTAGCCGGTATCTCGGTCGGAACGATGCACGTTCCGGTTCGGGATATCGTATTCTTATTATCCCACCATTTTTTCGGTACATCGATTAGTGGTATCGATCCATCCTTTGATAGTGTCGTTTGGAATATTCGTCTTCCGCGCGTGTTGCTTGCCGGGCTCGTTGGCGCTTCGCTAGCGGTGGCGGGAGCGGCGTTTCAAGGGCTGTTACGCAATCCTTTAGCGGATCCTTATACGTTAGGGGTGTCATCTGGTGCATCTGCGGGGGCGGTGATGGTGCTATTTTTTAATATTCAACTTCCTTTATTCGAACGATTCACGTTGCCGATTGTGAGCGTTATTGCCGCGATTGTTACTATTTTTATCGTTCTTTTATTTGCTCAAGCAATTGAACGGTCGTTCAAAGTAGAGACGATCATTCTGACGGGAATTATTTTTAGTTCTTTTTTAGGGGCAATGGTTTCATTGATGATCGCGCTTACAGGGGAAGAATTACGGCAAATTATCGGTTGGCTACTCGGCAGTGTGTCGATGAGAGGCTGGGATTATATTCAGTTGATCATTCCGTTTTTCTTAGTTGGGACGTTGCTGCTCGTGATTCATTCCGCAGAGTTGAATGCGATGACTTTCGGTGAGGAGAAAGCGCAGCATTTAGGTGTTGATGTTCGGAGGAAAAAGCTTGTGATTTTAGGCGCTGGTTCGATATTAACGGGTGCTGCGGTGGCTGTTTCTGGAACGATCGGCTTTGTTGGTCTTGTCATTCCGCATTTTATTAGGCTTGTGTGGGGGCCGGATCATCGTCATTTACTGCCGTTATCTGTTTTGATCGGGGCAGGCTTTTTAATTTTAACCGATTTAGTGTCGCGAACGATTATTTCTCCGACGGAATTACCTATTGGTGTTATTACTTCAGTCATTGGCGCTCCCGTATTCGCCCTGATTCTACTGCGCAAACATAGGAAAGGAAGAGGTGCCGCATGATAAACATAGAACAAGTCGCCGGTGGTTACGGCAATCAAACGATTGTGAATCAGCTATCTTTTTCCGTTCAGCAAGGAGAGCTTTTTGGCATATTAGGACCAAATGGTAGTGGTAAAACGACGTTGATGAAAATGTTGAGCGGCGTCATACCGATCCAAGCGGGTGAAGTGACGATTCAAGGCAGAAAGCTGAAGGGATTTTCGCCGAAAGAATTAGCGAAAGTGATCGCCGTATTGCCTCAGGATACGTCTTTGCCCTTTGCTTATACAGTAAAAGAAACCGTCTCTCTCGGCCGCTATGCTCATCAAAGCGGACTATTCCCAGTGTGGAAGCGGGAAGATGAAGAAGCTGTGTTGCGAGCAATGGAAGGTACGGGAACGACGCGCTTCGCTGATAAACCTTTAGATGCGTTGTCTGGCGGTGAGCGACAACGCGTATATTTGGCGCAGGCGCTTGCTCAAGAGCCACAGGTTTTGCTGCTCGATGAACCGACGAATCATCTCGACCTTGCATTCCAAAAAGAGTTGCTCGATTTGTTAAAAAAGATGACGAGAGAAACAGGACTCACGGTGATCTCTATTTTTCATGATTTGAACTTAGCTTCGCTTTATTGTGATCGCTTGCTGTTGATGGAAAACGGTCGCATTCATGGGCTTGGGATGCCGAGTGAAGTATTACAGGAAGAGCATATTCATTCCGTTTATAAAACCGCTGTACAAAAGCGGCCACATCCAGAAGTGCCAAAGCCACAAATGAGCATTCTTCCGTTGAAAGTTGAGGAAGATGAAGCAACGATTGAAATAGCGGGCTCGCTTATTCGGCAAAATGAAGGATTCATCGCACTCGATTCCCCGATTTTATTGAAAACTTTATCAGCAGGCGTCATTGGAGCTGGTTGGGGCTGGCATCGAAGCTTCGTCAATCGGCATGTTGATAAAGATTATAATAATGACGATTTTAAAGAAGAGATGAAGCAATTTCTTGAGACGCATCATTTTGATGTGAATGAAACAGTTGGAATGATGACGGCGGTGGACCTAGAATATGCTTCTTATCGACTCGTTGAACAAGATGGGATGTCCGTCTTTGTTGTCGTGACGGCTGGTGTTGGGAATGCTGTCGATGTGTCACGAGCAATGGAGCATGAAACGGTTATGCAGCCGGGAACGATCAACACATGGGTGTTTGCCAACGCTCATCTTTCAGAAGAAGCGTTTGTGCAAGCGATTATGACCGCCACCGAAGCGAAAGTGAAAGCGTTGTTTGATTATGGAGTGAAAGATCCACTCACCGGCACATTTGCTACAGGGACATCGACCGACAGCATGTTAATTGCGGCTACCCAACGTGGGATGAAGCAGGAGTTTGCTGGAACGATTACGCCGCTTGGTAAAGCGATTGGTGAAGCGGTGTATGAAAGTACGGCTTCTGCTCTGCGAAATAACGAGGAAGGGAGGAGGAGACGATGATGTATCATTTGTTCGCGATTACGCTTGCGTTTATCATTGATCGCCTAGTTGGTGATCCTCCTCACTGGCCTCATCCTGTTCGCTGGATTGGCTCTTTTATTGCCTTTTTAGAAAAGCGACTCAATCAAGGGGAGCAAAGAAAGAAGAAAGGGGTGTGGATGCTACTAGCTGTTTTGCTCGTCACTGGAGGCATAAGTTTCTTACTGATCTCACTAAGTTATTTCATCCATCCGCTCGTTGGTGTCGTTGTAGAAGCGATCATCATTTCGACGACGATTGCTTGCCGAAGCTTAAAGGAAGCGGGATTAAGTGTGTATGAACCGTTGCAGGCTGGAGATTTACCGAAAGCTCGCTTGAAGCTATCGTACATCGTTGGTCGTGATACTGACCACTTGGAGGAAGCGGATATTACGCGCGGGGCGATTGAAACGGTCGCTGAAAATACAAGTGATGGCGTTACGGCTCCGTTGTTTTGGGCGTTGCTGTTTGGTGGCGTTGGAGCGATGATGTACCGCGCCATTAACACATGCGATTCGATGGTTGGCTATCAAAATGAGCGCTACGGACAATTCGGTTGGGCATCTGCCAAACTGGATGATGTCGTCAATTGGTTTCCTGCTCGTCTCACTAGCTTTCTGATGTTATGGTCTTTCCCAGAAAGTGACTATTCCAAAAAACAAGTGTGGTCGATCGTTCGTCGTGATGCGAAAAAACATCCAAGTCCAAATAGTGGCTGGTGTGAAGCAGCAGTCGCCGCTCAACTAGGCATTGAGCTTGGTGGTCTCAACACATATAAAGGGCGTGCATCCCACCGTGCCAAAATGGGGGAGCCACTGAAGCAAAAAAAAGCAGCGGACATTTTACTCGCTAACACTATTATGCAGCGGTCATCGCTATTATTTTTACTTACGTTATGGATAGGAGGTCTGCTTTATGAACTTGCCCGCTCATGGGGCGAATCCGGCTCATTTATATGAAAAAATGAACGTAGCTTCACCTACAAAAATTATTGATTTTAGCGTCAATACGAATCCGTATGGGCCACCTCCTTCTTTAAAAGAAAAGTGGAGCGAGTGGTTTTCTGCGGTGTCTGATTACCCTGATCCAGAAGGGCGTTCGTTAACTCAGTTGCTAGCATCGCAAAATGGGGTGACGACGGATCAGGTGCTACTTGGAAATGGAGCAGCTGAAGTGATTCAATTTCTCGGACAATTGCTTCAAGATGAGCGTGTCGTCATTGTACAGCCTGCTTTTTCTGAATACGAAACGGCTTGCCGAGCGTATCAGTGTGACGTGGACTTTGTGGCGATCGATGAAGGAGTGGAACGCATCGTTGAAGTGGCAAAAGAAGCGGCTGCCCTTTTCATTTGCACACCGAATAATCCGACCGGCCTTGTGTTTCAGCACGATGATCTTTTATATATTTTGGACCAATTAAAAGAAAGCTCCTGCTTAGTCGTTGTAGATGAAGCGTTTTATGATTTTGCCGGAGACTTTACATACGCCACTTATTTAGTGAACTATCCACAGTTGGTGATTTTGCGTTCCTTAACGAAAATGTATGCGATCGCTGGGCTTAGAATTGGTTATGCCCTCGCTTCTGAAACGATTATTGAGCGCCTTGCTCGTTTTCGCCCGCAATGGAATGTGAATGCCCTCGCGTTATTAGCGGCAGAGACAGCTTTACAAGATGCCAGCTTTGTGAAAATGACGCGACAATTGATTGAAGAAGAACGTGAACGGATGTTTGAATTTTTAGATAAAGAAAGGTTTGGCTTTACGCACTCCGCGGTAAACTTCTATTTGCTTCGTGATCCGGGATTGTTAGATCAACGACCTTTGCTAGAGTTTTTATTGAAAAAAGGGTTAGTTCTCCGCCATACATACAATTATCCGACGTTAAACGGTCGCTGGCTTCGAGCAGCCGTGAAAACGAAAGAAGAAAATGATCAATTGAAAGAGGTATTACTAGCATGGAAACAGCACAATTAACGATCATTGTCGGCGGTGTAAGGAGCGGAAAAAGCCGTTTAGCAGAAGAAAAAGCAGTGGCAGAAGCGAAACGGCGTGGCGGAGGACTTCATTATATTGCTTGTGGAAAAGTAACGGATGAGGAAATGGCCGAGCGTGTACAACTTCATCAACAACAGCGGCAGCAATCAGATGTTACATGGAACACGTGGGAACAACCGACTCAATTAGATCAACTGGCCGATCAGTTTGCGCAACAAGACGTGATTTTACTCGATTGCTTAACGACTTTAGTAACGAATGAATGGTTTTCAAGTAGTGAGGATGAAAGTGAATGGGAACAACCGCTGTTCCATGCGGAGATTAAACGACGAGTAATCACAGAAATTAATCGTCTTCGGCAAACGGTCGCTTCTATGATTATCGTATCCAATGAGTTAGCATTTGAGCCGCTTTCATCACCACTAGTATTCTACTATGCGAAAACATTGGGAGAGTTACATCAATATTTTGTGTCAGAAGCGGATGAAGCGGTGCTTGTTGAGCATAGTTTGCCGCTTATACAGAAAGGAGGGGAAGGTCTATGAAGGGTGTAATGCTGCAAGGAACGGCTTCAGACGTCGGGAAAAGCTTAGTAGCAACAGCTCTTTGCCGCTTGCTTTGGCAAAAAGGTTTCAAACCTGCTCCGTTTAAATCGCAAAACGTTTCCAATAATTCATATGTCACTGCCGCTGGAAAAGAAATCGGTCGCGCCCAAGGATTGCAAGCAGAAGCTTGTCAATTAGAAGCCATTCCGGCAATGAATCCAATTTTATTAAAGCCCTCGGGTTCGGGTCGTTCAGAAATTGTACTGCGTGGAGAACGCCAAAGCACGATCTCCGGGATGGAGTACCGGGAAACGTATTATGAAACGGCCTTGCAAGTGATTGAGCAGTCACTTAATGAACTAAACAATCTCGCTAATTTTCTCGTCATCGAAGGAGCGGGAAGTCCCGTTGAAATGAACTTAAAGAAAAGAGAAGTCGTCAATATGATGGTGGCGGAAATGGCAGATGTGCCGGTTATTTTAATCGCGGATATTAACCGGGGAGGGCTGTTTGCCAGTGTCGTCGGAACGCTAGAGTTACTTGAGCCACATGAGCGTGAACGAGTGAAAGGGTTAATTATTAATAAATTTCACGGCGATCCTAAGCTATTTGCAGAAGGACAGCAATGGCTCGAGGAACGAACGGGACTTCCTGTACTTGCTGTTCTTCCTTATTTGCCGAATCATCGACTAGAAGGGGAAGATTCGCTGTCGCTTACCGATCGCTTCTCATCACAAACGAAAAAAGCGTTAGACATTGTTGCGATCAAGTTGCCTTATTTATCGAATTACAGTGACATGGAACCTTTTTTACTAGAAAAAGATGTGACCGTTCGCTGGGTAGATGCCGTTGAAGCCTTTGGTGAGCCAGATGCGGTTGTGTTGCCTGGAACGAAAAGTACGTTGCATGATTTGCAGTTTTTAAAAACAAGTGGATTAGCGGAGCAAATGGTTCAATATGCGAAAGCAGGAGGAGTGGTCGCGGGCTTATGCGGTGGTTACCAAATTCTTTGTGAACAATTAATCGACCCCGATGGTCATGACTCGGGTGTTGCGGGATATAGTGAAACTGGACTTGGATTGATCTCTGGGAAGACCACTTTCTTCAACGAAAAAACAACGGTACGGATTCAAGGGAAAGTGGCACAGCTACCAACGATTGATTTGAGCGGCTATGAAATTCACATCGGGCAAACGGTGATTGAAGAGCCCTCTCCATTGGTCATTAGAGAAGATGGCAGCGAGGAAGGCTATTACTCTGCCGATGGTCGCATCATCGGCACGTATTTGCATCACCTGTTCCATAATGATGTTTGGCGTTCAAAATGGTTGAATCGTCTACGAAGCCAAAAGGGACTTCCTCTATCACAGTTGAATATAATAGAAGAAAAGCAGCAAGCGTATGATGAACTTGCTCATCATCTAGAGCAGTACCTCGATTGGGAAAAATTTATGGCGATTGTCAGCGAGCAAGAAAGGGAAATGTAGTAATGAAGTGGAAAACTTATAAGAATGGATTATTATTAAGCTTTCAATTTTTTACGATCGTCCCGATTCACCGTGAATTGCCGATGGATGCTGCTCATTTACGAGCAGTGTTGCGGATGTTTCCGTTGTTTGGCTTACTGAGAGGGCTATTGTACGCGAGTATCTTTTGGGTGCTGCTCGAATGGTCGCCGCTGTCACACCTCGGGAATGCTTTCTTGTTGTGGCTACTGCCGATTATTTGGACAGGGGGCTTACATTTAGATGGCTGGATTGATACGAGCGATGCTTTTTTCTCGTATCGTGATCGCGAGCGACGCTTGGAAATTTTAAAGGATTCGAGAGTCGGCGCTTTTGGGGTGCTATCGCTCATTATTTTCCTAGCGGCACGCTTTCTCTTTTTCTATGAAATCATCCTTTTTGGTGATAGTCAGCTGGCGTTCGTGATAGGCTTGATTCCGTTTTACAGTCAGATGGTGATGGGGTTATTACTAAATGGTACACCACCAGCGAAAAAAGAGGGGCTCGCTTATTATTTTCAACAGGGAAAAGATGCGACGCTCGCACTTCGTTATAGCATCTGGCTTTTAGTGGTTGGAGCTATTATTGTAGCGATCAGTCAGGCGTTCGTAACCTTTCTAATATTTACGGCTGTTACAGCGATCTTTTTTCTTTTTGTACGCCGCAGCACGATGAAACATTTTGGCGGCATTACCGGGGATTTGCTCGGTGCTAGCCTAGAAGGAGTGGAAGCTATATTATGGATGACATTGTGGTTATTGGTCTCTATCGGCATGGGATAACGACAGACAATGAGCGAAAGGCCTTCAGCGGCTGGACGAATTCGATCTTGAGTGAACGGGGAATACAGGATTTGCAGGCGATTCAGCCGCTCATTCCTGATTATGAGAAAGTGATCGCGAGCGATTTAAAGCGTTGTGTTGATACAGCGGGCATCCTATTTCCGATGGAGACGGTTGATGTGTGGTCGGAGTTTCGCGAAATGAACTTCGGGATTTTAGAAGGCAAGCGTCATCAAGAACTGGAGCATCTTGAAGAGTATATCACTTGGGTGAGTGATCCGTTCACGAGCTTTTTGCCTGAGGGAGAATACTTTCATGAATTTGGCTCTCGTATTCGCTCCGGCTGGAACAAATGGCTCGATGTGATGGAACAGCATGAGATGAAACGAGGAGCGATTGTTACCCATGGAGGCGTCATCCGTCATTTATTAACGGAATTCGCTCCAGTGGAAAAGCAGTTTTGGGAGTGGAAAGCAGACAATGGCCGCGGCTATGAACTAACAGCTTCCCTTTCTTCATTAAGGAGGGGTGAACGATGCATTTCATTACAGGCGGTGCCTTCAATGGAAAAAAGCAATGGGTAATAGAGACGTACGAGCTAGAAGCAGTTTCGCATCAGTGGGTATCATTTTATAAAATGGAAAAACCAGTTTGGACGGAAAACATCGTCGTGCTTGAAGGAATCGAACGCTATATGAAACAGCTTGTTGAACAAACAGAAGACGCTAAGCTTGCACGAAAACATTGGAAACAACAACTACAAGCATGGCTCGATTGGGAAAAAGAAAAGCCTGATCGCAAGCTATTATTAATCGGCTCGGACATCACAAAAGGAATCGTTCCAATCGAAGCGTTAGACCGAATGTGGCGAGATGCTGCCGGCTGGTGTTTTCAAGAAGTGGCGAAACAAGCCGAACAAGTCACTACGATCTGGTATGGCATTCCGCAAATTTTAAAAAAACAGGGGGAACCAAAATGAGACTATACACTCGAACTGGGGATAAAGGAAAAACAAGCATCATTGGAGGACGTGTAGACAAAGATGATTTACGCGTAGAAGCTTACGGCACAGTCGACGAAACGAACTGCTTCGTCGGTCAAGCGATGACAGAGCTTGACCCAGAAATGTTTAAAGATATTTTAGCAGACCTCGAAACGATCCAACACGAACTATTCGACTGCGGCGGTGACTTAGCCACAGTAACAGGAGCAAGAGGATGGAAGCTACAAGCAGAAGCAGTCGAAGAACTAGAAAAGAAAATCGACCAATACATTCAAGAAGCACCCGCATTAGAGCGCTTCATTTTACCGGGCGGCTCCAAAGCAGCCAGCACCATTCACATCGCTAGAACCGTCGTGCGCCGAGCGGAGCGTCAAGTTGTGAAGCTCATGAAAGTCGAACCAGACATCCACCCGGTTACACTGCAATATTTAAATCGCTTATCGGACTACTTCTTTGCGATCGCCCGCGTGATCAATGCACGCCTTGGTGTCAAGGACGTAGAATATGTGAGAAGTGCGAAAGTGTTTAGGGAAGGGAAGCGGATGGAGAATAAGGAGTAAGCTACTAGGAGATTAAAGTTATTTAATCTTGTACCATATTTCATAGATGTGTTTAGCAACCGTCTATGAAATATGGCTTTTGTTGTTGAAAGTAAAACAAGTGATAAACTATAAAAATTTACATTCCACTTGTGTAGGCAGTAAAAAAGACCGCTTAAGCAGTCTTTAATTCGAATTATATTTTTAAGCTGTAGGCTTCCATACATTTTCTCCAGACAAAAGCTGTAATTCCTTCGGTGGTTCTAAGATGGAAACTTCAAAATAGCTACCTTCTTTAGGAACATTCTCTTTGGCCACTTTTAAAATCTTATTAATAACAAAAAGCGCAGCCATATATTCTTTAAATCCTGGTTCGTCTTCCTCCAGCCCGTTATCTGTCTCATAGATAGTGTCTAGTGTTACTTCTGCTTCCAATCCGTTTTCTAATGTAATAAAGAATACGGCACCGTTTGGGTATTTACTGATTTCTCTTAGTAAACTATTCTCTAATTCATTTTCCATCTTTCTCGCCTCCTTCTTTGAAATTATCATTTACATTCCACTTAGTGTGGCCTATCCACCTTTGTACTCCATGAAGTGGAAGTTAAATTGCTTAATATTCAGTAAGGGTGTCATTCAATGTTCTGGTTAAACGACGGGAAGCCTGTCTTTCCAACGGACCCAACTTAATTTAAATACATCCAATGTTTCGGTTAAACTATTTGCTCCAAGTGGACATACTCATGAAATGCAAATATTTAAATACATCTAATGTTCTGGTTAAACGAGTCTACTGAATAAAAAAGGATTAACATTAAGCAATTTAAATACATCCTATGTTCTGGTTAAACGGGTTCCCATGAGGGCGACACCAATTTCATTTTTCTATTTAAATACATCCTATGTTCTGGTTAAACATCTTCATATTTTTAAACGCGACTGTTTCCCCATTATTTAAATACATCCTATGTTCTGGTTAAACTCAAATACATTAACTGTTTTATTAAAATGTAAAACCATTTAAATACATCCTATGTTCTGGTTAAACTCGCCAAACTAGCAACCGTCGGACAACGTACAAAATTTAAATACATCCTATGTTCTGGTTAAACATAAAAAATATGTGAATAACGATAATCGTCGTTAAATTTAAATACATCCTATGTTCTGGTTAAACCCCCGAAAAATCAAGCTTTTCTCTTTACAGTTTATCCTAAAAATGGCTTAAGGACAAGCTTTGATCGTTTTTTCTCCAACCGTTTGAGGCTTCAATGAACAAATGAATTTTTGTTGCTAGAAGCGTTGATATACCAATGTTTTTAGGTGTTTGAACGTTGTTGGAGGTTGGAGAAAAAGTTATTAATTAGAAAGGTGTGTATCATCAATTTATTTTCCAGGGAATGATTGAGTGGTTTTTTACTGGTTTATTTCTTTGATTTAAAGGAGAGTGGACGTTATAATTATGGTAGAAAAAGTATAAAATCAATAACGGATAGCTATTTAACCGCAACATTACTTTTGAATAGTAGCGTGTATTTAAACATATTCATTGTTGCTTATTTAAAGCAATTTATTTTGTGAAACCGTAACACGATGTGTATATATTTGTTTTTTTATTCTTTATGTATACATTTTTTCAATATTAATTGTTTTTTAATTAAAATTTGATTTTTCTCTTGATTTACTAAATAAAGGGATTTATACTGATGGTGAAAGATCATTTCCGTTATATACCAATCGTCTTTTTGAAAGGGGTTTAGAAATGGAATGTTATGAATTAACGGTTACAGTGATGGTGAAGCAGAATATCTATTTTCAGAATGTTCAAGAAAAAATAGGTGCTTATCTCAATCGCTGCATGTTGATGGATGAAACGTTAAAAGAGATGCACGGACGCCGAGAAGTTAAGCCGTACACTTTCTCGGGATTTTATCCGGTTGAATCAAAAACAAAAGTCTACAAAGCTGGAGCGATTTATGTTTTTCGGATTCGTAGCTTACAAAAAGAGTTTATTGACAAGATGGAACGATGTTTACGAAAGCAAAAAAGTGACGACTTTCAATGCATTGCGATTGAGAAGCGGAAGCATGGGAACAGAGTGATTCAGGAGCTTTATTCGGTCATCCCAGTTATCGTCACGGTAGATGGTAAGCCGTGGTTGCAGGAAGATGGGGATGTTGATTTATTCATTAAACGTTTACAAGCCAATGTGGAAAAGAAGTATTACGATGCATATGGTAAAAAAATAGAAAACACTCAATTTATTCAGCGTTTGGAATTTATGAATCAAAAGCCAATGGCGATCTCATATAAGGGGGTTCGGCTATTAGGAAATAAGGTGAAAATTACGGTGAATAGTGACGAGGATTCACAAAAGCTAGCTTACACAGCGCTTGGTAATTCTCTTGGAGAGAAAGGATCGTCACTCGGTGGAGGGTTTTGCTTCGCCAACTTTGCTTAGAGAAGGGGGAAGAAGCTATGTTAAAAGATTTAGTGCGTAAATTCACTAAAGTAGTAGAAGAACACCCTAGAATATTATTGGATAATTACGAATTGAAGGAGGGGCTTTATGTCAAGCTCTCTCTTCACGATCCGCTTGCTATAGAAACATTAGTGATTGATAAGAAAGATCAAACTGTCACGGAGAACCAACGACTGTTGCGTTGGTTTAGGCAAGTAGATTCATTGAGTAGTGTTTTAAATGACGATATGAACAAATGTGTAGATATCCCCAAGAAGAAAATACATAATACGAACTTTCTTTCGCTGTTTGTCAAAAAAGATTATCTGTTTGGAAAAGATGATAAACAAGAAATAGGTGAAGCACGAGAGCATTTTTTATCTTTTTTAAACGAGAACATTCCGAAATCAGATAATCGGTTATTTGAACTCTATCCGATCACTGCTAAGAAAAAGGACGAGCGGCAGCAACAGGAAGCTCAACGTGAAATCTATTTTACTGAAAGCTATCCTGAATTAATGAAATATTTATCATCTGAGGATCGCAAAGCTCACCAACAGAAAGTTCTTCGCTTTTGGGAAAACCATTTTGATACCGTGATAGAAAACGTTCGTGAATTAGTAAGTGAATATAAGGTGAGTAACTATATTAAGTTATTTTTTGATGTAGAGATAGAGAATTACGACAAAGAATATGAACTCTATATACTACCACGCATCTTTAATGTTAATACGTTTAACCGGCTCATAGATGATGAGATTGTCGGTTTGCCTGCTTACGATGTGAGTATGAATGCAAAAAAACCTTTTTTTGAATTGAAAACGATGAAAACAACCGTACCTACACGAACCGCTCTTGAAGAAGCCATCTCCATTAAACAATTATATCAATGGCTACAAAGACAAGGAAAGTTTAAAGAAATTACTTTACCTTTTCATGAAATATTTGGTTCAGGAACAGGGGATGAAAAGGCAAGGAACGTAGCAAAAGGTGCCTATTATTTAAGTTTAGATAAAAATGGAAGCATTCAATATTTCGATAATACCCCGTTTGAGCCGAGGGAAAATTGGATGCTTACGATTGATAATATATTGAATATTCAAGAAAAACAAAATGATAGTTTAATAACGAAATCTTATCCTGTGTTAGTCGGTAAAGGAGAAGTAAGAAAGTTGATTAATCAATTATTTTTCGGGAATTATATGCCGAACAATTTGCTAGACACAGAAGCCCCTAAACCGAAAGAAAATATATTCACAGTAGAAATGATATCGGTTTATGTGATGAATCGGCAAGCCTTATTTGATTTTCTCGTCAAAGATACTGACAAGACAATTCGTCCATTTCTTCAGAAATATTCGCAGCAGCTTATCGAAAATCAACTATTAAAAACGACAAAAGGATTAAATTTCAGAAAAGTAGCGGATGCTTTTCTGTTGCGTCTTGCTTTGCTGAAAGAAATAAATGATAGGGAGGGAATGGAGTTGGCTGATCAAATTAAAGAAGTATATAGTTCGCTGAAAGAAAAGCTAGCTACTAGAGGAGAACTGATTGCATGTGAGAACGACGAAGAATTCTTCTTTTTAGCTGGTCAGGTTGGCTATTATTTATTATCACAATCGGAAGTGGCCAAAATAAATAAAAACTTTGGAATCGCTGAGCCGATTATCAAAGCCAGAAATCCTCAAGTGCTTAAAAATAAAATTGCTGATTTATTTGATACATATAAACATGCGATTAATTTTGAATATGTCGCATTTAAAAATGCTTTATCGATGGTTCAAGGATACGAAACGTCTGCCAAGCTAGAAGGAAAAAATAAGAATATGCTATTAGCAGGCTTACTGGCCAATAACATATTTTATCAAAAAGCTGAAAACCAAACGAACAAATAACAATCATATGAGGAGGTAGAAGGTTAATGGTGAAAATGAATCAACGTGTATATGGACTTGTTGGAATTGGTGCTCATATGTCGAATTGGAATGCAGACTTTACAGGTAGACCGAAAACGATTAGTGATGGAACGATTTTCGGCAGTGATAAAGCACTAAAGTATTCGGTGAAGAATCTTTGGAATCAGCAAGGGGAAAAGGTGCTGTACTATAAATCATATACCATTCCCGACAAAGAAGATGGGAAAATTCAACCGAAAGACTTATCAGAGCGTTATCAAGAGCTATTTGGTACGGAACCGACTAAAAAAACATCTTCAAAAGAAGTGTTGAAAAACCTATTCTCTGCCGTGGATGTTCTGAACTTTGGAGCTACCTTTGCGGTAAAAGATCAGAATATTAGTTTAACTGGAGTCGTTCAAGTAGGACAAGGCAGAAATAAATATGATGAAACGGAAGTAGAGGTTCAAGATATTCTTTCTCCTTTCCGTAATTCAACAAAGTCCGAAGCAGATGCGTCTTCATTAGGAAAAAAAATCGTTAGTAATGAGACCCATTATGTTTATCCTTTCAGTGTGAATCCTAACCATTATGATCAATATATCGAAATGGTGGATGGCTTTGACGGTTATACAGTAGAGGCCTATGAAAAGCTGCGTGAAGGGTTGCTAAAAGGAGCTACTGCTCTGAATACAAATAGTAAAGCTGGCTGTGAAAATGAATTGGCTTTGTTTATTACTTGTAAAGAAGGAGCGCAACTTTATTTACCTCAACTTGATCAATATGTGATGGTTTCTAAAGATGAAGAGGGAAAAGTAATTTATGATTTTGGCGAAATGGTGCCGCTTTTAATGTCTGTAGCTGACCAGATTGATACGATTGAACTTTTTTATAATCCATATCAAGTGAATGTGGAAAATGTGAGTGACATGTTTGACAAGAAGCATCTTTATACGAATGAAGTATTGGTATAAGGGTGTGGATGTTATGAAAAGAGCGATTGCTTTTGAATTATCGGGTGAAACAGCTTTTTTTAAAAAGCCTGATGTGAATGCTAATGTCTATTTTACTTATAGCCATATTCCGAAAGTGGCATTGCTTGGAATGCTAGGAGCAATTCTTGGACATGGCGGTTATCATGAGCAGAATAGGAGTATAAGAGCAGAGGGAGAGACAGAATCAAATGTTTTTCCAGAATTCTACGAGCAGCTTCAAGGGCTTCACATCAGCATCGTACCACATGGGGATCGAGGGTATTTCCCGCGCAAAATCCAAGTGTTTAATAATGGAGTTGGTTACGCTAGTAATGAAGCGGGAAATAATTTGATCGTGAAAGAGCAATGGTTAGAAAAGCCCCATTGGACCATCTACATTTTAGACGAAGGAAATGATGAGTTTAATCAGTTATCTGATTTCCTCTTAACTCATCAAGCTGTATATTTGCCCTATTTGGGAAAAAATGATCACCCAGCGAACATTAGTCGCGTACGAGAAGTGATGCTGACAGAAGTAGATCAAGTAACGCGAATTGATTCCCTGTTCCAACCAGAGGATGTTCAACTAGGTGGATTTGCTCGTGGAGAAAGGAACATGCACTATTATAAGGAGTTACTGCCATTTGGACTTGAAGCGAAATTAAATAGCTATGTCTTTTTAGAAATGATGCATACAAACCGTCAAGTAAAACAAATTTTGCAGCCGGAAAACTTCTTTCAGGCAGAAGACCGCTGTATTGCCTTTTATTAATTAGATATAGGGACAATGTGATGCTGTTGTCCCTATACATATTGGAGGGTTAGCATGGACATTAATGAATTATTATCAAAAGGTGCACCGTTATATGCTCATATTGGGCGTGGCCAAGCTGAGACTTTAGCGGAGCATTCTCATTTAGTGATGTCATTTTGTGATCAACTGAAAGAGGAAAACGGGTTGAAAGAAGCGATATCACGCACGATTTGCTCGCTGACTTATAATGCTGAGCCACTTTTAGAAGAGGAATACGTTTTAGTTGAGAAATGGTTTAATGCGGCCATCCATTTACATGATCTTGGAAAAGTGAACCCTGCTTTTCAAAAAGTGAAAATGAAACAAAAGCAGATCAAGTTAGACGGAGAAATGACGACTCATCATTCCTTGTTATCTTCGCTTTTATTTCTTGAGCATTATGAACAGGATCTACAAATGGCAGAAGATGATGATAAATTGATGTTTCTTGCTTATATTTTGTATGTTTTTTCGTATATCATTTCACGTCATCACTCTTATTTAGAGGACTTTTCTATGGAAACATACGGTGATAAATTACGGATTTTAGCAGAAAAGATTGATAAGAAGCCTACGTATTTAACTTATTATGCTCGTCAATCAAATTATTTTCAAAAATTTCAGCTAGATGAATTTATTGAAGAGGGCTATCTCGATAGTGAAAGTCACAATCATTACCCATTTTATATTTTAACTAGATTACTTTACTCCACACTTGTTGCTTCCGACTTTTATGCGACCTACACCTACGATAAAGAAGGCAACCGCCCGAAATTCCGTTATTTAATGAAAGAAGATGTTCATATTCTTCGTCAAACTTATCGAGATACGAAGGTTGTGCAAGGGATTGAAGCCTATAAACAAGATCCCGACTATTTTTCTGAAACACCAATTAACAAGCTGCGATCAGATATGTATCTTGAAGCAGAAAAAGAGCTGATCCGTCATCAAAATGAATCTATTTTCTATTTAGAAGCTCCGACTGGAAGCGGCAAAACGAATATTTCAATCAATTTAGCTTTAACTCTATTAGAAGAACAGAAAGGTTTAAATAAAATTCTATATATCTTTCCATTCAATACATTGGTCGAACAAACAAAAATGACATTGGATGAAATTTTTCCGAAAGAGATTCAAAACCTTTATCCAATTTCCGTAATCAATTCTGTCACACCTATTATCCAATCTTATGAAAGAAGTAAGGAAGAAGAACATGTCGATGTGTCAGAAACAACGGGCAAAGCATTTTACGATTATAAAGAAGAAGTATTATATCGCCAAATGCTGCAATACCCAATCACTGTGACCTCTCATGTGAACCTTTTTAACTACTTATTTGGAGTGGGGAGAGAATCCAATCTTGCGTTTGCTCATTTATGTAACAGCGTCATTATCATTGATGAAATCCAAAGTTACAAAAACGCTCGCTGGATGGAGATGATAGAATTCTTTCATCAATTTGCTCATTTATTAAATATGAAAATCATCATTATGTCAGCCACACTTCCGAAACTGGATCGTTTATTAAATGAAAAGCAAGAAATCATTGAACTCTTGCCGAATGCTAGAACTTATTTCACCGATCCTTTATTTAAAAATCGAGTGAAAATCCATTTTGACTTAATCGATCAAGGAGTCATCAGCAGTAAACAACTGGTGGATTTTGTGGTGGAGTGCAGAGAAAAGTATGGAAAAAAACGATTTTTAATTGAATGCATCAACTTGAAAAAAGCAGAAGAGGTTTATCAACTGCTCCATGAAATATATGGAGATGAAACACCAGTGATTCGCTTAACAGGTAGTCATCATGCTTATTATCGAAAAAAAGTAATTGACCAGCTAGGTAAAAATAAAGATGGGTCCTTTAAATTAGAGGATGTCATTGTAGTAGCGACGCAAGTGATTGAAGCGGGTGTAGATATTGACATGGACATTGGTTTTAAAGATATAGCGATTCTTGATAGTGATGAACAATTTCTAGGACGAATTAATCGCTCCTGTTTACGAGAAGAGTGTCATGTGTATTTCTTCAATATGAGCAAAGCGAGTAAAATTTATCGCAATGACTTTCGTCTGCAATTTAATTTACTTGAAGATACATACCGTCAACATTTACTTGAAAAGAATTTTGATTACTTTTATGAACAGGTGTTTGCGGAATTAAGGGAGTTTAAGAGTGAAATCAATGAAAATAATATATTGGATTTTTATAAGAAAATTCATCAACTACAGTATGGCGAAGTGGCTGCCCATATGAAATTAATTGATGAACAGAAATATCAGGTGTTTCTTGCGTATGAGATGATTCTTGATAATGGCACAGTGATTGACGGGCAGGGGGTATGGAACGAATACAAACAACTCATTGAGAATCGTACGATGGATTTCTCAGAGCGGCGTGTGAAGTTATCGATTGTTAATGAAAAGATGAGCTACTTTCTCTTTTCAATTTATCAAGAACCGAGCATATATGATCAAAAGCTGGGAGACATTTACTTTATTGAAAATGGAGAAGGATTCCTTCAAAAAGACACATTCACAGGATTATTGGTGTTTGATGAACGGGCATTGGAGGATCATGGAAAGAGGTTCATATTATGAACATAACGGGAACGATGGTTAACTACTATATTCACTGCAAAAGGCAATGTTGGTTGTTCGCGAATAAAGTGAACCTTGAAGATAATAGTGAAGATGTTCGGATCGGGAAAATTCTTCATGAATTAAAAAATGAAAAAGCTAAAAGAAAAGAAGTAGCGATTGATAGTGTGAAAATCGATAAATTGACGGATGATTATCTAATCGAAGTGAAGAAGTCGGATTCTGATGTGGAAGCTGTTAAATGGCAAACTTTATATTATTTGAAAGTGTTAAAGGATAAAGGGATTGAACGGAAAGGAAAAATAGAGTTTATTGAAAAGAAAAAGCAAGATAAGAAAATTGTGTATGTAGAACTAACTTCAGAGCTAGAGAAGGAATTAGAAGAATTATTAATGAAAATCGAGGAATACATCCAAGGGGATGTTATCGCTGATGTGCTTGGGGAGAAAAAATGTAAAAAATGTGCCTATTATGAATACTGCTATATTTAATATTTAGGGGTGAAGTCATGCAATCTGTTAAATATTTAATGTCAATTGGCGAATTAAAGAGAAAAGATCATTCACTCATTTTTCGAAACGAGAAGGGGCATACTTACATACCGGTTGAAGGCGTGAAAGAAATTTATTGTTTAAATGAAGTGAGCATGAATAGTAAACTATTTGATTTCCTCGCGAAGGCTGGGATCACCGTTCATTTCTTTAATTATCACCAGCAGTATTCCGGTACATTCTATCCGAAAGAAGGGCTGGTCAGTGGTCGATTAACGATTAAACAAGCGGAGGCTTTTCAAAAGATGCGTCTGCCGATAGCTAAAGCTATAGTCAAGGGGATCGCGAATAATATTTACCATGTCTTGTATCACTACTATACTCACGGAGCAAAAGAATTGCAGCCGTACCTTCATTGGTTACGTAAGGAAGTTCCTATCTTGCTTGATAAAGAAGTCACGATCCAACAAATATTGTTTATAGAGGGAACGATCTGGAAACGATTTTATGATTCTTTCCAATGGTTTTTGCCAGAAACATTCTTGTTTAATAAACGAGTAAGACGACCGCCGGATAATCCGATGAACGCTTTAATTTCATTCGGGAATTCTCTTTTATATGCTAAAACGATTTCACAAATTTACCGAACACACTTAAATCAATCTATCAGCTTTCTGCATGAGCCTTCAGAAGGTCGGTTTTCATTAAGCTTAGATTTATGCGAGGTATTTAAACCGATTATTGTATTCAAAACAATATTTGAAAATGTGAATAATCGCAAGCTCCAAGTAGGAAAGCATTTTGATAAGAAATTAAATTACTGTTTGTTGAATGAAGCAGGGAAGCAAATCTTTGTCCAATCGTTTGAAGAACGATTAAATAAAGTATTTCTTCATCCAAAGCTTAAGAGGAAAGTATCCTATCATACAGCCATTAAGCTAGATGCATATAAACTTATTAAGTGCATCATGGAAGGGCAGTCCTTCGCGCCGTTTGATGACAAGGAGAAGCAGTAATGACGATGAGGAAATTCAATGCTAACTATGCTTTTGTATTTTACGACGTCAATGAAAAACGGGTTCAAAAAGTCTTTAAAATTTGTAAGAAATACTTAACTCACTATCAAAATTCGGTCTTTCGAGGGCATATTACACCAGCGAATATTTTGAAGCTGCGTAAAGAAATTGAAGACATTATAGACGAAGAGGAAGATTTCATCTCCATTTTAACAATGATGAATGAACATGCGTTTACCGAAATTGAAATAGGAACCCCAGCTAAAGGCGATGGAGAATCACTTTTTCTATAACTCTTTTGAACACCAAAGATTTTTCTCCAACCGTCAAGGCCATTTAGTTGCTTATAAACGTTGATACATCAGCATTTACAGCAATAAAAACATAATTTTTTGTTGAACTCACAAACGGTTGGAGAAAAAAGCGCAAAACCTTGTCGTATAGCCATTTATAGGATAAACTGTAAAGAAAGAAGCTTGATTTTTCGGGGGGGTTTAACCAGAACATAGGATGTATTTAAATGAATAAAAATCCTCGCTCATCGCAGGACTATTCATTGTTTAACCAGAACATAGGATGTATTTAAATACAGTCCGGTGATGGCGGCATGTGGATTGAGCGGGTTTAACCAGAACATAGGATGTATTTAAATAATGATGTCGCTTAATGGGGATGAATTTCCCAAACGTTTAACCAGAACATAGGATGTATTTAAATGATATAATCCATTCTTTTCTTGTTCCATCGGGCTTTGTTTAACCAGAACATAGGATGTAACTCTATATTCCTACCCCACACTAAAAAAAGAGACAGCCTTTGCTATCTCTTTTTCATCATCTTCTTATTCTACTTCCCAACACTTACACACATTCTCTGCTCCAAGTAAGCTTTAAAGTCTTCACTGCATAGTGGTTTGCTAAATAAATATCCTTGTCCCTCAATGCAGCCGTCTTCGATGAGGATTTGGAGTTGGTCTTTAGTTTCGACTCCTTCTGCGATGACGTTTAGGCTGAGGGCGTGGACGAGGGTGAGCATGGCTTTGACGATGGCTCGGCTTTCTTTGTTTTCGTGGATGTCCCGGATGAAGGAGGCATCGATTTTTAATGTGTTGATTGGCAGTTCTTTTAAGTAGCTGAAGGAACTGTAGCCAGTGCCGAAGTCGTCGATGGATATCGATATGCCTAAGTCTTGTAATTGTTGTAAGACGAGTGTGGCGTCATCAATATTGATAAAAATGCTTTCGGTGACTTCGATTTCAAATAGTTTTGGCTCAAGGCCCGTTTCTTGTAATATGGCTTGGACTCTTTGGACAAAGTCTGGTTGTTCTAGTTGGTAAGGTGATACGTTGACGGATAGCTTGAGTGAAAATCCAAGATCGTTCCATTTTTTTGCTTGTTGGCAGCTTTGGCGCATGACCCATTCACCGAGCGGTAAGATGAGGCCTGATTCTTCTGCGAGTGGAATGAATTCTGCTGGAGAGATTCTTCCGAGTTCCGGGTGATTCCAGCGAACGAGCGCCTCCATGCCGATGATTTCTTTTGTTGTAAGGTCTAGTTTCGGTTGATAATCTAGATGGAATTGGTTATCTGTTATGGCTTTTTTTAAGGCGTTTTCTTTCAAGATGCGTTCGATCGACTGTCGCTCCATTTCTTGATCGAAAAAGGCGCAGTCGTTTCGGTTATTGTTCTTTACTTTATATAAGGCCATGTCTGCATGGGTGAGTAGGGTGCCAGCTTCTTTTCCGCTTTCTGGAAAAGTGGCAATCCCAATGCTACATGACATTGTATAGTATTGATCGAATACTTTGATTGGTTGATTTAAATTCGCTCGAATTCGCTCAGCCACTCGTTGGACTTCCTCTTGATTAGTTATATTTTTTAACAAAATCGTAAATTCATCGCCACCATGTCGAGCGATGACATCCCTATCCCGGACGCTATTTTTAATTCGCATAGCAGCTTCGACTAAGACAAAATCACCTTTATCATGTCCGGCTGAATCATTGACGTTTTTAAAATGATCAAGGTCGATGATCAATACGGCAAGTGAGCGACCATTTTTTTTCACTACTTCGATTTCATCGTAGAGCGAGTTCATGAAATATCTTCTATTAGGCAGATTCGTTAATGGGTCGTGATAAGCGAGATGACGGATGAGCTCATCTGATTTTTTTCGGTCTGTTGTATCGCGTGTGACAACGACAAAATGTTGGATCGTATCGGCGTTATCGTAAATTGGGTTTAAGTTCGTTTCTGCATTCATATACGATCCATCTGCTTTTTTAAATCGAAATTCAAGCTTCGATGATGTTTGCTTTTTTTGAGCGATGTTTTTCAATTCGGTTAAAACTCTCTCTTTATCCTCATCGTGAACCCAATTTAAGAAGGTTTGTGACTGTAAAAGAGATAGGTCATATCCGAGTAAGTTTTCATGTGAAGGGGATAAGTAATGAAAATGTCCCTCCACATTGATGATCGCAATGAGGTCGGAGGAATATTCGGTAATGAGTCGATATTTTTCCTCCATTGCTTTACGGGGTGTTATATCGTTACGGATCGATACGTATTGATAAGGAAGATCTTTCTCATCTAGAAATGGAACGATCGTCGTATCTACCCAATAGAACGAACCGTCTTTCGCTCTATTTCGAATTTCTCCCTTCCAGATGTGACCAGAGCTGATCGTTTTCCACATCGTTTGGAAAAAGGTTGGGGGATGAAAGTTAGAATTTAATATACTATGATTTTTCCCAATTAACTCTTCATGGCTATATTTAGAAATGTGACAAAATTGATCATTGACATAAAAGATGCTTCCTTGCTTGTCTGTCATGGCAACAATTGAGGATTGATCTAGTGCATATTGGATATCAATCAGCTCTTTTTTCATCTTTTTAAACAATTCATCGTCAGAGCCAATGTTACTGTGAATCATTTTGTTTCCTCCTATAAGTTTAACTAATTCTTTATATAAAGTTGGATAACATGATTTTTACAAAAAATTAATTTGTATTTACCTTTTTTACAATAAATATACCATAATTAAGATTTTTTTTTCTGTGTTCATTTGGAGAAAATAGAAATTTCTTTGAAAAGTAGGAAGTGATAGTATATAGATAGAGTTTTTAGATGGTTGAATGATTAGTTTAAGGAGGAGATCCTAGATGAAGAGATTATCAGTGATGGTGTTATCTATGATGCTGTTAACTGGTTGTGGTGATAGTCTTTATGACGAGTCGATGAAGCAGGCAAAGTTAGCGATGGCGAACGGTGAGTTTGCTAAAGCGAAGGCATCATTTGAGCTCGCATTAGATGAAAAACCAGATGACCCTGAAGCATCAGGAGTTTATGAGCAATTAGTCGTGTATGAAAATGTTCAAAAGGAGATTGAAAATGGTCAATGGGATGAGGCGTTAACGAAAGTCGAGGCTTTAAAGAAAGCACAGAATATCGAAAAAAGCTTAAAGCAATCATTTGATGAATTAGTAAAAACGGCCGAAAACGGGAAAGAAAATGAACGTGTGGTTTCAGAAAAAGTAGAAACGATTAAAGGGCTAGTGAGTGAAAAAAACTATGAAGCGGCTCAAAAGTTGATCGATGAAATGAAACAGAATGAACAATTAAAAGTCGCTTACCAGCTTTTTTCTAGTGAAGTTGATCAGATGTCATCAGAGATTCAGTCAGGTATTCAGCAACAAGCAGAAGCGAAAAAGGAAGTAGCGGTTCGAGAAGCTGAAGCTGTTAAACGAAAAACTGAGAATGAAAGTAGAAAAGTAGAGTATTATTCAAAGTTAGATCAGATTGAAATGGGGATGGCAGATTTAGAATACATATATGAACAGGGGACGACCGTGGAAGTTAGAGAGGCGGAATCGGAACGGTATAAAGGTTGGGATGACGCATTGAATGAAATATACGGTGTATTGAAGAAGCAGCTACCATCTAATGAAATGGAGCAATTACGTAAGGCGCAGCGTAAATGGATCACGTATCGAGATGAATCAGCAGAGAGTACGGCGGCTAGTTATGAAGGTGGCTCATGGGCATCTGTACAGTATGTTAGTACACAAGCTGAATTAACGAAACAAAGGTGCTATGAGCTTGTCGATCGATATATGAAATGATAGTGATTTCGTAACAAATGAGTATGGGTCAGTAAAAAGTATAGTAGATTCATCAAAAACGAGAGTCGATTCAGTAAAAAAGTTCGCATCCTGCAACTCAATTAAGAAGGGGTGTCGAGAAAATCTGTCAAAGCGGACTTTCTCGATACCCCTTAATTGTATTTAATTTTTGTATCCATCCACAACTAAATCTAATTTTCCACTTGCTGGATCAATCACTAGTCCATGAACAGGAATCTCATTTTGCATCAATGGATGGTCCTTCACCATATTGACACTATGAGCCACGCTTTCTTCTACACTATTAAAGCCTTCGAGCCAACCATCGACATCAATGCCGGCATGCCTTAATGTGTCGATCGTTTCTTGTTTCACGCCACGCTCGGTCATTGCGGCTAAAATATTTTCGCTTTTTAGCGAGCTCATACCACAATCGTGATGGCCGACGATTAGCACTTCGTCTGCTTGCAGCTGGTAAACCGCTACGAGTAAACTGCGCATAATACTTCCGAATGGATGGTTAACGATCGCACCTGCATTGCGGACAATTTTGACGTCCCCATTTTTGAAGTTCATTGCCTTCGTCACAAGCTCGACAAGACGAGTATCCATACAAGTTAAAATTACGACACGCTTATCCGGAAATTTATCCGTTGCAAATGCTTCGTATTGCTTACTTGCTACAAAATTTTCATTATAAGTTAAAATTTCTTCTAATAACGTCATCTCGTCATTCCCCCTTCGTACATCTTTTATTTTACATGAAGATGGCGAAGGTGAGAATTTTTAATTTATTTTTTTACATTAACTCAACAATTTTTTTAATCGAATGGTCGAGTTCTTCCATTGGAATGAAGCGAGCTTTCCGGAACATTTCTTTTCCTTCCACAAAGAAAATGATGACAGGGATCGTGAAGATGGAATATTCGCCAGCAATTTCAGGTACATCATCGGCGTTGATGTGTAATAATTTCACTTGTGGATAGTTCGTTAATAGTTCCTCCACTTGTGGTAAAACCGCGTGACAAACCGAGCAATTCGGTCGTGAAATATAAAGCAAAGTGAGTGGATGCTCCTTTAATCTTTCGTGAAGGATAGGAAGTGATGAAATTTTTTCCAATAGGATAACCTCCTTTTTTTATTTAATTATACCATTAGGGGTATGTTAGAGCAAGAGCGATGGCTTTATAATACGAGTAGACAAGGAGGAGTTTTATATGGCAGGAAGAAAAGAAGACGAATTACAAGACATTACCCTTCTAGGCAATCAAGGGACCACATATAAATTTGCGTACGACCCATCGATTCTCGAAACGTTTGATAACAAACATCAAAATCGTGATTACTTCGTGAAATTCAATTGTCCAGAGTTCACAAGTCTATGTCCAATGACCGGACAACCGGATTTTGCGACGATTTATATTAGTTATATTCCAGATGTAAAAATGGTGGAAAGTAAAGCATTAAAGCTCTATTTATTTAGCTTCCGCAATCACGGTGACTTCCATGAGGACTGCATGAACATCATTATGAATGATCTAATTGAACTCATGAACCCACGCTACATTGAAGTTTGGGGCAAATTTACGCCACGTGGCGGGATTTCCATTGACCCGTACACAAACTGGGGCCGTCCAGGAACGAAATATGAGCAAATGGCCGAATACCGCATGATGAATCATGATTTGTATCCGGAGAAGATTGACAATCGATAAAAATGATTAGTGATGGTAAGGGGACTATGCTACACTAACGTTAACTTGTTTCGATAAACCCTATTCATTTGTGAGTAGGGTTTTTTTTATTGTTCTATGAAAATAAAAAACAGACTCTACGTGTAGAGTCTGTTTATATATGGTAGCAATTATGCTTTTTGAACGTTAGTCGCTTGTAATCCACGTTGACCTTGTTCGATGTCAAATGTTACAGCTTGACCTTCGTCTAAAGATTTGTAGCCTTCACCTTGGATAGCTGAGAAGTGAACGAATACATCGTCTCCGCCTTCACGTTCGATGAATCCAAAACCTTTTTCTGCATTAAACCATTTCACTTTACCTTGTTCCATTATTGTTTCCTCCTCGTGTGCTGTACACACATTTTGTTACTATCCTTGCTCTCAAATCTTCCAGACGGAAAGTTGTAACACTTATCAATCTTTACTGAACAAAAATAATTCTTCTTAAACATAGCACACAATGATATACAATACAAGGAGAAACCAAATTTTGTTTTTATACTGAATAATTGTACGAGATGATCAAGTTCGTTATTATCTTTGTTTTTCATAAGAAAAAGAGTACACTAAATTCGAAAAGCTCATCCTTTTTAATTGGATTTAAATAACCATTGAATTTCTTTAGGAAAGTAGGAGATAAAATGACTAATCTATTTAAAATTCAACAACCGAAGATCCCACAAAATTTAACTTCAGTTGAGTTTGATGATTTAAAAGAAGAGCACTATTTTAAGAAGTGCGTGATTCGTGATTGTTCAATTAGTGGAGAAGATATTGAGCGAATCCAGTTTGATCAAGTCGTTTTTGAAAATGTTTCTTTCGTTGATGTGAACTTTCGATTTGTTGAATTGGTTGATGTTATTTTTGATAAATGTGATTTGTCCAATACCGAATTTTGCAATGGAAGTGTTCATCGAGTCGAGTTTAAAAGTTCTAAATTATTAGGTTTGAATTTTGCAGATGCGGTGTTGCGTAATGTCGTGTTTGAAGAGTGTCAGGCAAGATTAGCTTCGTTTGGTTATGCAAAATTGAAGCAGGTGAAGTTTCAGCAATGTGCCATTCAAAGTGGGGATTTTTATGAATGTCAGTTAGATAAAGTCGAGTTTAATCAATGCAATTTAGATGAAGCGAACTTTGAAGGCACGTCACTTAATGGAATCGACCTTAGTAGCTGTGAATTTCACGAACTTAAAGTCTCAGCAGAAAAGTTGGCAGGGTGCATCGTGTCTGAAGAACAAGCTATCGCTTTTTCTCGATTATTGGGTTTGAATATTAAATGAAAAAAGTACTAGTAAGGTCAAAGAAACGCTAAGCCCCTTTAAAAAGCTATCTCACAAATTCTCATTTTGCTGTCCGATTTCTTTGCTAGCTAGGATTTCATTCGCATCTTTTAAATCCTCATATTGATCTACTGAGTCACCGAGCGATTTTTTGACGTCAGAATGAATCGTGATTTGTGGATCATGTGAAATTGGTTCAGTTAGTTTCGTTTTCTTCCTCATCTAATCATCTCCTTAATGGTAGTGTGAGCGGAAGTGTTGTAATTATGCAAAAAAGCAGACGTTTTTTGTCTGCTTTTTTGATGTTCTCTAGTTGCAAGCGCCTTCCGCATTTCTATGTTGTCCAGCTGCAGGCGCTAGCGACTAGTGAACTTCCACGATCCTCCTTGCGATAAGTCAACATCGATTCACTGGCGTTCACCGTGCTGTCTAGCGCCGCCAACTAGCCGCTCGAGGTCAAAAGCCAATCCGCCCAAAAGGTTAAAGAGCAACCTTTTAGTCGGCTCGTCTTTTGCTTGTCGCGGCTGAACCAGTTGGCTCTGCATTTCGTTATTCCACGTTAAAGTATCTTGCGTCTGGGTGGGCGAATACGATGGCGGATACGCTTGCTTCGGGTTCCATCATGTAGCCTTCGGTGAGGTGGACGCCGATGTCTTCTGGCTGCAATAGTTTAAATAGTTTTGTTTGGTCTTCTAAGTTCGGACAGGCCGGGTAACCAAAGGAGAAGCGCTGACCTTGATATTTGGCGGCGAAGCGTTCTCTCATTGTGAAGTCGACGGGATCTGGGAAGCTCCATTGGTCGCGCATTTCTTGGTGGATGCGCTCAGCAAAGCCTTCTGCAAGTTCTAACGCTGTAGACTGGATCGCATGGCTTTGCAGGAATTCGCCTTTTTCTTTAAATTTAGCGGCTTGATCACGAACACCGAATCCAGCCGTCACGACGAATAAACCAACGTAATCGATTTCGCCGCTGTCGACCGACTTTAAATAATCGGCTAAACATAGGAATGGCTCTTTTTGCTGTCGTGGGAAGGTGAAGCGTTCGATTTCAGTTTTCGCATCCGCGGAGTCGTAAATGATGACGTCATTTCCATCAGATTGAGCCGGGAAAAATTGATAGACGCTCGCGGTTTTTAGCAGGCCATCTTGTAAAAATCCATCAACTGTTTCTTTTAATAAAATCGCGCGTTCATCTTTTTCAGTGAGCAATTTTTCTATTTTGCCTTTTAAGCCGAGGTGGTGACCGATCAATGTTTGCATATTGATATACGGCTTTAAATGAGCAACTGGATAGTCTCGCTGAATATGTTTTCGCAAGTCGCGAGGTGTCCAGACAGGCGCATCTTGCCGCACTGTTTTCACTGGTTTATTTAACACAGCAACCGCTGGCTTTGCTGTTTCGCGGTACGCTTCAATTTCTTTTCGCTTTTCCTGTTTTTCAGCTAGTTCATTTAATAGCTGTGATTTTTCCTCTTCATTTTGCAGGCGGCTCGCAATCGATAGTCCATCCATCGCATCTTTTGCGTATAAAACTGGACCAGTGTATTCCGGCGAAATTTTTGTCTCGGTGAAGCGGCGAGAGAGGGCGGCACCTCCGACTAAAATCGGCACATCGATACTAGCCGCTTTCATATCCTGAGCGGTCAGCACCATTTGTTGGGCTGATTTGACGAGTAATCCAGACAGGCCGACCATATCAGGATTTTCCTTTTTAATCGCTTCAATTAATTCCGACGGTGTCACTTTAATGCCAAGATCGACTACTTTAAAGCCGTTATTGCTTAAAATAATATCGACGAGATTTTTCCCAATGTCATGCACATCACCTTTGACGGTAGCAAGAACTACTTTTCCTTTGCCGTTGTCATTTTCTTTTTTCTCCATATAAGGTTCTAAAAAGGCGACGGCTGCTTTCATTACTTCGGCACTTTGCAATACTTCGGCGACGATTAATTGGTTGTCATTAAATAACCGACCGACCTCGGCCATTCCTTTCATGAGAGGGCCATTAATAATATCAAGCGGAGTATCGTACATCGTCAATGCCGCTTCCAAATCAGGGATTAAGCCTTCTTTCGTTCCTTCAACAACGTAATAAGCAAGCCGTTCCGGTACCGTTTTCGGAATGTCTTCTTCTTTTTTCTCCTTTTTCTTATCACGGTAAAAATCGGTGAAAGCCGCTAACGTGTCATCATTCGTATGAAATAACAGCTTTTCTGCTAGTTCGATCTCATCTTGTGGAATCGAAGCGAAGCGTTCTAATTTTTCCGTATTGACGATCGCGTAATCGAGACCAGCCTGCGTACAGTGATATAAGTAGACGGCATTCAGCACTTCGCGGCCGACAGGAGGGAGACCGAATGATACGTTGCTCACACCGAGGACCGTTAATGCTTTTGGTAGCTTTTCTTTAATTAACCGAATGCCTTCAATCGTTTCTTCTGCGGAACCGATGTATTGCTCATCACCAGTACCAACAGGGAAGACGAGTGGGTCAAAAATAATATCCTCAGGAGCGATGCCCCATTTATTGACGAGTAGATCATATGAGCGAACAGCGACTTCTAATTTGCGATCGCGAGATACCGCCATGCCAATTTCATCAATCGTACCGACGACAACCGCCGCTCCGTACTTTTTGACGAGCGGAAGGACCGCTTCAAATCGTTCTTCACCATCTTCTAAGTTAATCGAGTTAATGATCGCTTTTCCTTGTGAATATTTCAGTGCTTTTTCAATCACTTTTTCATCTGTCGAATCGATGACGAGTGGCACTTTGACTTTTTTGACAACCTCTTGCATGAAGTTTTCCATATCCTCAAGCTCATCGCGATCCGGGTTGGCTAGACAAATATCGATAACATGGGCGCCGCCTTTTACTTGGGCACGGGCGATTTCCGCTGCCTCTTCAAATTTGCCTTCAATAATTAGGCGTTTAAATTTTCGTGAGCCAATCACGTTCGTTCGTTCTCCGATAAATAATGGTCTCATTGTGTCATCGTATAAAAGCGGCTCAATCCCTGAGACAGCATGATCATGAGGGTGTGATGGACGCGGGCGAGGAGGCAGGTCCTTGACCGCTTCCTTCATCGCTCGAATATGGTCAGGGGTTGTGCCGCAGCAGCCGCCGACGATATTAAGCCAGCCTTTTTCCGCAAAACCTTTGAGCTTTTGTGCTAAAGAGTCTGGCGATTCATGATAACAGCCTTCTTCATCTGGAAGCCCGGCATTTGGATAACAGCTCACAAAGCCTTTTGATAAAGCGGAAAGGGAGCGAATATGATCGGTCATAAATTCCGGTCCAGTCGCACAGTTTAAGCCGACAGAGAGCGGATGAATATGCTCGATCGAAATATAGAAAGCTTCAATATTTTGCCCAGCAAGCGTTGTTCCCATCGGTTCAATTGTGCCGGAAATCATGACAGGGAGTGTTTTTCCTGTCTTTTCAAACGCTCGTTGAATCCCAAGCGTTCCTGCTTTGACGTTGAGCATATCCTGACTCGTTTCCATTAAAATTAAGTCGGCACCACCATCAATTAGTGCTGTTGCTTGTAGCTCGAAATCTTTGCTTAAAGTTTCAAAGTCGATGCCGCCTGTGACAGACAATGTCTTTGTTGTAGGTCCAATCGCTCCAGCAACGAAGCGGGGGTGATCAGGTGTTGAAAAATCATCGGCGCATCGGCGAGCAATTTCCGCGGCACGTCGATTGATTTCATACGTATGTTCCCCGAGATTATATTCATTTAACACAAGCTCCGTTCCACCGAAGGAATTCGTTTCGATAATATCAGTACCGGCCTCAAGATATGCTCGGTGAATGTGATCAATCACATCGGGAGCGGTAATGTTTAAATATTCGTTGCAGCCTTCATATTGCTCGCCACCGAAGTCCTCGGCGGTTAAGTTGGCTTGCTGAAGCATCGTTCCCATTGCCCCATCAATGATCAATATGCGTTTTTCTAGTTCTTGTTCAATTGGATGTCGGTTGGACATGAGAAATCCCTCTTTCGTTTGTTTTTCCATCAAGCTGTTGAATATATTCGATGAGTTGCAGCGACATTTCGTATCGCAAGAACGGTGTGATTAAATAAATGCCGTTAAACAGCTCTGCCGCTGTATCGATCAGCTCCTTTGCGATGTTGACGCCTTCACGAGCGGAAGCTTCTCGATCTCCTTCGCAGGCTTTCATGCGTTTCAACGTTTCATCTGACAATTTAATACCGGGCACTTCGTGATGAAGAAACTCGGCATTTCTTGAACTTGTTAAAGGCATAATGCCGATAAAAATAGGTGTTGGCAAATGCTTCGTCGCTTCGTGCACCTCGATGATTTTTTCCTTTGTAAATACTGGCTGAGTAATAAAATAATCCGCTCCGCATTCGATTTTTTTCTCTAGTCGCTTTACTGCGCGATCAAGCACACGTACATTTGGGTTAAAGGCAGCGGCAACGGAAAAGTTCGCTTTCTGTTTAAATGGCTTCCCAGAAAAAGAGATGCCTTCATTCATTCGCTTAATTAATTGAATGAGCTCTAAGCTCGATACGTCATAGACCGAAGTTGCTCCAGGGAAGTCACCAATTTTTGTAGGGTCGCCAGTGATCGCTAGTACATCATGCAAGCCTAGCGCGTGTAAGCCCATTAAATGTGATTGCAGCCCGATCAAATTGCGGTCGCGGCATGTAATGTGGACGAGCGGCCGAATGTGATGGTTCATCTTCAATAAAGACGCGATCGCAAGGTTACTTACTCGTGGAGAAGCGAGCGAGTTATCGGCCATCGTAACAGCGGCAATGCCTGTTTCGTGCAACGCTTTCGCTCCTTCGATATAAGCATTCGTATCTAGCTGTTTCGGTGTATCTAATTCAACGATAATTGTTCGTTCCGTTTTCACTTTTTCATGCAGGCGTGGAAGAGACGGAATAGTCGTTTCTTTAATAATAATTGGCTGTTTTGCTTTCACTTTTTTTTCAGTAATTGGTGGGAGAGAAGCTAATGCCTTTTTTGTCGCTTCGATATGTTTTGGCGTCGTTCCGCAGCACCCACCGATTAAGCGAACCCCTTCATTGCGAAGTTTGACTGCTGCTTGCCCGAAGTAATCGGCTTCTGATTCATAGACGATCCGTCCATCCTCGACATCTAGTAGACTAGCGTTTGGATAGGCTGATAGAAAGGCTTTTTCCGGCAAGCTCACTTCTTCTAACGCTTGAATCGTATGGTGAGGACCGAGTCGGCAGTTCACTCCAACGACGTCTGCTCCTAAACCTTCGAGATGATGAAGTGCCTGATTTAGAGCCATCCCATTTTGGAGCACACCTGGCTCATGCATCGACACTTGGGCAATGAGTGGAAGATCAGTCAGACGACGAACCATTTTTAACACCGTTGTTAATTCATCAAAATCATAATACGTTTCAAACAGAAGGCCATCTGGTTGTTCGGATAAAAGACTGTCCGCTTGTTCGAAAATTGCCGCTTCTATCTCCGTTAATGTCACGCTATTTTTTCTCATCCCACGGATGCCGCCAATCGTTCCTAACACGAAGCGGCCATTTGGGGACGCTGCTTTTTTCGCAATTTGCATCGAAGCTTTGTTTAATTGTTGTACGCGATGCTCTAAGCCGTAGCGCGCTAGTTTATAGGCATTGGCACCGTAGGAGTTCGTTTGAATGACATCCGCTCCTGCTTTAATATACTCAAGGTGAATTTGTTCAATTACTTCTCGTTTTTCCACATTTAATTCTTCATAGCAAAAATCAATTCCATATGAATAAAGTAATGTTCCCATCGCTCCGTCTGCCGTTAGCACCTCGTGTTTCAATCGATCTAAAAAGCTCATTTTCTTCACCCTCTCTAAAATAAAAAACACCTTCTTAAAAAATAAGAAGGTGTTGTCATCAGCGATCGCTATTCCTTCTTATCTGTCAAACGAATAAAGTCGTTTGCTGGAGTTAGCACCGGGCCGATTGTCGGCTGGTTGCTGAAGCGTCCTAGGGCCAGTACCCTCGGCTTCTCTTGATAAGAAATACGTTATTTAATTGATAGAAACATCATAGCGGTTGCAGAGAGAAGAGTCAAGAAAATATTTAGAATTTTTATTTAATTTATATTGTGAAAATAGCATGTGAAATGGGAAGTTTCAGAGTTTTAGAACTTTAATAAAAGCCATTGATGAACATGAATGAGAGGACTATACTTGCATTAATTTGACATTCGGATCGATCAAAAAATTAGCTCTAAACGAGGGTGTTATGATGCTTAAAAGTGCGGAGTTAACGATCAATTGGAGGAGGCAAAGAAGTTGAATCAGCTTCGTTATTCTTTATTCGTATTGTTAGGCGCTTGTAGCTATGGTTTGCATTCATCGCTAGTTAAACTGACGACAAATGCGGGTTATCAGGCAGAACAGGCGACTGGTGCTCAATATTTTTTTGGATTACTGTTATTATTCGTGGTTGTGTGGTTTACGAAACGAGTGAAATTAAATATGAAACAGCTGGGCTCGTTGTTGGGGGTTGGAATTTTATTAAGCTTAACCGGTGTGTTTTATGCGACTAGTATCGAACAATTATCGGCTTCTATGGCGATTGTTCTATTGTTTCAATTTACTTGGATCGGGATTGTGATTGAGTCTATTTATTTAAGAGCTTGGCCATCTAATTTAAAGTTGATTTCTGTTGTCTTTCTTTGGGGAGGCACGTTGTTAGCTGGAGGTCTTCTATCTGGTCAAATCGATTGGATGAGTCAGACGAAAGGGCTTGTGTTCGGCTTTTTAGCGGCAATTACGTTTGCTTTATTTATTTTCTTTAGTGGAAAAGCAGGAAAAGGTGTACCGACGATTCAAAGAAGTTTAGTGATTACAGTTGGGGGATTTTTGACGGTATTATTCTTTGTACCGCCTACATTTATTGTGGATGGAACGCTCACGGGCGGGTTATGGGCATACGGTTTACTCGCTGCGCTGTTCGGTGTCATCCTACCAGTAATTCTCTTTGCAGTTGGTACCCCACATATTGATTCTGGAACGGCAACGATTGTTGGAGCAGCGGAATTACCAGCGGCTATTTTATCAGCGATGCTCATTCTTGGTGAACAGATCACGCCAGAACAGACAACTGGGGTGTTATTGATTTTAATCGGAATTGCTGTTCCACAGTGGCGTTCAAGAAAAATGACGCGTCCGAAGAGAGTGTATACGAATTAAGGCTATCTTGCTTATGTAAGATGGCTTTTTCTTATCTTTGCAGGTTTTTCGATAGGATTCAAGAATTAAAAAGGTAGGAACGAAGAAAGGATGGAGAGAGCATGGCTACGACATTACAGTTTATCAAAGAGGATTTCGAGAATAACGTATTTTTTCAGCATATTGGCTTTGAAGTAGTTGAGTTTGAAGATGACCGGGTAAAAATTAAGCTAAATATTAAAGACGTACTATTGAATACGAATGGCACGTTGCATGGAGGGGTGTATGCGACGATGCTAGACTTTATTCAAGGGATGCTGCTTCGGGCGGTCACAAAAGAAAAATGCGTGACGACTAATTTAACGACTCATTTTCTCGCTAGTGTATCTTCAGGTGATATATTTGCGGAAGCAACGATCCTGCAGCAAGGCTACAAAATTGCGTTTATTGAAGGGGAAATCACAGATGAGGATGGACGCTTGCTTGGCAAAGGAACAGGGACGTTTAAGATCATTCGAGAGAAACTGCCGCAAGATTGTTAAAGAAAAAAATGATATACTTTCGGTAAAAGCAATCTATTGAAGGTGGATCATGGATGAATAGGCAACTTTGGAACGATGCGCAGTTTTTTATAGAACAATGTTACCGAGAGCTAAATAAGTCGGAAGTGGAACGAACAAAACGTTTGCAAGAGATTAAGGAGCAAATCGAAACGACTGGAAGTTATAGTCATACATATGAAGAATTAGTGCATGGAGCGCGAATGGCTTGGCGCAATAGTAATCGTTGTGTTGGGCGCTTGTTTTGGCAAACGCTGCATGTATTTGATGAAAGGGAAGCACGTACGGAAGAAGACGTGTTCACAGCACTTGAGCAGCATGTTGACTATGCGACGAATGACGGTAAAATCCGCCCTACCATTACGATATTTTCACCGACTGTGCCGCATGGAGACGATGTGCGGCTTTGGAACCATCAATTAATTCGTTATGCCGGTTATGAAACAGAGGCGGGGATTGTTGGCGATCCTTCGTCAGTGGAATTTACGGAACAATGTGAGAAATTAGGTTGGCGCGGCGAAGGAACCGATTTTGATTTGTTACCATGGGTCGTACAAATCGGTAACGAGTCACCGAAGTGGAAGCAAGCCCCTAGTCAGTTGATGAAGGAAGTCGAGCTTGTTCATCCAGAATTTTCGTGGTTTCGTGAGCTCGGTTTGAAATGGTATGCGGTGCCTATTATTTCTGATATGAAATTAGAAATTGGCGGTTTAGAATACAAATCTGCGCCATTTAACGGCTGGTATATGGGAACGGAAATTGGTGCGCGTAATTTAGCGGATGAATTTCGATATAATTTGCTACCAGTGATTGCTGAGCGAATGGAGTTAAATACGAGCAAAGCCTCTACACTTTGGAAAGATCGTGCACTGATTGAATTAAATGCGGCCGTGCTACATTCTTTTAAAGAAGCGGGTGTTAGTATTGTCGATCATCACACAGCAGCCCAGCAATTTAAAGTTTTCGAACAAAACGAGAAACAGGAAGGGCGAGCATTAACGGGAGATTGGACGTGGCTCATTCCACCGATTTCACCGGCAGCCACTCACATTTTTCACCAGCCATATGATGATACGATTCACACACCGAACTACTTTTATCAAGATAAACCGTATTCATTTGTGCGGAAGACAAAAGGCTGACCCGATGAAGGTCAGCCTTTTATTTTTATCCTTAACTTTTTACTTTTTGTAACATTTTTAATACGTGCAAAGAGCGGCCGGTCCCAATGGCTACTGATTCTAACGGATTGGGGGCAACATGAACGGGGACGAGGATTTCTTCACTGACCCACTCCTGCATCCCTTTTATTAAAGCACCGCCACCACTTAATACAATGCCTCTATCAACGATGTCTCCGCTTAACTCGGGAGGAGAGGTTTCTAATGTTGTCCGAATCGTTTCTAAAATGGTCAGTAACGATTCTTTAATTGCTTTTTGAATTTCATATGAACTAACTTCGATCGTTTTTGGCAAGCCAGTCAACAGATCACGCCCACGAACTTCCATCTTTTGTTCCACATGCTCAATTAAGGCATGGCCAATCTCCATTTTTATATTTTCTGCGGTTCGTTCACCGATGAGTAAATTGTAAGTTTTTTTGACGTATTGAACGATATCTTCATCAAGCTTGTCGCCTGCGAGGCGAATAGAGTTACAAGACACGATGCCACCATAAGAAATGATCGCAACCTCTGTCGTACCGCCACCAATATCAACAATTAAGTTGGCGATTGGTTCTTCCACCGGTAAGTCAGCTCCGATCGCAGCGGCAACAGGCTCTTCGATTAAGTGCACTTCCTTCGCTCCGCTACTTTTAATCGCATCTTCAATCGCTCTTCGTTCTACAGAAGTTGCTCCTGAAGGAACACAAACGACAACAGTCGGTTTTCGCAAATTTAAGCCAATTTCTTTACTTGCTTTTTGCATCAACCCTTTAAGCATTTCTGATGTAATATCAAAGTCGGCAATGACGCCATCTTTCATTGGACGAGTAGCAATAATACGACCTGGTGTTTTCCCAATCATCTCTTTCGCATCAGAGCCAACCGCTAACACCTTTCTTGTCTGTTGGTCAATGGCCACAACAGACGGTTCATTAACGATAATCCCCTTATCTTTACTGTAAACTAATAGGTTAGCAGTTCCTAAATCAATCCCAATCTCTGCTTGTCCAAACATCACGCATACCTCCAATATTAACTCCTTTCAGTATGGATCGGAAAAAGAGGCCTGTATAGGGGACAATGTATGGAAAAATAGATGTTACAAACGGATGTGAATTATAACAATTTTGTGTTGTAGTCAGGTCAAAGGCCCAAGTCATTATGGGAATTAATTCCGTTCATGCTGTTATTAAAAATTAATATTTGTTACAGAATATCGCCGTCTTTATAGTATAGCTAGTTATGTTTGCAGGATATATATACTTAGGAAAAAAGTGTGAGTTGTATCGGAGAGGTGAGTATTTCTTCGATAAAAACAGCCACCTGAAACATGATCTTTCAGGCGGCTTGTTGGAGTGATTGGCTTATTTTTCTCCGTTTGCGAAGAAGTCAGCCAATTCCTTGCTATATTTTTTACGGGCCTTCCGATGTTCAGCACGGTTAGCGGCTGTTTCGTTTAGCCATTTTTCTTCTTTTGATTCCGGTACAACTTCAGGAACAGGAACTGGTTTGCCGTTTTCGTCTAAGGCAACGAAGGTTAGGAAAGAGAGAGCGGCAACTGATGATTCTCCTGTTAATAAGTTTTCTGATAACACTTTTACAAATACTTCCATACTTGTCGTTCCTGTGTAAGAAACCATCGCTTCTAATGTGACGGCATCCCCAACACGAATCGGCTTCAAAAAGTCTACGGAATCGGTAGAAGCGGTAACGACAGGCTTTCTCGCTAATTTCGTCGCTGTGATTGAAGCAATATCATCAATGTAAGCCATTAATTTTCCACCGAATAGCGTACCGTGATGGTTCGTATCAGGAGGAAGCACGTAGCTTGTTTTTATAGATAATGTATCTTTCATTAATCTTTGTTCTCTCATTGCTGTCACCTCTTCAATTATGTCTACGGATTAGTATACATGAAATAGACACAAATCTGTCGCTTTTATAAAAAGTGAAAGAATTCTGAAATTATAGTTGTATTTTAATTCTTTTTAATTTATAAATATTAATAAGATCAAATATATAAATTACGTAAATAACGTTTAAATAGAAAGGTGAGAGATGAATGGGGACTCAAACAGTAAAGGCAGGAAATATGTATGGACTAGACTTTTTGAAGTTAATGGATTTTTCTTCTGAAGAGGTAGCAGCACTGATCGAATTAGCAGATGATATGAAAAAAAATAAGGAAAAATACTTCGATAGCTTAAAGGGACAAATTCTTGGAATGATCTTTGAAAAGCATTCGACTCGTACGCGAGTTTCTTTCGAAGCAGCGATGCTTCAGCTTGGCGGGAATGCGATGTTTTTAAGCTCAAATGATTTACAAGTAGGACGCGGCGAAACGATTGAAGATACAGGAAAAGTGTTATCTGGTTATTTAGATGGGATTATGATTCGTACACATAGCCATTCAAGAATTGAAGCGTTGGCTGAAGCGGCGAGTATTCCTGTTATTAATGGTTTAACAGATTTATATCATCCTTGTCAGGCGTTAGCTGATTTATTAACGGTTTATGAATTTAAAGGCGGTTTTAAAGGAAATAAAATGGTGTATGTAGGAGACGGAAATAACGTGGCTCACTCGCTGATGATTGCGTCTGTAATGGTTGGCATGGATTTCACATTAACGGCACCAAAAGGATATGAAGCCGATGCTCAAGTCATACAATTCGCACAAAAAATTAGTGAGCAAACAGGGGCGAAATTAGCATTTACCGAAAATCCGCTAGAAGCCGTAAAAGGAGCAGATTTCATCTATACGGACGTCTGGACGAGTATGGGACAGGAGGAGGAAGCGAAAGAACGCTTGCAAGTGTTTGCTCCTTACCAAGTGAACGATCAACTCATGGCGGCGGCAAATCAAGACTGCAAATTTATGCATTGTCTTCCTGCTCATCGTGGAGAAGAAGTATCAGCGAGTGTGATGGATGGAGAGAAATCCGTCGTCTTCCAACAAGCGGAGAATCGGATGCATGCTCAAAAAGCGGTACTTTATAGCTTAATGAAAAAATAATAGCGAGTGACCGGACGATGAAATGTCCGGTCTTTTTCATTTTGATGGTACAATAGAAAATAAAAATTAGTGAGCACTGTAAGAGGTGAAGACATGGAACTTCGTCAAATCAAATACTTTATGGAAGTGGCGAAAGAAGAGCATGTAACCGAAGCAGCTTATCGTTTACACGTCGCTCAGTCCGCCGTCAGCCGTCAGATTGCTAAGCTAGAGGATGAGCTAGGTGTCGAGTTGTTTTTGCGCGAGGGCCGGAATGTCAAACTCACGTATGCTGGGAAAATATTTTTACAGCATATCGAGTCAGCGATGAATGAGATCGATAAAGCTGTAGCTGCGGTCAATGATTATTTAAATCCGGAAACAGGGAAAATCAGGCTCGGTTTTCCGAATTCATTAGCAACAAAGACGTTGCCACGGGTGATTTCTGCTTTTCGAAAGCAATATTTAGATATCGGCTTCGACTTTCATCAAGGCTCCAACAAAGAATTAAAAGAATTAGTTCGAGAAGGAGAGATCGATCTAGCCTTCGTGTCACCAGTACCTGAAAAAACAGCCGACATCGACACGCATGTCTTTTTTTCAGAGCGAATGCGAGTGCTTCTACCGAGCCAGCATCCGTTAGCTAAACAGGAAAAAGTCAATTTAAGAGAGCTGAAAGATGATCAATTTGTCTTGTTCCGCACCGGGTATGATATGAGAAAACTTGTTCTTGAAGCGTGTCAACAAGTCAATTTTGAACCGCATGTTGGCTTTGAAAGCGAAGATATTTACACCATTAAAGGGCTGGTTGAAGCGGGTCTTGGGGTGACTTTGCTACCGGAAACATTGCTTGTAGACCAAACTCCACTTGGGACCGTTAGCCTCCCGATCAGTGTGCCGACGATTGCCCGAACCGTTGGCGTCATCATTACAACAGCAAGAGAGATGCCACCATCAGAAAAAATGTTTTATCACTTTTTGATCGATTACTACAAGCGATTGAATCAATTTAGTTTTTAATTGAGGTCAAAAGCCGCTGTCTCCTAAGTAGGGGAAACAGCGGCTTTCTCTGTTAAATGTTAAATTCCTTCCGCCCAGTTGCCGTTACGGAAGATTGGTTCTTTTTGTCCGTCAGCTGTGATGCCGTCGATGTTCATTTGTTCGGAGCCAATCATAAAGTCAACGTGAGTGATGCTTGTGTTTAAACCATTCTTTTCGAGCTCTTCTTGAGACATTGTTTTGCCGCCTTCAATACAGAAGGCATAAGCGCTACCGATCGCTAAGTGGTTTGAGGCGTTTTCATCAAATAACGTGTTATAAAAAAGAATGTTCGACTCAGAGATTGGAGAATGATGCGGCACGAGTGCAATTTCTCCAAGGTAGTGAGAGCCTTCATCTGTTTCTACGAGCTTCTTCAATACTTCTTCGCCTTCTTTAGCTGTCACTTCTGTAATGCGGCCATTTTCAAATGTAACCGTGAATTCATCGATGATGTTGCCGCCATAGCTTAATGGTTTCGTGCTAGATACATGACCGTTGACACCTGTTTTATGAGGAACAGTAAACACTTCTTCTGTTGGCATATTCGCCATAAATTCATGCCCTTTTTCATTGACGCTTCCAGCTCCGACCCATAAATGACCTTCTGGTAGGTCAATCGTTAAATCTGTACCCGGTGCTGTGTAATGAAGTGACTTGTAACCTCTGCTATTTAAATAATCTACCTTTGTATGCAACGCTTGATCATGTTGCTTCCAAGCTTCTACTGGTTGATCAACATCTGCACGTACCGCTTTGAAAATTGCTTCCCATAAAGCTGAAACCTGCTCTTCTTGAGGGAGGTTTGGGAATACCTTTTGCGCCCAAGCTGCGGATGGAGAGGCAACGACACACCAGCTCACTTTGTCTGATTGAATGAATTGACGGTATTTATTTAATGCTTGTCCGCTTGCTTTTTGAGCGTTGACGATTCGTTCTGATTGTACGCCTTTTAGCAAGTCAGGGCTAGAAGAAATGACAGACATAAAAGCTGCTCCTTCTTCAGCTAACTCTTCAAGCATTTGTGCACGCCATTTAGGAAATTCATGAAATGCTTCATCAGGAGCAAGGTCATATTTTAAGCGGGTAACGGCATCGTCGCTCCATTCTACATTAACGTGCTTCGCGCCCGTTTCGTATGCTTTTTCTACAATTAAGCGAACGAATTCTGTTGAGTCAGTAGAAGCGTTGATGACCAACGTTTGCCCTGGTTGAATATTGACACCGACTTTAACAGCTAGCTCTGCATATTTTTCTAATGTTTGTTGAAAGTTTGTCATATACATTCTCCTCATAAATAGTTGTTTTCATAATTGTATCAATAAACAGACAGATGGCAAATAAAAATCCCGAAGAGTTCATGACTCTTCGGGATTTTTCTCAAATAAGCTCTTTAAAATAGCAGGGTCACCAGCGATATCTTGTAACGTATATTGATCGAGGACAGCAAGGTAGGCTTGCAATGCCTTAAAAAGGACGTGTTTCAGTCCACAAGCAGAAGTAACGACGCATTGATTTGTTTCCTTATCAAAGCATTCGACCAAATGAAAGTCATCCTCTGTTTGCCGCACCACTTGTCCGATGTTAATTTCTTTTGGATGCATCGCCAAGCGAATGCCGCCGCCGCGTCCACGAATCGTTTCAATAAGCCCCATTTTGCCAAGCTCATAAGTAACCTTCATTAAATGATTTTTAGATATTCGATAAGCTTCGGCAATCTCTTTAATATTAGCAAGCTCATTTTGCTCTTTAGAGGATAAATAAATGAGTACACGTAAAGAATAATCGGTGTAAAGCGTTAGTCTCATAAATATTCACCACGAATCTTGTAATATTTCCATTATATACTACGCGCTCTATCTTTCAAAGAAATGTGAACATTTCTTTAAAGAAGTATTTTATATATTGCTTTTATTGTGAGCATCCTGTATAAATAAGATGTATTTAAAATACTACTTTAATGGAGGCACGTTATGTTATCTGAAAAAACAATTGAAATTGTCAAAGCAACAGCTCCAGTACTTGAAGTAAAAGGAAAAGAAATTACTACTTATTTTTATAAAACAATGTTTGCTGATCATCCGGAATTACTCAATATTTTCAATCATGCCAACCAAGAAAAAGGGCGTCAGCAAACGGCTTTAGCGAATACAGTGTATGCAGCAGCGAAATATATTGATCAGCTTGAAGTTCTTGTTCCGGCAGTGAAGCAAATTGGTCATAAGCATCGCAGTTTAGCGGTGAAGCCAGAGCATTATCCGATCGTCGGAGAATATTTATTAAAGGCGATTAAAGAAGTGCTTGGTGAAGCAGCGACAGATGACATTATTAATGCATGGGCAGAAGCATATGGTGTTATTGCGAAAGTGTTCATCGATGTAGAAGCAGAAATGTATAAAGAAGCAAGCGAACAGCCAGGGGGCTGGATGGACTTTAAACAATTTGAAGTGGTTGATAAAAAAGAGGAAAGCTCCGTTATTACATCTTTCTACTTAAAACCAAAAGATGGCGTGAAGCTGCCAGCTTATTTACCAGGTCAATACATCACAATCCAAGTTGAAATACCTGAGGAAGAATATATTTTAAACCGTCAGTATAGCTTATCTGCTGCACCTACTTATGATTACTACCGTATTTCTGTTAAAAAAGAAATGGAGCAAAAACCTGAAGGTAAAGTGTCTAATTATTTACATGATCATGTGAATATTGGTGACACCGTTGAAGTAAGTGCACCAGCTGGTGATTTCTATTTAGATATGGACAGCAACAAGCCTGTCGCTTTAATTAGCGGGGGAGTAGGAATTACACCGATGATGAGTATGCTTGAAACATTAGCATCCGAAAAAAGTGCTCAACCAGTCACTTTCATTCATGCTTCTCGTAATGAAGAAGTGCATCCCTTTAAAGAACACACAAAGCAACTGATTGAACAGCTAGAAAATGGACAAGCGTATGTGAAATACGAACACACAGATGGTTACATTAGCAAAGAATTTTTAAAAGAAGTGGTGCACGAAGATAGTATTTGTTATGTATGTGGACCAGTAGCATTTATGGAAGCGATCATTCGTCAACTAAAAGAAAATGGCATCAGTGATGAGCAGATTCGATACGAATTCTTTGGACCAGCGGTAGCTTTGCAAGCGTAATTTATTTCAAAAAAGGAATATCCATTCGGATATTCCTTTTTTTACTGTTTGTTTAGTGTAAATGAAACGAAAGTTTTAGATTTTATATGAATACCTATGTAAACTTTTAATTTGTATCCGATAAAAGAACTATAAATAAAAATTACAGGGTGAATGCATATGGATAAGAGTTCAATTATCGGAGTTATCTTGGCAGCTATTGCCATTGGTGTAGGGATGGTGTTTAAAGGTGTGAGTCCGGTGGTTCTGTTGAATCCAGCGGCATTGTTAATTATCATATTAGGAACGATTGCTTCTGTCGTCATTGCCTTTCCAGGAAGTGAATTAAAGAAAGTGCCAAAGTTATTCGGTATTTTATTTAAAGAACAAAAAATGATGACACCACAAGAAGTCATCACCCTGTTTACAGGTTGGGCTGAATTAGCACGTAAAGAAGGGTTATTAGCGCTAGAATCAAAAACAAATGAAATTGAGGAACCGTTTTTAAAGAACGGGCTAAGTTTGGCGATTGATGGTCAAACAGCTGATTATATTCGTGATGTGTTAAATGAAGAATTGTCAGCAATGGAAGATCGCCACCAAGTAGGAGCGGGGATCTTTACTCAAGCTGGTACATATGCTCCAACGCTTGGCGTACTCGGAGCAGTTATTGGGTTGATTGCAGCATTGTCCGACATGAGTGATACAGATGCATTAGGTCATGCGATTTCAGCCGCATTCGTTGCGACGTTAATGGGGATTTTTACAGGGTATGTGTTATGGCATCCATTTGCTAATAAGTTGAAACGAAAATCAAAACAAGAAGTCAAAGTAAAAGAAATGATGATTGAAGGCGTGCTATCTATTTTAGAAGGAGAAGCTCCGCGTGTATTAGAGCAGAAATTAGCTTCTTATTTGCCAACGGATGAAAAGAAAAAACTCTTAGAAGAAGGCGTTGAAGCAAATGGCTAAAAAGAGGAGAAAGAAACAAGAAAGCGATCATATAGATGAGTCGTGGTTGCTACCTTACTCTGATTTATTAACGTTACTCGTCGCTCTCTTTATCGTTTTATTTGCAATGAGTTCTGTAGATGCACAAAAGTTTCAACAAGTGTCCCAAGCTTTCAATGACGTCTTTAAAGGAGGCAACGGGGTGATGGACTACCCAAGTACAATGCCACCAGAGACGGCGGGTGACAGCGAAAACCAATCAAAAAATGAACAAGTCAGTGGATTAGGCGCGAAAGATCAAAAAGAATTGTCTGAGATGCAGCAGAAAATGTCTGAGTACATTGAGAAGAACAATTTACAAGATAAAGTACAGACGACTTTAAACGGTGAAGGGTTACTTTTGCGGATTCGCGATAACGTCTTATTTAATTCTGGAGTCGCTGAAGTGAGAGAAGAAAATCGCCAAGCTGCTCGAGAAATTTCTCGATTGCTTGAGATGGATATCCCGCGTAATGTGATTATTAGTGGTCATTCGGATAATATCCCGATCAAAAACGAGCAATTTCAATCTAACTGGGAATTAAGTGCGATGCGTGCCGTTAACTTTATGAAAATCATATTGGAGAATAAAAAACTTGATCCGCGTCTTTTCAGTGCAAAAGGATACGGAGAATACCAACCGATTGCATCTAATGAAACAGCAGAAGGGCGTGCCCAAAATCGTCGAGTAGAAATATTGATTTTACCGCAGGGAGAAAAAGAAAATAACACACCTCCAGAAAAAAACTGAACCCGGGAATAGGGTTCAGTTTTTTTCGTTTTTATTTAATGATGCGTTTCGCACCTAAGTATTTAGATTTCCAGTACTTATTGTTCATATCAATGACGGAGACACCGTTTTTTGTTGTTACGCCCATAATTTGATTTTTCCCAATGTAAATACCTACAAAGCTAGCTTTTTTGCTAGGTTTACCCGTTGTATTGTAGAATACTAGATCGCCTGTTTTAAGTTTTTTTAGTGCAACATTTGTACCTTGTTTTTGCATATCAGCTGAATTGCGAGCTAATTTCACCTTGTTTTTAGCAAATACGTGTTGAACATAACCAGAAGCATCAAAGCCTTTAGTTGTTGTACCACCTTGTTTATAAGGCGTGCCTTTTAGTTTCTTTGCATAAGTAACGATGTTTTTAATTTGCTGTTCCTTTGTGATCTGATGTACTGGTGCCTTAGTTGTTGGAGTTGCCCCTAATACGCTAGTACCTGCAGAGAAAACCATCATCGTAGCCAACCCAAAAGCAAAAAACTTTTTCTTCATTTGAAAAAACCCCCATTTCAAAATTTACAAAACAATTACAATAAAGTTACATATATTACTCTATCATAAATTAAGTGAAAAGTCTTTAATGATTGGGAAAAAATGTGTGTGGTTTTGGGGTGCTGTTATGCTAATATAATGGTTTTATATAACAAAAAGGGGCTGTCCAGAAAGTCAGTGAAAACTGACTTTCTGTGACAGCCCTTCTTCATTTATGGAAAAAATCGCACAAAAAAATCGCCCTTTATAGTAAAATGAAGTTACCACACAACATCTCAAAAAGGAGCGATTTTTTATGAGCAATCCAAAGATTACTACTGCTCATTATAGCACGCAAATGAGCCTTCCTCTAGAGGTAAAAGAAGAAACTTCCGTTTCTAAGCGAACGTTTTCTCCCACATTTAAACCGTATGATCCCTCTCAAAGCCAAGCAATCCTAGACATTGAAACTTGGATTCCTGAACATCATATCGCACGGGTGATTGATGAAATGATCGAGGCGATCCCCGATGAGCAATTATTTGCCTATTATTCAGGTGGCGGTCGAAGCTCGTACCATCCGAAAATGATGTTGAAAGTGATTTTGTATGGGTATTCCCAAAAAGTCTACTCGTGCCGTGGCATTGAAAAGCTGACAAAAGAAAACCTTCCGACGATGTGGTTAGCTGCGATGCAACAGCCCGATTTCCGCACGATTAATGAATTTCGAGGACAACGTATGAAAGCGATGATGGACGAATTGTTTGAAACGATGATTCTGAAGTTAATCGAGGACAAGTATATCACGATGGAAAACTATTTCTTGGATGGCACGAAAATCGAAGCCAACGCCAATAAATACTCCTTTGTATGGAAAAAATCCACCACACGTTTTGAAGAAAAACTCAAAGAAAAGATCGACCAGACGCTTCAACATATTGAAGAAGTGACCAAATCGGAATCAGATATCCCTCAAGAAGCGACGCCTGAACAGTTAGAAAACCTAGCGAATCAACTAGAGAAGGAAGTCCATCAACTAACAGAAGAAATCGACCAAGAACCGGATGTTCAAATACGGAAAGAAAAGCGAAAGCAACGTAGCGCCTTAAGGAAACCGATGAAGCTGATTCGCATAGATTTCTTGCCTCGACTCGCCAAATACAAGGAACAAAACGCCACATTTGGTGATCGAAATAGTTATTCGAAAACCGACCCGGATGCGACGTTTATGCGTATGAAAGAAGATCACATGAAAAATGGTCAGTTGAAACCTGGATATAATGTGCAAATGGCGACAGAACATCAATTCATCTTATTCTATACGATTCATCAACGACCAACGGATACACGCTGTTTCATTCCCCACTTGGAGAAATTGGCTTCCACGAATTTACCGATGCCCCAAACGGTGGTCGCCGATGCGGGGTATGGAAGTGAGGAAAATTATGTGTATGCGATTGGGGGAGAAAAAGAGCCGCGCTTTAACTATTTGATTCCGTATGCGACTTATATGAAAGAACAGGAACGAAGCTATAAAAAGGACATCCGAAACGCCAAAAACTGGACCTATGAGGAACAAGACGATCAATTTATTTGCCCAAACGGTCGTCGAGTGAAATTCTTGAAATACATGGACAAGAAAAACCGATCAGGTTACGTACAAAGCTATAAAGTGTACGAATGTGAAGACTGTTCCAGTTGCCCGTTGAAGGAGCGATGCACAAAAGCGAAAGGTAATCGTCAAGTCCATTGGAATACGATTTTCGAAGAAATGAAAGCCAAGGCCAAAACAGCCCTTGAATGTGAGGAGAACGCCACGATCTATGCTCGACGAAAAGTCGAAGTCGAAAGTGCGTTCGGTCACGTCAAGGGCAATCGGTCGTTCCGCAGATTTTCCTTGCGGGGGATCGACAAGGTACACGCGGAATTCGGGATTGTGGCTTTAGCCCACAATCTCCTGAAAGTAGCCGGCATCCGCCAGCTACTTTCAGAGAAGTATCGGAAACCAACAAAAAGAGGTGGAGAAAAACGACTCGTTTTTCTCCACCTCTTTTAGTGCGCCTGGCATGGG
>NKXN01000017.1 GCA_002261155.1 Bacillaceae bacterium SAS-127 | reverse complement strand
CTTTTCGGACAGCCCCTTTTACATACTGTTGAAAAACAACCTGCTCAATAGACAAATTGTGAAAATCTCGATACAATCCCCTCGTGAATGAAATGAAACGAGGGGATTTTTTATGTATGTGACTTATTCCAGACAAGAGATTGGCGACGTTCTGGGAGGAGCTTTTTCATCATTGTCTTCGTTTCATTCATAAAGAAGGATTTATCGCGAACGAAACATGGGTCGCAGATGAAACAGAGTTAAAAAACGGGTTCGCGAAACATGGATAGAAGAGAAAATTATAGAAGAAAAAGAAGAGGATTTAGCGGTCATTAATGAACATCGTGCGCGTCGTGGGAAAAAACCTCTAAAATCGAAAGGAGGAAAAACAAACAAATGTAAGCCCAGTCGATTCTGACGCGCGTTTATCTGTGAAACACGATGCGCGCGGACGTTTTGCCTATTTTGAACATCGGGTAGTGGACTCTCTTCATAACTTTATCATCGCAACGGATGTCACGGCAGCGAATATTCCTGGACATCGTCAATTGATTGGACAAGTTGATCAGTTAAAGAAATTATTTGGGCAATATGCGAAAGAAATCGCTTTGGACTCCGGATACTACAATGCCACTCTTGCCCTTTTGTGAAAAAAGAAAACGAGGATCGCGTGTTACGTATCTCCATTCACCAAGAGATTTACGATCAATTAAGGGAACAGCGCTTGTCGCCAAGAGGAAAGATTCTTCGTTCCGTTCGCCCCTCTACGGTTGAATTGAGTTTTGCCCATAGTAAAGAACTCCACGGTTTGCGCTATGCGCGTTACCGTGGAGTTCAAAAGGTGAAAACACAAGTTTTGATGACCGCCATCATACAAAACTTGAAAAAATGGGCCAAACTTCGCTCACTTAAGCAAGTTGGCTTACATCTCACACATCAAATTATAGAAGAAATGCCTTTGTAAAATAAATAGAAACAGGAAAATGCCAACAAAATTCTTGGCATTTTCATTGACATCATCTTTTTTCAACAAAGTGAAAAAGTTTAGAAATACCATTTCTAAACTTTTTAGGGCGACAAGCTCTATACCACCGATGATTGACTGTACATTTTTCATATTCATTTGGCGTGTGGTAGCAAAATGTTGAGTGAATTTTCTTGGAGTTATAGAAGAATTCAATGTACTCAAAGAATGATTTTTTTGCTACACTCCTTGTTTGATACTTCGTTAAAATAAAAAAGTCCTTGATATCAAGAACTTTTTGGTATAAGTCCCACTAGATTCAAACTAGTGACCTCTACCCTGTCAAGGTGGCGCTCTCCTTAACAAATTTCATAATAAAACCATTCACCCTCGCTTCTTAAAAACTCAACTCGAAATTTTAACAACCAAAATATCGGAATCCTCCAACGCCTTCAATCCATGCTTTTCAAGAGGGGCGATATGTAATACATTCTCGTTCGTTAATTCTACTTGTTGGCCTTCTACATCGAAGAGAACTTTTCCTTTTCTGACAATCACTAAAACATTGCCATTGAAGTCGTGTTCTGGGATGAATTCATTGGTTTTTAGTTGAATATTCAACACGTTTGTTTCATTAAACTGAACACATTTCTCCACATGCTTATTTTTCTCAGCTAAATAATTCGGTGTATCAATAACTTTCATGATTATTCCTCCATTTTTATATGATTTTTTTACTGGCACAATCGTTACATTCAATAGCAACCTATTATTAATATACCAATTATTTCATCATAAAGTGAAACCATTAATTCATTTTGCTAATAATTACTTTCCTATACATCCCATTCAGCATGACCGATATACCTTCTTCTATTTTTATTATGTATCAACACACATCTCAAAATCCACCAAATATTACCGATACAAATAATTAGGAGGTGAAATCAAAATGAAAATAGAAGGCATCCATTCCATGTCATACAAAAACTCAAGAAACGGAAACAAACCCTATACATTCGAAGATCTTAAACTACCAGAAGATAAAGATGGGAAAGACAAAAAGGGGAAATTTGAAACCCGCAGAGAAAACGGCTATATTAGGCAATATATCATTAAGCAAGATGGCTCAAAAATATTAATTTCAGAAGTAAAAGAATCTAACATTGAAACTTCATCAGAAAAGGCAAAGCTTAGCGATCAACAATCAAACACTAAATATCTAATGGACTTATTAGCTATGTCAGCTAGTGCAAACACTCCTATAAAAATCAAACCGAATTTCAGACAAAAATGACACGATGGAGCTGTCCAGAAAGTCAGTTTTCATTGATTTTCTGGATGCTTCTTTCACCTTATGAGCAATTTCCTCGACTTTCTAGCCGTTTCTTTCACCTTGCGAGCGATTTCTTCGACTTTTTTGAACACTTCCCTTTCCATCTAAAAACCCGCTGCCTACCAATTAAGCAACGAGTTTTCAAAACGATCTATTTATCTATTTTCCGCATGTTCAGGCACTAACATCACCGGACACGTCGCCAATTCTAACACTTGCTTGCTGACGCTTCCGATTTTTTCTTGCCGCCCTTTTCCGACCGCCATGACAACACATCGAACATTCGGATCACGTGCTTCAGTAACAATTTCCATCGCCGGAATACCAACTCTAATTTTTGTGGAAACGGCATATTCACTATGATTGATCATGCTGCTTGCTTTTGAAATCGCTGGCATCCCTAATTCTTTTAGTGTTGATTGAATATTTAACAATAAGAGGTCGTCTCCATATGCTTTAGCTAGTTCAGTTGCATAAGGGATTACTTTTAAGGCTGCCTCGGAGCCATCTATTGGTACAATAATCGTTTTTGCCACTTGAATTTCCTCCATCACTTGATGTTAATTAATTATAATTTCATCTTAGCCTTTCCACCTTCTAGTAGCAAGAAAAGGGCTCTTTCTGTGGCGCATAGCTTTTAGTCTTTCAATAAAAAAAGCCAACACTATAGTTGACTGTTCATTAATGTTCTCTAATAACTCCTAAACTATCTAAAATTATTTTAGCATCGTTATTTAGAAAATCGATAATATCTTCCCGTTGAAATACTTTTGCCTTGTCTCTTAAAACAACCTTGATTCCTCGCAAATCAAATTGATAAGCGTAAGCATTGATCGCATGGATAGCAGCTAACTCTTGTCGAGAAATAGGCAAAATACCTGCATTCACCTTCTCTTTAACAAAGCTCATAATTTCTCTAGCATTACTTTTCAATCGAGCTTTGTTTCCTTCTAATACTTCTATATTCTCTTCAATATATTTTCTAGCTTTAGAATAGTCTAGCTCATCTACACTTCGATTAATCTCAGTTATTAAATACTGTAACTCCAAAGTGGTTCCCCCCCCCTAAAAAATCACTTTCCAAACATAATCATATATAACCAGTATAAAGCACCCTCTTTATAACTTTAATCCACTCTTATCCCTCACGCAACCAATATTATAATACTATCAAAACAAATAATTTAGGGACTATTATCTCATTTTTTAACTAATTAGTCACATTTAAAAAACTTAACATTTCATGCGCTAAATAAGAATGAAACCTATCAATCAAATGACAGCTAAATCTCAACTTCTATTTCTCTTCCTTTTCCAGCTAACTTTTTCACTTCCCATCATCAACCGAAAAACTTTTCCTAAAAACCATTGACTTTCCTTCGCAATTTTCATAAAATAATACTTGTCAGTTAAACGATTCCGTAGCTCAGCTGGGAGAGCGCTACCTTGACAGGGTAGAGGTCGCTGGTTCGAACCCAGTCGGAATCATACTAGAGAAAAGAGTGAGAATCCTTGATATATAAGGGTTTTCGCTCTTTTTTGTTGTTCCGATTATTAATAACCATTGAAGGAATAAAATTGTTTTGCCGACATTTTGCCGACCAAATCAAAAAAATAAATGGTTCATAATAGATTTTAATGTGCTAATAAGTCCTTCCTTATGAAACAGAAAGTTTTTTGTGGCCACTTTTAAAATTTAAAAAAGCCCCTCTCATCGCAGGACTATTCATTCGCATATGTTATTTTTAAAATGTCTATGAACGGCACTCTCGTTACCTCTCCAAATTTCTCCTCGATGTGGTTCAGCTTCGTCTGACCGTCCATCTTCATGACTTTACCTCGCGCCGGATCTTCCCTCTTCCACACAGACAACACGACTTCCGTTTTTTCTGCAAATGCCTCATTTAGTTGATAAGTAATCTCTTCTACTTCAAATTCGTCTCTTGTAGGGCGCTGTGGTTTACTTTTACTCTGAGTTTTAGATTTTGCTTTAGCCATGTTAATCCCCCTAGTTCCTTCTATATTTTTCAAGCTCCTCTTCTACTTCTGAGCGGGCCAACAGAAAGGATATTACTTCTTCTAAAAGTTCGATATTGCTTACGCCAGTGACAGTATGCTTTTATAACATCGCCAGTAAAACTTACAACAGTGATGATCCACTCAGTGACCTTCCCTTGAACGTTCATGTAATACATCCGCAATGGTATACGGTTTTCTTTCGAATCCAACAATAACCCTTTCATGTTGATCCCCCCACAAAGAACATTTACTCTTATTATATGCGAATATATGTTCTTTTGGGGGTGAAAAGTAAACCCTCCTCGTGTACTGCACCCCAATTCTTAGACACCATCTAACAATTGGAGGTGCAGTTTTTCTATGGCTAAATTTACTGCAGAAGATAAATTACAAACAGTTGAGCGATATTTAAATGGAAATGAAAGCTCAACTGAAATAGCGAAATCGTTAAGGACTGATCATAAAGCGATCCTTAAATGGGTCAAACAATACGAATACAATGGTGTTGAAGCCTTTATTAAGTCTTGTACAAGTTACACACAACAGTTTAAACTAGACGTACTAAACTACATAATTGAACAGGGTACGTCCTTAAATGAAACAGCAGCGATTTTTAAGATCCCTGCTCCTTCAACAATTGTTGTTTGGAAAAATCTATTTGAAACGCAAAGATTAGATGCCCTTCAATCAAAAGA
>NKXN01000016.1 GCA_002261155.1 Bacillaceae bacterium SAS-127 | reverse complement strand
AGAAGAGGTCCTTATTTTAATGCAAAAATATTCAAAGCCGGTGAAATTTTACTTGTCGTAAAATTTCACCGGCTTTTTCATGTCAGAGGGGGTTTTGTCCCAGCCTCGTTGATTAACTATTCTTCCGTTACTGTATTTCCCATTGCGATAGAAATTCTATTCCAGCTGTTGATTTGATTAATAATAAGAACAAGGTCAACATATTGTTTCTCGTTATAATGTTCACGTACTCGCTGATATAGGTCGTTTGGAACTCTTTTGGTAGGAATTAGAGTAATGTGTTCGGACAGTTCGAGAGCAACTTTCTCTTCAGAAGAATAAAAATCACATTCATTCCAAGCACTTAAACAGTAAATGCGTTTTTCAGTTTCACCCATTTTCCGAGCATCGCTTGTATGCATATTTAAGCAGTATGCACAACCATTTATTTGAGAGACTCTTATTTTTATAAGCTCTCTTAGCTTTCTGTTGATAGAAGATTTCTTGGTGTATTTCTCCATTTGCATCATAATATCCATACCTTCTGAGCCTACATTGTAATAGTCTAATCTTTTCAAGTTTATTCACTCCTTTCTCATTTTTATTTATTGTACCACAATATGGAATTTGGAATGTGAATGTTGCAGTTCGTTGAAAATGCGAAGTATGACGAAAGTAACAAATAGGCAGTTTGGCGAAGATAAGATTATCCGGGAGGACGGCAAGGCTCTTGATTTGATCAGTAGTGAGCGCCATTGTTTGAAGCGGAATGTACAATAAGATGAGACGAAAATCCAAATTTTAGTTAAAATGTTTATAAATAAAATAGAGGGAAGGTTATGTGATGTTGGAGCTGAATGGAAAATACAATACAGCGAAAGTATTTACTAATAATGTAGAACAAACAGCCATGTCTCAAATTATTGAGCTTTGTAACCAAGAATTTGTATAAGACTCTAAGATTCGGATTATGCCTGATACTCATGCGGGAGCTGGCTGCACGATCGGAACAACTATGACCATTCAAGATAAGATTGTTCCAAACTTAGTTGGAGTGGACATTGGTTGCGTTGATAAAGATACAGAATTTTTATCTCCTAATGGTTGGGTTAAGATATCCGAATATAATGGTCAAGAAATTGCAACGTATGATCTTAAAACAGATCATACTCACTTTGAAGTTCCCATCGCTTTTATTAAACAAGAAGAAACGGAATTTTACCATTTAAAAACTAAGTATGGCATTGATCAGATGCTATCCAAAGAGCACACCGTATTGATAGAGAATGGTTCACAACATAGACCTACTAGTCAAGGGCAACGTTATACATTAACAGCTGAAGAATTATTTGATAAACACTCCAAATTAAAACTTGGTTTCCGTGATAATTTTATTACTGAAATACCTAATTTAAAAATATCAACAGAATTACCTTTAACAGACGAACAACTTAGAGTTCAAGTTATGGTTATGGCAGACGGGTACTTAGAAAACGATACTGTATGTGTAGTTAAATTAAAGAAAGAGCGTAAAATTGAGAGAATAGAGCGATTATTAGAGGCTGCTAATATTAGTTATTCTCGGAAGGTATATAATGATGTTGTTCATTTTCGTTTTCAACCTCCAATGATGGAAAAAAGAATATCTAAATTTTATCCTGCTTCTTTAAAACAATTAGCTATTATTTGCGACGAAGTGAAATATTGGGATTATTCCATAGGCCACGGATCTTATTGTAGTATGCATAAAGAAGATGTAGATTTTGTACAGTACGCTTTTGCTACGCAAGGTATTCGCACATCAATAAGTCATGATACGAGGGAAGGTAAAGAATTATATCGATGTTTGGTAGCTAATTCTAAACCAAGAGTGCAGTTAGCTGGAACACCGAAGACAGATATTCAAATGGTTTCTTCTGAAGATGGATTTAAATATTGTTTTACTACTAATACAGGATATTGGATCATGAGGCGTAATGGCTGTGTTGTAGTTACAGGCAACTGCGGCATGGAAGTGGCCATCATTGATAAAAATAAAACGGAAGTGAATTTTGATCAGCTTGATGATACGATACGAAAATATGTACCGAGCGGCTTTAGTGTTCGTTCCAATAGTCAGCGCCATCCACTTTCTAAGCATGTAAACTTTAGAGAGGTTCGAGCTCCATTTAATTTGGATCGAGCAAAGGATTCTATTGGTACGCTTGGGGGCGGCAATCACTTTGTTGAGTTGAATGAAATGGATGACAAAGTAGTATTGGTCATCCACTCTGGATCACGGAATCTTGGCAAACAAATTGCTGAGCATTATCAAAAGCGTGCTTATGACGAGCTGACTGACATCAATCAAAAAAGGAAGGAAATGATTGAACGCCTTACAAAAGAAGGGAGACAAGCAGAAATCCAAGAGGCTTTGCAAACAATTAGTAGACCAAAAGTTTCAAAGGATCTAGCTTATCTTGAAGGTCAAGGCTTTGATGATTATATGAACGATATGAAAATAGCTCAAGAGTATGCGATGTTAAACCGCAAAGCAATGGTAGACGAAATTGTGACGCGTATGGGGTGGGCTATCGTTGATAACTTCACTACTATCCATAACTACATTGATATGGAGAATATGATTTTGCGTAAAGGGGCCATCTCTGCCCAAAAAGATGAGCGAGTCATCGTTCCAATTAATATGAGAGATGGTTCTATCATCGCTATTGGAAAGGGAAATCCAGATTGGAATTTCTCCGGACCACATGGAGCTGGTCGAATCATGTCACGATCTAAAGCTAAGCAAATGTTATCATTACATGGTTTTGAGGATTCTATGGACGGTATATGGACAACATCTGTCGGAACAAGCACCCTTGATGAAGCACCGATGGTTTATAAGCCTATAGATGAAATTATGAGTAATATTGAGGAATCCTTAACGATTAAACAAGTAATTAAGCCTTTGTATAATTTTAAGGCTAATTAATATACAACGATGCATTCTATTAATAAAGAAAAATTACTAGTAGAGTCAAAATATTGGCTATTAAATAAAATGAGTGTGGTAAATCAAAATGAGAGAATGTTGTTTTAAGATAAATTTAGCATTGGAAGAAGCTAAAAAACGTTATTGCGATTGGACGAATGAATACGGGGATCGTATGGATCAATCAGTGCATATTTCTGAAACTGAAGATGGATGGACATATTTTGTGGACTTTGAAGGAGAAGCGTTCTTTGGTTTATCAAATGAAACCTGGATGAAACTTGCAAAGGACGGTTCTGTTACTTATGCTTACTATGATGAAGACTTCAATGCAGAGATGATAGTCATAGAAAATGGTACGCTAATACGAGAATTTTCTCTTTATGAAGATGAGCGAGATGCTAATGTGAATGTTGGTGTATTAGAATATGAAGAAAATTCACCAATAAAAGATTGGAATGATGTAGTCATTTTTCTTGAAAAGGAATTAATGGTTTATTAAAGAGTACTTTTGTTAACGTCCATGCAGCTTAGGAGATCCGAGGTCAAATCGAGCTTTATTAGAGTTAATTTAGATGAAATAGGTTGATTCCCTTAAAAGTGAGCATATTAATGTTAGACCACTTGGAAGGGGGATGTCATGTTGAAAAAGCAAGATCAGCATAGTGAAAAGCCTAAAAATAATCTGACAGAGGAACAGCAGCTCATCAATGAGTTTGCCGAGCATGAGGAAGGACAGCCAACTCCGCAGCCTAAAGATTACGAAGAGATTGAGTATTAAGGTGAATTTAAAGTGGGGAAAATTTAAGGGAACCTTTATTTCTGAAGTTCCCTTAAATTCAATCTTAGATGAATTATATGAGCTCTTTCAAGCATAGTTCAATTATGGCCATGGGAATAGTGCTACTGCATAGTTTCTATAGAATAATTCCTTTAATCAATAAAAGAAGCTATTTTAGAAGGAAATACATTAAAATAGCTCCTTTTTTGAGATAGGCTTTTTAGTTGCGGAGATGTTTATTCATCTTTATTATTAGGACCTTGTATATGTAGTATATGTAACCACTTTTTAGTCATTTTCGTTTCCTCTCTTTCAATGTTATTTTTATTGCTTTTATCTTCTTGTTCAGTTTGTTAATTTTTATATAATATAATTTTATTGACTGATCGGTACAAAAAATATATTATATTAATGCGATCTTTAAAATGAGAGGAGGATAAAATTGAATAAACGCGGCAGACCCCGAGAGTTTGATCATTCCTCAATTGTAGATGTTGCAATGAAAACATTTTGGACAAGAGGATATGAGGGGTGCTCTACACAAGATTTATGCAGTGATACAGGCCTTGGGAAAGGAAGTTTATACAATACTTTTGGTAGCAAACATGAACTGTATAAACAAGTATTAGAACGCTATCATGAAAATGGGATTAGGGAACAAACGAAATTGTTAAATGCTCCAATTCCAGTTAAAGAACGATTAAATAATTTTTTTGAATGGGCATTGAAGGAAGACTTTGAGAATATTGATCAAAAAGGATGCTTACTGATCAATGCTAGCGTGGAACGAGCTAATAATGATTTAATGGTTCAAGAAGTTTTCTCAAGGCATGTTGACCTTCTTAAACAAGCTATTGAAAAGGTGATGGAGGAAGGATTGCGAACGGGTGAAATTTCAAAGAATCTATCAACTGAGGAATTAGCTAGTCTTTTTTTGAGCAGTTATTACGGATTCCGTGTTCTTAATGTATCGATGCAAAATCGGATGTTGGCTGAACAGGTTATTAAAGGAACAATGGAGTCTATTTTCGGCGCTTAGTGCGCTCTTTTTTCTCACTATTTTTGTACCGATCATTACAATAATAAATAAGGAGTGTTTTTATGCCATCGATGATTTATTTGCTAGCTTTAGCCATCTTTTGTATGACTACATCAGAATTTATGGTTGCAGGTATGATGAACGAACTTGCTCTTGACTTTCAGGTTTCTGTCTCATCTATTGGATATTTAATTACAGCTTATGCAGGAGCAATGGTGGTAGGAGGCCCCGTTTTAACTGCGCTTCTCTTACGAATGCGTAGTAAACAAGCATTATTATTTTTAATGTTTGTATTTTTAATTGGTCAATCGCTCGGAGCTATTGCTTGGAACTATGATATTATGATGATTTCACGCGTTATAACTGGTATCTCTTCAGCTTCAGCTTTTGGAGTTGCGATCTCTTTTTCTGCAACATTAGTTCACTCTGATTCACGGGGAAAAGCTGCATCCATTGTACTTGCAGGTTTAATGATCGCAACGGTCTTAGGTTTGCCTATAACAACTATTATTTCACAATATTTTGGCTGGCGTATTAGTTTTGGCGCTGTTTCTGTGCTTGTGCTAGTATCAGGGATTATGATTCAATGGTTGCTACCATCATCGTCAAATAAAGAGCAACTGAACTGGAGAGACGAACTTATACACTTTAAGAATATACACCTTTGGGCTGCGTACGTAACAAGTATGTTTATCATTGGTGGAACATTTGCAGCATTTAGTTATTTCACTCCCATTTTTACAAATGTCACAGGCTTTTCAAGCGCAAGTATCCCATATTTATTAGCTCTTTATGGTAGCGCGACGGTCGTGGGGAATATAGTGATTGGCAAATTTGCAGATAAATACACAATGAAAATACTGATGAGTGGATTGATTATATTAATAGTAGCAATGTTTCTATTCGCTTTAGGTGCGGAAAATAAATACATTGCAGTGATTTCTACTATTTTTATTGGCTTAACTGGTGTAGCAATGAATCCAGCTATGGTTGCGAGAGTCATGAAAACAGCTAGTAATGGAACGATGATAAATACCGTTCACAGTTCTTTTATTACACTTGGTATCGTCATTGGTTCATCGCTAGGCGGTCTAGGAATTAGTAAAGGGTATGGCTTCGTGTCTCCACTGTGGGTTGGGGTTTGTTTAGCTATACTGGGGTTAATTTCATTATTCCCATATTCACATAAAAGAATGGCAGGTTAATAGGTCTGAAATTTCTTTGTTTCTCTCTAAATTCATAGGTATCTGGTGTTAAATATCCGATACTTCCATGAATTCGTTTGCGATTGTACCAACCCTCTATGTACTTAAGTAACGCCACTCGTGCCGTTTCAAAACGGTCATATCGAAATCTGTATACTTCTTCTTTAGCCTAAAGATTACAAAGAGATTGAGTATTAATGGTGATTTAAAACAAGGGAACCTCTATTTCAGAAGTTCCCTTAAATCCAATCTTAGATGAATTAAATTAGCCCTTTCAACCGTTTGATTGCCGAGTGAACGGTGAGTCTATGAAAGGAAACCAATTTACTTTTGAAAATGACTCCATAGATCCCATAAGGAGTAGGGGAAAGTCTCAACAATTCTTCTCGGCTTTTTATGTCAATAATTTCTGCGTGAATCCCTAATGTGTTTGCTGCTTGAACAATGTTATTAGTTGAAACATCCACAAATGGACACTGCTCGGTGCGAAGAATGGTCAAACCTTTAAACAGTTTAAGTCGCTTATTCCAATCTTTTGGGAAATATGGGTCAGGTGTATGTCCAAATTTGTTCACAAGTAACTCAAAGCCATAAGGTGCGTGATCTATTTCTTTAAAATGGTTCTTTATAAAAACGTCTTTACTAGGCGTCCAAGAAGTATTTGGGTTTGTGATCACAATAACTCCATCTTTATTTTGCTCCTTAGCATCTTCAATATTTTTATTAATCAATTTTGAAGCATACCCTTTTCCGGTGATATGTACCCATAAGCAATGAATCACTAAATAATTTTCACCATAGACAACCCTCGAAGAATATTCAATAGGTGCATACTCAATAAACCCTGCTGGCTTGCTATTCTCCATTATTTTTATATACGTTAACCCTTCATTGAACCTTCCCATAAGCCATTTGTTTTTATTTACGTAACCTGTTGAAGTTGGCTTGCTGCGAAGACTATAACACCCTTCACCATCTAGATTGTCTTCATCTAACTCGACCAGCTCAATTTGTTCCAATCTATTTCTCCCCCCACAACTTTTCTATATTCTTATCAATTCTTCCGGTTAAAGAATGCTAAACACTTATCTTTTGGTAAAAAATACAAATAGAGTTTAGCATAGATTGCTTTCGTTGAAAACAGATCGCTCTCTACAATCATTTTGCATTTGTAAGAGGGGAAAGTTTTGTGAACCATGAACTTAAGCAGAAAGGCATATTCCAATCAATTTTTGTGAGATCAAAAGAATTAGAAGTAAATACTGGTGCAATATTACTAGAATTGGATATAATTGATATGGATAATAAAGCAACAGTGATCTAGGGTGGTAAGACAAAAGCCCAAAAATTGTTCAGCACGGAGAAGAGAAAGTAATTATGCATCAAGGAAAAGTAAAGAGAGTCCAATTTGATGAAGGAGAGAGGAAATGGAGGATTCAGTACAGATATCGTCCCATACTATTGAAACGAAAGCTGTTTTTAGTGATTGTGGTAAGTATCGGTATTCTTTATCTCGTAAGATCGTTGGAAGGGATCGGAAAATAACTTTCATCATGTTTAATCCAAATGTGAGAGATGATATTCAGTTAGGTCCTACAGCTAATTTTTGTTTTAATTACGCGGTGAAGCATAATTTTGGAGAAATGGAATTAGTGAATTTATTTGCTCTCCGGTCTGAAAGTATAAGCAAGTTAAAAGATCAGGTACGCGATCAAGGAATCGATCCTGTCGGTTATCTAAACGATTATTACATAAAAGAAGCAGTTAAAGGAGTAGAAAAGGTTGTTCTAGCTTGGGGAGCAGATGGAGGATTTAAAAGAAGGGATAAAGAGGTTTTGCAAATGCTAGAGAATGCTTCTATGTATTGTTTTAAGAAAACCTCTAAAGGAAAGCCAGAATACCCTAAGAGAACAATGGATATTGAATTAATGAAGTTTGAATAATTAGAGTGTTCAGATTTAGTTCTAAGTATTAAAAGATGTAAAGGGAGAGAGTGATTCTGAGAAGTGGCAAGTATTAAAAAGTTTTTCGGAAAAATAGGATGGCGTGAACTTTTAAAATACGGTGCTAAAAGTGTAGGAGTTACGGCAGTTATTTTTTTATGCTTGTTTTTAGTAATAAGGTATAACTTTTATCTTGATGTATTTATTGCTTTAGTTTCCTCAATTATAGTTATCACGATAACATTATACTTATTCAAATTTTTGATTAGGATAGATAACTATCTTGAAAATAAAAGACTATCAAAGCCTTATAAAGGATCGAGGAAGTTAAGCCTTTATAGATGGGCGGAAGGAATAGAAGTGGAGGAAAGACTCTTCTATAAAGAACTCACAGACATTTGTCAAGAAGATCCTTTGAAGAATCTTAATACTATAAAAAAAGAATAAAAAGCATATGCTCGGGAAATCCAAGTAACCTCAAGTTGTTTAAAGCCTATATTGCCCGAGGAGCGAATAATAATTTTTTTGATAAATTTTTATCCATATTAGTAGGAGTAATAGTAGGAGTAATAACTACAGCTATTAATAAAGCTATTTTCACGGAGAAATTTATAAAATTTGTTAATGATCACATTGCTAACTTTGAAATTACTATGAAAAGTTCGTATATAATAACTTTTATTCATTATAATACTTATTTTTTTATAGGACTTATCTCATTCATGTTTATTTGGGCTGTAGCGACTAGAGATAAACGTAGGTTAAATTTAATTAGTCAAATAATTGACATTGCAATATTGGAAATAGAGGCCAAACAAAATAAAAAGGAGAATAGTTCTACTAATTAGCTGTGTGATGGTCTGTGATGCCAAGGAGAAATTAAGAGAGCTGTTACTGTATGGTGAGAAAATTTCTTGTGTTAAATTACGCAAAGAGAAAGCAACCTGTATAATAGAAACTAGATATATTTCCAATCGAAATCGTTGCTGATGAAGCGTCAGATTGGTTATGAATGGGGGGGAATAGATGAGTGGTTCATCTGAATCAGCTAACGAAAAAATAATAAATAGTAAAAAACGTGTCCAAAATCATGGGGAAGTGTTCACACCAAAAAGGATAGTTAAGAACATGCTCGACTTACCTAACATTCGTGAAACATGTCAGAACTTAACTTCTACTTTCCTAGAACCCGCAGCAGGAGAAGGTGTGTTCTTAGTTGAGGTATTGAATAGAAAAATGAAGATGGTAGCGAAGAATTACGGTGATGATTTAACACGTTATGAGAACTATTCGTTACTAGCATTGTCAACGTTGTATGGTATTGAATTACTTGAAGATAACGCCCAAAGATGCGTTATGAATATGTATCAAGTTTATTTTGAAGCATATCAGCAAAAGGCGATAGAACATGATGCAAAAGTGAAAAATAAGGTCTTAGACAGTGCAAAATTGATTATCTCTAACAATATTGCACAGGGGAACTTTCTAACTAAATTATCTGCTAATGGTAACCCTATTGTGTTTAGTGAGTGGCAGCCTATAAACCTTCGTAAAGACGCTAAGACGATTAAGGTTCAACGCACTGAATACACGATTGAGGATATTCTTGATGGCGTAGAAAAAGAAAGTGGAGAACCTTCAACTCATTCAGTAAAAGTAGAACAACTGGATCTGTTTGACTTGTTTGATGATGAAGAAGTCGCTGAAACAGAAGAAAAACGAATGAAATACGTTCCTGTAAAGATTACTGACGTCTATAAGGAAGAAATGGAGGAAGTCAATGGATAGAACAATCATTAACCCTTATGAAGAATTGGGCTTGAAGATATATGCCTACACCTTACCTGAAGTTCCTTCTCATGAAGGTTACATAAAAATTGGTGATACGAGTAGACAAGTCAAAAAACGTATTTTTGAACAGGTTGGAACTGCAGGGCTTAACCCAAATATTCTTTTTGAAAAGACTGCAAAAAAGTCTGATGGCACGTGGTTTCACGATAAGTTGCTTCACCGTTTCCTTCAACAGAATGGAGTTCAGAAAAAGATTTCAACGGTCATGCGGACGAATGGTTCTATTTTAACGGAACACCCGAAAAGGCAGAAATTTTAACGGACAAGTATATCAATTGTGATTATGATGAAATTCAAATTGATGAAGCTCATTCAGATTATTCACTTCGAAATGAACAAAGTAAAGCGGTTCAGATAACGCTTGATTATTACAATAGTGGGCAAGAACCAAAGGAATTTCTTTGGAATGCAAAACCACGATTTGGAAAGACACTGACTTCATACGATTTTGTGAGAAAAATCAATGCAACAAATGTACTGATCGTAACTAACAGACCTGCTATAGCGAACTCATGGTTTGATGATTTTAAGAAGTTCATTTCTTGGCAAGAAACAGGAATGAAATTTGTTTCTGAAACGGATTCTTTGAAAGATAAGGCATTATCTCGTGAGGATTTCGTTGATTTTGTAAACTCTACTGACCATGAGAACCCTTCTCAAATCACTTTCATTTCACTTCAAGACTTGAAAGGTGCGAAATTTGCAGGTGGTGGCTATGAAAAACTTGAATGGGTTGGTCAACTGAATTGGGATTTACTAATAATCGATGAAGCCCATGAGGGTGTTGATACCACAAAAACGAACGTGACGTTTGATAAAATCAAACGGAACTTCACTCTACACTTGTCAGGTACTCCTTTTAAAGCATTGGCAAACAACAAATTTAATGAGGAGCAAATTTTTAACTGGTCGTATGTAGATGAACAAGAAGCAAAAACGGATTGGAATTACACAATAGGAAGTAATCCATACGAAAATCTACCAACACTAAGCTTATTCACTTATCAAATGAGCAAAATGATTGAGGATCACGTATCTAAAGGCTTAACGTTAGGCGATGATAGTAATGTTGATTATGCTTTCGACTTGAATGAGTTCTTCAGAGTTAAAGAAGATGGGAAGTTTGAATATGAAGCAAGTGTGAAAAAATTTCTTGATAATCTATCTTCAGGTAAGTTTCCTTTTGCTACAGATGAACATAGGAGCGAATTAAATCATACTTTTTGGTTTTTACCTCGTGTTAATTCTGCGAAAGCACTTGAAAAGTTGTTGAAATCACACCATGTTTTTGGTGAGTATAAGGTTGTACTAGCGGCTGGTGATGGAATAAGCGTTGATAAGGATCTGACTCTTGAAGAAGAGGGACAAAATTACAGGAAAAATGAGAAGAGCTTCGATAAGGTTAAAAAGGCAATTTCTGAAAATAAAAAAACTATAACTTTATCTGTTGGTCAACTTACAACGGGTATTACAATTCCTGAATGGTCAGCGGTGCTTATGCTTAGCAACATTAAGTCGCCAAGTTTATATTTCCAATCTGCTTTCCGTGCCCAAAACCCTTATGAGTTTGTCCAGAACGGTAAGCTTTATAGGAAAGAAAATGCTTATATCTTCGATTTCGCACCAGAACGCACACTATTGCTCTTTGATGAATTCGCAAATAACTTATCAAGTGGGAGCTCAAAAACGAGTGAGGAACGTAAGAAGAAGATTAAAAAGCTATTGAATTTCTTCCCGGTTATTGGGGAGGATGATAAAGGTAATATGCAAGAGTTGAACGCGACGGAAGTCTTAACTATCCCAACACATATCACTTCAACAGAGGTGGTAAAGCGTGGGTTCATGAGTAACCTTTTATTTGCGAATATAGTAGGTATTTTTGGTGGGAATTCACCATTCAAGGAAATTCTAGATAAGATTAAACCTGAAAAGAATAAGCGTTTGACAGATCGTAGGGAAGTCAATGTAACAACTCCCATGATTGATGATGATGGTAACGTTGACGTCCCTACAGACATTGTTATTAACCATACGAAAGATATTTTCGGAGGCGCAATCTATAAGATTATGGAAACGCCTGATATTCCTGAAATATCTGAAGTTACAACTATCACTACTGAAATCAAAGACACTCTAGATAGCGGGTTCAGCAAGCTGAAAGAAACATTCAACTTGAATAAAACTCAAACGGAGAAAGCAAAAAGTGAAGTAACTTCAGCAATTAAAGACGTGGTTCAGGAAAATGTAGAAACGTATCACAGTCAACTTCAAGAAATCGAACATGATTTTACGGAACAAATTCAAACTGCCCAAGAAGCTCATGATGAAGTTAAAGTAGAGCAACTAAAAACGGAATTTGAACAGAAAAAGGCTGAAGTTAATCAAACTTTTACTGAAAATCTTAATACAGAAGTAAGTGCAACCGTTGAAACTGCAGTCGAAGAGCAAATTGTCAAAGTGGAAGAGAAGAAGAAAAAGACCACTGAAGATGATGTTCGAGATCACTTGCGTGGGTTTGCTAGAACCATTCCTTATGCTCTTTTTTACCTCGAATGAAAAAATGTTGAATTTATTATCATATACATCGGCATAAAAGTCCCTACTAAATATAAAAATATGATGAACAATATTACTCAAACCGAAGCTGATTTTCTGGATGGCCTTGTCTTGGATGTAGGTAGTTGTAGTTGTAAAAACTAGTTGGAAAGCTTTCAATTCTGGGTACCAATTGGGTACTAAATTGATCAAAACTCCTCATTTTCAATCAAAATTAATCGGATAGTAAACACCCAAACCCTTGACACAATCACACCCCAAGAGTAATAATAAGAGTTAACTTGAATATTGATCCTTTGGGGCGGGGCGAAATTCCCCACCGGCGGTGATGAGCTAATGCTCTTAGTCCGTGACCCGCATGCGGTTTCGTTTGCGGTGGATTCGGTGAAATTCCGAAGCCGACAGTGATAGTCTGGATGGGAAAAGGATGAGGCGTTTTTAAAAATTGGATTTTTAGACGCTTATTTGGTTATGCCATTTATGCCCCGTACTTTTTATAAGGTACGGGGCTTTTGTCGATTGATTGGCTGTCAATTGATGTGTTTCATTGGACGAGTTGGAGAAGAGAGGAGCGATGGCTAGGGACGATGTTACGAGAACATTATATGAAGATCGCGTTATCGCTCGCTGAAGGAGTTCGAGGTCAGACGTCGCCGAATCCACCGGTGGGAGCTGTTGTGGTGAAGGGTGGTCGCGTGATTGGCATGGGTGCCCATATGAAAGCGGGAGAAGGCCATGCGGAGGTTCATGCATTGGCCGCTGCTGGTGAGGAAGCAAGGGGAGCGGAGTTGTATGTGACGCTTGAGCCTTGTTCTCATTATGGGAAGACGCCGCCCTGTGCGGATTTGACGATTGCGAGAGGGATTAAGAAAGTGTATATCGCTGTTAAGGACCCGAATCCGGCGGTGGCTGGAAGAGGGATTGACAGGTTGCGAGCGGCCGGGATTGAAGTGGAGACCGGCATTTGCGAGAAGGAAGCTTCGGAATTATTAGCACCATTTTTTCATTTTATTCAAACGAAAACACCATACGTCACGATGAAAACAGCCATAACAGCCGATGGCAAAACCGCTGCGTATACCGGACATAGTCGCTGGATTACGAGTGAAAAGGCAAGAGAGGATGTGCACTATATTCGCCATCAGCAAGATGCGATTTTAGTTGGCATCAATACCGTTTTACAAGATAACCCCATCTTAACCACCCGTCTGCCCCAGGGAGGTAAACACCCCATTCGAGTTGTATTAGATACGCATTTGCGGATTCCGCTCACCACTAATGTTGTGAAAAATAAACAAGCGGAAACGATCGTTGTTTGTGGCCAAGAGGCGCCTCAGTCAAAAGAAATGCAATTAATTGAACAAGAGGTGAAAGTGATTCGCTTACAAACGCGTGAGATCGATATTCCACTTTTACTGAAAAAGCTAGGCGACATCGGAGTTATGACGCTTCTCGTAGAAGGTGGAAGCGAGGTCAATGCGTCTTTTATCGAAAAACGAGCGTTTCAACAGATGTTGATTTATGTTGCCCCGAAATTGATCGGTGGGAAGTTGGCGCCAACTGCGGTTGGTGGTCAAGGATTTGCGATCATGGATGAAGCGGTGCCACTAACGTTCGAAAAAGTTGAAATTATTGGACAAGATATTAAAATAACCGCCTCGCCGAAAGAAGGATGTGAAACGAATTGTTCACAGGAATTATAGAAGAAATCGGTACAGTGGAAAATGTGAAAGCAGGTGCCCAGTCACTAGAGCTAGCGATTAAAGCGAACACGGCGCTTGAAGATATGAAGCTCGGTGACAGCATTGCCGTCAACGGTGTTTGTTTGACGGTGACGAGTTTTACCGCTACTTATTTTACCGCTGATGTGATGCCAGAAACGTTTCATGCGACGTCACTACGTGTGTTAATTCGTGGGTCGAAAGTGAATTTAGAGCGAGCGATGGCGGCGAATGGTCGCTTCGGTGGACATTTCGTCTCTGGTCATATCGATGGCGTTGGCACGATCGTCAGTAAAAAAAGAGTAGAAAATGCGCTGTATATCGACATTGAATTTCTTGAAGCGTATGCCCACTATTTTTTACACAAAGGTTCAGTTGCGTTGGATGGCACGTCGTTAACGATTTTTGCGGTGGACGATAAGAAGTTGACGATTTCGCTTATTCCGCACACGCAGGAGGAAACGATTTTAGCGGAGAAAAATATCGGTGATCCGGTCAATATTGAGTGTGATTTATTGGCAAAATATATTGAGCGAATGCTTGGACAGAAAAAAGAAGAGAAGCCTTCTACCATTACGATGGATTTATTAGAGAAGCACGGATTTGCATAATACAGACAGGGGTGAACGCGCATGTTTGCAACAATCGAAGAAGCATTAGCAGATTTAAAGCAAGGGAAAGTCGTGATCGTTGTCGATGATGAGGATCGGGAAAATGAAGGTGATTTTATCGGTTTAGCAGAATTTGCCGATGCAGAAATGGTCAATTTTATGGCGAAAATGGGGCGCGGATTGATTTGCGTGCCTGTCGAAGAAGAAATCGCCGAAAAGCTTGGCTTGAAAATGATGGTGACGAATAATACGGACAGTCATGGCACGGCGTTTACGGTCAGTATTGATCATCAATCGACGCATACCGGTATTAGTGCGTTCGAGCGGGCGACGACGATTCAAGAAATGTTAAACGATAAAGCCGTTCCAGAGGATTTCAAGCAGCCAGGTCATATTTTTCCGCTTGTCGCGAAAAAAGGCGGTGTATTGAAGCGCGCGGGGCACACAGAAGCAGCGGTCGATTTGGCTCATCTTGCCGGAGTGAAGGGCGCGGGCATCATTTGTGAAATTATGAAAGAGGACGGTTCGATGGCACGCCTGCCGGATTTACAGGTGATGGCGGAGGAACTAGACTTAAAGCTAATTACGATTCAACATTTAATTGAGTATCGTCGCAAAAAAGACGAGTTAATTACTCGTGAAGTAGAGATCGACTTACCGACGGACTTTGGTTATTTTCAAGCGGTCGGTTTTACCGAAAAGCTGTCTGGAAAAGAGCATGTCGCGCTAGTGAAAGGAAATGTGAATGATGGCGAACCGGTGCTCGTTCGTGTTCATTCGGAATGTTTAACTGGAGATGTGTTCGGGTCTTGCCGCTGTGATTGTGGTCCTCAGCTGGCGGCGGCGTTGCGACAAATTGAAGCCGAGGGACGAGGGATTTTACTGTATATGCGTCAAGAAGGCCGCGGCATTGGGCTGATTAATAAATTAAAGGCGTATAAACTGCAGGAACAAGGGCTGGATACGGTCGAAGCAAACGAGAAATTAGGTTTTGCGGATGACTTGCGAGATTATGGCATTGGTGCCCAAATTTTACGCAATCTCGGGGTGAAGGAGATGCGACTGTTGACGAATAATCCGCGCAAGATTTCTGGATTAAAAGGCTACGGGCTTGAAGTCGTGGAGCGCGTACCGATCGAGATGCCAGCGAAAGCGGAAAATCGGCAATACTTAGAGACGAAAATATCGAAGCTTGGGCATATGCTACATTTATCATAAGGGAGAGATGTTGAGATGAGCAGAACATATGAAGGAAATTTAATTGGTACAGGGTTAAAAATTGGGATCGTTGTCGCACGTTTTAATGAATTTATTACGGGTAAGTTGTTAAGCGGAGCGGAAGATGCGTTGCGCCGTCATGGAGTCAATGAAGAGGATGTTGAAATTGCTTGGGTGCCAGGCGCTTTTGAAATTCCGTTAATTGCGAAAAAGATGGCGGATAGCGGCAAGTACGATGCAGTGGTGACATTAGGAACGGTCATTCGTGGTTCTACTGCTCATTTTGAATACGTGAGCAATGAAGCGACAAAAGGAGTGGCTCAAGCGGCGATGCAATCGGGTGTGCCGGTGATCTTCGGCGTATTAACGACTGATACGATTGAGCAAGCGATTGAGCGTGCCGGAACGAAAGCTGGCAACAAAGGCTGGGAAGCGGCAGCTACGGCGATTGAAATGGCGAATCTTGTGAAGTCAATCGAAGGGTAAAAGAGAAAGAAGGTGGCGGGGGCCACCTTCTTTCTTATGGACGTAACTGATATGGCTTCATATTCTCATTCAAGGCTCGCATCGTGTAGCCTTTTTCTTGTAAGTTTTTTAGCAGAGTAGGCAAAGATTGAGCCGTTGCGGGCTTTTCGTGTAATAAGATGATTTCGCCGTTGCCTTGTGCTCTCCCTGGGCTTACATGGTTCATGACATGATTGACGTAGGATGGACTGCGGAATTTCCAGTCGAGACTATCGACCGTCCAATCCCATAGCTTAAAGCCTGCTTCATTCGATTTTTGCTTATATTCTGGTGTCATGTGAGGGAATGATCCGTAAGGTGTACGAATTAAATGTGTTTCATGTCCAGTAATTTCTTTAATCGCTTTTTGACCAGCTGTCATTTCATCCACAACCGCTTGAGCGTTGCGATACACTTGTTTAACATCATGTGTCACACCATGCATACCGACCGCATGACCTCTTTTGACCATTTCTTTCACTGCTTCTGGATGCTTGCGAATATTTGGCTCCATCATGAAGAACGTAGCTTTGGCGTTATATTGATCAAGAATATCTAGTAGCTTCATCGAGACAGGGAAAGGGCCATCATCAAATGTTAAATAGACGGTCTTTTCTTCAGCTGGAATAGCAGGAACTGGCGCGATTTGTGGGAATTTTTTCTGTTCCTCTTCTTTCTTTCGTTTCTGAGCGGCGGCTGCTTCTCGCTTCGCTTGCTCTTTCGCCTGTTCTTTTTCTTTTTGAACTTGCTCTTTTTTCTCAACCTCTTTTTGTTGGGCTAAAGCAACGGCGTGTTTTTTTTGTATGAGCTGGTAAGTTACTAAGCTAAAAGATACAAATAATAACAAAGTAATTACCGTCAACAATCGAATATTGCCATTCTTTCTTTTTTCTCTTGCTCTCAATGAAACTCACTCCACTTTCTTGTTTTAATGCTATGTAATGGTAAAGAATACCTCATATGATGCAGATGACTGAAGCGACGAAATAACTCATCTTGTATATGTTAACATATTTTTTAATGTTAAAATAGCAATCTATGGAAGATTACAAAAAAACTATTTTTCTGATAATTGTTTTGGTAGAAAACGTCGTTGTTCTTCATGAATGTCTTTGTTAAAATACGATTTGTGGCTGTTTGTGAAAGCAAATAGCGGGTAGGGAGAGGGCGCTGTACGAGAGGTACATGTAGATGAAGAAGAATGGAGGATTTTTTCAATTAGTTGAGCACGGCACGACGGTCAAAAGAGAGGTGACAGCGGGAGCGATTGGTTTTTTCACGATCATTTATATCGTGGCGGTCAATTCTCTTATTTTGTCGGAGGCGGGGATTCCGTTTGAAGGAGCGGTCGTTGCCACGATTTTAAGTGCCTTTTTTGGCTGTGTGATGATGGCTTTTTGGGCGAATGCACCGATTTTATTAGTGCCAGGCATGGGGATCAATGCGATGTTCGCCTATACATTCGTTCAGTCGATGGGATTGAGCTGGCAGGAAGCACTTGGAGTAGTTGTGATTTCGGGCCTTATTTTTATGCTTGTGTCCTTGACGAAAATGGCGGATCGGCTAAATGCAGCGATTCCAACGACGTTAAAGGAAGCCATTTCAGTGGGACTTGGCTTGTTTTTAATGCTGATTGGGTTAGAAAAAGGTGGGTTGATCGTTCGTGGTGACAATGCGATCGTGGCGTTAGGAGATTTGAGTGACTTGTCTGTCATGATTACGATGGTGACGTTACTGTTCGCCTTGTTTGTATTTATTAAAGGCTTACAAGGTGGATTTTTGTGGAGCATTTTGTTCGGGACGTTGTTAACAGCTGTATGTGGCTTGCTCCCGGAAGTGGGCGAGACATCCGTTTCCTTTACAACCTATAAAGATGTATTCGGTGCGTTTTCGTTTAGTCGTTGGATGGAAATCCCGTTTTGGACAGCTGTCTTTTCACTAACGATGGTGCTAGTGTTTGAAAACATCGGTCTTGTGCACGGGCATAATGAGTTTGCTGGTCATCCTGAAAAGTTCAAGCGCGGTCTTCAAGCAACAGCCGCATCCACTTTTACATCAGGTTTATTCGGAACGAGTCCAACGGTAGCGACGGTGGAGACATCAGCGGCGATTGCGGCTGGGGGTCGAACAGGCTTGACTCCTTTGACGACTGGTATGCTATTTTTATTGTCCATCTTGGCGATTCCTTATATGAAATGGATTCCTGATATGGCGATTGCCCCTGTCCTTATCATTATTGGTGGGCTGATGGTGCAAAACATTCGTCATTTGGATTTGTCGGAATTAACCGAAGCCTTCCCGGCGATTTTCATCATCGTGATGATTCCATTTACGTATAGCATCGCAGACGGTATGGCGATCGGCTTTATTCTATATCCGTTGTTGAAAGTCATCACTGGTAAGGGAAGAGAAGTATCTTGGCTATTGTATGTCATTGCGACTTTGTTCTTTCTTAATTTCGTGTTGCATTATATATAAGTAGAAAGTGGTGGGGGGAACTCCACCACTTTTTTATATTTCTTGCAACATTTGATCTCTTCCATAGACCATCGCCCTCCACATTTGGTATGCTATAAAAAAAGTTTTTGCAAAACGAAGGAGAGAGAGAAATGGAGATTAAAGTAACGAAATGCCACGGATCAAGCAATGATTTTTTATTAATAGATGAGTGGACGCATGCATATTCTTTTACGGAGGAAGAGAGAAGAGAGTTGTCACTGGCGTTATGTGACCGATCGTCAAGTCTTGGGGCGGACGGGATTTTGTTTGTGATGGAGAGTAAGCAAGCTGATGCGAAGATGCGAATCTTTAATTCAGATGGGTCGGAAGCGTCGATGTGCGGTAATGGACTTCGTTGTTTAGGGCGTTACGTGTGTGACCTGCTTGGGAAAGATGAAATTGTTGTTGAGACGATGAAGGCGGATTTGCAAGTCAATCGTGAGGAAGATCTGTATGAGAATGTTCCGACGTATCGAGTGGAAATTTCGCCTGTGCTGTTTGAATTGGAGCACTTGCCGATGAAGGTCGAAGGGAAGGCGACGTTATTAAATGAATATGTGAGTGAATTATCTGATTCGATTCCATTTTCTGCAGCGGCTGTGCCGAATCCACATTTGATTGCGATGGTCGATCAAGCTGATTTAGCTTCTGACGTTCAAAAAACGATTAGTGAAAAATTGAATGGCCCGAATGAGATTTGCCCGGATGGGGTTAATGTTAGCTTTGTTCATTTTATTGAAGAAGGTCAAATTTATGTTCGTACGTTTGAGCGCGGGGTTGGGTTCACGAATGCATGTGGTACCGCGATGTCGGCTTCTAGCTTAGTAACCTGTTTACTAGGTTTTAACCAATTTGACGAACCGATTGACGTCTATAATAACGGCGGGAAAGTCCGCTGTGTCGCTCATCCAAAAGGCGGGGATGAATTTTATATCGATTTAATCGGCAATGCGACTTATCTTTATGATGTTGATGTTACAGTTGATGTAAATAATCCAACAGCTTTTACGATTGGAGAGAAGCGTGATCGCAACGAGCAAGCTCAATATGAAAAACTTGGACAGTCGGTGAAAGCTCTGTTAGGCGAAAAAGGGATTATTTAATGAAAAAGGGGGCCGTATAGCCTCTTTTTCATTTGCTTATAAGGAAGGGGAAGTGTGTTTGAACCAAGAAGAGAAACAGCGAACGGCGATGTATTATGCGATATTACTTGCTTTGTTAGCTTTTTTTACATGGAGTTTTACAGAAATTGTTGAAGTGTTACAAGCAGATAAAGTCAAAGTATTTGATTTAGCGGTTATTCATGAAGTGCAATCGTGGATCAGTGAGGGGCGGACGAGCAGGATGGTTTTTATTACCGATTTAGGCTCTGTTGGCTGGATGACGGCAGGAACTATTCTAGTGGCGGCGATTCTTTTCGTGAAAAAACGATGGAGCTACGCCTTATTTTTTGTATTAACGGTGTCGTTAGGTGGAGCGTTTAATGGGTTTTTAAAAGACGTGTTTAAGCGGCAGCGACCAGAGATTTTACGCTTGATTGAGCAAGGAGGGTACAGCTTTCCTAGCGGGCATTCGATGGGATCGTTTATTTTTTACGGAGCGATCGCGTTTTTATTATTTGAATTGTTGCGTCATCGCTGGGCTAAAATTATAGGGACAGTGGTCGCGTTTTGTCTTATTCTTTTGATTGGATTGACGCGGATCTACTTAGGTGTCCATTACCCAAGTGATGTTATTGGTGGGTTTACGGCAGGAGCGGCGTGGCTGATTTTCTGTGTTGCGGCTTTTCATTATTATCAAGATCGCATTCATCGGCAGAAAGAATAATCCTTCTTTTGCGTGTTACACTAGCATAAACGGAGGTGTACGGCAACGTGGGAGAGTTTCTTGAAATAGTCGGAAAAGCAAGCATCATGCTCTTTGTAGGGATTGTGTTGTTAAGAATTGCTGGTAGAAAGTCGGTCACACATATGACGGTTGCTCAAACGATGATCATGATTTCAATCGGTTCGATTATTATTCAACCATTCATTGAGCATAAATTGTCTGGTTCGATCATTGCCGCGTGTGTCTTTATCGCTATTTTGCTATTGATGGAGTGGGTGCAACTTAAATTTAATTTCATGGAATGGCTGTTGACGGGAGTGGCTGTTCCTGTTATTCAAGACGGGAAGATTATTGAAAAGAATTTAAAAAAGCTACGTTATACAGTGGACCAGCTGGAGATGAATTTAAGAGAACGAGGGGTTTCGAGTATTGATCATGTGAAATGGGCGACGGTGGAGCCGAATGGAAAAATCGGTCATGAATTGAAAGAAGAGCATAAGCCGTTAACGAAAAAGGATTTGTATGATATGTTGCCTCATTTAGTTGCTCCACCAACAGAGAAGCCAGCTGGACCGCTTTTTCAAGAAACAGACCCGCAAGCTTCTCATCCGCCCGTCCCTGATCGGTTACATTAAAAGCATACATAATCGAAGCAAAAGCAAGCATTCATGAAAAAACCGATAAAAAACCTTGTTTTTTATCGGTTTTTCGCTTTTTATTTCAGAATATTGCTTATTTTTTCACTTTACATTCATATGGGAGAGGAGTAAGATTAGTGCCATCTTAAATTGTTTTTAGGATGAATTTTTAAAACGCTTAATTCCTCATTAGGAGGAAGCGGGGGAACCAATGTTATTGGGGTGAATCTCGATATTCGAGTAGGGTAACTCTCGTGCCCGAATCCGTCAGCTAACCTCGTCAGCGTATCGAGAGAGGTACCATTCGTGTATTCGACACGCTCATTTCATTGTGTGGAGAAGCCATGAGAAGAGTCCCTCTTCCGTAGGCTTCTTTTTTGTGATTATTTTCACAAAAAAGAAGTGTTTGTTACTTTATGTACATTAAAAAATGGAGGGATTGAGATGAAATTAAGTTCAAAAGAAGTAGATTTAATCGTGATGAAAGCGAAGAAAGAACATCTATTAGCCGACCAAGCAAGAATATGCGTGGCCAATCAAATCAAATGGTCAGCGCCAACTCGTGATCAAGGTAAGCATTAAGAATTGCTTGGCGTTATGACAAATCCCCAGTTCCTTCATATACTATCATGACAGACAATTAGGAAAGGAATGGGATGGATGTATAATTATTATGACTTTGAGGAGGGGCTTCGCCAAAATCAAAGCCTATTTAGAGATATTAATCAGGCGACAAATGATGAATATCAAGCGATTCAATATTATTCGGCTTTAGCGAACATGGCGCCGAATAATCAAATTAAGCAAACGATTTTAGGGATTCGCCAAGATGAAATTCGGCACTTTAATTGGTTTAGTCGCAGTTATCATCGATTAACGAACCACTTTCCAAATTTAACGATTGCCACTCCTCCAAAGAGCTTTCAGGAAGGTGTGAAAGAATCATTGAAAGATGAAGGGAAAACGCCTGCCTTTTATCGAAGCATTGCCGCCCGTACAACGGATGAACCGACAAGACGACGTTTTTTACGAGCAGCCGATGACGAAGCTCGCCATGAACAGCTATTTAAACAAATTGCTAGGCAGACTGGCATTCGTGAAGTGTGACAAAAAAACGACGAGATCCTACTGTTTTTTAGGATCTCGTCGTTTTTTCTTGTCATCATGAACTATTTTTGTGTTCAGCCGAAAAATAGTCTCTTTTTGCCGACAAAACGGATGTATTTGCCGATTTTTCGGCACGACGTTGAAAATAAACATTATATTTTGAATATTTCATGCTTTTTTTCGTTGGCACACTCCTTGCATATAGTAGAGTGACTACCATTAAGGAGGAATGAAATATGAAAGCAGCTGTTGTCAACGAATTTAATCAACAATTAGAGGTGAAAGAAGTACCGAAACCAACATTAAACGCGGGAGAAGTTCTCGTAAAGATAGAGGCATGTGGCGTTTGCCATACTGACTTACATGCAGCTCACGGTGATTGGCCAGTCAAACCGAAGCTACCATTAATTCCTGGTCATGAAGGTGTTGGGATTGTTGAAGAAGTAGCGAGTGATGTTCAGTCGGTTAAAGTAGGGGATCGAGTAGGGATTCCTTGGTTATATTCTGCTTGTGGTGAATGTGAATATTGCTTAAGTGGCAGAGAAACGCTTTGTCCTGATCAATTAAACGGTGGCTACTCTGTTGACGGCGGCTATGCGGAATATTGTAAAGCGCCAGCTGCTTACGTGGCGAAAATTCCCGATGGATTAGATCCGGTTGAAGTTGCTCCCATTCTTTGTGCCGGAGTAACAACATATAAAGCATTAAAAGTATCAGAAGCAAAGCCTGGAGATTGGGTCGCTATTTATGGCATTGGCGGTCTGGGACATATTGCTCTTCAATATGCTAAAGCAATGGGATTCAATGTCGTGGCTGTCGATATTCAAAAGGAAAAACTAGACTTAGCGACTAAGCTAGGCGCAGATCATACAGTGAACGGTATGGAAACGGACCCAGTAGAAGCGATTCAAAAAGCGGTTGGCGGTGTACAAGCAGCGATCAGTGTAGCTGTTACGAAAAAAGCGTTCGAACAAGCGTATCAATCCGTGAAGCGCGGCGGTAGCTTAGTCGTTGTTGGTTTACCAAATGATGAGCTTCCGATTCCGATTTTTGATACGGTGTTAAATGGTGTAGCTGTGAAAGGTTCGATTGTTGGAACGAGAAAAGATATGCAAGAAGCGCTAGATTTTGCTGCTCGCGGAAAAGTTCGTGCGATTATTGAATCGGCTCCATTAGATGCGATCAATGACGTATTTGACCAAATGGAACAAGGAAAAATTAATGGTCGAATCGTATTAACTATGTAGGATTTTGTAAACGCTTTATCAAAATGTATGTAGTGTACGGACAAACAGGGGAGGGAATGACATGATCTATGCTCAACCAGGACAAGCTAATGCAAAGGTAAACTTTAAGAAGAGATACGACAACTGGATTAATGGCGAGTGGACACCTCCAGTTAACGGAGAATATTTTTCAAATGTCACACCTGTCACGGGAGAAGCGTTCTGTGAAGTGGCTCGTTCTCAAGAAGAAGATGTTGAAAATGCACTAGACGCTGCTCATGCGGCGAAAGAAGCATGGGGAAAAACTTCTCCAGCGGAGCGCGCGATTATATTAAACAAAATCGCTGATCGCATGGAAGAAAATTTAGAAATGTTGGCCGTCGCTGAAACGTGGGATAACGGAAAAGCAGTTCGTGAAACATTGAATGCGGATTTACCGCTAGCGATTGATCACTTCCGTTACTTTGCTGGAGCGATTCGTGCTCAAGAAGGCTCTTTAAGCCAAATTGATGAGAAAACAGTCGCTTACCATTTTCAAGAACCACTTGGTGTCGTCGGTCAAATCATTCCGTGGAACTTCCCGCTTTTGATGGCTGTTTGGAAACTGGCTCCCGCTTTAGCAGCTGGAAACTGTGTTGTTCTTAAACCAGCCGAGCAAACACCTGCTTCGATTCTAGTGTTAGCCGAGCTGATTGGTGATCTTTTACCTTCAGGGGTCGTTAATATTGTTAATGGCTTCGGATTAGAATGCGGTAAGCCACTCGCCACTAGCCCGCGAATTGCGAAAGTCGCTTTCACTGGAGAAACAACGACGGGTCGCTTAATTATGCAATATGCGTCACAAAATATTATTCCTGTTACACTTGAGCTTGGTGGAAAATCGCCGAATATTTTCTTTGAAGATGTCATGGCTCAAGATGATACGTACTTAAATAAAGCGGTTGAAGGATTTGTCTTATTCGCTTTGAATCAAGGAGAAGTATGTACATGTCCATCGCGAGCGCTCATTCAAGAATCGATCTATGATCAATTTATGGAGCGAGCATTAGAGCGCGTGAAGCAAATTAAAACAGGCAACCCACTAGATACGGAAACAATGATGGGGGCTCAGGCTTCCAATGAGCAAATGGAAAAAATCCTTTCCTATGTTGATATCGGTAAACAAGAAGGAGCCGCTTGCTTAACAGGCGGTGAGCGCAATCAATTCGCCGGCTTTGAAAGTGGCTATTATATGAAGCCAACCGTCTTTAAAGGCGATAACAGCATGCGGATTTTCCAAGAAGAAATCTTTGGCCCTGTTGTGTCTGTCACTACGTTTAAAGATGAAAAAGAAGCACTGCAAATCGCTAATGATACGTTATATGGACTTGGTGCTGGTGTTTGGTCAAGAAATATGAATCTTGCTTATGAAATGGGGCGCGGTATTCAAGCCGGACGTGTGTGGACGAACTGTTATCATGCGTACCCAGCTCATGCAGCATTCGGTGGTTATAAAATGTCAGGAATCGGACGTGAAAACCACTTAATGATGCTTTCTCACTACCAACAAACGAAAAACCTTCTCGTCAGCTATAGCGAAGATGCTCTTGGATTCTTCTAAGAAAAGGAGGCGTTTCTAATTGTTGAACGCGTAACCGCAACAGAAGAAGCCTTACAGTTAATTGAGAAGTTAAAGGAGAGACATGGGCCCCTTATGTTTCATCAGTCCGGTGGTTGCTGTGATGGTAGCTCGCCGATGTGCTATCCAGAAGGAGAATTTTTAACTGGACGAAGCGACGTATTATTAGGGGAAATTGGTGGTTACCCTTTTTATATGAATGCGGCTCAGTTTGACTATTGGAAGCATACTCAGCTGATCATCGATGTCGTCGATGGTCAAGGAGGAATGTTTTCATTAGAAGGACCAGAAGGCAAGCGTTTTCTCACTCGATCACGTATTTTCACTGAAGAAGAACGAGCGGAACTAAATCAGTAATATCACCTCCTGTGGAGAAGTTCTCTGCAGGGGTTTTTTGACTTGAAAGAAAAAGGACATTGCAGAAAGCTCGCAAATATCTTATGGAAATAGGGAAATTCCACTGTTTTTATATGGTAGACATCTTTACTACTAATATAGTAATATTTAGAAAAGTTAATATTTATGATTAAACAGGTGCTATATTTATTCGACATATTTATAGCTGAAAAGGGAAGTTCGGTGAAAGTCCGGCACGGTTCCCGCCACTGTAAGTCAGAGCGACCTGAAACATGCCACTGTGAATAACGGGAAGGCTCAGGAAGTGCAGAAGACAAGTCAGGAAACCTGCCTGTTTGATGAACACGAAATAACCTACGGGATATAGGGGATGTTGACGGAAAGTACGATCGTTATGCTAGCTTTATGCATAGATAATCTTTTTGTGAGCATTTAAACTCTCCGGTTTAAATGCTCTTTTTATTTGCAAGAAAAATATATGACATGATGTGAAGGGGGAATCACCGATCGAGCAAGTACAAACAGTTTCCATCGAAAACAGAAAGAAACCTATCGTCAATTATAAGTTGTCGCTTTTTATCTTTTTTTTAATTAGTGTTCTCGTTGTTTCTATTACGATCGCGGTTATGGTAGGGCCTGTATCGATTCATCCGTTGACCGTATGGAAGATTGCTCTGTCAAAAACCTTTTCTCTTGAAGGGGTTATTACGAGGGACTGGTCAGCCGCTCAAGAAAATATTATCTGGAATTTAAGATTTCCGAGAGTGCTATTAGGCGTCATTGCCGGAGCCGGCTTAGCGATTATCGGAACGGCCATTCAAGCGCTTGTTCGCAATTCATTAGCCGACCCGTACATATTAGGTGTATCTTCTGGGGCATCAGTTGGTGCTACATTAGTGATTATATTCGGGGCCTTTTCCATATTTGGTCAGTATGCGTTAACGATGTCGGCCTTTATCGGCTCCTTACTTTCTATCATTCTCGTTTATTTTCTAGCTCAAGTGGGTGGGAAAATCTCAACCGTGAGATTGTTATTAGCGGGGATCGCTATTTCTATGGTGCTTTCTGCGATCACTAGCTTTATTGTCATATCAGCGCCCAAAGAAGAAGGGATAAGAAACGCGATGTTTTGGATGATGGGGAGTTTGGCTGGTGCTAAGTGGGAGTACATTCCTATTCCTGCACTCGTCATATGCTTAGGATTTCTTTTTTTATGGTCTCAATATCGGGCGTTGAACATTTTGTTAATGGGGGAAGATGCAGCGGTTACATTAGGAGTGAATGTCGAAACATTTAGAAAGATATTGGTTATCACTACTGCTCTAATGACAGGCGTGCTCGTATCTGTATGCGGTTCCATTGGCTTTCTTGGCTTAATGGTGCCTCACATTGTTCGCTTAATGGTCGGGTCGGATCATCGAAAAGTGTTACCGATCAGCGCTTTAATCGGGGCGATTTTCTTAGTATGGGCAGATATCTTTGCCAAACAAGTGATTTCTCCTGAAGAAATGCCGATTGGGATTGTGACAGCACTTTGCGGGGGGCCATTCTTTCTATGGATGTTAAGAAGAAGCCACTACGCTTTTGGAGGGGAGAAATAGGATGAACATCTCTGTACAAAATATAAGCTCAAGTATTGAAAAGAAACCATTACTGAAAAACGTTCATGTAGATATTGCTTCAGGAGAGTTTGTTGGTCTTATAGGACCGAATGGAAGTGGAAAATCAACCCTTTTGAAAAACATCTATCGCGTGCTCAAGCCGGATGCGGGAATGATCACACTAGAGGCCGAAAATATTTTCAAGCTTTCCTCGCGCAATATTGCCCAAAAATTAGCGGTTGTTAGTCAAGAAACACCGTCGTTATTCGATTTTACCGTAGCTGAAATTGTCTCGATGGGTCGTTCTCCACATAAAAAGTTTTTAGAAGCGGATTCAAAAAAAGACCATCAAGTGATTGATCATTGTCTTCAAAAGGTGGGGATGACGAATTTCATCCATACACCGTTCACCTCCTTATCCGGGGGAGAGAAGCAACGAGTGATGATCGCTCGTGCACTCGCTCAAGAAGCACAAGTGCTAGTATTAGACGAACCGACGAATCATTTAGATATTCATCATCAGCTCCAAATATTAGACCTTGTTCGCAAACTTAATATGACGGTCTTCGCCGCTTTGCATGATTTAAATTTAGCGGCTGCTTATTGCGATCGCATCTATGTCATTGACAACGGTGAAATCATTACATCGGGTGCACCATCTGAAGTGTTGACAACAGACATGCTCAAGGAAGTTTTTCGAGTAGAAGCCGATATTATCGTTCACCCTTTGACGAACAAAATCCATATTACTTATTTATCGGAAGAGATGATCAAGCAGTCGGAAAGAGAGGTGATTTAATGTCCATCACCACTTGTCAAGTATGCGGATTTACTTGAATTGATCGAAATGGACGTTCAGCAGCTAGAGTTTAATCAAACCTTTTCCCATATTATTTTGCCTGATGGGAATACTCCAGCACTTTACCGTTATGAGTGAGCAAGCGGCTGTTTTACAAAGAATACATAGCCATTTAAAGCAAGACGGAATGATAGCTGTGGACATTATTTTACCGCCCGTAAGCAAAGAGTGGACATTCCGTCACCGAAAAAAATTAATGAATCAGCAAGAAATACATGTAGACATTCAAGGAGAAACCTCTTTGACGAGGCAAATTTACCGCTATGAAGCCACCTTTGAAAAGTTTGTTCAACGCCAAAGCAAAGAGCGATATCGAGTGGACCGCGAGCTAAGCCTTATGCTCCCTAAAGAAGCGGCGCTTTTATTAGAGAGCCAAGGATTTAAGGTGGTGAAGATGGTGAATAGCTATCAACTCCATCATATACAAGGATGGCAATCGTCTTATCCTTTATTAAAAACAGATGAAAACTCACAAGAAGATGTTCATGAGTTTAAAGAGAGTGTTTGGAGCAATGGAGGATATCCATTCAGTGGGATAGTCGAAGAAAAGCATGCAGCTCCCGTTGAATATTGGACGATTATTGCCAAAAAATAAGAATAAAAGGAGAAACAAATGAAAAAATTAAAACGAAGTATATTTATAAGTATCGTCGCTTTATTGTTATTAATCACAACCGCATGTAACCAATCCGCATCACCAGCAGAGAAACCAGCTGACAAGAATACCGAAGCAACTGAGCCAGTCACGATTGAAAATATGGACAGAACGCTGACCTTTGAAGAAGCACCTAAACGAGCGGTCACGTTAAATCAACATACAACGGAAATTATGCTCGCTCTCGGTTTAGAAGATTCGATGGTAGGTACGGCCTATTTAGATGACGAAATTTTGCCAGAGTATAAAGAAGCTTATGAGAAAATTAAAGTGCTATCTGATCAATACCCGAGCCAAGAAGTATTTTTAGGGGTAGAACCAGATTTCGCTTATGCTGGTTGGCAAAGCGCCTTTACAGACAAGGCGTTAGGAACAGTAGAACAGCTTGAACAATTTGGCGTGAAATCTTATTCACAACAATCTTCGAGTATGTCAGGCCCGACGATGGCCGATGTATTTACAGATATTTTAAACATCGGACGTATCTTTAGAGTAGAAGATCGAGCGGAAACGTTAGTTCAAAACATGAAAAAAGGAATGACAGCTGTTCATGAAAAGGTGAAAGACGTGGAAGACCCTATTAGCGTATTCGTTTATGATGGCGGAGAAAAAGAACCGACTACAGCTGGGCAAAACTTCTTAAATGAGCTGATTACATTAGCAGGGGGCTCAAATATTTTTAACGATATTGAAAAGGGGTGGGCAACCGCTTCTTGGGAAGAAGTAGTCAACCGCAACCCAGAAATCATTGTCATCATTGACTACGGTGATACAACGGTCGAGCAGAAAAAAGAATTTTTATTAAGACACCCTGCATTAAAGGACGTCGAAGCCATTAAAAATGAACGTTTTGTCATTCTGCCATTATCGGCGGGAGCGGAAGGCGTTAGAGGTCCAATCGCCATCGAAACATTAGCGAAAGCTTTTTATCCGGAGAAATTTTAAAGAAAAAAAGATGAGTAAAATAATTTGAAACATTATCCCTCCTGATACGTACATACTATTAAGTAAAATTATTTTAGCAACAGGGGAGGATAAAGATGGAAGACTTGAAAATGCCATCTAATGATGAAAGGCTTTTAGCGGCGGCGATTTATGTCTCAAGCTTGTTTACAGTTTTTATCGGTCCGTTAGTGATTTGGCTCATTAAAAAAGACCAGTCATCATTTGTGGACTACCATGGGAAAGAATATTTTAACTTTCTTATTTCATACGGAATTTATGTCTTCATCAGTTCTATTTTAGTGATTATCTTAATTGGTGCCTTGTTTCTATGGATATTAGGTATACTCGTACTAGTTTTCACAATCATTGCGGCTATTCGAGCTTACGAAGGAAAAAGATATCAAATTCCATTTGTCATTAGAATTATTCGTTGATCTTAAGGGGGATTGCCTAAAAATCCCTACGTCGACTAATAAGTATTCAAATTTACAACCCAAGAATGTTGATTTTACGGCATTCTTGGGTTGGATCTTTTTCATTTTGTATGAAAATAGACTTCCTGATACATAGTTTTTCAGAGCCTGCTGAAGCAGATGACCATGACACAATAAATTCAATTAAATGATAATTTAAAAAAGTATAGTTAGCTTATCCGGCAATCTCAGCCGAAGTGAGGACACCATTAATATTTCCATCTACAATGATACAATGTCCCCAAAACATATCTCCATCGGAAAAGAACATTTCAAATTCGCCTTCTGGATAAACGTTGATGCTGGTTAATGTCATTAAGTCAATGAACATTTCTTTTGTGATTTCATCCACCTCTGAGTCCTCATTATCCTGTAGCCAGTCATTTGCTAATTCTACTAGTTCTTCGGCGGCGTACATGCTAATTTTTATGCTCCATTCACTCTGCTCTTTGAAGAGGGCATATGCCGTTTCCAATGCAGACTTCATTATATGCTCGTCTTCCCTCCAATCAAAACATAAATCACACTCTGCACCAGCCCAAGAAATTCTCTTTTCAAAAGTTTTCACTCTTTTATCGAGTTCAAACTCACCCAATATCTCATCCTGATAGAAAACAGGTTTCATTGCTTCTTGTAGCACGCTTTCCAATTCATCATCTTTATAGGGCGTTTCCAGCACCTGAACAAGCATCATTGAACTTTCTGCTTTACGTACTTGTAATTTGACTACTGTATTGGCTGTTAACAGTTCTTTTGTTTTTCCCCACTCTTGATCACTAACTAACCATTCCAGTCGAATCTCTTCTTTTATCACTGTTTGATCTTTATGTAAGTTTTTCCACGCAATCAAATTAATGGACGCATTCCACAGACTATTATCGCCGCCTCTTGATGCACCAATCCCTAATGCTCCTGTGACAGCTGCTACTTCAATTGCATTTTCTGTAAATCTACTTTGTTCGTTTGATTGATTCAATTTAGAATTCATTCCTTTCATCTAGTCTTCAGTCAATAAAGTGCTCAACCTCCATATTTGTTCAATATTTTGAGGATTTGATGCGTATTTAGGGTAGCTACTTGAACCAAATAGATTCGTCAATTGAGAGAAGCCTTTTTCGGTGGTTGATGGTTGAACAATCGCTCTCTTATGGTTGATCAGTTGGCCGGTAACATTTTTGAATTCATCCGAAGTGCAAATGTGAAAATAGTTATCGGCCATGCCCGATGGTAAAGGGTTAGTAAGATTTTGTACCCATGAAAAAACTTTCCAAAAGGAATGCATTTTTTTAACCGTCTCTTTTGATAGTTTTATGCGGTTAATTTGAAGGGCATTGACCTTGATCCCGGTGCTTTTAAATTCTTCTGCCATTTTGAAGGTTAGCATCAATAGTGCCATTTTCGAGTCCCCATACATTTTATACGTGCTATAAGGCCTCGTGTCGCGCAGTTCTCCACGTAAATTGTCAAATTCGATCTTCCTTTTCGGGTCAAAGAAATGTTTAATGTTTGTCGTGCAAGCATGAAGAATTCTCGGGTCCGATGATTTTGTGAGGTGATCTACCAACAAACGAGTCATCAAAAAAGGACCGAATGTGTTAGTAGCGAAAGACAATTCGATATGCTCGGGACTAAGTTTATACTCTTTTTCTCCGTGATTTAAGTAGGCGGCGTTATGTATCAGGATGTCCAATCGCGGATATTTGGATTTAAAAGCTGTGCAAAATGTACGAATAGAATCAAAAGAGGAAACATCTAGATTCATCAGATCTACATTGGCATTTTTTGAGGTTTCAATGATGTCTTTTTGTGCGACTGAACTAATCTGCATATTGCGACACGCCATGATCACATGATATTTTTCTGTTGCAAATTTTAGAGCTGCCGCTTTACCAATCCCCGAATTTGCGCCTGTAATTATAACGATTTTATCTTTCATTGCGAACCTCCTGTTTTTTCACAATATTTGGTCCTTTCACGTTCCTTACCTTTCATCGAGCATGCACAAAATTTATTGCAAATGCTTTTTTAATTTAGTGCATCATCTATCGTTCCAACAGTTACCACGATTTGGATCCTAGGTGTACTCAAATATTCTTTTCTACTGATTATTGGTGCTACTTTATCTTTTTAACTTTTAGTATTTTCATAGTTTAGATAAATTTCGTAATTCTCTTGGTAATAGGAAAAATCGCATTTTCTGCTTCATAATTTTTTCTCTCGCATTAATGGGAAGTAAGTTCTCAAACTGATTGAATCTTCATTTTATGTTATAGGTTAACAAATAAGTATATTTTTATAAAAATGATAAAATTATTATAGCAAAAGGAAGGTGAGTATCCAACATAAGTAAGTAATAGGAGAGTGGTTCTTTAAAGAACATTATATTATAGATAGATTTGACTTTAATTCAGAGGTGAAAACAATTGGAGAATAAGCCGTATATATTAGCAAATGGAACAGATTTTGATGAAGAAACACTAATAAAAGAGTTTTCAAATATTCAAAGTGAATTATTGCCTAAGGTGATATTAGAAAATCAGTTTCAAAAAGAAGAGCTACAATTGATCGCAGGTGTAGATTTAGCTTACTGGGACGAAAATGATAAAACGTATGGGACGTGCTGCATTGTCATGATCGATTATCGTACAAAGGAAGTGGTTGAAACCGTATATAGTTATGGAGTCATCACCACTCCTTATATTCCTGGCTTTTTAGCTTTCCGAGAGTTGCCCTTAATATTGGAAGCGGTGGAGAAGCTAACTAAATTACCAGATTTATATATGTTTGATGGAAATGGGCACTTGCATTATCGGCATATGGGTATTGCTACACAAGCTGCTTTTTTCTTAAATAAACCAACTATTGGTGTAGCCAAGAACTATCTTAAAATTCAAGAAGTCGATTTTATTATGCCAGAAAACGAAAAAAGTGCGTACACCGATATTGTCATCAATAATGAAGTCTATGGCCGGACTTTAAGAACGACCAAAAATGTGAAGCCAATCTTTGTTTCTTGCGGGAATTGGATAGATTTAGACACAAGTATGGAAATCGTCATGAACTGTATCAATAAGGAGAGTCGCTTACCGATTCCTGTGAGATTAGCAGACTTAGAAACACATAAAATGAGAAAACAGTTGTCGCGATGATTTTTTCTAGAATAAATAGTAGGTAGTAAAAAGAAAGCACATTCGTTATCTGTTTATTAGTAAGATGATTTTTCTATGGGATGTTGTTTGAGGAGGAAATACATGAGTAAACTAAGCAATTCTCTTCGTATGATTGAACTGCTTCATGCAAGAGGAAAAATGAAAATTAGCGAGTTAGCAAAAGAATTGGAAGTAAAAGAACGTATGATTCGTATTTATCGTGATGAAATAGAAATGGCCGGTATTTTCATTGAAAGTGAAAAAGGTAGGAACGGTGGTTACTACATTTCAAGTACGTCTTTATTCCCAATTAGAAATATGTCCCAGAAAGAAATGCGAGCTCTAACTTTTTCTATTAAGCAGCTTTTATCAAGAGGAAATATCGTTTATTCTCAGGATGCACAAGTAGCTTTAGATAAATTAAACGCACTTCGTAAGCTTGAAACGGATAGAGATCGTTACATTTACTTTGTTCAACGATCCAAACCAAATTATGAGTTCTCAAATGAAAATAAAAAATATTTACAGTTACAAGAGGCTTTGTTAACAAATTGTAAGGTGAAAATCCAGTATACAAAACGATCCGGTGAAAAATCGGAGCGTATTATTGATCCATATGGATTTGTACACTACAATGAGTTTTTTTACTGCATTGCTATGTGTAATGATAGAAATGATATTCGCATATTCAAATTGTCACGAATAAAAAACATTCAAATTTTGTATGATACATATATCATTCCTGAGAGCTTTGATATTCGAAAAGAGTTTCCTAAGTTCGGTATTATGAATGAGCCATTGGAAGTGGAATTATTGATTTATCCACCGTTCTCTGTCTCTGTACCAGAATCTATTTGGGGAGAAAATCAAACTATTGAATATCACTCTGACAAGAGTATTCACTTTCGTGCAACGATGAGTGGTAAAGAATCGATAAAGAAATGGATTCTTGGTATGGGGGCATCTGCAAAAGTAGTAGCTCCTAAATTTTTGCAGGAGGAAATTATTGAAGAAAGTCGAAAGTTGTTAGAATTATATGGTTCATTTTGAGAGACAAGAATGAGAAGAGTTTTTGGAGCAAAAAATCTAAAAAAGAATAATGAAAATAAAATTGACGTTATGATTGCCATATTTGATGATATGATGAAGAAAGCTATACAAATATATCAAAATTTAGGATGTTATCATGTTTGGTGTCAGTATAGTTTATCCCGCATTAACGGGCTGTAAGACTCCCACCTCAACACGGCAGAAGAAGCGCAGACATATAGGTGGGAGATCAACAGCCCGTAAACGTCCGGTCCGTTCAACTAACAATCCGTGGGGGATGAAGTTTCACTTTATGTGTGAGAATAAAACGGACTGTTTGAAATACTAGGAGGAAAGGAATGAAAGAGTTTTATGGAGGGCACTTTTTTACTTTCTTTTTTAAAGCCAAATTATAAAGATCTAGCTGTTATCGCAGAAGCTTTAGAGAAGCAAGTGTATAGTGATGGGCAATCTGTGCTATCAAAAGCGAGACTTTTTGCAGAAAAATTAGCAAAGTGCGTAATGGAGACTGAAAATATTAGTGTATATTACGACATGAAGCATGTAGAGCGTGTACAGAAATTGTATCGAGAAGGGCTATTGAATGAAGAAATTCACTTTCGATTTGAGTGGATTCGCAAGATGGGGAATAAAGCAGTCCATGAAATGCATTTTGGTAGTGTGGAAGATGCTTTAAAAGCGCACCGATTTACATATGATTTAGCTGTGTGGTTCATGGAATTATACGGAGACTTTGAGTTTGAGGCGCCAAAATATGAGAGTCCGAAGCCTATTCAGGAAAAGACTATTAATACAGAAGAAATTACACAAACGGTAGCGGCGACTTTAGAAAAAACACTTGAAGCAAAACTTCAAGAAATGCAGGAAGAACTGTTCAAGTTAACGCAAGAGAAAGAAGAAAAGAAAGAGCTACAACAATCTATCATAGAGCAGAGGAGTGAGTTAGAAGAAAAAGAAGTCTTGGCAGAACAAGCTCAGTTTGATCTGATGAATTACTTACAAGAACATAATATTGAAGTAATTGACAAACGTTCTTCTGGTGGCACACTTTGGTTACTAGGTGGCTGGGAGTTAAAGGAGGTATTAGATCCTTTGAAAGCACACCGCGTTTATTTCCGTTTTACAGCAAAAGGTGGGCGTGCTACGAGAAATAAGCCAGCATGGTTTTTAATGGGGAAAACAAAAAAAGCAAGTGAAAATGCGGTTCAAAAAAGCAATGTGAAAAATGAAGCAAAGGTTGAACCACTTAATGTGAACCAAGATCCTCCTTCAAAGGAATTAGTATTCCAAAAAGTGAATGAAAAAAGAGAGTTTGGTCGTCAGCTTATTATTCCCGCTGTATTGAAACAAGTTAGCATTTCGGAATATGCAGACAGTCCAGTTAGTTTATTTGGTAAACATCTACATCTTGAAACATTTGGGGATATTCAGGACGATCATTTACGTCAGTGGTATAGAAGAGATAAGCAAGACTTTCATAATTTAGTAATACAGCTATGGTTTTTAGGTTGTGAGTATGAAGGGAATTTAGCTAAACTTGTGAATTTATCTCATGATAAAGAGAAAGAGCTTGTGATCGTAGAGAGCGAACAAGATGAAATGTTAAGTACAAGATTCCCACCAAACTTAGTGGATTTATTTGCAAAATTCGGTGTAAGAAAAATGAAGCAATTAAATGGATTACCAGTACTTTCGGTAAAATGGCTTACGATGGAGTCTTTTCAGGAGTTTTTAGGCTGTTTAAAGCGAGACGTTTCTAATGAAAAACAAGAAGTTTTACATACAGAAATAGAGGAAAGAGAAACTACCATAGAAGAATTTACAGTATATATGGGCAAGCAATGCTTATCTTTACCTGCTTCGGTAAAAGAAGTGGAAATTACGACGGAATTAATTGCCGGATGTAATAACTTTGTGAGGCAGTTGCGTGAGAATTTTCACATTCATACAATAGGCGAATTACCTAAAGACTTATTATTATTGCGAGAGCAAATGCAAGGTGTTGGACCTAAAGTAATAGAGAAGTTTTTTAAGCAGTTAGCAGAACTAAGAGAACCGGAAGAAATAGAAGTAATAGCTGAGCTGATGGGTGTACAAGGGGAAGAAGTGATCTTGAATGGAGAACGTGTAGAAATTCCGGCTATTTTACAGAAAGATTCTTTAGAAGTTGGTGACTTTTTAAGTTGCCCATCTATTATAGAAAAGCTAAATGGTGAAGGAATTTATGCATACAATGAACTACCCATTGATTTACTAGAGTTGAAAAAACTTCCTGGAGTTGGGAATCTTGTTGTGAAGAAGTTTTTTGAACACGTAAAAGAAAAAGTAAAGGATGCTGAAAAACGAGAGGCCGATAAAAATTTTTACTCAAGTATGACAGAAGAGGAAAGAATGGCGTATGAGCTACAAAGCCTACAGGAATCTCTACAGGTTATGTTGGACACTGGTGCTATTCATAAACAGCTCAAGATAAATGAAAAAGCATTATCTATTTTACGTGAAAGGTACGAAGGTACGTTAAAAGGAAAACGTCCGACGCTAGAAGAAAGTGCTCAAAATCATGATGTAACGCGAGAAAGAATTAGACAGATTGTTAAAAATTCAGCTGAGAAGATTAGGTTGAAAGCTAGTGTGTGGTTGGAGATGCTTCAAAAACGCTTAGAGTGTAACGATAAGGTTATTGAAAATAATATGTTAACATATGAGGACTTTTGTCAGTATTTACTTTTAGAAATGTTAGAATCGGAAAATGTGTATATGTGTTTTAATAACCGTTTATTGACCACATTTGAGCGAAATGAATTACAAGATATTGAAAGGCAGATCAGTAGTATTCTTACTGAGCGGTTAAAAGGACGAACGTTGAAAGCAGACGAGTATGGAGTCATGCTAGATCGTCTTGCTCAGGAGCTAGCAATATCTTCGTTACTTGTGAAACACATGAGTGATGAAATGATGTATTGTACAGCTCACAATGAGTACGTTTTAAGTAAGTCTACGAAAGCGGATATAGCAGAAATGGTACTAAGACAATTTCCGAATGGTGTAGAAGTGTATAAAGAGTATGCGATGTTAAATGAACGAGCAAATGCGATTATACCGGACTTGTTCCGCGGAGAAAGAGATTTTCCGGCTATTTGTACGCGAGATGAATTTTTAGAGAATGTACATTTATGGGGAAGAGGCATTTATATTCATAAGTGCTTCGTTACACCAGACGAAGAGCTTATTGAAATGATTGCGAAAGAAGCCGAAAGTAAATTGCGAAAAAAGCTTGTTATTACAGTGACTTATTTATTCGAGCAATATAAAGATGCTTTGCTTGAGAATAATGTGCCGACAGAATATGCACTATATTCCTTATTAAGAAGGTATGGTTCAGATCGAATTTCATTGCCAAAGTTTCCGAAGGTTATTCAAATAGGAGGAACTGGAAGTATAAGAAATGCCGACTTAATTCGAGGATTCATTCGGAGTAGAAATCAGCAAGTTAGTGTAAAAGAGATTAGGGATGAATTTATCACAAACAGTGGTTGGAAGCCATTTACTGTAGAATTCACTTTATCGAGTACGAAAGATATTATTCAAAGTGACTTTGGTTATTATACATTATTAGAGTTTTATCAGAATTTCCCGAAAAACGTACTGGAGCCGATTGCGCTTCGTATAGAAGAAAAAATGAATAACCTTGCTCAATTACAAATAAGTGGATTGTTTAAAGAATTTGAATCGTATTGTATTGCACATGACATCCATACAAGTTACTTACTGTATTATCTACTTCGCTCACGCTACGCAGATCGATTTATGTTTCCTCGTTATCCGCATATAGTAAAACCAGGTAGCGAGTTGGAAAGTATTAGTATTACGTCCTTAGTAGAGGAATATATTTTGGAACAGGGGTATGAAGTTTCAAGAGAGGAAGTAATGGATTGGCTTGTAAATGAAGTAGGTGCTCGTGAAAATGCGCTTGATGTTTCCTTACGACTCTCTAATAAAATTTTGTACTATACGAGCGGCCAATATGCTGAATATGTGCATGAAGAAACCATTGGATGGAATAGGGAGAAGAAACGTGTTTTAAAGGATACGATGCTCAAATTGCTAGAAAGAGAGCAGAACGTAAAAGATAATCCATTTGTTTTAGTAGAACAAGGTTTATTAGAGAACTTGCCAGAGCTTGATGGAGGATTACCTTGGACAAGTGATTTGTTGATAGATTGTCTCAAAAAAGATGAACAATTCCTTCTGCTTGGTTCTAAAGGGATGATTGTAGTAGATAAGATGAATGCAAATAGTATCCAATCCGATGCTGACTTCATTCAGTATGTATTAGTTCAAGAATTTGGTGGATCTGCGAAAGTAACAGAGATAAGAAAAAAATTAATACAATACAATTTTTCTCATGACGGAGAACTTTTATTTGAAACAGAAACGTTGTTAGCACAAGGAGAAGCGCCTTTCATTAGAAAGGGTGATGAGTTGATTTCAAAACATTTAATGGAGATGTGATGTTCTATGCAAGGAGAGGAATTAAAAGAGAAATTGGAGCCATACTTACAGGCCCAAGAAGAAACAACGAAGAAAATTATATTAAAAACAGTTGAGCTAGTAAGTACACGAAGAAAATTATCTACGCAAGCTTTATTAAAAAAACTAGATAGAGATATTGATAGTTTCTTATAAATATGACATACAGGAGGTGCAAATATGTTCATTCAAAAAATCACCTTTCATCACTTCAGGCAGTTTTACGGAACACAGAGTATTACATTTGCAGGAGTAGATAATAAAAGGCTCGTTACAGTGATTCTAGGTGAAAATGGTCGCGGTAAAACAGGAATTTACCGCGGTCTTCTCTTTGCTTTATACGGGGATATGTATTTAGAGCAAGATGCTGATGGAAAAGAAGAAATTATTTTGACGAACACAAAGGCACTTAAAGAAGATTATGAAGGAGAGAAACAAGGAGTTACGTGTACAGTTATTATAGATTTTCTTCATAATCATCATTCATATTCTCTTAGCCGTTCTTTGTTCGCGGTACAAGGTGACAAAGGGAACGTAATTGAAAGGTTACACTATGTAGAGTTAAAAGATGTGACAAATGGAAGTACAGTCACAGATAAAGAAGAAATTCAACAATTTGTAAATGAAATATTAGATGAACGAGTAAAAAACTATTTCTTCTTCGATGGAGAACGTATTGAACGCCTTACAAGAGCATCGGAGCAACAGCGCAAAGAAATCGCAAAAGGAATCAAAAACTTATTGAAGATCGATGACTTGTTAAAATCACAAGAAGTATTGCAGGCGCTAGATAAACAACTTCTTAAAGAATTGCAAAAACATTCTTCTGGTGATTATCAAAAGAAACTACAAGAAAAGTTAGCGAATGCTGAAGTGAAAGAGAAATCCAAAACAGAACTGGAAGCAGCGGGGGGACAACTTGCTGAAGTAGAAAATCGATTGCACCAGCTTACTAGACAACTAGAACAGTTTCAGGAAGAAGAACAAAAAATTAAAGAGTTAAAGCAGAAAGAAGAGCTTCTTCAAATAAAGAAAATTGAGCAGAAAGAGGCGGTGCAGCATTTAGTCAGCTTTAATCATACATTGTCGTTATTGTTGGCAAAAGACATTCTGTATGCTGTTAAAACGAAGTTGGAGATTGTGTTGGACTATCAAGCAGAGCAACCGGATGTTAGTTTAGAGTTTATTCAAAAGTTGCTCAGTAATTTAACGTGTGTTTGCGGTACGGTGTTACAAGAAGGTTCTAAAGAATACGACTCACTTATGAGATTAGAAAAAGTGGCCATTCGAAATGCCGAAAAGAAAGCTTTTCATGAACTATTGGCAAATGTTACGCAACTTATTGGTTTTCTTGAAGATAAAGAACAAGATTTAAAGTATAAACTCGATGAAGTTAGTAAGAAAGACTACGAGTTGGAATCTGTTCACCAGCAAGTTGAAAGCTTGAATAAACAACTGTCTGATACTGGTATAGAAGATTTAGCTTCTCTAAATAAAGAACGAAATGATGTGTACGAGCAAAAGGCTAAGGTTGAACTATATATGCAACAACTATGTGAAAACCTAGAAGAACTTGAACGTAAAGAAGAACAGCTTGAACTTTCATTACGGGATTTAAAGGTAAAAAGTGGCGTTCATGCGAAGTTGGCGAAGAAGCAGGAAGAAACAGCGAAAGCAGTAAAAGCGATTAACCGTATGATAAAAGAATTTGAGAAAATAATTATTGCTGATTTAGAAAAGGTGACCACGAGCAACCTCCATCAACTATTAGATGAGAGCGGAAATATGAATATTCAAGAAGTGAAAATCAAAAAAGACTACTCGTTAGAAGTATTAAACAGCTACGGTCATTCCTTCTTAGCAAACATTTCTCAAGGACAGCGCCAAGTATTATCCTTAAGTTTTATTACAGCGTTAGCGCAAGTAGCGGGAGGTCATGCAGCGTTAGAAATGCCGTTATTCATGGATACGCCATTTGGCCGCTTATCATCCCAGCATGAAATGAATTTATTAAGCTTCTTACCAGAAGTATGCTCACAATGGATTTTACTTGTAACCGATAGAGAATTCGGAGATCGAGAACGAGGAAAGTTTTTAGAAAAAGGATGTTGGGGCAAGTATTACGAACTTCGCAGCATTGAACCTAGTGTCACAAAGATTATTGAGCATCCAATGTTCACAACTCAGCTTTCATAAGGGGAGGCGTTCACATGGAAGAAATAACATCTTCTTTGCGCGTGAAAGTGCGCAAAGAGTATTTGTCATTTTTTAAAGATTTACGAAACAAAAATATATTCGAACAACATAGTTCTTTCTTCACACTATGTGCGTGTGTAGGTCATCGATTAGGCACGATTGATGACTCATATAAAGGCATTGAACTATTTCAAGCTTATACATTTACAACCTATCAAAAAGCAGTTTTGCAGTCTCTTATTTATGATAAAACGAAACAGCTGACAGAAGAGAAAGAGATGTTTGCAGAGGCAGAAAAATATGCGGATGCTGGCTTTCGTTTTCTTATAGAGCAGCCGTTGAAAAGTGTTGCGATAAAGCTTGAGAGCGGGGAATATTCTTTGCAGTTGGGTAGAGAGGAAGAATTTCAGAAGTTATTGTCAAGATATGTGTTGGGGCAGATGGAAGAGGTACCGTTTTAGGTTTGAAATTGCAAGGGATTATTAATTATAAATAGATAATAATGGGATTAGGCGTGTAAGTTGAATGTAAAATTACTTAAATATAAAAAGATGATAAGTGAAATAGGGGCGATTGTGATTAAAGAATATATTCCATACTTACCGTTAGTTATAGCTATAGTAGCTGCTTCTTTAGGATATATTACTGGTCAGAGAAGTGGAAAAATTAATCGTTTTTTTCAGCAAGTGGACGTTAACCTCAAAGAAGTATGTGGTCCGATGTATTTTAATTTAAAGCGAATATTTGAAATTGAGGATGCCCAGAAGAGAGAGCAGTTTATGGATCATTTTTTTGAACAATTCTCTGCATTAAACCCTGACCTTTATAAGTTAGGGAACAAATTTATTATTGATTGGTTTATTGAGACTGAAAATCTCTACGTTAAGTTTAAAAAGAGTAGGAAATTTGAAGATTGGCAGGAGTGTTGGAAGCAACTGTCTTTATTTAAAGTTATGATGGAGGATGAATATGAGAAAAACTTCTACTCTTTATATGGTGAGTATCGTTGGTTTCAAACAACTTTAACCACAAATGTTTTTATTAGAATGTGGCATGAGCTTATTTACATATTGTTTCAAGCTAGTCAGTTCGCCGTATTGGCATCTATATTCTTTTCTTTTTATTCTATATATGATTATTTTTTCACAAGAAAATTACCCGATAGTACATTTTTAATAGCTATTCAAATCCTTATATTGTCTATTGTGTTCTGCAGCCTATTAATGATTATAGGAGCAAATATAAATGGGTTAAGGAAAAAAGAGGATCTTTGATTAGGGAACTAGGAAAGAAGTATACTCCGAAGCTTATTAATTTTTGGGATAACAAAATTGCACGACCTAGTAAAAAAATAGAAGTCCCTGAGATGTATAAACAAAGAAAACATTTGTAAACAAAAGAAGGATTCACTACACTTTATGTATGTGTGAGGACTTTAGAATTATATAGTATAGAGGAGACATATGATGATCAACTTTCAAGATAAAGTAAGTTTCATTTGGTCGATCGCAGAGGTTTTGCGTGGGCCGTATAAACCAGAAGAGTACGGGAAAGTCGTGTTACCGTTAGCTGTATTGCGCCGCTTTGACTGCGTATTAGAGAGCACAAAACACGACGTATTAACAAACTTTGAAAAGTTTAAAGCGATGAACGAAGATGCGCGTGAGCCGATTTTAAATCGTATTGCTAAGCAAAACTTCCATAATACAAGTAACTATACTTTCCAAAAATTATTAAGTGATGCGGATAATATTGCCGACAACTTACGTGACTACATTAACGGTTTTTCAAAAACAGCTCGTGATATTATGGACCACTTTGACTTTGATCGCCAAATCGAAAAGTTAGATAACAATGATTTATTATACTTAACAATTAAACGCTTTAGCGAAATTGATTTACACCCAGAAGTGGTATCAAACGTAGAAATGGGTTATATCTTTGAAGAGTTAATTCGTCGTTTCTCAGAACATGCAGAAGCGGGTGATCACTATACCCCTCGTGAAGTCATTGGCTTAATGACGCATTTATTATTTTTACATGACGATGTGAGCATTTTAACGAAGCCGGGTTTAACACAAACATTATATGACTGTGCAGCTGGTACAGGTGGAATGGGGTCTGTAGCACAAGATTACTTACTCAGCCAAAATCCAACAGCGCATTTAGAGTTTTTCGGGCAGGAAATTAACCCTGAGTCGTATGCTATCTGTAAAGCCGACCTTCTTATTAAAGGGGAAGATGCGAGAAATATTCGTTTAGGTAATACGTTATCAAACGATCAATTTGCACATGATAAGTTCGACTATCTAATTAGTAACCCGCCGTACGGAGTAGACTGGAAATCGTATGAAAAGCCTATTAAAGCTGAACATGAAGAACAAGGCTATAATGGTCGCTTCGGTCCGGGTACACCTCGTACAAGTGATGGACAGCTATTATTCTTACTTCACTTAATTTCCAAAATGAAACCAGTAACAGCAGAAAATCCACAAGGCTCTAGACTTGCGATTATTATGAATGGTTCACCGTTATTTACTGGTGATGCAGGGTCAGGTGAAAGTGAGATTCGTAAATATGTACTTGAAAATGACCTAGTAGAAGGGATCGTAGCGTTACCAAATGACTTATTCTACAATACGGGTATTGCTACATATATTTGGATTTTAACGAATAATAAAGCTCCTTTGCATAAAGGGAAAGTATGTTTAGTCAATGCAGTCGGTTTCTTCAAGAAGATGAAAAAAAGCATGGGGAGCAAGCGTAACGAAATTACAGAAGAGCAAATGAATGAAATCGTTCGTTTGTACGGCCAGTTCCAACCAAGTGAATATGTAAAAATTTTTGATAATGAAGACTTCGGGTATGCAAAAATCACAGTAGAACGCCCACTACGCTTAAACTTTCACGTAACAGAAGAACGTATTGCACGTGTAACAGATCAAAAAGGCTTTGCGAACTTAGCCAAATCGAAGAAAAAAGGCGATGCAGGCCATTTTGAAATGGAAGAAGGCAAGAAGCTACAAACACAGACTTTATACGTATTACGCACGCTTGAAAGTGATACAGTATATAAAAATCGTGAAGCATTTACGAAAGTGCTAAAAGAAGCGTTCAAAGAAGCGAACATTACAATTGGTGCACCTGTATTCAAAGCGATTGTAGCGGGTCTTTCTGAAAAAGACGAAACAGCCGATGTATGCATGAAAAACAAAACAGACATCGAACCAGATACAGACTTACGTGATACAGAAAACGTACCGTTAAAAGAGGACATTCAAGTATACTTTGAACGAGAAGTAACCCCGCATGTTCCTGATGCATGGATTGATGAATCAAAAACAAAAATAGGCTATGAAATCCCATTCACACGTCAATTCTATAAATACACAGCCCTTCGTAGCTCAGCGGAGATTATGGAGGAGATCAAGGAGCTTGAGGCTAGTATTTTAGAGAAGTTGAAGAAGGTGATGGGATGAAACCTTTATTTGAATTAGAAGAAACTCTTAATAATTTAGATTGGAAAGTACTAAAAATTAAGAGGGTGCTAGAAATCCCAATAACTGATGGTCCACATGAAACCCCAGAAATATTAGAAGAAGGTATTCCTTTCCTGTCGGCAGAGTCGGTAAAAAAAGGAAAATTAAACTTCGGTTTGAAAAGGGGATATATATCTAGTGAGGACTATGAAAAATACATTAAGAAATGTAAACCACAGAGAAATGATATTTTCATGGTTAAGTCAGGGGCTACAACAGGGAATGTAGCAATGGTTGAAACAGATGAAGAATTTAGTATTTGGTCGCCGTTAGCTTTAATTCGAGCAAACCAAGAAAAAGTTTTACCACGTTATCTATACTATTTTATTGACTCACTTGCATTCCGGGAACAAGTTGAGATTAGTTGGAGTTATGGAACTCAACAAAATATAGGTATGAAAGTTATTGAGAATTTATTTATTTCATTGCCACCTCTATTTGTTCAAAGTAAGCTTGTTAATTATATAGAAAAGAAAGTGTTTGAAATAGATAATTTAGTTACTGAAAAGGAAAAATTAATAAAATTATTAGAAGAAAATCGCCAATCAATCATCACAGAAGTGGTAACAAAAGGGTTAAATCCAAATGTGAAAATGAAAGATTCAGGTGTGGAGTGGATTGGTGAGGTGCCTGAGCATTGGAAAATAGTAAAATTAAAGTATTTAACGAAAATGAAAAGTGGAGAATCCATAGATTCATTAGATATCAATTCTGAGGGTCAATATAAAGTATATGGCGGCGGTGGTTTTCGAGGTTATACTTCAAAATATACACACACAGGAGAATATTTGTTAATAGGTCGGCAAGGAGCACTTTGTGGTAATGTCACATTTGCAAGTGGTGAATTTTGGGCAACAGAACATGCAGTAGTTGTAGAAACCAATTATGTTGACATTAGATTTTTGGGCTATTTATTAGAGGGTATGAATTTAAATCAATATTCAATTTCAGCAGCACAACCTGGACTTTCTGTATCCACAATATTAAACCTTGCAGTTCCTATGCCAGCAAAAAATGAACAAATAGAGCTTGCGGCTAAACTAGAGGAAATAAATGTTCAAACGGTACAATTAATTTCTGATATTCAAGGTGAAATCCAAAAACTAAAAGAATACCGCCAATCCCTAATCTACGAGGCGGTAACTGGTAAGATCGACGTGCGAGATTTTGAAGTAGAAGTAGAATGAGGTGATGATGATGGCGATTGATCCGACGGAGAGAGGGTTTGAGACGAATATTGAAGATGCCTTCCTAGTGAACGGGTATACGAAACGTACGCTTGAAGGGGAGGCAAGTCGTTTATTTAAGCAGTATGTATTGGATGTGGAGGAGTTATTTTCCTTTTTAGAAGATACACAAGTGAAGTCACTTCGAGTATTAGAGAAAATGTACGGTGCTGATTATAAGTGGAAGGTGCTTGATCGCATTTGTGATCAGCTGAAGAAGCAAGGTGTGGTTTATTGTTTGCGCCACGGGATTAAAGATCGTGGGGTAACGCTGAAGCTGATTTACAATAAGCCACCGACGACGATGAATCAGTTAATGAATGAGCTGTATCAAAAAAATAGGTTCACGGTGAGCCGCCAAGTGTATTATAGCGATAAGCATACGAATAGTTTAGATATGGTGCTATTTGTGAACGGTTTACCGCTCGTTGTCATGGAACTGAAAAATCAGTTGACAGGTCAAACTGTTGCGGACGGAATGAAGCAGCTGAAAAATGATCGTGATCCGAAAGAGCAGTTGTTTAAGTTTAATGAGCGTGTCGTTGTTTATTTTGCGGTTGATACAGATGAAGTGTTTATGACAACGGAGCTGAAGAAAGAGAAAACGTATTTCTTACCGTTTAATAAAGGGAATAACGGTGGGAAAGGGAATCCAACGGTTTACAATAGCTATCGCACACATTATTTATGGGAAGAGATATTAGCTCCTGATAGTTTGCTAGATATTTTATTCCGCTTTGTCTTTGTGAAGAAGGACGATATTTTAGATTCGAATGGTGAAACGATTGGTGAACGTAACATGTTGATTTTCCCACGTTTTCATCAATTAGATGTTGTCCGGAAACTTGAGACAGATGTACAAGTGAAATCAGTTGGTCACAATTATTTGATTCAGCATAGTGCCGGGAGTGGAAAGACGAACTCGATCTCTTGGCTTGCTCATCGTTTAGCCAAGCTACATGATGAAGAAAATAATGCGGTATTTAGTAGTGTTATTGTCATTACCGACCGCCGTGTGTTAGATAAGCAACTGCAAGATGCGGTGTATCAGCTGGAGCATAAAGCGGGGATGGTAGAGCGTATTAATAAAGATTCAAACCAGCTCGCTCAAGCGATTATCGGTGAAACGCGTATTATTATTACAACACTGCAAAAGTTCCCGTTTATTATGGAGAAAGTATCTAGTTTTGACCGTAAAAAGTATGCGGTGATTATTGATGAAGCGCACTCCTCACAAGGTGGGAAAGCTTCGACGGCATTAACGAACATTTTATCGGATAAGACGTTAGAAGATGCCTATGAAGAAGATCGTATAGCGGAAGAAAATATGGATAATTCCGATGAGCAAATCGTGGAACGGATTATAAAAAGCGGGAAACAAGATAATATTTCATTCTTTGCTTTTACGGCCACACCAAAGCCGAAAACGATTGAAAAATTTGGTACGATCGACACGGATGGCAAGCCACGTGCCTTCCATGAATACACCATGCGCCAAGCGATTGAAGAAGGGTTTATTTTAGATGTGTTAAGCAATTACACGACGTATCAAACGTTTTATAAAATTGCTAAAAAAGTCGATGACGACCCATTAGTGTCGCAAAAACAGGCAACAAAAAAGTTAGCCCAATATGTATCTTTACATCCACATAGCATTGCGCAAAAAACAGAAATCATTATTGAGCATTATCGTCACTTTGCTCGTCATAAAATTGGCGGCCGTGCCAAGGCGATGGTCGTAACAGCAAGCCGTTTGCATGCGGTACGCTATAAAATCGCTTTTGATCAATATATCGATAAGATGGGCTACGATGACTTGAAAACGGTTGTTGCTTTCTCTGGTATTGTGAAAGATGGCGAAATTCCATATTCAGAGCCAGATATGAATGGGTTCAGTGAAAAGGAATTACCAGAAAAGTTTAATTCAGATGAGTATAAGGTGTTGCTTGTAGCAGAAAAATATCAAACGGGTTTTGATGAGCCATTGTTGCATACGATGTACGTGGATAAACCGCTTAGCGGGATTAAAGCCGTTCAAACATTATCTCGCTTAAACCGTACTTGTCCAGGGAAAGAAGATACGTTTGTCCTCGACTTTGTCAATGACGCAGAAGAGATAAAGGCTTCATTCCAACCTTATTATGAAACAACAGGTTTGGAAGAAGTAACTGATCCGAACATTTTATATGACTTACAAGGAGAGATAGAACCGTATCAAGTTTTTACAGAGGAAGAAGTACAAGCTGTCAATGAACTAGAGATTAAAGGTGGATTTAAAAAGTCCACGAAGGCGCAAACAGAACTAAATGCATGGATTGATCAAGGGATAGAGCGTTTTAAGCAATTAGATAAGGAAGAACAAGAAGCATTTAAAGCATCAGCTACGAAATTTGTCCGTACATATGCATTCATCTTGCAAATCGCAACATTCATTGATATTGATTTGCATAAGCTATATATCTACTTAAATTACCTATTACGTAAGCTGCCGCGCAGTAGTAAAGATAAAGACGTGTATGTGGCGGATGATGTCGCTCTTCAATATTATCGCAATCAGAAAGTATTTGAAGGCAGCATTGAACTAGAGAAAACAGGTGGCGTCGATTTAAAGCCAACTTCACATGGTGCAGGTGGAGTAGCGGAAGATGAGAAGGTTCGGTTATCCTCTATATTAGATAAGCTAAATGAGCGCTTCGGTACCGATTTTACGAAAATCGATCTTCTTTCACGTGACCAAGTCAAAGAAGATATGCTAAACAGTGAAGACATTCAACAAAAAGCAAAAAACAATACAAAAGACAATTTCAAGTTCGCTTTCGAAAAATCATTCATGAACTTCGTAATTGACCGGATGAGCAGCAACGAAAAATTCTTTATGAAGATTTTAGAGAACGAAGATTTTAGAACCTTCATTATGGAAGACATGATGGATGAAGTTTATGTGGAAGTGAATGGGTAGAATAGATGTTCAATCGTCACAATAAATGTCCCTGTCATCGCTACAAGTGCTTGCTTCACTCGGATGATCCGCACGGGCATTTCCAGCGATAAGTGCCGCCGTACCAAGACCAGCTTCG
>NKXN01000015.1 GCA_002261155.1 Bacillaceae bacterium SAS-127 | reverse complement strand
AAAAATATAAGGAGTAGTTTATTGTGAATCCTAGAATAAAACAAGTAGTGAAAGTTGTTTTAAGAGGTATTTCGTTACTTATAGGGCTTTCAATACTGACGTTTATTTTAATGAAAAACTCCCCAGTAGACCCTGTCATGGCAAGCGTTGATTATGACACATCAATAACCCCAGAGCAGTATGCAGCAATCGAACAGCATCTTGGTTTGGATAAACCTGTGACGATTCAATATTTCATGTGGATGGAACGCCTACTTTCAGGAGATATGGGAAATTCTTTGATTCATCATGAACCTGTTAGTGCGATTATTAAAGATAAAGCGATGGATTCAGCTGCATTGATGTTCATCTCTTGGTTTCTTTCGGGTGTGCTAGGTATTATTTTAGGTACTATTGCGGCACTATATCGTGGTAGATCAATAGATAAAATGATTCGATGGTTATCGTATTTACAAGTCTCTGTTCCTACATTTTGGTTAGGGTTAATTATATTGTTAGTGTTTTCTGTATGGTTAGGTTGGTTTCCGATAGGTATATCAGCACCTATAGGTGTCATAGCTGAAGATGTGACGCTTAGTGAAAAAATACATCATTTGATATTGCCTGTATTAACCTTGAGTATTCTAGGTATTGCTAATGTTGCTTTACACACAAGGGAAAAAATGATAATGGCATTAAACAGTGAGTATGTATTATTTGCACAAGCTAGAGGAGAAAGTAAGTGGCAAATTTTAAAAAATCATGCATTTCGTAATGCCATAGTGCCAGCTATTACGATTCAATTTGCTTCTTTTGGTGAGTTATTCGGAGGCTCGGTACTTGCAGAGCAGGTATTTTCATACCCTGGTTTAGGCTCAGCTTTAACAGAAGCAGGGTTGAAAAGTGATACGCCATTATTATTAGGTATTGTCATCGTTGGTGCATTATTTGTGTTCTTCGGTAACTTGATTGCAGATGTTATTAATGCAGCCATTAATCCGCAATTAAAAAGAGGAGGGATATAAATGGGTGTGGCAACAAATTTAAAACAAAAGCTTATTATTAGCGTAGCCTTTTCTAGTAGTATGATTGTATTTATTCTTTTTTTGAGTATGCTATTGAATGGTACAAACTTGGTGACAGATGCCAAACAAAAAAGTCAGCCTCCGAGTCTACACCATATATTTGGTACGGACTGGCTAGGAAGAGATATGTTTATCAGAACGATTGAAGGGCTTAGCTTTTCGATGCTAGTGGGTGTCATTGGCTCGTTGGTGGGGGTAGTGCTTGCAATTGGACTTGGTGTTTCGGCTGCGATGTTCGGGAAAAAGGTAGATAGTTTTATTTCATGGTTAATTGATTTATTTATCGGTATGCCACATTTAATTTTTATGATATTAATTTCATTTGCTGTTGGTAAGGGAGCCTTAGGTGTAATTGTAGCTGTAGGTTTAACCCACTGGCCTACTTTAGCGCGTGTTATACGAAATGAAGTAAATGCGATTAAAAGTGCAGATTATATTGAAATATCTAAAAATATAGGTAAGACACGCTTTTATATTTTACATAAGCATATTTTTCCTGTTATTTTTCCACAAATCATGATAGGTTTTTTATTGCTTTTCCCACATGCGATTATACATGAAGCCTCCATGACATTTTTAGGTTTTGGATTATCTGCACAGGTACCATCTATAGGTTTAATTTTGTCAGAAGCTGTTAAGCATATTTCATTAGGCGACTGGTGGTTAGCTGTATTTCCAGGCGCACTACTTATAGTGTTGGTAAAAAGCTTTGATAATATTGGTGAATCATTAAAACTATTATGGATGCCTCCAACAACCAAGTTATAGAAAGGTGTTTAGTATGAACGAACCATTTTTATCGATACGTGATTTACATATTTCATTTTCGCGATATACGCCTAAATTAACGATTGAGCAGGTTACACCAGTCCGCTCATTAAATATAGAGATTTATAGAGGTGAGATTTTAGCTGTAGTGGGTGCTAGTGGTTCAGGAAAAAGTTTGTTAGCACATGCTATTATGGGGATATTACCCTCAAATGCTAAGATGTCTGGAGAGATGTATTATGATGGTGAACCACTTGTGCCAAAAAAGATTAAGCAGTTGCAAGGTGAAAAAATGGCTTTCATTCCACAATCTATTAATTATTTAGATCCCTTAATGAAAGTGAAGAATCAGGTGCAAATCGGTTTGCCTAAAAAGGATAAGAAAAAAATTCAAGAATCGTTGTTTGAGGCATATGATTTACAAAAGCAAGATGGTGATTTATACCCTTTTCAACTATCAGGGGGGATGCTTCGTCGTGTGCTGTTTGCTACTAGTGTTAGAGATAGCGTAGAGTTAGTAATCGCAGATGAACCTACACCTGGTATCCATGCTGAAGCTTTAGATAAGGTGCTAAAGCAACTACGCGAATTTGCTGATAATGGTATGGCAGTATTACTCATTACACATGATATTATATCTGCGCTAGCTATTAGTGATAGAGTAACTATAATGAAGGATGGTACTGCGATTGAAACAGCATCTGCTAATAAGTTTGAAGGAGCAGGTGAGCAGTTAAAAACATCTTATGCGAAGGCGTTGTGGCGAGCATTGCCTACTAATGATTTTTTGACTGCGGAGGGCTTAGATGATGTTACAATGTGAAAATATTGGGTTTTCTTATGATAACCAAAGGTGGCTTTTTGAGGACGTATATTTAACGGTCAAACCAGGCGAAGTTGTAGGTATCTCTGGGTTGAGTGGTTGCGGTAAAACAACGTTAGGTAAAGTGCTTGCAGGCCATTTACCTTATCAAAAAGGAAGAATTTTGATTAACCAAGATGTAGTAGACAAAAAAAGCTTTAATCCTGTACAGCTTATCTTGCAACATTCAGAAAAATCTGTGAATCCACATTGGAAAATGAAAGATATTTTAACTGAAAGCTATACCCCGTCAAGGTCGTTGTTAGAGCAATTTGGTATAAAGGAAGAGTGGTTATCGCGTTGGCCGATAGAGCTATCAGGTGGTGAACTTCAACGATTTTCGATTGTACGAGCGTTACACCCGCAAACTAAATATATTATTGCTGATGAAATTACAACGATGTTTGATAGTATAACGCAAGTGCAAATTTGGCGAGCTTTATTGAATATTTGCAAAGAGAGAAAGATAGGGTTAATTGTTATTAGTCATGAAAAGGCTATTTTAACGAAAATTTGTGATGAAATATACACTATGCAGGATTTGAAGAAATGTGTAAAGTAGCTCGATGGTATATTAAAAGATTTTGACCAACAAAGTGAAGTACAGTTAGTCGAGTAGACAGTTGCAAAACAAAGTCATTGAATTAGTGAATGCACACCAACCTTTTGAAGGAAATCTTACGTTATAGAGAAATATAATACAGATTAGGAGGATACAAAATGACAACACTAGGAATTATTCGCCATGGTAGCACACATTGGAATAAAGAAGGAAGGGCACAAGGGAATGCCGATATTCCACTTGATCAAGACGGATTCTCTGATGCTCGTAAACTAGCAGAACGTTTAGCTACAGAAAATTGGGATTTCATTTATTCTAGTGATTTGCTAAGGGCAAAGCAAACGGCTGAAATAATAGGAGAAAGTATTGAAAATATAGACATTCATTTCGACTCTAGACTTCGTGAAGTGAGCGGTGGCCAAATTGAAGGAACAACTGAAGCAGAACGAATTTCAACATGGGGAAATGACTGGAGAGAGTTCGATCTTGGAATCGAAAGTGCGGAAAGTGTTAAAGCAAGGGCCTTACCTTTTATTGAAGAAATGACATATAAATATCCTGACAAACATATCTTAATCGTTAGTCATGGTTCCTTTATTAAGCATCTTCTAAAAGAATTAGTGCCACATTCGAGCATGGCAGGTTTTCTCAAAAATACATCCATTACTAAAATGAGAAAGCTAGAAAACGGCTGGGATTTAGAAGTATATAATTGTGCCATCCATTTAGATTAACCTTTATAAGAGTGAAAAAGATAGAAGACGCTCCCTTGCCACACGAACATTCGTGGCAAGGGGTATTTCTGTTTGCCTAAATCCTTGAAACGAATACATTTAAGTGCTACATTAAATTTCATCATGATGGCTGGGGGTTTTTTGTTGAATGGTTTTGTAAATAAGTTAAAGGAAATGACTAGAGGGAAAATTATTTTTCTTATTTTGGTTGCGCTTTGTTTTATTAGCTCTGTTGTGTTTGTTTATCACAATCACTTCCTCTATGATCGTCCAATCGCTAAAGTGATTGATACGAGTGTAGAAGATACAGTGGAAATGACGGATGAGCATCATAATAAAGACCAGCTAGTTACGCAGAAGATTACGGCTGTCATCCAAAATGGAGAGGAAAAAGGGCAGCATATCGATTTAACGAACAAGTACTCGTTGTCAGGGGTTTATGATCAAGCGTATCAAGTGGGAAATGAGTTGTTTGTGGCGCTTGATAAACGTACCAATGAAGAAGCGAATTTAACTGGACATATAACGAATGTCAAACGGGATAAATATATTGTCATCATTGGTTGGGTGTTTCTCTTTACTTTGCTGATCGTCGGCCAAAGGCAAGGGGTGCTCTCTATTATTAGTTTCGCTCTTAACGCCGTTTTGTTGTCCTATGCATTGGATGTTTATGTGAATAGCACGACTCAGAGTTTACTATGGATATGTGGGATCACTGCGATTCTTTTTACGATCATTTCGCTAGTGCTCGTTAACGGGTTGAATGAAAAAACGTATGCAGCCATTGTGACAACTTTAATGGGAACATTTACTTCTTTGTTGATTACTTATTTGGCGATGTGGGTAACTGCTGAAAATGGTCTGCACTATGAAGAGATGCAATTTTTGACTCGTCCGTACCACTTAGTGTTTATGGCAGGGTTATTGATTGGGTCTCTAGGAGCGGTCATGGATGTGGCGATTACGATGTCTTCTTCGATCTTTGAGTTGCATGAAAAGAATCCTAACATGTCGATGAAAGCATTGAAAACGTCAGGGCTGGATATTGGAAGAAACATTATGGGAACGATCACGAGTATTTTGTTTTTTGCTTATATTAGTGGTTCGATTCCGGTGCTTATTTTATACTTGAAGAATGGGGTGCCATTGGGCTTCACTTTTTCCATGACGCTTTCATTGGAAATAGCTAGAGCTTTGGCGGGAGCAATTGGTATCGTGTTGACGATTCCGATTAGCCTATATACGTCGATGTTTTTCGTTAATCGAAAGAGGGCCAAATCATGAATGTATTAGTATTGCTGACAATTATTTTATTCATTTTAATGGTGCTTATCGGTGGAAAAAAAGGCGTACGATCTTTCTTTTCTTTGTTTTTAAATTTTGGTGTAGTTTTTCTAACGATATTATTTATGCTTGATCCACAAAGCAATACAGTGATCGTCACACTAGTTGCATGCGTCATGATTAGTTGTATTAATCTATTTTATATTAATGAAGTGAATGGCCAAACGATCACTGCCTTCATTTCTACTCTTCTCACCATTATTATTTTACTATCGTTTATTCACATCGTGACCGAATATACGATGATTCAAGGCTTTGGAGAAGAGGAAATTGAGGAGCTTAGCATTTTTTCCTTTTATGTTGGCGTGGATTTTGTGAAGATTGCAGCGGCGGTCATTATTATGAGTGCCATCGGGGCGATGATGGATGTCGCTATTTCGATCACAACTTCTATGCATGAAATCTATCATCATAATCCATTGCTCGGCAAGAAAGATTTATTTCGATCAGGCTTAAGCGTTGGCAGGGATATATTAGGGACAGATACGAATACGTTATTTTTTGCCTTTTTTGGAAGTTATTTAGGCTTGCTCATTTGGTTTAAAGACTTATCCTATTCCTTTGGTGAAGTTATCAATTCAAAAGTGTTTAGTGCAGAAATGATCACGATCTTATGTTCTGGCATCGGCATTGCATTGGTGATTCCGATTGCCGCTTGGATGAGTGCTTATTCGTTGACGAGAAATAAAGAAAAATCACAGCATATGTAAGGCTGTCCTGCGGGGCAGTCTTTTCTTATGTAATGGGAGACAGTAAAATATGATTTAGTTTAGTGTTACCAACTCATTTTTCATTAGGTTAAAAGTTAGGTATATTGTCACATATAATACCAAGAATTGAATGTGATTATGGGAATAAGTGTTATAATTGAGGTAATAAACGGAAATGTTTCTTTATACTTAGAGGGGGAAAAATGATTTGAATGAGAGAAATGAATCAACACCGAAGATTATCGAGGCGTTATGCCTTGCAACGCCTTACATCCATATGGTTTTAAAGGGTGAAGCCATTGTGGCAATTGCTGATAAAGAAAAAGATACAGTGGAGCGTTACTTACCTGGACGTAATGTCGACTCCGGTTATCGAGATGGCGAGAAAGTGAACCCTGGTGATAATAATGTCTATACGGCATTTCGTGGTCAAAATGCGGATGTATATATTGACCAGAGTGTTTATGGTGTAGCAATTAAAGCATATGCCTTTCCAGTCTATGAAAACAACAAAGTGGTTGGGGCATTAGCTATCGGCTTGCCTGTTGAAACAGAAGAAAAACTGCAAGAATATATGCAAAGTATGCAAGATATTATTAGCTCTTTGCAAGATCGTTTACATATTGTTGCCTCACATTCTGAAGAGTTATCAGCTACGAGCGAAGAAATTAAAATACAGTCCCAACATGCATTAGAGGATTCAAATCGTACAAATACCATTACCGAGTTAATTAAAAATATTTCGCAACAAACAAATTTACTAGGCTTAAATGCTTCCATTGAAGCGGCTCGTGCTGGTCAGCATGGAGCTGGTTTTAGCATTGTAGCGCAAGAGGTACGCAAGCTTTCATTGCAAACTTCGGGCGCAACCGATCAAATCGATGAGTCTTTGCTGAGCATTAAACAAAATATCGAAAACTTAAAAACGAGCATGGGACAAATTGCAGAAGCCTCAAATGAGCAAGCACATCTTGTGCAAGATTTTAGCGATATTATTGACAATTTAAATGATTTAAGCACTGAAATGAACGTATTTATGAAACAAATCTTATAATAAAAAAGAGATCGTGAACCAATGTATTACGCGCCTTTAGCTCGAATTAAAGACATAGGTCTAGTTGGACGAAAAATCTAGGTAGAAAGTGCGTATCGTGGCCTGTAATCTATTAAAAGTAGCTGGATTAGCATTAGAAAAACAGGTGAGGAAAAACAAATCGTTTTTCTCCACCTGTTTCACGTTATCGAATATGTTCTAAAATCATTGGATCTTTAATTTGTTCGTCTTCACTAAATAATAGAATTTTTGACATAATTTCAGCTGTACGTGGATCTTCATCTGCAAATGGTAAGAAGATGCGTCCACGATGCTGTGATGGTACGGCAATCACTGGAATCATTTGTCCCCCAATTTGATGAATAACTCCACTTCCTAAATGAATCGAGTACTCACCTAATTTTCCTCGAACAATGGCATGATGCTCTTTAACCGAAACATTATCAATTTTTAAAAGCTTCATCAATTCTTCTACGATTGCTGCGCGTGTTTCGATTGTAGAATGACTTGCCTCTGGGTCTACACCACCGACATGTGCAACACTGACCACTAAATCTACATCTCGCATAATCTCTGAAAATACGACTGGGGGAATATCTTCTAAATTCAGTGTTTTACCTGTTTTGCGGTGATAGAAATAAACGTATTCTAACGTTGGACTTTCAATATCCGCAGGTGTAAACCAATCGCACATCGCATAGAGCGTGGCAACGATATCGGCATCGTAATTGACTTTACGTAGCCCTTCTTCATATGTCGCCAGCCATTGTCGATTTTTTAATAAAGCGACCGTTTTCTGTGGTTGAACTTGATGGCCAGCATATCTTCTTGAGTTTGTTGTTTGACGTTCATCCGCGTTCACTAAATATAATTCACGGAAAACTTGTTTAAATGGCTGCTGCACTTTCTTTTCAAAAAGGTCTTGTTGGAAAGTACGCCATTGTTTCGCTTCATAAAGATGATAAGGATGTGCTAGAATGGCTGTTTTTTCTGGATCCATTTGAAGTAAGCCATCTGTTAATGTGCGTAATCCATCTTCTTGAACGTAACCCAAATACTGATCGACTTTGACAACGAGTGTTTTTAACAAAGGTGAAATGACAGGGTGTCGAAGCAATGCCTGAAGTTCTCCCAGTTGGAAGGCTGTGCTTCTTTCCATCGCTTCTTCCAATGATTTTTTTGAGCGTTTTTGTTGTTCTCGCATTTCTTTTCGGACTTCTTGAATTTGAACGACCTTTGGCTTCTTTTTTAAACGAGCTGGAATTGACTTTAATGTCTTTCCGTCTTTTTGAACAATGAGTTGTGCTACACCTAGCTCATCCACCTCTAACCACATGTCTGCGTCTTCAATCTTCATTGGTTTCATAAAGATTTCTCTTTCTTTTAAGCTAAACAATTCCATTTGCCAAACAAAGCGCGTCACGTCATCAATTCCTGCATTACGAGCCAAGTTTGCTAAAGCGACGCGGACTGCTAAGCCTTCACTTTCCCGCCGTTGTGCACCGAATTGTTTGCTTTCCTTCAAAAACTTTTGTAAGAACTGATATCTTTTCCAAGCGTCTTTTTCTGGAATTCGTTTGCTTAACGGGATTAGTCCAACACAACGCACTTTATCTTTATTTCGTTTTCCTTCCACTTCTTCTAATAAAGGCTTTAAACGCATGTTTCCTAATACGGCATCTGCAAATAGCTGTGATCGGCGGTGATTCGATCCCTCGGAAGCATACTTAGCACTTTCATATATTTGCTCAAAGCGTTTTTTACCGATTGCTTTATAAGACTCTTTAAACCAGTCCAAATCAAATACGCCATCAGTAAAATCTTCTTTCGATAAATTTGAATAGTGAGTAATATGATCCATCTCATATGCGCTAGAATTATCCGAAGTATGTGCTTTGAAGTACCAAGCTGTACTCAATAGACCTTTCCAGCCCAAATATTCACTAACGAGCGGAATCCATCTTGGCGAGTACATCATTGCGTCTAACAATTGCTCTTCACTCATTTTATATGGCGCAAGCGTAGCCTTTAAATCCTCAACGGTTTCATTTTTATCTGGTCTACTTATCTTCATTAATTTAGAGAAAATTTCTCGCTTCGTATGTTCCGACCCCCATATATAGCCTCGCACATATTTCAAGCCGTCCATCAATACAAGCAAGTTCACGAATGTTTCAACACCTACGACTTCGAGTAAATTTTTGGACACAAATCCACTTACTTCAGTTTTTGCGTCACCACGCGATAATTCAATTTCCAACAAGCGAACAACTATTCGTTTGTAAAGATCCTCAATAAATGCATAGGTGTTCTGCAACTCCTCGCGCCTCGGACGTTCAAAAATATCTTGTAAATCAAAGCGAGATTGATGACTTTCGAAAATTTTGACGAAAAGTGCATCTTCTGTTAACAAATCTAAACTAATTGCACGACAAAACTCTTCAATACTTACATCCACTATCGGTTGTTTTTCTTTATTTTCTACTTGTTGGCGTTGAGTTAGTTCTAAATGGATGGCTAGCTTTTTCGCAAAATCCTCATCTGTTCGTTCAGTTTGACTTAGCATTCTAAAAAAATTTTGGATTAGTGAATGCTCGTAAAATGGTTTGAGAGCGCGCCAAGACGATAAGACCACTTTTTTATGCCATGTTTCTACATCTATTTTTTGAAGAATTTCGATACAAGCTTGATAAAAGGTTTCAAAAACATCTTCCGTTTTTTCAAATAAGAACTCTGTTTGCATAACTAAAAGTAATTGATCGATGGTGGGGCTGTATGGTAATTCATTATAAAATCGACTCATCTTCTCTGCTTTTTCGATATCAAAAAGCTGTTCCAATAACGAGAAGTACTCTGGCTGAATCGTTGTTGTCCAAGAACTTGAACCGTAGTAATCTGAATAGACATACAGATTAATATATTGGCAATCCCACCATGTTAGTTCCACTTCCTCCATCCATGACTTCCACAAGTCTGCAAGTGGATAATGGTGTAACAAAGTCTCTTTTTTAGCTTCTTCTGCATACTCATACAGTGGTGTAATTCGATACTCTCCTAAAAGAAGCTTATGCTTAGATCCATCCCATCTCGATGTTTCATAAGTATATTCGCGATTTGCATGGATTAAATCAGAAAGTTTTTGGATTTTATCCATTAAGAGATTTTCATCGAAGTCCATTATGTTTTTCAAATGGTTTGGCTGCACTTTTGGTAGAGCAGGGATTTTTGACGTATCGTAGTTTGGATTATATAAGCCAAATCCATTTTCTTTTGTCCATTGATGTGTATCTGACTTTAATAAATCTTCTATTAATACAGTTTCTTGAGTTGTCGGTTTGGCTATCTTATCTGTATATATCGCAATATCTTTTTGCATACAACGCTCTTCCTTTAACAGCATAGATAATAAACTTAAGCCACCTAATCGAATGTCTTGCTTGCGACTTTCTAGAAGAGTTGGAATGATCTCCTCTAATATTGCATCCTTCTGAGTAATTAAAACCTTTAACACCGCTTGACGAAGACTACCTGTTTTTAAAGATAAGATTTGTACAATTTGTTGAAGTTCATCATCGTTCAACGAGAGCTTTTTCATCTTTTTCAACGCTTCTTCACGATTTGAAAGTCTGCGATCCTTTAATGTTTCGAATAAAAACTGTCTTTCAATGGACGACTCCACTTTTTCGGGCAAACAATAAAGTAAGTTGCCACGGTTATCCGACGTCATCTCATTGGCATGTTGTATAATATCCAACATCCATTCTCGATGTTGTTGAACACGAGCAATCGTCAACGTCGTATGCCATAAATCTGCTTTTGTTAATTCAGTAAAAATCCAAGGGAAAGGCTTTTCTTCTACTCGATGAGAATCTCTTGGCATCAATTTGCGAATGGCATGCACACGCTCATACAATTTCTCTGGAAACTGAAGCATAAAACGATACTTCTCATCAACCTTACCTTTATAAAAAACATCATGATAGTTTGAATAACGGTAGGATGCATGGAAAGGCATTAAAAATGGTAAAGCAAAAGTTAAAACATCCAAATCATCGGTCTGCATAATTAAAGGCTCGACAAGAGGATACGCAAGTTCATTATCTTGTAATGTTTTTAGGAAATATAATGCCGATAATTGCTGATGTTTTTTCTTATTTAATAGCTTTTGAATTTCTTCGATCACAAGCTCTTTCGATTGTGTTGCTTTCGACCAAAGCGCTGCATAGTTTAAAATTAAGTCATCTGACTCGATACATTCTTCATAACTCATATCACCTTCAAATAATGCAAGTGCCGTTGTGAATACTTTTTCGATGATTTTTTTATCTTCTACTTCATAGCCAAGCCCCATCCATGTACTAATCGCTCGTTGAACCGAAGAAAAGCGAATCAAATCATGTTCTTGAATCAAACCCATAAAGTAAATTAAAGATGATAGCGTTCCTTGGTCAACGGTTTCAAGAATGGCTTGGCGAAGTCCTTCTTGACGTTTTGCTGCAAGTAACAACTTTCCGAGTGACTCAATCATGCGTTCATTGTCACTTTGAACGATCGCTTGAATAACGGAATGTTGTAATGTGGCCACTTGATTTTCGCCAAATAGGATTTCCTCGACCGCTTCCTCATAGGCACGATTCTTTTGACGCAATTCATAGCTCACTTTAGCGATAAAATAAGCTGTCGTTACAGTTTTAGTTTCTGTCTTTTTGTGTAAGTACCAAGTAACACTGCCTGCATAGTGGTGTTCAAATTGTTTTAAATTTACTAGAACATCTAATACATCTACTTTACTGTTGTGCGGAAGTGCGACTAAAAGATTGGTAATCGCTCGATGATGATCCACGACAGGCTGATTCGTTTTATAAGAACGGCGATAATATCCAACTTGATAAGGGATTGTTTTTAACTGTTCTAAAAAGCAATAAAATTCTTTTACTTGCTGCTCATTATTAAGTATTGCTCGGATGATTTTTTCTAAGCTGTTTTCCCAAAGCTCCTCAATTTGTGTAGTGCCCTCACTTTTTAATGCTGAATCTATAGCTGAAATTTTGTCATAATCATAGGTTTGGTGATTTTTTTCAGCAGATTCTTCCGCCTTCATTATTTTTTCGGCAATTTCAAAACCTTTTCCCTCTAATTGTTTTAACCATGTTTCATTCATCATCTTCTCTCCTTACCAAGCTCTCCCTGCAAGCATTGTTAATCGAATAAATGTCAAAACATCCTCTTCTTTTAAATCTAAAGGTGCATCCAAATCGCTGATTTCTTCATCACCTATGAGTACACAATAAAGCCCATCCTCAAAACTTTGAATCGCATTTTGAATCGCTTCTTCTAAATCTTGCTGGTTTTCATTTTTACGGTCACCGAAACTAACCTTGCCATTTCGCGCTGCTTCTTCTAAATCTTCATCAACAAGATACATCCAGATCGCTTTCTCTAAAGGCTTTTCGTTATATTCTTTTACTTGCTGTGTTACGACTTCAACAATTAATTCATGTAAGTTCCTAACTGGGCTGATTTCTAGTTCTTGTAGTTGTAATACGGGTCTGCGTTTTCCGATTGATTTGACACGTGTATAAATCTTCAAAGGAACCCCCCATTGTTTTTTCTTTTACTATACAATAGAAAGTACGTTCGGTCTATTTGTTTTCCAATTGTTTAAAAAAATGGAACAATGGTTTTTATTATCATTCGATTAGATTAGCTAATTTACAAAAATATTGATAGATAAACATTTTGATTTTATAAAATAATATACTGTCGCGTATAGCCATGTTAAATGATCATCAATCGTATGCTGGAATTATGATAAAATAAACAAAAAAGAGGTGAACCTTATGATATATGTTGGTTTAACTGGCTGGGGGGATCATGATACTCTATATCAGCACGGTGTGGCCTCTCGAGATAAGTTAATGGAGTATGCGGCGCATTTTCCAATTGTGGAGTTGGATGCGAGCTTTTATGCGGTGCAGCCGCTGCGGAATATGGAGAAGTGGGTGGCTGAGACGCCGGAGAATTTCAAGTTTATCGTGAAAGCATATCAAGGGATGACGGGACATCAGCGTGGAGAGATTCCATTTGAATCGAAAGAGGAGATGTTTCAACGGTTTAATGACTCGCTGCAGCCGTTAGTCGAGGCGGACAAGCTGGCGATGGTGCTGTTTCAATTTCCGCCTTGGTTTGATTGCCAGCGGAAAAACGTTAACTATTTACGTTATTGTAAAGAACAAATGCGGGACGTGCCACTCGCTCTTGAGTTTCGTCATCAATCATGGTACTTGCCAGAATATAAAGAACAGACGCTCACGTTTATGGAAAAAGAGAAGTGGATTCATACGGTTTGTGATGAGCCACAGGCTGGTGAAGGTTCTGTGCCGATTATTTTACAAGCAACGAATGCCGTAAAAACGCTCGTTCGCTTACATGGTCGCAACGTGCACGGTTGGCGTCAGCAAAATAATCCGAATTGGCGAGAAGTGAGATATTTGTACGACTATAATGATGAGGAACTTGGGCAATGGGTGGAACATGCCGAGCAATTGCAAAAGCAGAGTGAGCACATTTACGTGCTATTTAACAATAACTCTGGCGGACATGCGGCGAACAACGCGAAACGTTTTATTGAATTGGCTGATTTGACTTACGAGGATTTAGCTTCTCGTCAGCTTGATTTATTTTAAGAAAGGTGGACTTCAGATGGAATGGATAATATTGATTGCAATCGGCTTAGTAGCGGGAACGCTCGGGGCACTTGTCGGGCTAGGAGGCGGGATTATTATCGTACCAGCGCTCCTATTTTTCGGGACTTCAACAAGTCTGTTAATGGGTCTTTCTCCACAGCAAGCGGTTGGGACGTCGCTTGTCATTATGATTTTTACTGGGCTGTCTTCTACGCTCGCTTATATGAAGCATAAGACGGTTGATTATAAAAGTGGACTGATTTTCTTTATCGGGAGCGGGCCGGGTGGAATTGTCGGTGCTTACGTTAACAAAGCGTTAAATATGGATTCATTCAATATTTATTTTGGGCTGTTTATGATTTTTATGGCGTTTGTGTTGATGATTCGTTCGAAGATTAAGCCGTTAGCTTCAAGCGGTCATCGTGGGATTCAACGACAATTTACGGAACTGAGTGGCGAGGTTCATACATATAGTTTTCAACCAGTAACAGCGATTTCGATTTCATTTTTTGTCGGCTTTTGTTCAGGGATCTTTGGCATCGGTGGAGGGTCATTGATGGTGCCAGCGATGATTCTTTTATTTGCTTTCCCTCCGCATGTAGCAGTGGCGACATCGATGTTTATGATCTTCTTGTCGGCCCTTGCTAGTTCGATTACGCATGTCGCGTTTGGCAATGTCGTATGGTTATACGCGCTCGCTTTAATTCCTGGAGCATGGATCGGGGCTAAGTTCGGTGCATACTTAAACTCAAGGCTGCAATCGAATACATTGGTGACGGTTTTACGCTTCGTTTTAATTATTGTTGGTATCCGTTTAATTTACCAGGGGCTTGTTTGATGCTTGAAAATGAGGTGAAAGTTTGAAAACAACGATTCATATTTATCATACGAATGATTTTCATAGCCATTTTGAAAATTGGCCTCGCATTCAGAAGTTTTTACAAGAGAGAAGAAAGTGGCATGAAGAAGCAGGGGAAGATGTGTTCATTTTTGATATTGGTGACCATGTCGACCGCTCGCATCCGTTAACGGAAGGGACGCTCGGACAAGCGAATGTGGAACGACTAAATGAAGCGGGCTATGATGCGGTAACGATCGGTAATAACGAAGGGATCACATTGCCACATGAAAGCTTAGATCTTCTTTACAAGCAGGCGAAGTTTCCGGTGGTTGTCGCCAATTTATTTTACTCAGATGGAAGTCGTCCGACGTGGACGCAGCCTTCGTGGACCTTTGAGTTGAAAAATGCCATGAAGCTTGGTATTACAGGGGTGACGGCCTATTATTCGGCTTTTTATCAAGGGTTAGGCTGGCAAATTGTTGAGCCGTTTCAAGCGTTACAAACAGAGGTGAAGCAGCTATCGACACAGGCCGACCTCACCGTTGTGTTGTCTCATTTAGGGATGTATGATGATGAGAAAATAGCAGAAGATTTCTCCGGAGTAGATGTTATCCTTGGCGGGCATACGCACCATTTGTTTCATGAAGGGAAAACGCTCCATGATAAGCTACTCGGTGCGGCAGGGAAATTTGGTTATTACGTTGGTCATATTCAATTAGAAGTGGATGTAGAAACGAAAACGATCCTTTCGAAAAAGGCTCGTGTGTATGAAACGAATGAAGAGTTAGACGCTCCGCTGCAAGAGCAAGAGATCATCAAGCAATTTGATGAGCAAGGTCGGCAAGCGTTGCAGCAGCCGGTTGTGTCGCTTCCTCAACCGTTCAGCTGTGATTGGTTTCAGCCATCAGATTTGCCGAAAGTTTTATGTGAAGCGTTAACGGAATGGTGCGAGGCGGATGGCGCGTTTTTAAATGCTGGTGTGGTGCTTGATCGTCTCGATGCTGGAATGGTCACGAAATACGACCTTCACCGCATTCTTCCTCATCCAATTAATCCTTGTCTCATTGAATTGACCGGGGCAGAGCTAAAGGAAGTGCTGAAGCAAACATTTGATGAGAAATGGCCACATTTAGCGATTAAAGGGTTCGGTTTTCGTGGCAAAGTGATGGGCCGGTTTGTGTATGACAACATCGAAGTCGATCTTAAGCAGTACCAGTTTAAAATCGGCGGGCAAAACATTGAAGCGGATAAGCTTTACCGCATAGCGACATTAGATATGTTTACGTTCGGACATTTGTTTCCGATCCTTCATCGCGCCGCTCATAAAAAATATTTTATGCCTGAATTTTTGCGAGATGTGATGGAATGGAAACTACTTCAGCTCACTTCTCATGTAAAATAAGTCATGATCCTTTCTTTTCTAAGCATACATATAGCTTAGAGGAGGAGGGATTTTTTTGGCTGCAAAAAGGAAATGGAAATCAAGAAGAGGGCCGCTCCCTTTGCAATACGTCATGTTAATTACATTGATCTTATTTTCTTTTTCTACAGCATTCAGTTTATGGGTCATTAATAAAAATATTAAGCCGACGCTCATTGGTTATGCCAAAACGGAAACGAGAAAGATTGCCTCGATGGTGATTAGCAAAGCGATCAATAAAAAAATCGCGAACGTGATGGATATTAATGACATTATTGAAACAGAACCAGGAGAGCCATCGACAACGAAATTGAATACGGAAATTATTAATCGTGTGCTGGCAGAGACGACCAACCTTGTGCAATTAAACTTAAAAGAGGCTGAAAAAGGCAATTTAGAAGTGCTTGAATTGATTTCTGATGTAGAGATTGAAAGGGAAGAAACGAAAGAAATGGAAGGGATCGTGTATTATATTCCGTTAGGGCAAGTGACGAATAATGCGTTGCTCGGTAACCTCGGTCCACAAATTCCGATTCGTTTTCATGCGGTAGGTGATGTCAGCTCGAATGTGAAAACGAATGTGAAGCCTTATGGGATTAATAATGCGTACGTAGAAGTGTTTATTGAATTAGAAGTTAATGTGCAAATTATCGTTCCATTTGCGACGGAATATTCTACGGTGAAGCAAGATATTCCTGTAGCGATGGGGCTCATTAAAGGAGAAGTACCGAACTTTTATAACGGTGGTGGTGATGGGGCGAATCCGTCTATCGAGTTGCCGATGGATTAAGTATGTTAAGTAAATAACAAAAAATTACTTTTCATCATATTGAAGAAAGAATCTTCTGGATTTTTAAAATCGCTTGGCAAAAGCAAATTTAGCTGTTAATATTTTAGTAATAAAATAATAAACCTTATCAAAATCCGGTGGGGTAGAGGATGCAAAATTAATGAGTAGTTTGCGTGAGGATGACAACGAAGATCGCAAGTGAAAGGTGAGTTTGCCGAAGTAAGTAAGATGCGTCAACGTCTTTCGTACTGGGGTTATCTTGAAGAAGGATAACACTCTCATTGTAAAGAAATTGTTTGCAATGGGGAGCTACACGATGGAGGAATGACTTACATTACACGAAAAGGTAATGATAGTATTCTCTATCATTACCTTTTTTATTTTTTCAACATTCCCTTCAGACCCTGTCCTCTTTTTTTCATCGGTAGGAGGAGCAAAAAATATGGAACAATCAATCTATTCGTTATTACCGCCTGTGTTGGCCATTTTAATGGTTATCCTCACTCGGCGAGTGTTGCTTTCTTTAGGTATCGGGATTTTGGCTTCTGCCTTGTTGCTGGCTAATTTCGATATTGGCAAGACGTTAAGCATTACGTGGGAAGCGGCATCGGCAAATATTTATACGACAGAAGATGGGTGGAGCACGTGGAATATTTATATTATCTTGTTCTTGCTTATTCTTGGAGTGATTACTGCTTTTATTAATATTTCTGGTGGAAGTCGAGCGTTTGGAGAATGGGCGATTCAACGGGTGAAAACTCGTGCGGGTGCTCAAGCTCTGTCCGCGGGGCTTGGTATGCTATTTTTCATCGATGATTATTTCAATGCACTTGCCGTTGGGCAGATTTCACGACCGATTACGGATCGTCAACGGATTTCTAGAGCGAAACTTGCTTATATTATTGATTCGACATCTGCGCCTGTTTGCGTCGTTTCTCCAATTTCGAGCTGGGGAGCGTATATTATTGGGATTGTTGGGACGGTGTTAGTTGCCCACGGTGTAACTGATGTGAGTGCGTTTTCTGCCTTCGTTCAAATGGTACCGATGAATTTTTATGTATGGATTGCACTTGCTTTAGTATTTTTGTCGGCATGGATGCGAGTTGATTTCGGTGCGATGAAGAAGCATGAAGAGCATGCGATCACAACAGGAGAAACAACGCCGTCTGATCGTCAAGTGCCAGGTGAGTTGAAAGAAGATTTACCGGTGAGCACGAAAGGAAGTGTGGGCGATTTAGTTTGGCCGATTATTACTTTAATTATTGGAACAGTCGCAGCGATGATTTGGACGGGTTCACAAGCGGTAGAAGGCGATGTAACCTTACTAAAAATCTTTGAAAGCACAGATGTAGCAAAGTCGTTACTATTGGGTGGAGTGTTTGGATTAGCAGTAGCTGTAGCTTTATATTTCCGCCAAACATTTGCTCACGGGGCTTTAGGGAAAAATGTGTTTTTTATCGGTGTATGGGAAGGGATCAAATCGATGCTTCCTGCCGTTTATATTTTGCTTTTTGCTTGGACGATTGTCGGGTTAATTAATCAATTAGGAACAGGTAAGTATTTAGCGAGCCTTGTGGAGCAGTCGAATATGAACATTGCTTTTTTACCTGTTGTATTATTTTTAGTCGCGGGTGCTATGGCTTTCTCAACCGGTACGTCATGGGGGTCTTTCGGGATATTACTTCCGATTGCCGGAGATATCGCAGCTGCAACGGATATTTCGTTGATCTTACCAGCGATGGCTTCTGTTTTAGCTGGAGCGGTATTCGGTGATCATTGCTCACCGATTTCTGATACAACGATTCTGTCCGCAACGGGTGCAGGTTGTAATCATATTGATCACGTCATCACGCAAATTCCGTATGCGATTCTGTCCGCGGTCCTTGCTTCGGTTGGCTATATGGTCTTAGGCTTCACTGGAAGCACTTGGTTGTCGCTAGCTGTTTCTCTTGTATTATTGCTAGTTGTCGTATTCATTTTGAAAAATAGAAAACAAACGAAAATAGCCGCTTAAAACGAAAGCTCCTAGATTTGGTCTAGGGGCTTTTTTTATTTGCAATTATACTATTCGATATACAAGCAGCATACAAATATAGCAGGAACAAATCACTCTCCTTCTTTTGGTAGAAATTATCTTTAAAAAATATTTAAAAAAATATTTACTAAATGAAGGGGACTGTATATAATTAAAATTAGTTATTGAAATTATCTGAAAATACGAATTATTCAAAATGGAAAAATAATTCAAGGAGGGATTTTTATGGATCAACAACGCCCTATTTGGGGGTCAAGAGCAGGATTTATTTTGGCAGCTGTAGGTTCGGCGATTGGTCTCGGGAATATTTGGCGCTTTCCTGCAGTAGCGTATGAAAATGGAGGGGGCGCATTCTTCCTTCCATATTTATTCGCCTTATTGACAGCAGGGATTCCATTACTCATTTTAGAGTTCACTATCGGACATAAGTATCGAGGGTCCAGTCCACTTTCTTTTGCTCGATTAAATAAGAAGGCGGAATGGCTTGGCTGGTGGCAAGTGGGGATTTCCTTTATTATTGCAACATATTATTCTGTCATTATAGGATGGGCTTTATCTTATTCAGTCTTTTCGTTTAATTTATCTTGGGGAGACGATCCGAAAACGTTTTTATTAGCGGATTATTTACAAGTCGGTGAAGCGGGAACTTTTGGAGGATTTGTGCCACAAATTCTTATCTCCTTAATCATCGTCTGGGTCGTTGTGCTTGGCGTCTTAGTTGCGGGAGTGAAAAAAGGAATTGAAAAAGTAACAAAAGTGATGATTCCTGTACTTGTTATTCTCTTTTTAGCAATCGTTATTCGCGCATTAACGTTAGAAGGAGCAGCTGATGGGTTGAATGCTTTCTTCAAACCGGATTGGTCGAAGTTGATGGATGGGAAGGTTTGGATTGCGGCTTACGGACAAATCTTCTTCAGCTTATCGATCGGTTTTGCCATCATGGTCACATACTCCAGTTATTTACCGAAGAAATCAGATATTACGAATAATGCCTTTATTACTGGATTTAGTAACTCTGGTTTTGAATTACTTGCTGGATTTGGTGTCTTCTCCGCTTTAGGTTTCATGGCAGCTCAGCAAGGCGTACCTGTTCAAGAAGTTGTCAGCAGTGGAGTAATTCTCGCATTTGCGGTGTTCCCGCAGATCATTAATCAGTTTCCGTTTGCGAACGAATTATTCGGTGTCTTATTTTTCGGCTCGCTTTTACTCGCAGGATTTACCTCTTTAATATCTATCGTTGAGACGTTTGTCGCTGGTATTCAAGAAAAGTTTAAAGTGTCACGTACAGCTGCCGTTTTAATGGGAGGAGGAGCAGCCTCTCTGATCTCTTTAATTTATGCGACAAGAGGAGGATTAAACTTCCTTGATGTGGTCGATTACTTCATTAACAACTTTGGTGTTGCATTAGCTGGATTAGTCGAAGTTGTGTTAGTGGCATGGGTATTTAAGCAGCTAGATCCATTAAAGAAACATGCGGATGAAGTGTCTGATATTCAGTTAGGCGCTTGGTGGAAAATCTGTTTAAGCGTGATTACGCCAGTCGTTCTCGGTTATATGATGTTTGACAATCTTCGTCAAAATTTCACAGCACCTTATGGAGACTACCCACAAAGCTTCATTAATTCTTACGGTTGGACGGTTGCGATCGGAGTAATTCTCGTTGGTTTTGCCTTCATGTATATTAAGCCATGGAAGAAAGAAATGTTGCAGACGCCGACTTCGGATAAGGAGGTTAGTTGATTATGGACGGAAGCGCAATCACAATGATGATTATTGGAGTCGTAATTATATGGGGAGGAATGACAGCTAGTATTGCCCACGCTGTAGTCAAAGCGAAACAAGCGAAATAAAGTATAAAGAAAAAAGCTGGCTCTTTAATTAGTAGCCAGCTTTTTTGCTTTGTCTTTCCCAGACTTTTAAATGAGGGTACGGATCAAAGGACCATTCTGTGCGTCCGTTATCTTTATACATTCCGAAATGCAGATGAGGTGGGAATTTGCCAGATGTACCAGGTGGACCGTAGCCGGTACTACCAACGCCACCAATTAACATTCCTGGCTCGACTGGTTGCCCAAGCTTTAACCCTTTCGCGAAGTCATTTAAATGAGCGTAATAATGATAAGTATTATTAATATCACGGATGCCGATTCTCCAACCCCCATAGCGATTCCAGCCTTTCATTTCAATGATGCCATAGCTCGTTGATCGGACGGGTACGCCGTAATCAGCGAAGATATCGGTCCCTTCATGAATGCGTCGTCCACCCCAGCCACGAGCAGCTCCCCATGTGCTTTTGTACGTATAGTTGTAATTGGTAGGAAGAGGGAAGACTTTCTTTTGCAAATCCAGCTTTTTGTACGCTTTGTACATATGTGCGTTGCCGATAATGACACTGACAGTCTTATCGCGGCCATAATAGCGCCATAGAGCAATTTTGATGTTATCGTGGTCGGTGCCATACGTTAAAAGATAATTCCCTATTGCAGCAAGGATATCTTCATTGTTCGTTCGGTCAGCCCGACCATCTCCATTGCCATCAGCCCCAATCCCTGAAAAGGCGGCAATCGAATAAGGATTCGTATCTTGTTTGTTTGGGTTAAGAAGCCCGCTCCATTTCTCCTCTGGGATATAGATGGAAATTCCATCAGTTGGCTCAGGTAAATCTTTGCGAACGAATCGTAAATTTCGCTCATATTGATCGATGGCGGCGTAGTAATACCATGGAATCGATGTGACAGCCTCCATTTTTTTGAATAATTTCATGCGTAGATTGTAATGCTGTTGATCGTTGTTCGTTTGTTCCGCTTGTACAGGCGAGATCATCAATAGTAAAAGGCATAAACAAATCGGGACAATTCTTCGCAAAACAACTCCCTCCTAAGTCAATTATTTACTCATTATTTTGCCATGAAGGAACCGTTTCATCCTTGTTAAATTGAGGGAATACAGCAAGTAGGGAAGCGGTTGTATAAAAGGGGGTACTATGTTAAAGTGACATCAGAAAGGTCTGAATTCATACACATTTATAGCTAAGGCACAATGATGGGAGATGAGAGAAGTGAGCAAGAAAGAGGAGCATTTACGTAAACCAGATTGGTTAAAAATAAAGTTGAATACGAACAAGAATTACACCGGATTAAAGAAGATGATGCGTGAGAATAATCTTCACACGGTGTGTGAGGAAGCGAAGTGCCCGAATATTCATGAGTGCTGGGCTGTTCGCCGTACAGCAACATTCATGATTCTCGGCGCCGTTTGTACACGTGCTTGCCGCTTCTGTGCAGTAAAAACAGGTTTGCCGACGGAGCTCGATTGGAAAGAACCAGAGCGCGTAGCTGATTCTGTTCAGCTAATGAACTTAAAGCACGTTGTTGTAACCGCTGTCGCTCGTGATGATTTAAAGGACGGCGGAGCCGCTGTGTTTGCAGAAACAGTGAGAGCGATCCGTCGCAAAAATCCATTTACATCGATTGAAGTGCTTCCTTCTGATATGGGGGGCATCGAGGAAAACTTGAAAATGCTAATGGATGCACGGCCGGATATTTTAAATCATAATATTGAAACGGTAAAGCGACTATCTCCAAGAGTTCGTGCACGTGCGACTTACGAGCGCTCGCTTGAATTTTTGCGCCGTGCGAAAGAAATGCAGCCGGACATTCCAACGAAATCAAGCATCATGATCGGCCTTGGTGAAACGAAAGAAGAGATCGTGGAAGCAATGGATGATTTGCGTGCGAACAATGTCGATATTGTCACGATCGGACAATATTTACAGCCATCTAAAAAACACTTAAAAGTTCAAAAATATTATCATCCAGATGAATTTGCGGAACTTCGTGAAATCGCGATGACAAAAGGCTTTAGTCATTGTGAAGCGGGTCCACTCGTTCGTTCATCTTATCATGCTGATGAGCAAGTGAATTCGGCAGCGAAAGCAAAGCAAGAGCTTGGAGAGCAAACGAAGCTAGAAGCGTAATTTTGAATGGGTCTGACTTTTTTGTCAGACCCATTTTTTTATTTCATATTATGGCCATTCATTCCGCCTTTTGTATGGCCTTGAGGGGAATTTTTCGTCATCAATTTAATGGTGCGGTCAATCGTATCTTGTGCACCATCCGCATTAGCGTTCAGTGGTGCAATGTTTTCGATATCACGACGAAGTCCAACATCATCCGTCACGTAAATATTGTACCAACGAGGGACGACGCTCATCGCTGTTTTTTTCACCTGTTCGGCCGCATCTGAACGTTCTTTTTTCGTTTTCGCATCAGTATCATAAGCGATCAATACTTCCTCATCTGTCACGAGCACGGAGCAATCATTGACTGTTGGAAGTCCTACGCTTAATTTACTAATCGCATCTGCTGTACGTTCGCGGTCGATTGTGTACATATTTTTGTATGAGACGGTTTCACCTTGAATGGGGCTTTTTTGCTGACGCACATAACCGAAATCATTGGAGCGATCGCCAGTCATCAAATCGAGATTACGGTTTCTGTTATCATTTGGATTATAAAGGTCTTCTCGATTACGAACATTGATCGTGTTGCCATCTTTTTCGTAAATACCACCAGCGGCATTGTTTTGGTCACTCATCGTACATGCTCCTAAAAGCATAACGCTTGTCAGTCCTGCCATCAATAAAGGTTTCTTCAAACTTGCCACCCCCTCAACAACTAGCTTACCCAGGCACTATCATTTTTTGCTTAGTAATTTATGGCTGATCGGCTATAATGAAAGAAGGAAAGTGAGGAATGATAAAGGTGGTTTGTATTCAAAATCATTGCTATGAAATCATTGATCAGCACAACGATGGCTTTAACGAAGAAGTTTTTCGCGAGCGATACAGTGATATTTTATCTAAATATGACTATATTGTCGGCGATTGGGGATACGGTCAGCTGCGCCTGAAAGGGTTTTATGAAGATAAAAACCAAAAGGCGACGTTTGACACGAAAATTGGTACATTGAAGGAATACTTGTATGAATATTGCAATTTTGGCTGTGCTTATTTCGTCGCCAAAAAAGTCAAAAAGTAAAAAAATCGAGCAAAGCGCTCGATTTTTTACGTGTTTGGCGGAACGTTTTGATACGTTATTTCTTGGTCTTCATCCGGATCATCATGAGGCGGATGAGCACCTTCCATGTTCCGAGGTAAATGCTGGTGAAGCGATTTATTTTCATAATTAAAGGCGCTATAATAGCGTTGACCTTTTCGCCACGGAGTCGATTTATTTTGAACAGGTTCGAATTTATTACGAGGTGCTCCGTACGGCCCTTCTGGCATTTGTTCCGGTATTAAATAGTTACGACTCGCTTCGACGTTGGAGAAATCGGTATATTGCTCTTCCTCATCTATCATGTTTGCCACCTCCATTTTTAACATCCCCGGTGGCTATATCGTTTATACTTAGATCACGTCATAGAGAAAGTCGCGTAGTTCAGCAGCTTCTTCATCAGATAATTTAAATATTTCTTCTAAATAACCAGGCTCTTCTAAATCATCTTGCCCGATAATCGCAAAGCGTCCTCCTTGAATATCAAGCACTAGCTTTTTTCCGTAATAGCGATCGGTCTGCATTAAAGCGAGGTCGTAACGTTGGTGCTCACCCATAAAGCTTACGAACCGTGTTTTCGTTTGTTCCATATCATCATATAGAAAAAATCTTTCCGTCATTTGGATCACTCCCACTTTGTTTTTCCTGATTGTAACATGTTTCAGGACTACTGTATGTTTTCTTTTTCGTTTCATGGTAAAATGGTGGAGAATAAAAAAGAAAGCAATGGAAGGGTGCTCGCCTTGTATTTCGTAGATCGCAACAAAATTGAAGAAACATTAAAGTTTATGGAAGGTCAATTGTCGTTGTTTCAGGAGCAAAAAAGCTTTGAAACGGCACTTGAACAGGCTGCTCTAGAGCGCATCGCTCATACGGTCATTGAATCAATGTTCGATGTTGGTAATGCGATGATTGACGGCTTTATTATGAGAGATCCGGGTAGCTATGAAGACATTATTGACATTTTAGATGACGAAAAAGTGATTTCTAAAGAAATGACCACTTCATTAAAGATAATGGTTGGTCTTCGCAAAATGCTCGTTCAGCAGTATATAGCTGTCGACCATCAAGAAATTAAACAAGCGATGGAAGCTAACTTCTCGTCGATGCAGCAATTTCCTGAAAAAGTGAGACAATATTTAATAAATGAATTAGGCCCCGTTTCGGCCTTTTTACCGTAATAGGTGACGCTTTCGAAAGTGAAAGCGTTTTTTCATGTGAATGAAATGAGAGGGGAAAAAGAATGAAAGCATACAAAGGTTATTTAATTGATTTAGACGGCACGATCTACCGTGGAACGGAAAAAATTAAAGAAGCGGCACATTTTATCACACGCTTAAATGAACAGGATATCCCTTACTTATTTGTCACTAACAATTCTTCGCGCACACCTGAACAAGTGGCAAATAAATTAGTGGGATTTGATATTGCGGCGACAACAGAGCAAGTGTTCACCACCTCTATGGCGACCGCTCAATTTATCGCTGATCGTCAAGCTGGAGCGACTGTGTATGTCATCGGTGAAGAAGGCATTCGCCAAGCACTTGAAGAAAAAGGATTAACGATTGTCGATCACGACCAAGCAGACTTCGTTGTCGTTGGGATTGATCGCAGCATCAACTATGAAAAATTAGCGACTGCTTGCTTAGCTGTTCGCAACGGGGCGACGTTTATTTCTACCAATGGTGACATCGCCATTCCGACTGAAAGAGGATTATTGCCTGGAAATGGCTCACTCACATCCGTTGTCACTGTCTCGACGCAAACGACACCGATTTTTATCGGCAAGCCGGAGAGTGTCATTATGGAACAAGCTCTTCGCGTGTTAGGTACAACTAAAGAAGAGACGTTAATGGTAGGAGACAATTATGACACCGACATTTTAGCAGGAATCGGTGCAGGCATGGATACTTTACTCGTTCATACAGGTGTTACACAAAAAGAGCATTTAGCTCAAGTCGAAAAACAACCTACTTATGTAAGAAATACATTAGATGAGTGGGAGATTTTATGAAAAAAAGCGTCCTTTAAGTGAGAGTCACTTAAAGGACGCTTTTTTGCTTGTATCTCGTGCGGATGTCTCCAGTCCATACGCCGCTGACCAGCGCCTTCCGCATTTCGATGTTGTCCAGCTGCAGCAGCCAGACTCTCGGTCATAAGCTGTCACGCCTACGTGGCAAAGAACGCCACGTAGGCGGTCCATCTTATGTCTGCCGAGTCTAAACGGCTACTTCCGCATTTCACTCTGTCTGTGCTGCTTTGTGGGCTAGGCGGCTGGAGGCGGCAGCGGCTATGGCGCCGACGATGTCATCTAGGAAGGTGTGGACTTTGCCATGTGATTTATCATTTAAATATTGTAAAATACCTGGTTTTTCTTTGTCGATGTATCCGTAGTTTGTGAAGCCGATGGAACCGTATACGTTGATGATGGCTAAAGCGAGGGTTTCATCCACCCCGTATAAGCTTTCGTCAGTAGAGATGATCGTTTGCAACGGTTCATCTAGCAGGCCTTTCTCCGCTAACACATCTAGTTGGATACCTGTGATGATCGCATTTTGCACTTCTCGCTTTTTTAAGACTTGCTCGATATTTTCTTTACATTCTTCAAGTTGTAAATTAGGGTGATACTTTTTTTGTAAAAACAATACGAGTTCGGCAATGTGATCCATAGTTACGCCGCGTTCAGCTAATTGGCGGCGCGCGGTTTTTTCGGACATGCTCATTACGTGTTTGTCATCGATAGTCATACAATCACCTTTTTCTCTAATATGTTAGTATCAGATATTCTCTTTACTATTTATATTTCCAGATAAATTGGAAATAATCCTGCAAAAAATATGAAAAAAGGGGGAACTAGCATGGATGGAAAAGCATTGTTAAAGGAACATTTTCGTATTACATCGGATCGAATGGTGAACGGACGCTATTATGAAAGTGAGGGGTTTCTTTATTCTATTGTTGATGTGACGAATATGGAACAGGAATATTTATTAGAGCTACATCAAATGTCTCAGCATCTCATGAGTCAAGGTGATCGGAAAGTGGCTGTTTTTATTCCGTCAGTTACTGGTGCCTTTTTAATCACAGAAGATAAAAAAGATGTAGTCGTTCTCGGGAGCGCACAAGTCCTCTCACGATCCGAAGCGATAGGTAAGAAACTCGCTAGGTTTCATCGTCGAGGGCGAACGTTGACAGATGAGATGAAGACGACAAGTCAATTGGGGTTGTGGCGCGAGCGTTGGGAGCAGGAGATGGATCGGCTAGAAAAATCAATTAGTGGGCTGATGGAGAAGGGAGTAGATGGTAAATTTGCTACGATGATGATTGATAGCTTTCCTTATTATATGGGGCTCGCAGAAAATGCGATTCAATATATTGTGGATACTGAAATGGATGAAACTCCAGGGATAACAGATTATGGAACGATTTGTCACCAATCGTTTCACGCGAAGACGTGGGCTAACCGCAACTTTATTCACCATCCTTTTGATTGGGTATATGATCATCCTGCACGTGATATAGCCGAATGGATTCGTTCGTCTTATTGGGAAGGCTCTCTTCTTTATCGCTCCAATTTTGAACAGTTTTTACAAGAGTATCAGCAACAAGAGAGACTCTCTCCATTTTCCTGGCGGCTGATTTATGCTCGTCTCCTCTTTCCCACACATTACTTTGACTGCAGTCGCATTTATTTTTCCTCTCAGTCGCTCCAAGTGAAAAAAGAAAAAGAAGAACAGTTAGAGAAATATATGAAAAATACAGCGGAGTATGAGCGTTTTCTCGCTTCTTTCTATGAATTAGCTTTTGTTCCAACTAATCGATTGAAAATTCCGAATGTAACTTGGTTAAAATGACAGAAGATATGGTAAAATGGAAGGGCGATTAGGATACGGAAAGAAGGTGGAGAAATGAAGCCGTTTGTGTATGTAACCCGAAAACTTCCTGAGGAAATTATTTCTAGGCTGCTAGAGAAATACGAAGTAGACATGTGGTCGGAAGAAGAAGAGAAGGTACCGCGTGATGTGCTACTTGAAAAAGTGAAGCAAGCGGATGCTTTATTAACCGTCATTTCAGATCAGCTAGATGAAGAATTATTTTCTCAAGCCGAGCGGTTAAAGGTAGTTGCTAATATGGCTGTTGGCTACGACAATGTTGACTTACAAGCTGCTAGCAAGCATCAGGTCGCCATCTGTAACACACCGGATGTATTAACAGATACGACGGCAGACTTAACCTTTGCTTTGTTGCTGGCAACGGCTCGGCGAATGATGGAAGCAGCCGAATTTGTGAAAGAAGGCCAGTGGAAGAGCTGGTCGCCGATGCAATTAGTCGGAACGGATGTCCATCATAAAACGATTGGGATTGTCGGTATGGGCAAAATTGGGACTGTTGTAGCGAAAAGAGCGGCTGGATTCGATATGGAAATCATTTATCATAATCGGACTCGTCATGAAGTAGCAGAGGAAATGCTCGGTGCACGTTACTGCTCATTTGATGAACTATTACAAGAGGCGGATTTCGTTGTTTGTCTCGCTCCGCTCACAGAGCAAACGAAAGGGATGTTTCAACGAGAGCAATTCCAACAAATGAAAAAAGATGCCATGTTCATCAATGCTAGTCGCGGACCGATTATTAATGAGCAAGCACTGTTTGACGCTTTGCAGGCTGGAGACATCGCAGCAGCCGGATTAGATGTGTTTGAAAAAGAGCCAATCGGTGCCGATCATCCACTACTGAAGCTGCCAAATGTCGTGGCGCTTCCTCATATCGGAAGTGCAACAAAAGAGACACGCCTCGGGATGATGGAAACATGCTGTGACAATCTCGATGCCATCTTTGAAGAACGTCCTCCGAAAACATTAGTGAACAAAGAATTACTTACCTTCAGACCGAGCTGAGACGTGTTCGGTTTTTTTTAGTGGCGCGCGCCCGATTCGAACTGTTATGCGCCCAATTCGACACTTTTCACGCCTGATTTCGCTACTACTTCAGCCTCGTCAATAAAAAAAGCCCGCATGATTGATCTGCGGACTTTCGTTCATTAAAATACTTGTTCTACTTCTACTACGCCTGGAACTTCTTCAAGCAATGCGCGCTCGATGCCGGCTTTTAGCGTAATTGTTGAACTTGGGCAGCTACCGCATGCGCCTAGAAGGCGAAGCTTGACGATGCCATCCTCTATATCAACTAGTTCACAATCTCCGCCATCGCGAAGTAAAAATGGACGTAATTTATCTAAGACTTCTTGTACTTGTGCAACCATTTGTTCATCAGCCATTTCAATCCACTCCTTTCTCATACTGTTCTTATTATAATGATTATAAATAAAAAAATCCATTGATTGATAAACATTTTCATATCGAAGTTGATCGATTTTCGTTAAAATATAAATAATCAGCTATAAGGTGGATGATTATATGGGAAATAATGTAGAAATTGTTGTATATGGAACAGAGCAGCTTTGTGCGAGTTGTGTTAATTTACCTTCTTCTAAAGAAACATATGAATGGTTAGAGGCGGCTATTTCACGAAAATATCCGAAACAACCGTTTTCAATTAGCTATGTTGATATTTTTTCACCGCCGGAGGATGAAGAGAAAAAAGCATTTGCCGAGCGAGTCGTGGAAGAAGATATGTTTTATCCGGTCGTGCTTGTTGAAGGGGAAATTGTTGGGGAAGGCAATCCGAAATTAAAGGCTGTCTATGCTGAAATGGAGAAATACGGCTATCAAAGTGAAGATCAAAAAGGTTGAGCCATCCGCTCAGCCTTTTTTAAGTCATTTTTGGTTTATATAATTCATTTTTGACTTATTTTTAAATTCTCTTTATTCTAAAAAGATTGATTTTTTCTGCTTTTCGAAGTTGGCACGCTTTTTGCATTTATAAATATGAATCTACAAGCAAAGAAGGAGAAATGAACATGACTAGAAAATTTGCTAAAGTAACTGGTACTCTACCAGGTCCAAAATCGAAAGCATTATTAGAAAGAAGACAAGCAGCGGTTGTTCGAGGCGTTTCTAACGGCGTACCTAGCTTTGCAGCTAAAGCAGAAGGCGCTTTAATTACAGACGTAGATGGAAATACATTTATCGATTTCGTTGGTGCAATTGGTACAATGAACGTTGGACATGGTCACCCGAAAGTTAAAGAAGCCATTCATAAGCAAGTGGACGAATATATCCACCCTGGATTTAACGTGATGATGTATGAGCCATACATTGAGCTATGTGAAAAATTAATCGACCTTGCACCTGGTGATCATGAAAAGCAAGCGATTCTTTTCAACAGTGGGGCAGAAGCAGTGGAGAATGCGGTGAAAGTCGCTCGTAAATATACAAAACGTACAGGCGTTATTTCTTTCTCTCGTGCCTACCATGGTCGTACATTGTTAACAATGACAATGACAAGTAAAGTAAAGCCTTATAAATATGAGTTCGGCCCATTTGCGCCAGAAGTGTACAAAGCGCCATTCCCGTACACATACCGTCGTCCAGAAGGCACAACAGAAGAGCAATATGTTGACTCTGTTATTAGCCAATTTGAAGACTTCTTCGTGAACGATGTAGCTCCTGAAAGCGTAGCAGCTGTTATTATGGAGCCAGTACAAGGGGAAGGTGGATTCATTCCAGCTCCACAAAAATTCATCGAAGCAGTATACGCTATCTGTAAAAAGCACGGCATTCTTTTCATTGCTGACGAAATTCAAACTGGATTTGGTCGTACAGGTAAACAATTTGCGATCGAGCATTTCGGTATCGTGCCTGACTTAATGACGGTATCTAAATCAATGGCTGCTGGTGTGCCAATCAGTGGTTTAATCGGCCGCAAAGAAGTGATGGAAGCAGCTGCTCCTGGTGAACTGGGTGGAACATATTCTGGTAGCCCACTTGGTTGTGCAGCGGCATTAGCAGTGATCGACATCATGGAAGAAGAAAAAATTAACGAGCGTGGTGCTGTTCTAGGTCAACTAGTAATGGATCGCTTAAACAAACTAGCTGAAACATATGAGGCGATCGGTGAAATTCGCGGTTTAGGTTCTATGGTAGCAGTTGAACTTGTTAAAGACCGTACAACAAAAGAGCCAAACAAAGAATTAACAAATGCAATCATCACTGAAGCGAACAATCGCGGATTACTTATCATTAGTGCGGGTGCTTACGGCAACGTTCTCCGTTTCTTAATGCCACTTGTGATTACAGATGAGCAAGTAGCGGAAGGTTTAGAGATTCTTGAAGAAGCGTTTGAAGCAGCTGTTTCTGCATTAACAGTTCAAGCGTAATAGAGCAACTAACTACATCTCCCGATTGTATTTTTGTTATAATGAAGAGAAATATGGTCGGGAGGAAGCTTGTTATGAATACACCTCATGATTCTGTACGCGAAGAATTATTTGATATTTTCGAATCGTCTTTCGATGAGATTTTAGTGACGGATGCTGAAGGGTACGTTACTCGTGTGAATTCGACGTGCCGAAAAAACTACGAGCAAGCAGCTGGCGACTTAGTCGGTAAGCATGTGAAAGAGTTAGAGAAGATGGGGCTTTTCTACCCGTCAGCAACACCGCAAGTAATTGAAAAAAAACAGCCAATTGAGCTGTTTCAAATGTCTAATTCCGGCCGGTACTATCATGTACGTACAAGGCCGGTTTTTAATCTAGATGGATCTTTAAAAAGTATCATTAGTTATTCTCGTGATTTGACAGAGATTATTCAGCTTAGAAATAAGATTGAAGAAATGGAAGACCAGCTTGCTACCTATAAAAAAGATTTGAATGAGCCGCTCGAAGTAGAGGGGCTTATTTCAAAAAGTGAGCAAATGGGCAAAGTGATGATGCTTGCACGCAAAATTGCTAAAGTCAACTCGACCGTTTTGCTGCTCGGGGAAACAGGTGTAGGAAAAAGTAGAATCGTTCGTTCGATCCATCAATTAAGCGATCGAAAAGATCAAGTACTAAACGAAATTAATTGTGCCGCTTTGCCTGAACAATTAATTGAGTCGGAGTTATTTGGGTATGAAGGTGGTACGTTTACCGGGGCTTTTCGTGAGGGAAAAAAAGGGTTGATTGAGCTATCCAATAATGGGATTCTTTTTTTAGATGAAGTGGGAGAGCTGCCATTAACAGCGCAAGGAAAATTACTCCATGTGCTGCAGGACAAACAAATTCGTCCTGTTGGAGCGAGCCAACCGATTACATTAAACTTGCGAATCATTGCCGCAACGAATAAAGATCTGAAGAAAATGGCGGAGCAAGGGAGTTTTAGACGGGATTTATACTACCGTTTAAACGTCGTACCAATTCATATCCCGCCATTACGGGAACGAAAAGAAGATATTATTCCGTTAACTTACCATTTTCTCGATTATTTCAATGAACTATATAATAGCCATGTTCATTTCTCTCCGAAAGTGTTAAATGCTTTTTTAAATTATGAATGGAGAGGGAACATTCGCGAATTAGAAAATATGGTCGAACGGCTAGTCGTAACGAATGATGAAGTGGTGACGTTAAATGACTTGCCACTTGAAATGGTGCAGCAAGAATTAACGGAGAAGGGGACAACTCTTCCGGAAATACTGGAAGAAGTCGAACGGAAAATGGTGGTTGAAGCTTATGGGAAATTTTCATCCACTTATAAAATCGCGAAAGCACTCGGAATTAGTCAATCCTCAGCCGCTCGAAAAGTAAAGAAATATGTTGAGGACGAGGAATAAAGGTTTGTGATCGGCAACAAGAAGGGGGAGCAAAAATGAAAAATTGGAAAATGTATATTAATGGTGAGTGGATCGATAATGAAAAGAAGATTGAAGTTGTCAATCCAGCGATCAATGAAGTGATTGCTACTGTACCAGAAGGCGGTAAAGAAGAAGCAGAACAAGCGGCAACAGCTGCGTATGAAGCACTGAAAACATGGTCAAAGCTAACAGCTCTTGAACGTGCTCATCATTTAAATGAGTGGTATCGCTTAATTGACGAGAACAAAGAAGAAATCGGCAAAATCATGACCGAAGAGCAAGGAAAACCACTTCCGGAAGCGATCGGTGAAGTAGGCTATGCGAATAGCTTTATTTCTTGGTATGCCGAAGAAGGAAAGCGTATTTACGGAGAAACGATTCCAGCTTCTCACCCACGTAAGCGCCTATTTGTGCAAAAAGAGCCAGTCGGTGTTATTGCGGCGATCACGCCTTGGAATTTCCCAGCGGCGATGATTACGAGAAAAGTGGCGCCAGCACTTGCGGCAGGTTGTACAGCGGTGATCAAGCCGGCTGAACAAACACCATTAACAGCGATTCGCCTAGTGGAATTAGCGGAAGAAGCGGGCATTCCTAAAGGCGTTATTAACCTTGTTACAGGTGATCCGAAAGCGATTGGTGAGGCGTGGATGAAAGATGGCCGTGTTCGCAAAATTTCTTTTACTGGCTCAACAGAAGTAGGGAAGTTATTAATGCGTGGGGCAGCGGATACGATGAAAAAAGTATCGTTTGAATTAGGTGGACACGCACCATTTATCGTGACAGCGAATGCCAACATTGAAAAAGCAGCGAAAAATTTAATCGCTTCTAAATTCCGTAATGCGGGACAAACATGCGTATGTGCGAACCGCGTATACGTTCATGAATCCATCGAAGCGGAGTTTGCGGAAGCTTTCAAGCAAGAAGTAGCGAAGTTAAAAATGGGGAACGGCTTAGAAGAAGGCATTACAGTTGGCCCGCTAATCGACGAGCAAGCAGTGGCGAAAGTAGTAAGTCAGCTAGAAGATGCGAAACAAAAAGGTGCGAACATTATTGCAGGTGGCAACGTGAGCGAAAACTTAAAAGGCTATTTCGTAGAGCCAACGGTCATTACGAATGTAACGGATGATATGCTTTGTATGAACGAGGAGACGTTTGGCCCGTTAGCTCCTGTGACGACATATCAAACGACAGAAGAAGTGATTGAACGTGCAAATAACTCTCCGTATGGCTTAGCGGCTTATGTATTTAGCGATAACATTACAGAAGCAATCGACATTGCTGAAGGGCTAGAGTACGGAATTATTGGCTTAAATGATGGTCTTCCATCTGTGGCACAAGCTCCATTTGGCGGTTATAAAGAGAGCGGTCTAGGTCGTGAAGGCGGCCATTTCGGTATCGAGGAATATTTGGAAATCAAATATATTTCATTAGGACTATAATGAAGAAAAGCATCCGTTGTGGATGCTTTTTCTTTGTCACTCTACAATTCCAGTGTCCATTGTCTTTACTTCGACGTTGATTTTGATTGGGACGGTGGGATAGCTTTGCTTCCAGCCTTCCATATTGAAATGCCGGTATTTACTTCTAACCCGTTCTCCGATTCCAAGTGAGTCTACTTGTAGTTCTTGAAGGTGTTTGATCACTTTTTCGGTTTTTTGTTTCATATCTTGTTGCCAGTATTTTTCGATGTCCTTTGTCTTCTTCGTATTTTGAATCGTAATGCCGGATGCATCATTGATTTGTCCGAGTAGGGAAAGGTCGATTTTTATTGCAGGTTTTTCTTTTGTTCCATCGATATGATATTTTACTTTCGATCTTACATTTTCAATCGTTACGTAAGTCCCATCTTTTAATTGAATATTATACAAACCATAGCGGGAATTTTCATAAAGAAGTTTAAATAAATAGCTATCTTCATAAGAAAGAGAGCTAATATAGCGGTCTTCTTTAAAAAGAGCGAGTCCCTTCAATTTAATATTTTCCTTTTGTAATTTTAATAATGGTAAAAAAGGGTCCTGCCCATTTCCATAGTATTGAGCAAGAAAAGAATGAAGATTCGTTTTAGGAATAATATTTTTTAATCCTTGATCCAATAAGTCGGTGACATATTGAGCGGTGAGCAGAGTATTTGGATATTTTTTCTTCAACATTTCTTCCGTTTTTCCATCAACTACAGCCAAGTGAATATCCCTTCCAATGTTAGGGGAACGGCTAAATGGGTGAATGAGAGGGAAAAGGCCTTTTTCAGCCGCTTCTTTACTATATAAAACATCATTTAATCGACCTAGACTTAATTGTTTTTGAGCTTTTGTTTGAAATAGTTGCTGTACACTTTTGCTTGTATGCCCTGTAGCTGTATAAGTGACATTGATCGGCGAAACGTTTTCACCAGGTGGAAAGAAGGGAACAGCGGCCGTTGCTTTGACTAAGTGATCATCTTCTATGTCGTATCCGAGGGCGGAAATATGACGAGTATCTTCAAGTATAGTTGGCTGTAATTGGTAATTAGTGATCAGTATGAGAGCAAAAGCGCTCCAAATTAATATTTTTTTCATTTTGTTCGCCTCATTTTATGGCTAATCATTTGAGAAAAGTAAATGAATGGAATATAGGCGTAGAAAACATAAAACCCGACATTCCCAGCTACTGTAAGTAATTGTTTGACAGATTGCCGCTCTGTGAAGGAAATAGTTATGATAAATAGTAGGATCAATAATACGATGATCCCGTGCTTTTGTTTGACTTTAAACAATTGCTTGATTCCTCGTGATGCGGCCCATGTGTATAAACAAATATTAGGTAAGATGACAAATAACCAGATAGCAAGACCAACATATTCAAATCGTTCAATAAAAGGCAAGTCGACTACTTTCCATAAAGTGAGTGTGCCCCAAATTGTATTTGCTAGTTGTTCATGACTAAAATAAACCAAAGAGACCAGCCCTGTTAGTAAATAAACAGAGGTGCTGTATCCTAGCCCATATTGCGCCCATTTTTGTGAACTTACGGCATTTTTAAGAAAAGGATAAAAGAAGAAAATCGTTTCAAAGCCAACATAGTTAAAGGATATTTCTTTAGAACCCGATAGAATCTCTATGAAGGAATGGTCTAGGATCGGGAATAAGTAAGAAAATTTCGCTTCCTTCATCGGAAACCAAAACGTTAATAGTAAAGGAAGAGTGATTAAGAAAGTGAGAAGGCAAAGTCCGACAATCACCCGAAAACCACCGATGACATAGAGGTAGACAAGTGCAAACAGAATGAGTGCTAAATACCATGTGTCTATTTCAGGAAACATCCAGATTTGGATGACTTCAATATAATTACGAGTTACTGTAATAGAAAGTAGTAACAAATAAATAATTAAAGAGATGCTGAATAGTCCTCCGATCCACTTGCCAAATACATCTTTATGAATGACTGTAATATCATTGTTTCCTTTGTTTAATATTTGATAAGTCATCCATAAAATGATGTGGAGAGAGAGGCCGGTAATGAGAATCGAAATCCATGAATCATGACCGGCTTCTTTAGCAACATTACGCTGGAATCCTAGAATACCTACACCAAGTTGCATAGAGGTAATGATATAAAAAGCAAAGGAAGGAGAGACTTTATGGTTTTCAGATGGCAATGGTAACATGGGGTCACCTCCAATCATTAATTATTCATCAATATCACGGTTCGTTGTACGTGGAGGCTGTTTCTGAAAGCGATCAGGATTTTCAGCTCTTATTTGCACTGGGCGCAGGCGCTGTTTGTCAAAAGGAAGACGAAAGAGTGAATCCTTTAAATCTGCTATTCGTAGAGGGAAAACAGGCTCCAGAAACGGTCTCCCAATGGAAGATAGCTTCAGCAAATGGTTAAACAAAAAGGACATACAAATAGCGATGCCTAGCATCCCGAGCAACTGAGCAAAAAGTAAGAAAGGAAAACGGATTAAGCGAACGGCATAGCTGATTTGGTAGATAGGCGTCGTAAAAGAAGCTAGTGCACTTAAAGCGATAACAATGATCAGCACATTACTCGTCAATCCTGCTTGCACTGCTGCTGTTCCAATGACAATCCCTCCAACGATCCCAATAGTCTGTCCAACTTTCGTCGGTAGTCTAGCTCCCGCTTCTCGTAAAAGCTCGATCGTTATTTCCAAAATAAGCACCTCTAATATCGGCGGAAAAGGGATGCCGCTCCGAGAAGACACTAGTGTATTTAATAGATCTTGAGGAATCATTTCATAATGATACGTTAAAATAGCTACATAGGTTGGTGTAGATAGAACAGAAAATGTTACGGCAAATAAACGCATTAACCGTAGGGCCGTGGCGATATTCCAAGTATAAAAATAATCTTCAAATGAGGAGAAAAACTCCATAAATGTGACCGGTACCAATAATACATGGGGAGAGCCATCGACTAAAATGGCGATTTTTCCTTCTGATAGAGCACTTGCTACGCGATCAGGGCGTTCGGTATCTGCAATTTGTGGAAACGGGGAGTTTGGATTATCCGTGATCATTTGCATAATAAAGGAGCTATCAGGAATTTGGTCGTATTCAATCCCTTGAATTCTTTGAATTACTGTATTGATATTTTCTTCATCAGCAACTCCTTTTACATAGGAAATTTTCACACGGGTTTTTGAATAAGTTCCCACCATCAGTTCTTTCATTTGTAGCTCAGGAATCGGGAGACGTTTTCGTACAAGGTTGACATTCGTGTCGAGAGCTTCAACGAAAGCTTCTTTCGGTCCCATTACTGTATACTCTGTTTCGGGCACGGCCACTTGGCGCTTTTCAACAGCTGGTGCAGGGACGAGAAGACATTCGGATGATTTTTCTTTTTCATAAAAAATAACGTATCCAGTCATTAATTTATCTTGGATTTCCGTCAGATCTTTCGTAATCAATAAGTTTTCAATGGGGATCTGCTCTTTGATTGTTTGCAAGTCTTCCGGCTTTTGGTCAGAAAGGCTCGCCAAAATATTTTGATGCACGGTGTCTGGGTTGACAAGTGTTTTATAAAAAGAAATGGAAAAAGGCGAGTTGCTATGAAGGTGGAACGTAAGAAAGTCAGATGATTCGCTACAAATTGCTAATAATTTGTTGAGTTCCGTTTTCTCAAAAGATGATCGGCTCCGCTTAAACAAATTTCTCAAAAAACATTCCCCTCCTTTCTTGTCGTTTCATTCATACTTCATTTATTATGATCAAAAGAAAGAGAGAATATAACCTAAAAAAGCGATTGACTTTTTAATGAGTCAATCGCTTTTTGGTTGAGAAATTAGTTTTAGAGAATTCACTTTCCCATTCAAGATTATAATTCTCAATCTTGATTATTTGTCTCAGCTTATCACCCTTTAACAGCTATAGATGTCAAAAAAAGCCCACTGAAAGGTTAAAGAATAACCTTTCAGTGGGCTCGTCTTTTGCTTGTCGTGTCTGAGCGAGTTGGTTCCAGTTCATACGTCGCTGAACAGCGCTTTTCGCTTTTCGTTGTTGTCCAGCTCCGCCTCCTAGACACTCGAGTCAAATAACCTGCCGCTTACAAGGCTCATCGCCTTTCCAGCGTCAGAACATTTGCTTGTCGTGTCTGGACAGTCGGCTCCGCTTTTCGTGATCCAGCTCCAGGCGCTAGCGACTAGTGTACT
>NKXN01000014.1 GCA_002261155.1 Bacillaceae bacterium SAS-127 | reverse complement strand
TTTTGTCTGTAGCTAGCCAATGTTTTACTAGCGCCCCTTCTACCATTATAAGTGGCTCCATAGGCAATACAGCTTTTTTTGATGAGGTCTAGAGGTTTCATAGTTAATTCAAATGTTCGTTTTTCTTCGTTGAATGCCTTAGTTCAAAACAAGGGAAAATCACCAAACAAGACAAAGCACAAGTAGTCTATGAATTAAGGTATAAATATTCGGTGAAAGCACTTGTGAAACTCGCTGGCATTCCACGCAGCACGTATTATGATTTAGTGAAGTGAATAAATCAACCAGACCCAGATGCCGATTTGAAAGTAGAAATCAAAGCGATTTATAAAGAACACGAAGGTCGTTATGGGTACCGTCGTATTCGTGATGAGCTAGCGAATCGTGAGCAAAAAGTAAATCATAAGAAGGTTCAACGTATCATGAAAGAGTTAGGTTTAAAGTGTTTAGTGCGTATGAAAAAATATAAATCATACAAAGGTACAATTGGTAAAATTGCGCCTAATATTTTAGACCGCAATTTTACCACAGATGTCCCAAATGAAAAGTGGGTAACAGACATTACCGAATTTAAATTATTCGGTGAGAAACTCTATTTATCGCCTGTTTTAGACTTATTTAATGGAGAAATTATTACGTATACAATTGGCTCTAGACCAACGTATTCACTTGTATCAGATATGTTGGAGAAAGCTTTAGAGCGCTTACCAGAGAATCATCAGCTACCCATGCACTCAGATCAAGGCTGGCATTATCAAATGAATCAATACCGACATGCGCTTAAGTCCAGTGGTATTGCGCAAAGCATGTCTCGTAAAGGCAACTGTTACGATAACTCGGTAATGGAGAATTTCTTTGGTATTATGAAGTCAGAATTCCTTTACTTAAAGGAATTCGAAAGTGTAGAACAGTTTAAATTAGAATTAGAAAAATATATCAATTACTATAATACGAAACGGATAAAGGCAAAATTAAAAATGAGTCCGGTGCAATACCGAACTCATTTTACTCAAGCTGCCTGATGAAATAACCGTGTCTAACTTTTAGGGGTCACTTCATTTAACTAGAAAGTATGATTTAAAGCTCACTTTTTACTACTATTAACTAAAGCAAGCACAATAACTACACCCAATACAATACCTAACAGTTTCGTTAAAACAAATGATAAAAATGTAAATGACCATAATATCATCAAAATACCAGTTGCTGCACAAACTATCTTCGATACTGTAGTATCTTCACTGAAATAACTATCCTCCAGTGCTTCCTTAATCCATCTAAAACCTATTCCAAATAGTAAAGCCGCACTCCCTAAATTGGATATCCAAGTGGTGTACAACTTTTCTTTGTCTTGTTCACTTGCTAAATATTCAATTAAAGCTGACAATGTCTTAATTTCGAAATTTTGAAAAAACAAGATTGTCACTAACCCCATAATACAAAATAATATTGAAACAGCACTTAACCCTGGCCGGTTTTTATAAACATATATTGCCTCCATAATTTACCTCCTTAAATGTTCATATTACAAAAGAGACCTGTCGCTGGTCTCTTGGTTTTAGTTAGCTTGTTCTTGTTCTAATTCAGTCACTGGAATAAACCAAGCCTTTTTTCCATAAGTCCTCGCCCAAAGAATTTGTTGTGTTTTTGGATGCTTCCTCCAAGCACGAAAAATCCCATAGCACTGGTGGCGCTCAGACCACTTTAAATTTTGATTATTTTTCATAATATCACGTTCCTTTACAATTTATTAGATAATTCCTTGCAAAGGACCTTAAAAAGTGATACATTAAAGTTAAATTTCTCACGTTTAATTTAATGTAGCGACAAAACACTATTTTTACGTATAAGCTACGTCGGCCCTCTGCAAGGGCTATTTTTTTTGTTTTTCATGTCATCCTCCCCGTCTTCAATTTAATTTTTGAAGTCTCGTTTTTTAAAAGAGGATCGCTCCTCTAAAATAAACTTTTATAAATGTATTGTCTCCCTCCATCAGGAAGCTGCTCTTCTACCCTCTGTATCAAGCGATTTTTATACAATGTATTGAGATGTGTACTTATTAAATTCAGCTTTTTTCCGGTTTCATCCGCTATATTACGAGCCGAAACTTCTTTTTCTATATATATTCTTTCTAAAAGATCTTTTTGAGTATCAGATATATCTCCTAAAAACAAAGCCTTATCGCCAATTCTCTCAACAACCCCAATTTTTGAACGATTTTTCAAGAAGTTGTCAATGTTAAATCTATGCTCATAATACTCTTCTCTCAAGTTTGTTATATATATAAATTTATCTTCTTCATTAATCAGATATTTTATGACCTTAGCAATTATCTCATCTACACCAGAACTATTTATTCCTTCTACATTCGAAAAATCATAATAAAAAATAGTGCCTTTTGGGGCAGTGGTGATTTGGAAGATTATCTTTTCCTTTACTGGAACAAGCTTTCTTCTGATGATTAAATTTTGATTATCCATACCAGACTGATCAAATTTTATAGCCACTGCCCCTCACCTCGTTTTCAATTTTGTTTTTGAAACCTATAATTGAATATTAAAATACTACCTTTATTTTGTCAACTATTAAATCATAAAATTTATTTCGATGGAAAAAAAAGTGCCGGGAAAATAACAGCTATTACTTAGTTCAAGAATGTTCTCTTTATCTACTGCATACAACCCTTTATGAGTTCTTATAGAGAATAAAGTGCTTTTAGTTTCGAAGTAGGAGTATTCTCGAGCATCAGTAAGTCCCCAGCCTCTTTCCATATCTAAGGAGGAAGTCATACCACCAACAAAAGCCTGTTTAATAATATCTAAATCATTTCCTTGCTTAATAACCTTTTTCATAGTATTTACTATTCCAACGCCATTATCTGCAATTCCAATAACAACTTTGTTGAATTTAGGATAATACTGAATTGCTGCATATCCTGTTGCTTTACTATGGTCAATAATGTTCGTTGCTAACTCAGAAACAATTGTTGCTATTTTATTGAGTTCTTCATTTCTCATTCCATGACTTGATAAAATATAGATTGTACTATCGAAGAGTGTATCTACATCATCATCTTCTTCTATCTTTGTGATTTCTAACAATACTTTTCTGGTATCATTTCTGTTTCTTTTTGATAAAACCTCAATATCATATTCTTTATTAAATTCATTTTTCACAGATTCTGGACAGTGTTTAAAAAAGTTAATTCTTTCTATATAGGACACTAAATTTTGCTGCGACTTTGGAAGAGTTATTTTTAATTTGTATAATGAACTTATCTTTTCAAATAAAAGTAGCAAGGCAATAGCACCGATCGGTGAAACAAAATTTAAGTTCGATAGATCTATCGCCAATTCATCTCTGTTCGATGGACGTTTTAAATCTTTAGCAAATTGAGTAAGAAATTTATCTACTTGATTAAGTGTCTTTAATTCTCCGTTCATTTTTACTGGCTCCATGAAATCCTCGCTAAAATAATTTTTAATTACTAGTTTCTAAAATGATACCATAATTTTCATTAATAACATAGAAAACCCTGGTCACAAACAAAGTGCCAGGGTAAGTTAAACACCAACACCATCTCACACGAGAAGGGCTTTTTCTGCATCACCTAAGTTTTATAGCTCTAGGAGCATTATGTACTTTGATCAACTCAAATTCTTCGTGCATCTCACTGACATGCATACAATGATCATTTTTGTTTTCCACGCTCAGCATGATTCGATCGATCGGCACTGGCTGCGCCCAATAAACGAACTTACCTGACTCTTTATGCTGAATTTGATACCCCTCACCAAACACTAATCTTTCTAGCTACTCTAACGTTTTGACCATTTTTAATATACTATCCCCTCCCCTTACCGACTATTATCACATCCATTTGTAAATTTAAGCCTATTCAATAGTTAATAGTGTGTAAAAACACAAATAGCCCCTATCCACATCGGACAGGGGCTTTGCTACTACTTATTAACTCGATAAAGTTGCATTTTAGTAAATAGTTTATGTCTTATTATCGTCCTACTTCTGCATTATAAAGCTCAAGAATATCCTCATAAGAACCATCTTCTTTAAAAGTGGCTTCGCTGGTCAATAAATTTGAAAAATTTTCTAATTCTTCTTTTATTGCCTGAAGAAATTCATCCTTAAAAACTAAAGGTGTTTCAATGATTGTATTTCCCACTTGGTCCAACTCAATTGTTTCATCTTCAGGCATTAAAAACCTTTCAATCTTTAACTTCATGTTATCGTCTAACTTGGTAATAACACACTGAGTTTGATTATCAAGCAGAGTAACCTCTGTCTCATCGATACTATCTAAATAGTCAGCATCTAAAAGAAACGCAAAGTCTCTCCAAGTCATTAGCAAATCAGTAGTCCAATCCTCTTCTGTAAAGAAGTCTATACCATCAATTGTTAATTGCACATATCCAGGTATATATAATGCGGGTCCTTCTTGTTCCTCACAAGTTTTAAGAGCTGCTTTTGCCGCTTCTGAATGTGTAATTGGTATATATCTTGTTCGCTCTGAAGTTACAAATGCAGAATCTAACTCGTTATATGGATCATTAGTTAATAAATGTGATGTTCCAGTTTCCATATTTGAGACATAAGCTGTAAATTTAATACTCATATTACTTCCCACTTTCTATTTTACTGGATATAAACTTGCAACATAGTCTTTTTTCACTATAAGTTTATAGTTTACACCATCTATTTTATGTGTTACTACTGCTTCTTTTTTCTTTGATTTAAGACCCGACTCTATACTTTTGGATTTTGCTTTTACAATTTTGTCAACAATCCCCTTTATATCATTAATAGAAAGTTTGGGATCAAACATTGATTTATCTTCACCTGTCCAATATTTAGGATGATGCCCTCTCAAGATATGATTCATATTTCCTTTGCTAAGATTGAATGATTTACTTCCTGTTTTATAAGCAACAGTTTTAAATTTTTTAGTGGCGTTTGTTGCCACACTAGGGGCTTGTTTTTTAAATGTTTTGCCCCCAATCTTTAATGTTTTTACTCCCTTCACAAGAACAGCAGTTGTTCTGATGATAGCTGCCCCAACAACGTACACAGCTACAGGAATAGGAGAAGCTTGAACCTGCCTGCTATCCATTTCCATAACTTCTCCAGTTTCAACATCTTCAAAGGTCGCCACTAGATAGTCTTCAGTTACTTCTTGAATAGTCACATTAAAGTTTTGCGATAAAACGGAACCATTATCATCTTCTATTTCACTTGTCATTTTAAAAGATTCTGTTTCTACGTCCATTTGGACATTAACTTGTGCATTTACATCTTCTTGATTAATCTCAGCTTCTACACTAAGATCATCTTTTGTAATTTCTTTTACATTTAATTGAATATTTTCGAAACTTAATTCTGACTGTAATTCTTTTATTATCTCATCTTTCTCTAACGACTCAGTATCAAAAAATAGTACTTCATCAGTTGATGTTTCTTGGGTTATTGCACTCGCATATGTTGGGCCAACATATGCAAATAAAAATACAGCAATTAATGGTAATACTAATTTCTTTATCATAATCTGTCTTCATTTCTCCTTTTATCATTATTTAATACGTAGTAATCCATGTCCATAGGATGAATCATATCCCTTTTCACCTAAATCATGACTATACTTGTTTAAATAATCGTGTGTTGTGGAACTGTTAATTTGTTTCTTTGTTTTTGATAGTAAAACAGCAACTGTTCCAGTTGCATAAGCAGCTGCGAAAGATGTCCCACTAGTTTGGGTAAAATGATCTAAAGAATCAATTGTAAATACTTCAACGCCCGGAGCTACATAATCTATTTTCCCTTTGGCTCCCATACTATAACGTTTTAATGTCCGATCTATTGCAGAAATAGATAGAACTCCTTCATATTTCGCTGGATAATCCACAGATAAACCCAAAGTGTTCCCTGCAGCCGCAACTATAATAATTCCACTATCTAACGCCTCTTTTATTGCCTTTCGTAAATCAGAATGATCAGAATGAAATCCAAAACTTATATTTATCAAATCTACTTCCTCATTAATACTCCATTGAATCCCTTTAACTACATCTTCAATGTCACCTGCCCCGTTTTCGTTTAAAACTTTAACGTCGTATATTAAAGAATTAGGGGACATACCACTCAAATTTTTATCGTTTGAATTTGCAGCTATAATACTTGCAACAATAGTACCATGACCATACTCATCAATGATGGGTTCTTTGGCGTCAATAGCATTATAGGATTTAACAACCTTACCTTTTAATTCAGGTTTTTTTTATTAATTCCACTATCTAAGATTGCAATCTTTAAAGGTTTATCTTCTTTTTCTGTATTAACATCGTTTAAATTAGAATAGATTTCACACAGGCCCCAATTTTTATCACATTCATGATTATTTGTCTCATAATCTTTCTTTAAAGAACATGAGATTATAAAAACTAAAAGAAAGATAATAAATAAAGCTTTAATTCTATAAATAAATAAACCTCCTTTCGAACCAGAATTATTTTACTTATAAAAAATATATTTTCAATACTTTTATTAATTATACATTTATGGTAATATAATGTTTAATTAACAAAAGTAGGGGGTGGCAAAATCAACACCCGATTTCCAAGCGAAGGCGCAGAAAAAAATGGGCGTCGTTACGGTACCCAAAACCACGTCTTTTGATGAGTTTAATTTTATTGTTTGTCCCCTCTATGATCCCATTGGAAAGCGGTGAAATGATCGTATCCAGCAACTCTTTTTTACGTGCTATCAAGGTTTTCGCTACCTTTGAAATCGCTCCACAATCATGAAATTGATACCGTTTGAACCATTCATTTAATCGTCTTTCAGCTTGTCGTCTCATACTGGACTTGAGGACGTAACGCATGTGCTGTAAAGATTGATAAAGATGCTTCACATGCCGATCTTCCTGGCACCACTGAGCAACGAACCCTCTTTCTTCTTCGGTTAAATTGCTTGGGGAACGAGCTAGACAACGGTCGATCAAACGTACGTGATAATGCTTTTTCGCTGCACTTAAATAACGTCTGCGCCTCCGCAATGCTTCAGTGAAAAACTGAATCAAATGAAAGCGATCAAGGACATGAATAGCCTTTGGGAACACCGATTGAATCGCCTTCACCATGGCTGGGGCAAAATCACTGACCACCGTTTGAATCTTTCCGGTCACTTTCGCCAAAGCAGAGGCAATCGCTGTTTGATCACGGTGTGGCACAATCGCTAAAATACGTCCGGTGTCCGCATTTAACACACTTGTCGCATAGGAATGCCCTTTGCGTATGGCAAATTCATCGACACAAAGGTGTTGAGCTTTTTCTTCCACAAGATGTTCAGGCGCATACATATAAAACCAGCGTTCTAACGTGGTATAAGGAATATCGTATTCTCGTGCTACATCCGACAAGGCGCGACCATGACACCGACGCACGATTTCACGACGAAAGGACTCGGTGGAGGAACGAATCAAGCCAAGCCCATAGTCATGAGTAAAGGTAAACCCACAACACGTGCAACGCTGGCGAGGCACGGCAAGTTCAATCCAAAGCGTACCAATATGCCAAGCATAGCCGTGCCAAAAACGGCGAACTTTCGTGTCATGACGATGTGTTTTCCCAAAACAAATAGGACATAAAATATATTGCGCTGGGGCGGTAACACGAAAAACAGATAGTTCTTCCTCAGAAGGCAAAGTAACTGTAAAAAAAGATGGTAACGGCAACATCATTTTGATAAACTTAGAGGACAAAGCGAAAATTCCTATCGTGGTTTGTCTAGTCAACAATTACGATACGGGAGTTTTCGCTTTTTTCATAGTAGTTCAAGTCAAATTATTCAGTTTTTTAGAGTCAACCCCAAGTTACGGTGATGAACCGCATTAAAACAGGCAGACACAATAGCAACTGAAAAATTATATCAAGCTCTTGCTGGTAAAAAGAAGGCTTGAATCATCTTGTCGTTCTTGCCGACGAATATATTTACTTCTATTGTTTCCTAATGTGGTGTAGTAAGCTAGAAGTGTTGTTAAATAAAGCTTTTTGGTCTTCAAAGAAACCTAAGAAAACCTACATTGCTACCTTGACAGGGTAGAGGTCGCTGGTTCGAACCCAGTCGGAATCATACATTAAAAGGCATCAATCCTTGAGTGGGATTGATGCCTTTTTTCATTTCTTCTTCCGCCACATCATATAAATTGTAATTAAAAATAAGATAGTGATCAAAAAAGCGATGGATAGGACGATTTGAAAGGTGTACGTGTTCGTTAACTGTGAATTATCTCCACTGATTTTGATACCGATGATTACGCCAGCAATGATAATGCTAAAGGCAAGCATCATAATACTCAGTATGAGCATATGGGCGATGCGTTCGATACGGCTCATCATATCATCATCCGGTTTGATGTTCATTTGCAAGTGCGGCTCGCCGTTTTCCCATTTTCTTATCGTCTCGTTAAGGACGGTTGGCAGTTTGCGGGCAGATAGTTGGACTTGGCGAGTCAATTTGCGTGTTTCCCTTAGCAACCGCTTCGGATGCAATTGTTCCCACATGAGTCGTTCGCCCGTATCTTTTAAAATGACATTGAAGCGGATGTCAGGGTCTAGTGCGGAGACCGTTTGCTCTACCTTTAAAAAAGCTTGGCCGACTTGGATAAATTCGCGTGGAACTCGGATGCCGTGTTTAGCAGCCAATGCAAATAGTTCTTGGAACATCGTCCCCATTTTTACTTCTTGTAAAGCGCGATCTAAATACGTGTTCATCCAAGTATCAAGATCGCGACGCATCGCTTTCGTATCGACTTCCCGGTTAGCTCCTAACGATTGAATAGCAAGTGATAATGATACTGAGTCGCGATCATTTAAAGAAAACAAGCATTCCGCTAACAATTGCTTCATTTCTTCAGACAGACGTCCCGTATTGCCAAAATCAATTAAGGCAAGCGTTTCATTTTTTAATAAAATTAAGTTCCCTGGATGGGGATCGGCATGGAACACGCCTTTCACATACACTTGTGCTAGCACCGATTCAGCTATGGCTTCCGCTAATTCTTTTCTCTTTTGTTGACTAAGTTGATTGATTGCCTCTAATGTTAATTTTTTCCCTTCAACGAGTTCCATCACAAGAACTCGCTCGCTTGTATAGTCCGGAAAGATCGCCGGGACATATATCCATTCGTTGTCAATTTGTGCTTTCACACTTAATGCTTCAGCTGCTTCTAATCGATAGTTCATTTCTTTTAACAAAGAAGCCGCAAACTCATCGATCGTTTCTTTCAAGCTAAATTGCCGGGCTAAGCTTGAATTTTTCTCGGCAATCGCCGCTAAATGACGCAGCACTTGAACGTCTTGGTTCACGACCATTTCAATATGCGGTCTGCGAACTTTGACGGCGACTTGTTCTCCTGAATGCAGGACCGCGCGATGAACTTGACCGAGGGAAGCAGTACCAATCGATGTTTCATCAAATTCGATAAAAAAGCTTTCGAGCGGACCTCCTGATTCGAATTCGATGATTTGTTTAATGTCATCAAAAGGAACCGGGGGTGCATCACTTTGTAGCTTAGACAAAGGGACTGTCCACTCCGATGAAAGAATGTCCGTCCGTGTACTTATAAATTGACCAAGCTTCATAAACGTTGGTCCTAGTTCCTCAAATGCCGCTCGCAGTTCTTCTCCTTTGACATGCTCTTTCTTTTCTTCTGTTGCTCCCCGCTTATGAAACGGAATTTTTTCACTTAATCCGAGATCTTTTAAATAGCCAGTAAAGCCATGCCTCATCAATATGGTAATAATTTCCGGAAGCCTTGTTAATGCATTCCAAGTTGTCATAAACTCCCCCTCCATTTTTCAAATGATAGCAATTATTCCATGAAACCGCGAATGAAAACTGCGCCAAAATATAGAAAACTCATCAACCTATCCGCTCTTTCCTTAAAAATAGAACAATCAACAGCAATAAAGAGCACCCCACATAAACAAAGGCCCACATATTTCCTATCATACCTGCTTCCGCTACTGACACTGGCGGCAACAAATAGACGAACCATTTAAGAATTGACGGCAAAACTTCCATTAAAGACTCGCCAACGATTGATGCGCATGTAAAAAAGGCTGCGGCGACCCATGAATATCTCTTCCCAGCAAGGTCTGTTATACTAAATAGTCCACCGATCCATAAGCCAAATAATAAAAATAGCAGATGGCTATATAGGAAAGCTCCAATATGTTGCATCGTTAACGGTTCAGTAAATGTACGGAGAATGAGTGGAATGCTAAAGGATACACCCATTAACAACAAGCCGATGATCACAATAACGATCATTTTCCCATAAAGAAATGATTGCTTTTTCTGTACATACGATAGCAAAATCGATTTTTCACTACCTTTTTCCAAGGAAAACAGCTTCATTGAAACCCACACCATCGTGGGAAATAAAAACAGAGCAGAAATAGAGAAGCTTTCAGCAACCGGTAAACCTTGATAATAATATTGAGTGAAAAGCCAACAAATGTATAAAACAACTGGTGCAATCCATTGAAGCGAGTAAAAAAAGGACAGGAGCTGATATTTTATCAATGATTTCATTCATTCTCCCCCGCTTTCACTTCAAGAATGTGAGCACCTTGCTTCAACAGCTCTGTTAATACAAAATCTGATTCTGACTCTGCCACCGTTAGTTTCATTTTTTCGTCCGATATCTGTTTCATCTTTTGTTGAATGCTTGTGGACAAAGGTTGTTTTGTAGAAAAAGTGATATGTAGACTCGGGTTGACCAGCTGTATGGAGGAGAAATCCGCTAATCGACCATTTTCCAACTTAGCTCGATGGGTAGCTAGCTTTTGAACGAGCTGTTCTTCATGTAAAACAAACACCATTGTTTTCTTTTCTTTTAATTCAAGTAGTACCTCCACTACCGTCTCACATGTTGATTCGTCTAGTCCAGTAAAGGGTTCATCAAGAAAAAGCACATCGGATTCTTTCATTAATGCTTGAATGATTCCTGCTTTTTGCTTCGTCCCTTTTGAGCATTTCTTAAGCGGTGTATGTAAAAAAGGTTGTAGTTGGAGAAGTTCGATGTATGAATCGAGCCTTGCTTTATCCATCCCTCTTCCCATCTCCATCATTAAGTGCAAATACTTCTCAACGGTAAATGGCAAATGCTCTGGAAAATGTTCTGGCACGTAAGCATACGATTGAAAACTTCTGTTGACGCTTCCTTGTTGCGGCTCATACATACCCGCCAACAACTTAATCAATGAACTTTTCCCCGAACCATTAGCCCCCGTTACGACAACAGACATCCCTTTCATAATCTTCACATCGATCTGAGATAAAATCGTTTGTCCATTTCGAGCAATATTAACTTGAATCGCCTCAATCATCGTTCCCATCTTTTGTCCCCTTCACACATTTTATCGACCACCTTCAACTCTCAAATCCTACCATAATCATTCCTAGTCATGTCAATCAAAAAGGGCCCCTTGAATGGGGACCCGATTAAGTATCAACCTATTAATTCTTCTTCATTTTTCTCTACCATCGTCGCTTCAGCGATGCTATCTTCATAGTCACGAATACGGTGAGCAATTCGTGAAGCTGCATTTGCCGCGATGGCTCCAACGATATCGTCTAAAAAGGTATGAATGCCTCCGCCTGTTTTTGTATCAAGCTTGCGAATAATTCCATCTTTATTCTTATCTAAAAAGCCATACGTAGTAACAGAAATACTTCCATAACCAAGTGCTGCACCAAGAGCAATCGTTTCGTCCACACCAAATAAACTTTCGTCTGTTTCAATAATCGTTTGCAGTGGCTCAGATAATTTTTTTTGTTCAGCTAATACATCAAGCTCCACGCCTACAAGGATCGCATGCTGTATTTCTCGCTTTAATAATACTTTTTCCACACTTTCGATACATTCAAACAGTGTTAGTTCCGTGTTGAATGGTAGCTGCATTTTCAGCACGATCTCAGCAATATCTTCCACTGTGACACCACGTTCGAGCAAGCGTTGTTTTGCTGCTTTAGTTACTTCTTGGGAATTTACTCTTTTTTTCATATTAGTTCTCTCCTCCCATGACCATTATAATGAAAACGAGCAAACAAGTCATGTGAAATTCACTTTCAACGGTTTTATGCTAAAATTAAATGAACATGTTGAAGTGATTGGGAGGAGAAATATGACGATCAAACGTGGCACCATTCAAGACGAAAAAATTTATTCTAAAGAGTTGGGAGAGGAAATCGAGCTGCTCGTATATCTTCCGGCAAATTTCTCACCACTATATAAGTATGCCTTGTTAATCGCTCAAGACGGTAAGGATTACTTTCAAATGGGGAGAATTCCACGAGTCGCTGATGAGCTACTTGCAGAAGAAGAGATTGAAAACGTAATTATTGTTGGCGTTCCTTATGCTAATGTGGAGGACCGTCGAAGAAAATATCATCCCGATGGCGAACAGCAAGAAGCGTATATTCGTTTTTTAGCCCATGAGCTTGTACCGTTTCTTGATGAAAAGTACCCAGTATACCATGTTGGATACGGACGCGCTCTAGCTGGTGATTCACTAGCTGCGACCGTTTCTTTAATGACGGCGCTTCGTTACCCTCATACCTTTGGTAAAGTCATTATGCATTCTCCTTATGTCGACGACAAAGTGCTTCAAGCTGTTGAAACAGCCGAAGACTATAAACATTTAAGTCTTTATCATGTGATCGGTACAGGGGAAACAGAAGTGAAGACGACGAACGGAACGATTGCCGATTTCCTCACACCAAACCGGAAGCTCCATGCTTTACTAGATAAAAAAGGCTTTGATTCGTTTTATGATGAATTTGATGGTATTCACACATGGAAATATTGGCAGCCAGATTTAAAAAGAGCTCTTTTAAGAATGTTTGAGTAATAATAACTATTTGCGATAGAAAAGTGAATTTTCTATCGCAAATGCGAAAAATTTGATATAATATTCTAACAATGCAAGTCAATTTTTTACTTTTGAGGAGAGTGAAGTTATATGAAATTTGGCGTAATTATTTTCCCATCAAAAAAGACACAAGATTTAGTTAATTCTTATCGCAAGCGATATGATCCTCATTACTCTCTAATTCCACCACATTTGACTTTAAAAGGTCCATTCGATGCAGAAGAAAGTGACCTACCGAAGCTAGTCGAACAATTAAAAGATACTGCGAAAAAACATCAGCCATTCACGTATCAGCTTAGTAAAGTAAAGTCTTTCCAACCACTAAATAATGTTATTTATATTAAAGTAGAACCGAATGAAACATTGACAATGATGAACGAAGAGCTTCATGGTGACAACGTAGTGGGTGGACCAGCTGAATATGCTTATGTTCCTCATCTAACAGTTGCCCAAAAACTTTCAAATGCTGAACATGCAGATGTTTATAATTCATTAAATATGCTTTCGTTTGATCAAGAAGAAAAGGTCGATCGTTTCCACTTACTTTACCAATTAGAAAACGGTGCTTGGACCGTTCATGAAACATTTCTGTTAGGAAAGGAATAAAAACTAGTGAAAGTAATAACAGCTAAGACAGAAAAAGAGCTACAGGATGCTCTTCACATTCGCAAACTAGTATTTGTAGAAGAACAACTTGTTCCTCTTGATTTAGAAATTGATGAGTATGAAGATTCATCTATCCATTTTGTGTTATATGATGCAGACAAGCCGTGTGGAGCGGGACGTTTTCGGACGAAAGATGGCATGGGAAAAGCGGAAAGAATTTGTGTATTAGCGGCTGCCCGTGGTAAAGGGGCTGGACAACTCATTATGAATGCGCTTGAAGATATTGCAAAGGAACAGCATCTACCTGGAGTCATATTAAGTGCTCAAATTCACGCTATTCCGTTCTATGAAAAACTAGGATATGACGTCATTTCTGAAAAATATATGGATGCAGGTATTCCACATAAAACGATGAAAAAAATATTTTAAATGAAAAAGGCTTATTCTCTAATCGATGAGAATAAGCCTTTTTATGAATGTTCTTCCATTGTCAAGTTAAAGCTCCTTTCCACTTAAGCCAGTTTGTTTAACTGCATTCCCTTACCACTAATTTTCGCTAGTTGTGCTTCAAATGGATCATAGCTTTTTCTTTTTGCTGCGTTTGGATTAGCGTTATGATTAGGGTTCGCACGCTCGTCTAACGCTTTTTGAAAGACCGATTTCTGAACTGGGTCAATAAAAGAATAATTCACTTCATGTGCCTTGACTACTCGCTCACGATATTGTTGATATTGATAGTTGGGAATTGGTAATATGTAGCCCATTATTCTCGCCTCCTTTGATCAATTTTACTTCTTACTTATCTTTACCCGCTTTTTCTCGATATTAAACAAATTCAAGCTCGGAAATCCGAGCTTGAAAAAATGAGATGTTGTTATCTTTTTTTATTGATCATGTCCGTAATCGTTTGAATATCTAACTTACTGCCATCCTTAACTATTGTCTGTACAATTTGATTTTCGAGCTCTTTCGGAACCGATTTATTGGCTAGCCTTGATACTTTTTGGATGACATCTCTAACTGTCTTTTCATCCTTAAAATTGGCATGTTGCAAAGAATTAGCAAGGTCTATAACATCTTTCATATTCACGCCCGTCTTTTTCTCAATATTTTTAAATAATCCGTTATCCATGTTTTCATCCTCCTTTTACTCCTTTTCATCTTATGCAGAAACCACGAAATGTTGAAAGCAAACAAAAAAACAGACTTAAACGGAAGAATGTTTAAGTCTGTTTTTTTCTTTTTTAATTGTAGAAACTCGCACCAACAATAATCAATAAAATAAACAGCACGACGATTAACACGAATGTAGATCCTCCGCGATATCCTCCGCAGCCACCGTAGCCGTAACCTCCACAACCGTAGCCTCCAAAGCCGTAACCCATACTATTCACCTCGCTTTTTCTTAGCTCACTGTTACTATATGAGAAAAGTTTAATTTTGTTTGGGCGAATATTTATAATTGTTATCCTTTTGGTTTAAACAATAGAGCCCCCATAAATCCAAAAACGATGGCGGCTGAAATCCCTGAACTGGTGACTTCAAACATCCCTGATAGCACTCCAACAAGCCCATGCTGTTCTGCTTCCTGCATTGCTCCTGCCACTAATGAATTCCCAAAGCTTGTTATCGGGATGGTCGCACCTGCTCCAGCAAAATCGATCAGTGGTTCATAAAGATCAAAACCTGCAAGTATCGCTCCCACTACAACTAAGTAGCTAAGCGTATGACCAGGAGTGAGCTTACCTACATCCATCATAAGCTGGCCAATGACACAAATTAACCCTCCGATGACAAATGCCCAAAAAAACATACTTAGCATGTTACAAACCTCCCCACTGCAGCAGGATGGTTTTAATAAGAGCCACAATAAAGGCAGCAAACACCCCAAATACGATGACGGACCCCGCTAGTTTAAATATATTACCTCCTACCCCGAGCACAAATCCTTCTGTTCGATGCTCAATCGCAGCAGAAATGACTGCATTTCCAAAGCCAGATACCGGCACTGCACTCCCTGCTCCCGCATATTGTCCAAGGTGGTCGTACACCCCAAAGCCAGTAAGCAACATTGATAGGAAAACAACCGTCGCCACCGTTGGATTGCCAGCCGTCTGCTCCGTAAAATTAAAAAAGTAAATGTAGAAATAAGTAATGGCTTGACCAATTGTGCAAATGACCCCCCCTACAAAGAAAGCCCTTAAACAATTTTTCATAAGTGGCCTTTTCACTTCATGCTTTTTACTCAATTTGTCATATTGTTGTTGAGCAGGGGTCTTTTTTTCGTTATTGTTTGCCACTGTATACCCTCCCTCTACGTCATTTCTTTCTTTAATTCAAGAATTTCATTAAAGCGTTTTTGAGCTTCTTTTTTATTAATTGTCCCTGCATCTATTTTCTCCCTTAACCTAACGACTTCAAGAAAAATTTTATAATCACTAGAAACGATAAACTCTTCGTCCTTATACTCTTTTTCTAAGCGCTTATTTAATTCTTTCTCGATTTTCTTCATCCGAAATCGCTGTAGATGCTTTACTTTATAGGCGATCAAAATATGATGATCATCTTTGATGACAGCCACATCATATATTTCATTTATCCGCTCGACTTCCTTCTTTATTTTCTCTACTTCAGGCCCCTTTTTCTCTAATTGTATAGGCGTCGGATTTGTTGTTTTAATGAGTGCCAATTTGCTATCTTCTTGATCTTCGTTCGCATTACAACCCATTAACAAAATCGCACTCACAAAAAAAGCGACCCATTTCATGTTGATTCCTCCATTCGAACCGCCGTTTATCTTTTATGTTTCGCCTGTTCTTTCATTTTTATTTATAAAATTCTTCTTTCCCTCTAAAAAAATTGTCGAAAATCCCGATAATAATAAATGGGGAATTTTAAATATTAGCACTATGTAAAGAGGGGAAATAATATGAACATTAAAACAAAATTAATATCTGTTATTTCCATTTTCATCATAACCATCGTCTGTCTTGGATCGTTTTCCGTTTATATCATCAATTCAACCATTCATGACAACAGCGTGTTAAAAGACAAAATGGAAATGCAAAAGAATGTGAAACATATTCAATTTCGATTAGCTGGTTTATCTAACGATGAACGTGCTTATATTATTACAGGTAAACAAGAGTTTGCAGACGGAATAAAAGAAAAGGCCGAAAATATTCAGCAAACGATCGAGCAATTGAATCAAAATTATTATCCTGAAGAAAGACAAGCTTTAGAAACAAGCTTTCAGCAATTTTGGACGATCAATCAACAAGTCATCACGAGCTATACTTCGAAACCAGAAATCGCAAAAGCTTTACACTTCGGTGAAGAACGCCAATTAAGAAAAGAAGTATTAGACCCTGCTGTAGATGACATCGTCAATCAGTTAGATCAAGATGTTACTCAATTAAAAGAAACGATTGAAAATAAAGCAAGTTGGAGTAAAACGATGTTGCTAATCGTAACCATCGTTTCAACAATTGCTGGCGTACTTTTCGGCGGCTTACTGATCCGAGCCATTCTTACACCTTTAAAACGAGTCAACCGTCAACTGGATGAAATTGCTCGTGGCGAGGCAGATTTAACGAAAAAAATGGACGTGAATCGAGAGGATGAATTTGGCCAATTAGCGCTTTCCTTTAATTCATTTGTTGAATCGTTGAGAACGTTCGTTGTCCAAATTAGCCATTCATCCGATCAAGTATCCGCTTCTTCTCAAGAGTTAATAGCGAGTGCAGAGCATTCAAAGGAGACAGCGGAACAAGTAAGCCACTCGATGCAATTAATCGCGAGCCACAGCAATGAACAACATGATGCAATGGAAAGTAGTTTAACTTCACTGAAAGACTCACTTCGTCATATGAGCGATGTTGCTTCTAACACTCATCATGTCGCCTCACTTTCAACTATCATGAAGGAGCAAGCCAATTCCGAAGCCCATTCAGTCAATGAAGTATTAGCCCAAATGCAATCAATTGATCAATCCGTTAAATTAGCAGATAAAGGCCTTCATTCTTTAGCGACAAGCGCAACAGAAATTAGCCAAATTTCTTCATTGATTACCGACATTTCTGCTCAAACGAACTTGTTAGCACTCAATGCGGCCATTGAAGCTGCAAGAGCAGGAGAACACGGAAAAGGATTTGCCGTCGTTGCCGAAGAAGTGAGAAAATTAGCGGACGAAACGAGCCAATCAGCTAGTCATATTCATCAACTTGTGACGACGATCCAGAGTGAATCAGCCGATACCGTCAATAGCCTTCGATTCGTAAAAGAAAATGTCTCATCTGGAATCGAACTTTCTAAACAAACCGTAACTGGAATTACGAATATCCTTCATTCAATTGATGAAGTAACAGCGAAAATTCAAGAAGCGGCTGCTACTACCCAACAAATCTCTTCTAGCTTTGAACTGGTTCAACAGTCAATTGAAGAAGTGGGAGAACATTCAAAAGAGACGGCAAACAATACAGAGGACATCGCCTCGGCGACAGAGGAACAATTCGCATCTGTGGAAGAGATCACTCAAGCGGCTTCTTCCCTCTCACGTTTATCAGATGAATTACATGCAATGATTTCGAAGTTTAAAGTATAAATAAGCAGGCAGATGACTAGTTGATCATCTGCCTGCTTATTATTCGTTATCCTTAATTAAATATTGAACGACCGTTTCAACTAACGCCGCCCCTCCTGCGATCGCAAAAATCAACAGCAACGGCTCAGCCATTATCGGAAAGCAAAAATAGAAGAGAACCCAAAAGACAGATACCCAAAACCCCGTACACCAATAACAGTTAAGCAATCTACCTAAAAAGCCAACAACTCCACTTTCTTTCGGAACAATAAATGTTTCCGTCTCACCATTTTCTGTTTGCTCCATAATTTCTACAAAAAATGGTCTTCGCAACGGTTCTGTAATCTCATCAAATACGATTAATCGTGTAAGACGAAAGGAAGCTACAATGAAAATAAACATTTCTATTACCGTCATATCCATGCTTCACCTTTTAAAAAATATTATTTTCTAGGTTATTTATCCATACCTTTAACCCATCTAAGCCATATGTTAATACTGTAAGAAAAATAGGGAAGGAGCTTTTATATGAGTTGCAAAGATAATGTTGGTTCTGTTCAAAGAGGCTGTGTTTGTGAAGTCGTGCGTGCCATTAATGATCTTCAAAACGAAAATATCGGTGATGACTGTTTAGATTGTAAAGATTGTTTAGTGGAGCCACTTGGTGACTTAGCAGGTCCTCGTCGTCGTAATGCTGACACTCGTGTATTTACACTAACGACAAAAGAGGGAAATCCATTTTTCGCTTTCTTTGGACCAATTCATGATGGTAACCATCATCATTGTGATGATGTTTGTGTATCCATTTTCTTCCGTGTAGAAGAAGTATTCGATAATTGCTGTGCTCGTCTTCGTGTATTAGTGCCACTAGATGACGAGAGAGATCCAGTTAATATTACAGATGACTGTTGCGTGGACTTGAAAAAAGTGTGTAAAGTAAGAGACTTCCGTGCGACTCGCAGCTGTGTAACTGTTGATTTAAACTGTTTCTGCGCTGTACAATGTATTAAAGACGTAAACTTAAACATTTGTGATTAATTTAAACAGGCAGCGGGCGATGATCCGCCGCCTGTTTTTATCTTGGACCAATAATCTTAACCTGTTTTAAATCCTCTCGATTGATCATCACAGTCTCCTCTTTGAAGCTTTTCACCTTAAGTTGTTTATTGTCCCACTCTTTTAAAACACCTCGATAAGACTGATCTGTGCAAATAAACTCACACGGAAAAGGAATAAATTGTCTAGACAAGTGCTCCAACTTTTCATCAATCGTCATGTCTTGAAAAGATTTCACTGGTTTAATCCCTAACCAAGACGGCTGCTTTTTT
>NKXN01000013.1 GCA_002261155.1 Bacillaceae bacterium SAS-127 | reverse complement strand
GTTTGTCTACAGTCTGAAAGGAAGCATCTCGCTTTCCTTTTTTAACATAGCATCATCTTCATGTCCTGCTTGTTATTCGTTAAACCTCTTAATACTTCAGGATGATAGCCCACAACAAGCTGATTGCCATCTGTTAATATCGGCCGTCTAAGCAGTTTAGGTTCTTTAATTAATAATTTCACCACCTCTGATAACGGTAGCTCATTCACATCCACGTTTAAATTTTTATAAGTTTGACTTCTCGCAGCCAATAGTTCATCTAATCCATCGGTCGTTAAAGAAAGTAGGTGAATGAGCTCATCATACGTCGGAGTTTCTCTAAATAAATGTCTTTCTTGAAAAGTCACAGAGTGAGCGTTCAACCACTTTTTCGTTTTGCGGCATGAAGTGCAGCTGGGATACGTATAAAAAATAATGTTTGACATATTTATCCCTCCTTTTATATTCACTTTACTAATTAGATTATACAAATATTTTAGATAAATTATACAACACTTATACAAACATTGTACATATAATAAATAAAATTTTTACCAACTTTTTTTGATCACTAATGTATGACTTTTATCATTTCGTCTTGATTGATCGTTGACTATAATGGAGACAATAAACAATATAGAGGTGTTTGAAATGGAACAAACATTAAAAATGACCGCTACGCTAGCTGATCCCACCAGATTTTCAATTTATCAGTACATGGTCAAACATCAAAAAGAAGTGTCTGTGCAAGATATTGCTGAGCAATTTGATATTCATCCGAATGTCGCACGGTTGCATCTGGCTAAATTGGAGGACATCGAAATAGTCGATTCTTGTTTGCATAAAACCGGAAAAGGTGGAAGACCAGGGAAGTTGTACAAACCTTCCGACAAGTCAGTCCAACTCTCTTTTCCACACAGAGATTTTCAACTACTTGCGAATATTGCCTTATCGACCCTTGCCTCTATTGGTGAACTAGGTATGACAGAAGCCAACAAAGTCGCTTATTCCTTCGGTGAAAAAACAATTAGACAAAAGTTAAACGCACAAAGAGCATTATCAAGTGAGGAAAAATTACAGCTGTTGCAGGAAATTTCCGCAATGACTGGATACATTCCGGAAATGAAGGAAAAGGAGGATGGCCTGCATATTCATTTCACACTATACAATTGCCCTTTTAAAGAGGCTATAGAACAACAAAGTGAGCTCACCTGTCAAATACACATTGCCTTTTTAAAAGGTGCCTTTGACAGTTTATTTGAACAGTTATCATTTCAACAAACGGCCAGCATGACAGACGGGTGTAAAGATTGCACCTACCATGTAATCGTTACAAAGTAACGGAAAGAAACGTTTACAATTACATGATTGTTCCATTATAATAAGATATTGATGGAGAGTTGTATAAAGGAGGGGATACATAGTGGATCGGATGTTTCGTGTTTTAGCTTTTTGGACAGGCATCTTTTCAGTAATGTTTTATCTTGGGCACATGAATATCACTGCTCTAATCTTCTTAGGTCAAACGGGGTTCTTCTTATTATTGAGTTATTTGAAATTAACTGAAAGAATGTATATTTATGTGTTTGCAGGATACTTAACGGTATTCTTTGCAGGATTCACATACTGGACTACATTTATGGTAACTCCAGGAGCTGGGCACTAATTGCTCAGAAAAACCAGCCTACTTCTCAGCGGCTGGTTTTTTTTATTAGAAGCCATTTAGAAAAGGATTACTTTCCATTTCTTCTCCAATGCTTGTTGCTGGTCCATGTCCAGGTAGGACGATCGTTTCTTCAGGAAGAGATAGCAGATGATGATGAATACTAGCAATTAATTGATCATGATTTCCTTTAGGGAGATCTGTTCGTCCAATACTCCCCCGAAAAAGAACGTCCCCAGAAAAAATCGCACGACCTTGTTCATAATAATAAGAAACACTTCCCGGAGAGTGACCCGGCGTGTGAAATAATTTAAAATGAAAATTTCCAATCTTAATTTCCTCTTCATTTGTCAAAATTCGATCGGGAAGGTTAGCATGAACGATTCCCATGCGGAAAAATTCCGAACCATTTAACGTAGGATTCGTTAACCAATCTTTTTCTTCAGCGTGGAGATAGACCGGAATATTAAATGCATTTCGAACATCATCCACAGCCCCAATATGATCAAAATGAGCGTGAGTTAATAAAATAGCTAACGGCGAGAGTTCATTGGCGTTTAACCATTCCACTAACCGATCTCCCTCTGCTCCTGGATCAAAAATAATACATTCATTTTCGCTATTTGAAAGTACATAGCAATTCGTCTTCAATGTCCCTAACGGCAATTGTGTCCAATTCATATGTTCAGCACACCTTTCTACTGGAATACTTTTATCGTACCAGTCATTCATGCTGATTTAAAGAACTATCATATTGCACCTCGACAAACGTTGAAAAAAAATATAAAATAGTGGTGTGTATGTACTTGTTTTACATAGTTATTATAAACTTTGTAAATATTAAGTAGAACGAGAAAGGGGTTTGGGCAATGAACGGCTTAATTATTATTTTCGGTCTTGTTGCAATTCTTGCCGTATTCAGTTCATTGGGCGCTTTAAAAAACAAAAATTTGCTAGGTATTATTTTTGGCCTTGGAACTGTTGGAGTGTTCGGATGGTTTACTATCATGACCTTCATTCATTCCGGCTATCCTGGAGGGCACTAAAATCCTAAAAGAACGATCGGATCGCCAAAGAGCTGTCTTAGTAAAGCGCTTGCTTTTTCTGATGTAGAAATAGCTGACCGCCTTAAAGACAGCTCTTTTCTCATCTATTCTAATAAAGCGGCTACACAAATACTTCTCGTTGCCTCATAAATAGTTGCTAATTGCGTGAGTGGCAACGGATTACACCCCTTTCCGAGCTCAATTGTAAATCCCGGTTGCTCGTATTCTTGAATAAACCAATCTTTAAACCCCGCATGACTATCGATGAAACGAACTGCTTCATAGCCACTAACTCTCTCAAATCGCTTAGCTAGCCGCCTCGACTCTTCCGGCTCTTTATCGTTATATCCCCAATAAAACTCTGCTCCTTGTGTATGAAAGGCAAGAACACGCTCAAATTGCTCTCTTATTTGCAGTTCAGCCATGACAATAGCTTCTGGTTCACTCAATGGTCGATCTCCTGGATAATCGCGTGGAGCAGGCGATTTAGGTAGTTTTCTCTCTTTTTCAATTTCCCAACCGACGGGATACTGATTATTTAAATCTACCCCACGAATATTCGCTTTCCATCCTGAAAATTGTGTAGATCCACTATTAATAGCTAACACCTGTTTTTCATTTGTTGTTGAAGGCCCGTTAATCACCAACTCCACTCCATCGGGGTTAACCATAGGAACAATGGACAAACTATTTTCACTGAATAACAACTGCGATGAAACGCCCTCTATATCATCGCCTTTTGCAATCGCTGCTGCATATTCTTTAACAAAGGAAAGTAATGCAGAAGAAGTAATCCATTCATTAGCATGAAATGAACCGTTAAAATGAACTTTTCTCTTTCCCTCTCCAATCTTGATTTCCCATAGTGGTCGTCCTTCTACACTCTTTCCAATCTCGTATACACGAATAAACGAATAATCCCCCTTTAATTTACTGATATCTGTTAATAGCTGCTGAAAATCATAAGGCCAAAAGCATAAAAAAGGCATAGGATCCCCCCTTATAAAAACCTAATCTTCATAATATATGCAGCATAACCTGTCCACTTTTCAAACATAAAAAAAAAGAAAAGCTCACCATAATAGGCAAGCTTTCCTTCGCATTATTGAGTAGGTTTCTTGGCAGAATTCGGATCATAGAAACGAAGTAAATCACCATAAATAATCCGATCTGAATAATTCAGTTCTGTTGAAGCCTTCTCCATAGCTGGTTCGCAGTATTTTTTCTCTGTTGGTTGTTCCGTCGTTTTATCCCAACATTTATTATCTGCATAAACGTAATCTTTCGTAACAAAGCGCCCATCACGGAAGACAGCTAAATCTTCATAATCAGGAGACAATAAATCTTGTCCAAGTTGCAAATCATCTTTTGTATTAATTCCAAGTAAATGAAGCAATGTCGGTCGAACATCGACTTGACCTCCAACGCTATCAATCACTCTTCCTTTAACACCTGGTACATGAATCATAAATGGAACTTTTTGCAGCTGAGTAGAAACAAATGGTGTCACTTCTTTACCTAAGTATTCACTCATCGCCTCATCATGGTTCTCAGAAATACCGTAGTGATCTCCATAAAGGACAATCACTGAGTTTTCATACAAACCTGATGCTTTCAGTTGCTCAACAAAACTTTTTAACGCTTCATCTGTATAACGAACCGTCACAAAATAACGATTCACCGTTCCATCTTTAGATGTAAATTCATCAATGAACTTATCTTCCTCATCGTAATAAAACGGATGATGATTCGTTAACGTAATCATTTTTGAATAGAAAGGTTGTGACATTTCTTTCATATGCTCAACCGATTGTTCAAAGAACGGAATATCCTTCATACCCCAGTTTACGCTATTATCTTCATTGACATCATAATCTCCTAATTCATAAAAGCGCTCATAACCTAGAGATTTGTACATGATGTCCCGATTCCAGAAGCTTTTATTATTGGCATGCATCGCGTTTGTGTAATACCCATTTTCACTTAACTTTTGAGCCATCGAGTTGTATTTGTTTCCTGAATGAGTGAAGAACACCGCACCACGGCTCAATGGGTACAAGGCATTTTCCACTAGAAATTCACCATCAGATGTTTTTCCTTGTCCAGTTTGGTGATAGAAATTATTAAAATATAAGCTTTCTTTAGCAAACTGGTTCATGAACGGAGTAATTTCTTGACCATTCACTGTATTATTCATAACAAACTCTTGCGTAGACTCTACCGATACAAGGATCACATTCTTCCCTTTAGCCGCACCAAACAATTCATCATTCGGTTTAGCATAATTTGCATCGGAATAGTTTTCAATATCGGCTAATTCACTACCATCAGCAAGCGCACGCTGAGCTGATGATTTTGACTGCAACATCACATCGTAAATATGATAATTAAATGTCCCAATATTTTTAACAAGCATTTCTCTATCAAATGTTCTTGTTAACAACTGTGGACGTTCAATTTCAGATAAGCCTAAGTTTAAAAATAACACCGCTAACGCCGTTAAAAAGAAGGCGCGTCGATTTGTCTTTGTCATCGAACGAAATGCAATAAATTTCGGTTTCACTTTTAAAATGATCGCTAACACAATTAAATCTGCAAAGTAAAAAATATCGTACCATTTAAACTCTTCCGTTACACTGTTACCAAGGTCAGCAAAGTTGCTCGTTTGGAACAATAACGGTAACGTAATAAAGTCATTAAAAAAACGATAGAATACTACATTCGCATAAAGCAAGATTGTTAAGAAAAAGCTCGTAATCATCACGTAACGATTTCTTGCCTTATCGCTCTTAAACAACAAGCTTACTCCGAGCGCGAGCATAATAAAGCTCAATGGGTTAATAAATAAAATAATCTCTTGTAAAGTGTTTTCAATATCCATATGGAAGCTTGTTTTATAAGTAAAATACGTCTTCAACCACAAGAACAAAACAGCAACAGCAATTAACGTAACATTGTTGCGTAAGGTTCCTTTCATTAAATACCCTCCTTAGTACAGCCCTCACAGCTTACACCACTTGCTTTATTTAGCAATTGTAAAAACATCATAGATAATCTTAATACTTTTTTTACAAAAAAGCAAACAAGATAAAACAGAGATTTTGTAGAATGGTAGTTTACGCTATTAAAAAACAAAGATAAAAAAACTCCATTTACAGGAAAATAGAGTTTTTTTATCTTAAAGTTTTTCATGCTAATTTTCAAACAAGATCGTTCTTTTGTTTAATTAACCAAGCCGCTCCAATAACACCTGCTTCATTCCCAAGAGTAGCTAAGTCAATACGGGTTGAATTCCGAACAGGGGTAAACGCAAACTCGTTAAATTTTCTTCTGACCGCTTGTAACAATGGTTCTCCCGCCTTAGATACTCCGCCCCCAATTACAATGACATCAGGGTTTAACGTGTTACCAAGATGAGACAACGCTAGTCCAAGATAGGAACTACATCGATCAACTGCAAACGCAGCAATTTCATCCTCCATCTTTGCGGTCTCAAACACATCCTTTGCGCTAAAGCTTTGCTTCGTTCTTAAAAGAGACGCTTTAGATGTCGCCTCTAGCTGTTGTGAAGCTAATCGAACAACTCCCGTTGCAGAAGCTACCGTTTCTAAACAGCCACTTTTTCCACAGTTACATATAAATCCATTCTCTGTCATCACCGTCATATGACCAATTTCTCCAGCAGCTCCGTATGCTCCACGAACAATTTGACCGTTTACAATCACTCCACCACCGACACCTGTTCCTAGTGTGACGCACACCAAATTTTCCGCGCCACCTCCAGCACCTTTCCACATTTCTCCGAGCGCTGCACAGTTGGCATCATTTTCTACCCTAACAGGAAGGCCAAGCTCTTGTTCAAGAAGGGCCTTTAAAGGATAATTGTTTTCCCAGCCTAAATTAACGGCTGTATACATCACTCCGCTTTCAGAAAAAGGCCCCGGTGCACCTACACCTACACCGAGAAGTTGATCCTTCGACATCGACAACTCTAATAGTTTCTGCTTTATTTCCTGGGCAATGTTCGTGACAATTCGTTTCCCATGATCCGAAACGTCTGTCGGTACTTGCCAACTAACTACAATGTCTCCATTCATGTTAATAAACGCTATTTTTGTCATCGTTCCGCCAAGATCAACAGCAGCAATTAATGAAGTCTTCACATCATTCACCTGTTCTTTACTTTATCTTTTTCTTTTTGAATCTCATGTCGCAACAATAGTAACGCCATTTGAAATTCTCTCGGTTCAACGAGTTGCGACTGATTTAACTCCTTTAACTCCGCTTCCATTAGCTCTAAATCAGCCACCCGATCTCCTACATAAACAAACACACCAAATCTTTTTAACAACTGTTGAACATCCCAGATTGTATTCATTGACACCAACCCTTTAAACTAAATTTTCAACATCCATTAGTTAAAACCTATATATAAGGCACTAGCCGTTAAAATTATCGTCCCTACTAGAAAACCCAGTTGTCTACCGATCCGACTCTTTTTCGGTAGCTGAAGGACACCTGTCGCTAAAAACCCACCGATTAAGCCGCCAATATGACCAGCATTATCAATTCCAGGCATTGTAAATCCAAACACTAAGTTGATTAGAATAATAAAGATAATATTCATCCCCATCGTGCGAACAAACTGTCTAGGATACACTGTACCGAAGTATAACAACGCACCGAAACAGCCAAATATCGCGCCGCTTGCGCCAGCTGATAAAGAATCATTCATTAAAAAACTCGCCAATGTTCCTGTAAAACCTGCAAACAAATAAATCAATAAAAAGCGAAATCGACCAAAAATCTTTTCTACCACTGTTCCTAATAAATAAAGAGCCGCTGTATTCATTAATAAATGTAAAAAGCCTATATGTAAAAACATCGGTGTAAAAAAGCGCCACCATTCGCCTTCAAGAATCAGTGGATTAAACTTCGCACCAAAACGAATGAGATTAGCTGAATTGGTGCTCCCCCCACTTAACTCCATCAACATGAAAACAAGGACTTGTACACCGATAAATAAAAAAGAAAAAAACGGAGTAGCATAATTAAACAGCTTTTGATCTTCTTCGGTTTTCTTCACAGAATAACTCAAAACTGCTCGTTGATACGCATATCCTTCCTCATCGGAGCAACTATCCAAAAAAGAAGGAACGATTGCCTCTTGAAACAACCCATTCAGCTGATCCACTGTTTCCTGATGACGTTCTTGATTGAATAAAATCGATGTTACCTTTGTTTTCTGCCCTTTCGGATAATAAAATGGCTCGTTCATATAACGTTCGTAATCATCAATCGGAGAGTGAGAAGATACGTAAATATTAACTATATTTAACTGACGCTTTCCTAATTGCTTACGAATTCCTTCACCTATCGCAGACACACGTTCAATATCTTTACGGAGACGATTCGACCAATCGACATCTGCACGGATTAATCGAATCACTTGAGCAGATTTATTCGTTATGTGCTCAAGTAGCATCTCCTGTCGATCGTCAACCATAGTCATGATTTGGTAATCTCTTTCCACAACAAAGAAATAAGCGAGCTTCCAAAACAGATTATTTTCATTAGATCCCATCTCATCACTGCCTTTGTTCATTTTGTTACTCTCTTACTATAACGAAAGAGAAAAGCCACTGTAAAGCTTAGGCTACCTAGTCCCTCATTTTATTTAGAAAAACAAGTATGGACTTCTTTTTCTGTGATCAATTGTTTAACAGGTAAATCGTATGCTTCTACCGGAACTTCTGTTAACAATTGCTGCGAAAATAAAAGCGAGACGGTTTCCCCTTGAAAGGTTTCAAGAAATCGATCAAAATAGCCTCCACCAAAGCCGAGACGATATCCTCTCTTATCAAAAGCAAGACCAGGCACAATTAATAGATCTATCATCTTCGGATCTATCTCATTCGTCCGATCAGGATCAGGCTCATATAAGTCTGAATACACTGTTTCAAGCTCACAAAATGAGGTCAATTGATAATACTTCATACTACGATCGGTTGGATCACATTTAGGAACAACAACTACCTTGCCCTCTTCCCAGCCTCTTGTGATCAAAGCCCAAGTATCGACTTCAGGCACCCGAGAAACAGTAACCGCAATGGTCTCAGCGCTTTGCCACAACGGTAGTGAGCCCAATTGTCGAGCAATTTGAAAAGAGTATTGCTCATATTCAAGCTTACTCATATTTGCTAACACTTCTTTCATGCTTTTCCGTAACAGCTGCTTAGTCACCTTTAACACTCTCCCTGACTTTTTATATAAAAAAACAGCAGGAAAAGGATCCTGCTGCTTACTTTGTTTCACGATGTGCAGTAACACGCTTTTCTCTTGAACAATATTTTTTCAGTTCAAGACGATCAGGGTTGTTACGTTTGTTTTTCTTAGAAATATAGTTACGATCACCGCACTCAGTGCAAGCTAAAGTGATATTTACGCGCATCTTTTTCCCTCCAAACTTTTCAATACATCATTTGTATCTTCTTTACGACTTTTCTATAATATCACTTTTTTTTTGCAAATGCTAGTCTGATTTTTATTGTTCTGTCGTTTTAATGGCCCATTGTCTATTATTTTTATCCGTCCAGTTAGTTGAAAGGGTATTCCGAAAATGAAAACGCTTTAAAAACTGTGTGGAATAGTGAGTAATTTGAGCGACTGATGGTGTTGGAGCGGAGACTATTCCAGAAATTCCACTTTTCAATCTTTTTTCAGCTAACCAATGCTGATAAACATTCCCAATATCTTGCCAATAGGCTTCTGAACGATACACAAAAACTCTCTCACAATCTTTTAAAATCACAGGAAAAAGATCTTTCGCAAAATCCACTTTTCCGCTAAAGTGATAGCGCTCAAAAATCTCTGGCTCAATAATGTAAATACCTGTATTCACGATATGACTAAACACTTGTTCTTTCTCCGGCTTTTCGAGGAAGGACAGTAATCGCCCCTCCTTATTAGTTAAACAAATCCCGAACTCTTCAGGCCTTTCTACTTCCACGGCGACTAAAGTAAGAAGCGCCTGTTTCGACCGATGAAACCGGATCGCTTCTTCCAGTGAAACATTCGTCAATGCGTCTCCACTCAAAACAACAAATGTTTCCTGAAAACGGTCTGCATGTTGAAAAAGGCTCCCTGCTGTTCCAAGCGGGTCTTTCTCTTCAATATAAGTAACGTTCACACCAAAACGAGAGCCATCTCCAATATGCTGCTTAATACTTTCCTTTTTGTAACAGACGGTGAGGGTCAAATCGGTAATCCCCTGCTTTTTGAAAAGTTCTAAGTTGTATTCTAACAGAGGCTTATTTAGTAGTGGCACCATCGGCTTTGGTGACCAATCCGTTAAAGGCTTTAGCCTTTCTCCTCTACCTCCTGCTAAAATAACTCCTTTCATGCGCGCACACCTTCCATCTTTAAATTTACTATGGCCTGGTCATACACTTGCTTCGTCTGTACACTGATCTTTTCCCAATTATAAACCGTTTTCGCTAGCTCATAGCCATTGATTCTCATGCGTTCCGCTAACTCTCGATCCTGTAAAAGCCGTTCTAATTGTAGCTGGAGACTTAGTTGATCTCCAGGAGTAAATAGCAATCCCGTCTCTTCATGTCGTACAAACGATTTTAATCCACCTGTACGCGAAGCGATCACTGGCTTTTGAGCTGCCATCGCCTCTAAGGCGACGATACCAAACGGTTCATAAAGACTTGGAAAAACAGCCAGCTCACATTCCATAAATAGCTGCCATCTTTCTTCATCCGTCACAAACCCAATGAAGTGAACAACATTCGCTAAATTCCGTTCTTCCACTTCTTTTCGAAAATGGTTCAACAATGGCCCCTTACCTGCAATAATAAACTGAATATTGCACTTTTTCAATATTTTCTCGGCTGCTTCAATTAATAAATGAAAGCCTTTTTCCTTTACCATTCGCCCAATGGAAAAAACGTAAGGAGATTGACTTTCCCTTGTCACCATGCCTTCTTGCTCACTTACAAACACACCATTAGGGATCGTAAATATCGGTTTAGGCATCTCTAAATAATGCGTTTGAACCTCTTCTTTCATCGGCTGGCTACAAACAATTAAACAATCGGATTGATTAAATAACTGCTTTTCTATTCCGCTAATTTCTGATTGCATATTAGTAAAGTCTCCTTGATTACGACCATACTCTGTCGCATGAACGGTCGTCACTAAAGGGAGTCGAAAATAATCTTTACAAGCAAGAGCCGCGTGGCTGACAAGCCAATCGTGAGCATGAAGTAATTGGATTCTTTTTTCTCCAATTAACTCCACTGCCTTCCGAAACATGCATGCATTTAAGTCAGCTACCCATTTTAAAAAATCAGCTTCACCAACATGCAATGGCCCCGTACGAAAAACATGAACCCCTTCGTGACATTCATAATGAGGCGCATCTGGAGTGGCAGCCGTAATCACATAAATATCAAGTCCTTGCTTCACAAGCGAAATCGATAGGTCATGTACATGTCGAGATAAGCCCCCAACTATTCTAGGAGGATACTCCCAAGTAAATAAGAGCACTCCCTTTTTCTCTACTGTTAAATGGTGACTTTCATCTACCTTTGCTTGAAAAGGCTCGCTTGTTGTCAACAACAAACGCTCATATCGTTGTTGGATAAAATCATAATCACAAAGATCCTGACAAATTCCTTCATATATATAGTCAAATGCATGATAATAATTGATAAGTTCCTCCTCACAAGCCTCGTGAGCAATTGCATATAAATAATACATCCACTCTTGGATAAGGGCTTGTAGTAAAAACGTTTCAGTTTGAGGCAAACGTTTCTCTACTCTAGCAATCTTTCGTTCCATTTCAGAAGCTAGCATAAAACGCTCGATTGCTTGATCATTCAACAAAGGGCGTTGATTAACATGTAAATAGCTAAATGGAACATGAACAAGCTTTTCTTCATTATGGATTCTTGCCTCTTCACGCTCTAGTTGTATATGTTTCAATAACTTGCGAAGGAAAACAAGAGGAGACTGTGGCAATGAGAGGTAGGCGGGTATTTTCCCTATTTCCCATGGGCCCTCACTGTCAATAGCATGAATCGGTTGAACTTCAATTCCGTAGGCAGTCGTATACATATATTTCTCCGCTTCCTCTATTTGAGGAAGAGCTTCATCGTCAAGAAATATGTACGTGATCCCAAACTGTTTTAACGACACATCCATTCCTGAAGTATATGCACATTGAGGTAGCCATAGACCATCGGGGGTACATTGAAAACAAGATTGCCAAATCTGAATAGTTTGCTGTAACTGATAGCGGATCGCCTCTGGAGTTTGCAAAAACGTTAAAGGAAAATCACTCACCATTGTCGGATAGGCTGTTAAGTATCCACATTTCATATAATAGTTAAATGCTTCTAACAATTCGCCACGCCACTCTATCCAATGCTCAAATAATAATGAAGTCTCTTCATCCTCTACACGAGAAAAATACTGCTCTACAGCTGATTTAAAGCTAGATGTTTGAAACCAGTTGATCATTAGTGGATTAAAGACAACACTAATATGTGCATCGTCAGGTAGCTTTTTCAATAAATCTACTAATCCTAAATACTCTTCAAGCACTTCTTGAAGATAAGGCAATGTTCCTTCTTGATTGAATAAAAGGAACGGATGAAAAGGGACGGACGGCTGTAAAATAACAAGAGATCTTTGTTCACTCATGCTTTTCCTCCAACGAACGTTCATAATAGGAATACGTGCTTATATGCTCTACCCAAAGTGGTTGTGCTGACTCATCATTTCGATAGCTTTCTAACATTGAGTACATCATCCATTGCTGATTAGCCTGTTCATAAGGAGTGTGGATCGGATTTGAACGAAGAAGTGGGAAGAAATCTTGGTGCTGTGTTAACCATCCAATCTCACATACATAGGAACGATTTCGTTGCAAACCTTTTACAAACCAATAATTGCTGTTTGTCGGCACTTTAAAGCTATACATATGATGAGCATTGTTTCCGTTAAACATCATGTCTGATATATCATACAGCCTTAAGTCATAAGCTGATTGATTCATAGATCGTTGAAAAATATTCTGGATCGCTTGAATATACCACTCTTCTAATGTCCATTGACAAACAACTCGGTTAGGTGAAGTAAGCATAAGAGTAAGACTTCCGGCTGTAAAACCTGCTATCTTTTCATCTTTAGACGAGAACAGAAAAGGCTCTTCCTCTAACGGAGCTTTTTGCTTTTGGAACTTCTCCCATTGATAACGAACCTTGCCAACAGAAATCCCTAATATATCAGCAATACTTTGTATCGATTTCCCTTCATTTTTCAACCTAATAATTTCTGCTTGCAACATTCTCACCCTATTCAGCATCATTTTCATTCTTCTTATTCTCATCGTAACATTGTCCGATAGGATCGACAATGTACACTATTGTCGCAATATGACTATTTTTACCTAATGAAGCTAGTAGAAACTAACTAAATGTGATATAAATAACATGAGTAATCAAACATCGAGGTGACGATATACATGGACGGATTAATAATTGGTCTTGCTGCTGCTGCAGCCGTTTTTTTCTTTCTCTCCCTGTTTCAAAAGGATCGCTATAAACAGCTTTCTAAAGAAATGGAAGAGCTTTCTATGCAGCAATTGCAAGAAAACTATCAACTAAAACAAAAAATAAAGATATTAGAAGAGGAGCTTTTTTTAGATAACTCTCTCGAAGTAAATACAGAACAAACAAATATTAGTGCCATCATAAAAAATCAAGTGATCGCCTTATATTACCAAGGAGTTAGTATCGACGCTATCGCCAAACAATCTTCTCTATCGACAAAACAGGTCCAACAACTATTAAAACCGTATATGAATCAAGAGGGGTGACGGCATGAATAAACAAACGACAAGAGCTTTCGCGGCTGGACTATTCACTGCTTCACTAGCATTATTGTTCTATTCCCAGACAACAGCTTCTCCTGAAACAACAGATAAGGAGCTTATTAACAAGCTAGAAAAGAAGGACTATGTTGTTTTATCCACAGAGGAATATAATCAACAACAGAAAACCGTTGACCAACTGCAAAAAAAGATGGACAATCTTTCCAAAGCTAGCGAAAACACCGGTCAGTCAAAGAAAAAGCTTGATGATCTTTCTAAAACCACTGAAGCAAAAGAAAAAACAGTAGCCAACGAAAAGAGTAACGAGTCCTATTATACGTTACAAATTACTCCTGGTATGGCTTCTTCAGACATTGGTGAGACTCTTGAAAAAGCAGGGATCATTAAAAGCGCAACAGAATTTAATAGCTTTCTCACTAAAAATGACTACGCTAAAAAGATTCAAGTCGGTGAATATAAACTTTACTCGTCCATGACAATGAAGCAAATAGCTATTGTCTTAACGACTAAGTAAACTAATTGCTTAATAAAAAAGGTTAGCAGACCAATGACTGCTAACCTTTTTTCATGCTTATCCGAATCTTCCTGAAATATAATCTTCCGTACGAGCGTCTTGAGGGCTATTAAAAATAATCTCTGTATCACTAAACTCAATGACTTCACCACTTAAGAAGAAAGCCGTTTTGTCAGAAATACGAGCAGCCTGTTGCATATTGTGTGTCACAATAATAATAGAATATTGCTCTTTTAATTCTTGGATTAATTCTTCTACTTTTAACGTTGACACTGGGTCAAGAGCTGAAGTCGGCTCATCCATTAAAATAACATCTGGTTCTAACGCTAAACAACGCGCGATACATAAACGTTGCTGCTGACCTCCAGATAATCCGTAAGCTGGATCATGAAGACGATCTTTTACCTCATCCCATAAAGCAGCTCCACGTAAACTTTTCTCAACCGTTTCACTAACGATTTTCTTATCTGTAATACCATGAATACGCAAACCGAAAGCGACATTCTCATAAATTGATTTCGGAAATGGGTTTGGTTTTTGGAATACCATTCCTACTCTCGTACGTAGCTCTTCTACAAGAAAATCTTTGTTGAAGATGTCACGTCCACGATATTCAATAACGCCGGTAGTTTTCACACCTGGCACAAGATCAATCATTCGATTAAGGGTTTTAATATAGGTTGATTTCCCACAACCAGAAGGTCCGATAATCGCTGTAACTTCTTTCTCACTAATATCTAAATTAATATTTTTCAAGGCATGATGATCACCATACCAAAGATTACAATTTTTCGTACTGTACACAGCTTTGCTCTCGTTAGCTGCTTTCTGTTTACCTTTCACTACCTCTAGTGCCATTGATTTTCCCTCCAATTAGTTTTGCTTCAGTATGAGTTAATATCTTTGTTGATAACGATTTCGAATCCAAACAGCGACAGAATTCATCAAGATCAAAATGATAAGAAGAATGATAATACCAGCTGCAGCTAACAAATGGAATTCTTCTTGTGGTCTACTCGTCCAGTTATAAATTTGCATCGGTAAAGCTGTAAACTGGTCAAAAACAGACTTAGGTAAAAAGGCAACAAATGTCGGAATCCCGATAACTACGAGCGGAGCTGTTTCTCCAATCGCTCTTGAAAAAGATAAGATACTTCCCGTTAAGATACCCGGAAGAGCTGACGGAAGAACGACTCGTAAAATCGTTTGCCACTTTGTAGCCCCAAGCCCAAAGGACGCTTCTTTCAACTCGTTTGGTACTGCCCGAATCGCCTCTTGTGAAGCAACAATAATTACTGGTAGAATCAACAAACTCATTGTGAATCCTGCGGCTAATATACTGTTGCCAAGGAAAAACATACGGACAAAAATCGTTAATCCTAATAAACCGAAAACAACAGATGGTACACCAGCAAGATTGGAAATGTTCATTTGAATCCATTTAGTCATTCGATTCTTCTTCGCATATTCCTCAAGATAAATAGCGGCACCTACACCTAACAAAGTAGAAACAGGAACAACGACCGCCATCATCCAAAGTGTTCCGACCAACGCTGCTTTAATTCCAGCTTGTTCTGGGCGCCTCGAAGCGAAATTCGTCATGAAATCCCATGATAAATGAGCAGCTCCTTGTGAGAAAATCCGAACAAGAAGAACGACTAAAATGATGGATGTAAAAACTGTTGCTGCAAAGAAAATTCCTTTATACAAGTTATTCTTCATAAGACGTGTAGGAATATTTCCTACCATTTCATCTGTATTAATCCCTTTTCGGACGTTTTGCATTTAATATTCCTCCCTAAAACGCTTAGAGATGCGCTGAGCTAAAACATTCATAGCCAATGTGAAAATAAATAAAGTAAAACCTACAGCATAAATACTGTAATAAATCGTTGTACCAAATCCTGCATCACCTGTGCTTACTTGAACAATGTAAGATGTCATTGTTTGTAAAGAAGCGGTCAAATCTAGTGAAGCAGTAGGAGTAGATCCTCCTGCAATGGTTACGATCATCGTTTCACCGATAGCACGAGAAAGGGCTAATACAACGGAAGCAAGAATCCCTGATAAAGCAGCTGGCATTGCTACTCTCCACGTTGTTTCCCACTTCGTTGCTCCAAGCGCTAAAGATCCTTGACGTACAGCTTGAGGAACAGATGAAAGGGCATCTTCTGAAAGAGATACAATCATCGGAATAATCATAATCCCTACAACAATCCCTGGACTAATCGCATTAAACATTTCCACTGAAGGGAAAATAGATCGCAATAAAGGAGTGACAAATGTTAGAGCAAAGAAACCATAAACAATGGTAGGTACACCTGCTAACACCTCTAAAACGGGCTTCATAATTTTTCTAACTGTGTCTGAAGCATACTCACTTAAATAGATAGCTACACCTAAACCAATCGGTACCGCTGTTAATGAAGCGATAGCTGTGATTTTCAGCGTTCCGATTACCAATGGTAAAATACCATATGTCGCTTCAGATGCAGAGAATGGATACCATTCTTTTGCAGTAAAGAACTCAACTAACGAAACTTCACGGAAAAAAGTAAATGTCTCAAAAATTAATGTAAAAACAATACCAATAGTTGTTAATACAGATACAGCAGCCATAATAAATAGTATGACTGGAATAATTTTTTCACTTCTGTTCAAAAAACCGCTGTTATATTTTTTCTCAAGCAATTCTTGAACTGGGCTCATTTTCTTCTCAACTGTTTTCAAAATGAATACTCCCTTCAACCCCATAGTAAGGTGGAAAGCGGAGTCGCTTTCCACCTTACGGAATAATAATCCTTTATCCGCTTAAAAAATTATTTCTTTAATCCTTCTAATGTTTCTAATGCTTTTGTATATTTTTCCTCTGGAAGCTTCACGTAACCAACTTCTTCTGATAATGCGCCTGCATTTTCAAGAGTAAACTTCACGTAGTTATATACTGCTTCGTCTTCCGCTACAGCTTTGTTAGATACATATGTGTATAGTGGACGAGATAATGGTGCATATTCTCCACTTTCAATTGTTTCGTTTGTCGGTTCAACCGCACCTTTACCGCCATCAATTGGAACCACTTTTAAATTATCTTTATTTTCTAGGTAATATGCATAACCGAAGTAACCAATCGCATTTTTATCACCTGTTACACCTTGTACAAGTACGTTGTCATCCTCAGACAAAGTAGCTGCTTTATCGATTTGCTGCTCTTCTAAGATGACTTCATCAAAGTAATCAAATGTACCAGAATCTGTACCAGGAGAGTATAATTTGATTTCTTCTTCTGGCCATCCTTCACGGATATCAGACCATTTCTTCGCTTTGCCGTTATCTACCCACATTTTTTGTAATTCTTCGATTGTTAGGTGATCTACCCAGTCATTATCCTTGTTCACTACTACCGAAAGACCGTCAAACGCAAGCTCGAATTCAGTGAAGTCAACTTTTTTCTCTTCTAAAGATGCTTTCTCTTCATCTTTAATTGGACGAGAAGCGTTAGTTAATTGAGTTTCTCCTGCGATGAATTTTTCAAATCCGCCGCCAGTTCCAGAGAAACCAACAGTTACTTTTACATCAGGTTGCTCCATCATAAACTCTTCAGATACAGCTTCCATGATTGGATAAACAGTAGAAGATCCGTCAACTTGAACGTTACCTTGTAGCTGCTTATCTGTTTCGCCCGCTTGCTCCGTGTTTTCTTTCTTTGGCTCTTCTCCACCTGTGCCGCCACTGTTACATGCACCTAATACTAAAGCAGATCCAAGCATAGCAGATACCGCAAGAACTTTTACTGGTTTCATTTCTAATTTCCCCCTAAAAAATGTTTGTTTTTGTTTTTTGCTACAGTACACAGATTAACGAAGGAGTATTAATTCCGTTTTAATGTAATGTTAAGCTTTTGTAAATGCTCGACTTTTTATACAAAAAAACACCCGATTTTTCCTAAAATCGGGTGTTTTTCGCTACTCTTGTTCTTTATTTTTCTTGTCATTTTTCAACTGTATATCTTGTTCAACGACCACATCAGCCGTTTCGTTCTTCATTCTTTCTGATTTCAACTCGAAATATTTATCAAGAATTCTTTTACCAATCACACTATTTATAGAAGACCTTCCTTTCCCCTCATATACCCAAGGAACGACGACTGAAAAAGCGACTTCCGGATTATCATAAGGCGCATAACCAACGAGCGTTACATTCCACGTCATCGGTAGCTTTTGACCATTTTTTATATATTGTTCACCTTTTGGTCCATCATATACCCCTTCAGCTGTTCCAGTTTTCCCAGCAGGACTATATGGAGCACCAGCAAAATATCTCCTCGCTGTTCCTCTTGAACCACTCATAACTAAACGAAAACCTTCTTGCACACTTTGTATTTCATTTGGTGTAGCATCTAACCGATTCAATACTTCCGGTTGATTTTCCTTCACAATTGGACCAATTTTATTAGTTTCCTTTGCTGGTTCGCGAATTTCCTTCACAATATAAGGACGCATCCGATAACCACCGTTAGCAATCGTCGAAACATATTGAGCTAATTGCAACGGCGTATACGTATCAAACTGCCCTATGGAAAAGTCAAGTATTTTCCCAGGCTCTCCAAAATTAATTTTCCCTTGAAAACCCACTTGCTCGTTCGGTAGATCGATACCGGTAGGCACACCAAGGCCAAATTGACCAAAATAATTGCGCATCGTTGAAAATCCGTCTTCCAAATTAAGCTTTAAACTCGAGTTTGGAATATACTTCCCACCAGCAATTTCCATCGCTGTTTTAAACATATATACATTGGAGGAAAGCATTAAAGCTGTTTTGTCATTGACAGCGACCCGACCATGTCGATTAAAGACGGAACTCTTTGTCTTCTTAGTTCCTTTAAATTTTAACGGTTCGTCAAGGATAGAGTCTCCTGGGTTATTCACATCAGTCATAAACCCTGTTAACACCGTCGCACCCTTCACTGACGATCCCATCGTATAAGACGTCGTCATATTACCAAGCGCAAAATCAAGCATTTCCGTCTTGCCATTATTCGTTTCAATTTTCTTTCCAGACATCGCAAGGATTTCTCCGGTATTCGGGTCCATCACCGTTGCAAATGCACGATCAAGAAGGTGGCGACCATAGCCGGCTTTCTCCCTTCTTAATTCCTCTTCAACAATTTGATCGACGGCTTGTTGTAGCTCCATATCGATCGTTAATACTAAATCATTTCCGCGTTGCCCTTCACGAATGACTTCAGAGTCCAATACATTTCCAGACTTATCCGTAATGTTTTTCACTTTTGTTTTTTGGCCGCGCAACATATCTTCATATTGATATTCAATGTAACTTTTTCCTACGCGGTCATTTCGACTGTATCCTCTGGACGTATAATAGTCGACCATTTCTTTCGGCAATCCTTCCTTAGAAGAAGAAATATTACCAAGCACCGTCTTTAATGTATTATCATACACATAAGAACGTTCCCAATCGGTTGTTGTATTCACGCCAGGCAAGGAAGCTAAATTCTCACTAACGACCGCATATTCCTCTTCCGTCACATCTTTATTTTTGACAATTTGCGGCGTCATTGCGTATCCAGTAGTAAACTCACGGTAAATCGCCAATATTTCTAGCTCTTCATCCGTCAATTCTTTTAAATCGTCTTCCGTAATACGATCAATTTGCATTTGATAAATCTTCTTCTCTTCGATTTCTCCTTCTTTAAGTTGAGCCCATTCCTTTTCTGTAATTTTCGCTTTTCCCTCTTCTTCATGCTTCATCAACCAGAAATCTTTTTTATCTCGCTCTGTCACTTGATCCGTTTCTTTCTCAATCAGCTCGGCCAGTTTCGTCGCTGTTTTGAGCATGTCTTCTTGCTTCGCGCCTTTCGCTCGCGTGTACGTAATCGCATTTTGTGGTAAGTTATCGACAACCACTTTTCCATCTCGATCAAACATCTTTCCTCTTGGTACACTTGCGTTCACGGTTACGTCTTCTGTCCGTTCTATTTTCCTTTGGTAATCTTCCCCCTGAACAATTTGTACAATTCCCAGTCTGAAAATTAATAGAGAAAAAAGCAAAAAGACAACGAAGAACATCATGTTCATTCGCAAAGGGACATGCGTCTTCCTTTTTTTCTTTGTCTTTTTCAACTGTCACAACCCTCTCCAGATCATTCTTTTTTATACTCCTTATTTTAACGGAGTTTGTCTGTTTTTTCTACTGATAGCTATGGGAAACTTTTTTCCACATATTATGATAAGGTGAAACTTCAATCAGTGGGCATTTTCTTTATCTTCCATTTTAACGAACAGCAACCTTCGTTGCATGGGAACGAACGTGTCGAATACAAAAATAGATCATACTGTGCCCTGCTCCTAAAACAACAAGGAGAATTGGAATGCTTTTTTGTTGATCAAAGAAGAGAATCGCTGCGATAAAGGATAGAATAGACACAATCCTGCCGGCGTTAAGAAAGATCTCTCGCAAAACGATATATTCTACTCGGCGTTCAGCAGCCTTCTTCCCTTGACCGATGACATCATACGTCATCGACAAATACGGAACGAGTAAAAAAGGGTACGCGATGGCGATCACAGCCGCATAAATTAACAACCTTGCGTAGGTCGGCTCAGGCATGATAATAAACAAGGAGAAAAAGAGCAGCACACCACCGATCAAAATTACTCGCTTTCGATGCTCTTTTTTGATCACTTTCGAGGCTAATGTATAGCTAATAAATGAAATACCCGAGTACACGAGGCCGTACATCCCTAGAGCTAATTCACTATTGGTTGCTAAAAAGACGAACACAGAAATAATAAAAACAAATACTCCTTCTCGTAATCCTTGAAAAAAATGAGCAATCGTAATGCGACGCCAATCCGCATTCCACTTTCTCTCATTCCACACAGGTAGAAGGAGAAAACGCCCTTTGGCACATCTTCTTTTTAAGAAAAAACTAAAGACGACCGCGATAATAAAACCGCCAAGCGATAAACCAAATACGATGAGATATCCCGTCGTTGAAGCAAAACGACTAATAATAAAACCAGCTAGTATTGGACCAACCATTCCCCCGGCTGAAAATAATGTCCCAAAAAAGCCATTAAAAAAATCTCTTGTCTCAGGCTCTGTAATTTCAAATGTTAATACATTAAAGGCTAACCAATAAAAGCCGTAGCCTGCGCCAAGCAGAAGACCTAATAAGATCAGCCAATTAGATGCTTGTTCTCCAAACGAAAGTACCGCTAAATAAAAAAGACCAAGAATCGTAATACCGGCCCTTAACACAATAACACGATCCACCTTTTTGGCACATTTCCCAGCAATAAAAAAGGCCACTGGCTGAATCGCTACCACTGATAAATTATAAATGGCAAGATCGATAAACTGACCCGATTGCTTCCAAAGATATATATTAACAAACGTGTTTGATAAGGCAACGCTCAGGGAATACAAGCCACCAATAATAAGTAAAATAATTAAATCTTTCGTTACATCTAAATGACCGTACCATCGTTTGATCACCACAATATGTATCCCCCTTTCTCACTTATGTTTTGGAGAAAAGAGCTTAGTTATACAACAAAAAAGACAAGCCATGATTGCATGACTTGTCCCATTCATTTATAAAATGATTATTTTGCTTCGTTAAAACGCTTCGCTACTTCATCCCAGTTCACAACATTCCAGAACGCTTGAATGTAATCTGGACGGCGGTTTTGGTAGTTTAAGTAGTACGCATGCTCCCAAACATCAAGACCAAGAATTGGCGTTTTACCTTCCATTAATGGAGAGTCTTGGTTCGGTGTGCTTGTTACTTCTAACTCGCCGTTATTTACAACAAGCCATGCCCAACCAGAACCGAAACGGCCAGCTGCTGCAGCCGCAAATTGCTCTTTGAATTTATCTAAGCTTCCAAATTTGCTGTTGATTGCATCAGCTAATTCAGCTGCTGGCTCACCGCCACCATTTGGAGATAAAAGCTGCCAGAATAAAGAATGGTTGGCATGTCCGCCACCGTTATTGCGCACAGCTGTACGAATCGCTTCAGGAAGAGCATCAATGTCAGCAATTAGTTCTTCAACTGATTTGCTTGCAAGATCATCGTGACCTTGAAGAGCTTCGTTTAATTTTGTTACATATGTGTTATGGTGCTTCGTATGATGAATATTCATTGTTTCCTTATCAACATGAGGTTCTAATGCGTCATATGCATAAGGTAATTCTGGTAATTGGAATGCCATAATAAATTCCTCCTATGTAGGTGATTTTTTTCTAGTCTTTCATTATTTAGATTACCAAAATAGCGAGACTCTTTCAATTATTAAACCCTATTGATTTAGTAAAAATCATCAAACTTTCTATAAAAAAGAGATCTAACCTTATTATCGTACGACAGATAAAGGTTAGACCTCTTATTAAACAAGCTATAGATTACCTATTACAACCCTCTAATACCAAGAACTGCCTCAGCGACATTCACCGCATGATCACTCATTCTCTCAAGGTTACTAATAATGTCAACAAATACGATACCTGCCTGTGCCGTACAAGCGCCTTCTGTCAGTCGTAAAATGTGCTGTTTGCGTAATTTCCGCTCCATTTTATCAACTAAATCTTCATTCGCAGCAACTTCACGAGCTAGTTGTAAATTATTTTCATCAAGAGCTTGAATCGATTTGTTAACCGTATCAATCGTTAATTTAAACATTTCCTCAAGCTCAGACATTGCCTGATCAGTAATTTTCACTTTATTTGTTTGTTGATAATCAACAAGTTCTAAAATATTTTCAAAGTGGTCACCAACTCGCTCAATATCACGAACCGTGTCCATTAATAAAGAATGTCTCTCTGATTCAGCATCAGACAATGAAGCGCCTGATAAATCAATTAAATAATCTGTAATTTTTTTATCTAAAGTATTTACTGAATCTTCAATTTGAGTCGCTCTTTCAGCATGCTTTTGCTGCTTCGTTTTTAAATATTCAAGCGTCTCTTCCATCCCTTTAACAGCGATTTGCCCCATGTTAATCACTTCTTCCTTCGCTTGACCAAGAGCGATTGAAGGAGACTGCTCAATAAAAATAGGGTCGAGATGTTTCGCCTTATATTCAAAAATAGCATCTTCACCAGGAATTAATTTCGTTACAATCATAGCTAACAAGCCAACAAATGGCAATTGAATCATCGTGTTCGTAATATTAAATGTACCATGCGCAAAAGCAATCGTCATTTTCGGATCCAAACTAAGTGCAACACTTAAATAATCAATAAATTGTGTAAACAAAGGTAAAATAATTAAGAAAATTGTCGCCCCAATTAAGTTAAATAGAACATGAGTAGCAGCTGCTCTTCTTGCCGCAACAGATGCCCCAATTGATGCTAATACAGCAGTAATCGTTGTTCCGATATTGTCCCCAAATAAAACTGGCATAGCTGCTTTTAAATCGAGCAAGTTTTCTGCAAATAAACTTTGTAAAATCCCAATCGTTGCACTAGAACTTTGGACAATAACTGTAAAGACTGTACCTACAACTACTCCTAAAATAGGATTTGTACTCATATTGACCGTCAATTCATGGAAGGATTCCAATTCACGCAAAGGCTTCATTCCATTACTCATCAGCTCTAGCCCATAAAAAAGTGCCCCAAAGCCAAAGAGAATCATTCCAAGATTGTGGATTCGTTTACTTTTGAAGAAGAAAATAAAAATGGCTCCAAGTGCTAATATAGGTAAAGCGTATTCTCCTACATCAATCCCGATAATGAAAGCAGTAACGGTTGTCCCGATGTTCGCTCCCATAATAACACCAATCGCTTGCTTTAACGTCATAAACCCAGCACTTACAAGTCCAACAGTAATGACGGTAGTAGCTGAACTACTTTGGATCAAAATTGTTACTAATACCCCCGCTAAAACTCCCATAAACGGGTTCGTAGTGAATCGGTCCAGAATGTCTCGAAGGCGGTCGCCAGCCGATTGCTGCAGCCCGTCTCCCATTAACTTAATTCCGTACAAAAATATACCTAGTCCACCTAAAAACTGAAAGAGCATTTCCTGGACATTGATTTCCATTTCTCCAACTCCTAATTAATTTAATTCGACAAATCTTGCTAACCCTCTACAATTATTAATAAATTATAAGTGAAATGTAAATAACCTAAACTCAAAATTTACAATTCGTTAACATAAACGCAGTTTTATTACAATTATGTTACAAAAAATGAATAGTGGCTTTCTTCACTAAGTTTTCATACAATGGATTTATAAGGAGGCAACTATCTTGACTATTCTTCAACAATTCATCAAAAGCTTATATTCCCCTAAACATATTGGCTTTTTTCGTTTTCAAGGAATCGGGCAAACGATCAGCTATGTGTTTTTTGTTATGCTCATCTCTTGTTTACCCTTCATCGTTTATTTTACCCATATCGCGACAAGTGGATTAGGGGACTTACAAACCGCAGTTAAAAAGGATCTCCCTCCGTTTGTCATTAAAGATGGTGTATTAACTTCTTCCGCGAAGACAAAAGTTGTTCAGAGCGGACAGACGGAAATCATTTTTGATCCTTTAAATACTGTTTCAGCCATCGACATACAAAACAAAGACCGAGCAGTAGGTCTTTTGAAAAATGAAATCGTCCTATCCGTTAATGGACAAACGCAATCTTTCCCTTATCTTTTTCCTACTGCTAAAAGCGTGACCAACGAGCAAATCGTTTCATACATCGACACATTGCAATCTTATTTAGTTATTTTTCTGCCGATACTATTTATGATTTATTATTTATTTGTTTCGGCTATTGGCTTTATGAAAGTCTCGATCTTCGCCGCCGTAGGATCATGGATGAATAAAGGGCTGAAAAGAAAAATCGAATATCGTCACAGCTTTCGGATCGCCTCCTATGCGATTACACCCTCCATCGTCATCATGACGATGATAGATTTCGCACACATCCAGTTTCCTTATAGCTTTTTACTAGACTGGCTACTAACGATCGGCGTGATATATTTTGCGATTCGAGCCATCCCGCTTCCAAAATCTAAAGCATAACGAACAATTACTGAGGTGATTCGCATAGGATCACCTCAGTTTTTATTATGTTCATTTATTGTTAGGACAAGCATATATTGAGAATAAAGGAGGGAGAACATGAAGAATTTTATCTTTTTTATCATTTTATTAATGGTATTAGCTGGCGCCTGGAATGATTTAACGCGAGGTTCCCTTCCGAAAAAAAACCAATCCGTTATTCATGAAAAAGAGCATTCTCCTGTAACTAGCACCTCCATTCCTTCTCAAACGGTCAAAATGAAAAGTGGCGACACCGTTCTATCTATTTTAGAAGAAATACACAATGGAAAACTGCCTGTCGATATCGCTCAAGCTGTTAATGATTTCAGTCAGCTAAACAAAGGCATTTCCCCTGAGAAAGTCCAAATTGGCCAATCTTATCAATTTCCAGTTTATGAATAGATATTTTGACTAGCCATTTTCTTGTCATCTATGTTCAAATACTGGTACAATTACTTATTGAAAAAGCTTTTTATTAGATCTTATAAAGGAGCGAATCACCCTTGAGTGAAATCACCCATCGTTCAAATACCCGTCCTGTTAAAGTTGGCGATTTAACTATTGGCGGAAGTAATGAACTATTTATTCAAAGTATGACGACAACAAAAACTCACGATGTCGAAGCCACAGTCAAAGAAATTCATCGCCTGGAAGAAGCAGGCTGTCAAATCGTTCGCGTCGCTTGCCCGGATGAACGTGCTGCTGATGCCATTGCTGATATAAAAAGACAAATTAACATTCCATTAGTGGCCGATATTCATTTTGATTATAAACTCGCCTTAAAAGCGATTGAAGGCGGCGTGGATAAAATCCGAATCAATCCAGGAAATATTGGGCGCCGCGAAAAAGTGGAAGCCGTTGTCAATGCGGCTAAAGCAAAAGGCATTCCGATTCGAATCGGTGTCAATGCCGGAAGCTTAGAGCGAAAAATTTTAGAAAAGTATGGCTACCCTACCGCTGATGGTATGGTAGAAAGCGCATTGCATCATATTAAAATTTTGGAAGATCTAGACTTTCATGACATTATCGTTTCCATGAAAGCATCAGATGTAAACCTTGCTATTGAAGCGTATGAGAAAGCGGCTCGTGCATTCGATTACCCACTGCACCTTGGCATCACTGAATCCGGTACGCTATTTGCTGGTACAGTCAAAAGTGCAGCTGGTCTCGGAGCGATCTTAAGCAAAGGCATTGGGAATACATTACGTATTTCTTTAAGTGCCGACCCCGTTGAAGAAGTGAAAGTGGCAAGAGAGTTATTAAAATCGTTCGGACTATCTTCGAACGCAGCAACATTAATTTCATGTCCGACTTGTGGACGCATTGAAATTGATTTGATCAGTATTGCCAATGAAGTAGAAGAATATATCCAAAAGATTAAAGTACCGATCAAAGTAGCCGTTCTTGGATGTGCCGTAAACGGTCCGGGAGAAGCTCGCGAAGCCGATATTGGCATCGCTGGCGCAAGAGGTGAAGGTCTATTATTCCGCAAAGGAAAAACCGTTCGAAAAGTACCAGAGGAAACGATGGTCGAAGAATTGAAAAAAGAAATTGATAAAATCGCCGAAGAATATTTGCAAAATCAAGAAGCGAAATAAATTTCGGTACAGAAAAGAGGCCGTCTCAATGACTTATGAGACGGCCCTTTTCTGCTCCTTTTTCAAACATCATCTTAGAAAAACGGAAGAACGAATAAACCAACTACAAGAGCGACAACACCGATCCCTATCGCCCATGCTCCAAGCCCTTCAGAACCTCTTCTTCTAGCCATAAATCCTAGCACGACACCGATAGCTCCGAATAAGACAGGAAGCATGAAGAGCGCAAGAATAGAGGAAATCAAACCCGCATAACCGAGCCCGCGTCCTCCCTCCTCTTCTCGAACATCTCTGTCTACTTCTTCAGAAACATCATGTCGCGGAAAAGGAATAGGCTCAGCAAGTTCTGCAGCGGTTTCTTCTCGCATAGGCCTCATATCTGTGTCATTCACAAACCGATTCTTATCATTGGTTTCATCCATCACTGTTCATCCCCCACTTTCACAATTTGAAGGAGCACTGTTATTGTTTGCGAGAAGCAAAAATTTATTCAAAGCTGCCCGTTAATGCAGGATAACAATCCTCACAAAAATATGGTACACTTTGAGGAACAGTGAACAAAGTAAGGAGCAAATGCAATGAAACAAAAACGTTTTGGTATCGATATTGATGGAACTGTTACGTGTCCCACTAGCTTAGTTCCATTTATTAATCAAGATTTTTCCATGAATATAACGTTAAACGATATAAAAAAGTATGATTTATCAGAGGCGCTTAATATTCCCGCCGACCGCTTTCGTCACTGGTTTGACGAGCGTGAACCAGTCATTTATGAGAGTTCGCCCATTGCACCAGGTGCAAAAGAAGTACTAGATAGCTGGAAACAACAATTTGAATTATTTTTTATTAGCGCTAGAAGAAACCACCTGCAATATATTACAGAAAAATGGTTTCAAGAGCACAACCTTCAATATGATCATATCGAACTCATTGGTTCACATGACAAAATTAAAGCGGCCAAAAAATATCAAGTTGATATTTTCTTTGAAGATAAACATGATAATGCCGTAAGTATTCATGAAGAGCTTAATATTCCCGTCATGCTATTTAACACACCTTATAATCAAGACCCTGTTCCAAAAGGAGTCATCCGAGTAGATAACTGGGCACAGGCGCAACAATGGGTGCAAAACTGGCATAACCATTCCCTAACCTATTAAAAAGCATAAAATCCTGATTCTTCCACTTAACAGCGGAGGAATCAGGCTTTTTGATTCTGAAGATTAGGATGCCTTGCAGCTCGGGCAAGTTCCATAAATTTCAAATTTATGTCCTGAAATATCATACTCATTCAATTCATCGATATGGTCCATCGGGCATAGATGAATCTCTTTCGTTTTTCCGCATACCATGCAGATAAAATGATGATGATGCTTCGCATGAGAGCAAGTAAAGCGAAAATGGCGCTCGCCAGATAATTCCGTTTCTTCAAGAATTCCCATGCTCACAAACAAAGCCAAATTTCGATAAATCGTATCGAAGCTAAGCCCTGGATAATCGACTTTCATATCCTCAAGCACATCTTTTGCGGTTAAATATTTATCCTCTCTAGCAAACAAAGAAAGCATCTCTTCTCGCTTTCCCGTCTGCTTATACCCCTTTGCCTTTAAAAGCTCCATTGCCTGAGTCAAATTCATTCTATTCACCCCATATTAAAATTGCTTGCTCAACTTTTTCAACGAAATGACTAGTAACAAAATCAATATTGAAGCGACAACAATTGTCCCTCCTGGTGCCAAATCTAAATAATACGCACTAACAAGCCCTGAGACAACTGCAATCTCTCCAAAGATAATTGAAAAGAAAATCGTCTGCTTAAACCCTCTAGCCACCCTCATACTCGCTGCTACAGGCAATGTCATTAAAGCGGATACTAATAACACCCCGACAATTCGCATCGAAGCTGCAATCACAAGTGCCACAAGCACAATAAAAACAAAATGGATCGATTTAGCAGCGATCCCCGATGCCTTGGCATGCTCTTCATCAAAGGAAAGCAAAAATAACTCCTTATACAATAAAAAGACCGTTGCAACGACAAACAGGCTAATCACAATAATAACGATTAAATCATTATGGCTAACGGCACTGACGCTTCCAAACAAATAACTGAATAAATCGGTATTAAAGCCTTCAGCAAGCGAAATGAAAATAACACCGATCCCAATTCCACCAGATAAAATAATCGGAATCGCTAATTCTTGATAATGCCTATAGACTGTGCGAAGTCGCTCAATTAATAAAGAGCCGAACACCGAGAACACCATGCCAACATAAAGCGGATTTAACCAAGTGAGGGCAAATTTTTGCCCAAAATATAAACCCGCTGCAATCCCAGCAAGCGTCACATGGCTAAGAGCATCGGCAATGAGCGACAGCCTTCTCACCACAATAAATGCGCCAAGTAAAGGAGCAATGATCCCGATAATGATTCCTGTAATAAAGGCATTTTGCAGAAATTCATATTGTAAAATAGCGTCAATCATTGACTGTCCCCCTCCTTATGGTCATGGTCGTGATGATGCTCTAACAGGTGAATTCCATGCCCATATAGCTTAGACAGATCCGATTCATCTAAATGCTTAAACTGCGTCATGCTACCATGAAAATGAAGATATTTGTTTAAGCAAGCTACATGCGTCACTTGATCGCTAACAATCCCGATATCATGAGTCACCAGTAACAAAGTAATCCCCATCTCCTTATTTAAATACGACAGCATTTCATAGAAAGATTGCACATTTTTCGAATCAACCCCAACAGTCGGTTCGTCAAGAATTAAGATTTCAGGCTTTGAGACAATCGCTCTAGCAATAAACACTCGCTGCTGCTGTCCCCCTGAAAGCTCACCAATATTGCGGTGCAAAAACGACTCCATGCCCACCGCTTTAACTGCTTCAAATACTTCTTGCTTTTCTTTACTACCTGCCCTACGAAACAAACCGAGCTTTTTGGTTAAACCACTTGCTACTACTTCAAATACGGTTGCGGGAAATCCTGTATTGAATGAGTTCGCTTTTTGTGACACGAAGCCAATCTTATCCCAGCTTTTAAACTGGCGTTGAGGCGTGCCGAAAAGAAAAATTTCCCCTTCTTTTACTTTTAACAGCCCTAAAATTAATTTTAAGAGCGTTGATTTCCCCGAACCGTTTGGACCTACTAAACCTAAAAATGCCCCTCTAGGGACAGATAATTGAATGTTTTCCAATACATTATCACGGTCATAACTGTAGGATACGTCTTTTATTTCAATGATAGGTGATTGATTCATTGAAATTTCTCCTTTATAAGAATGATTACGATTTAAGAACCAATTGAAGTATACAGGATTTCGATGAAAAAGTAAACCGGAACTGCTTCGAAAAACGGTTCCGGCCTATTTTTAATGAATCGCTGACTTAAAACGAGCGCCATGCGTTTCTTGCGTATTCATAATCGTTAAAAAGGCATTGGGATCGATATCGGTAATGATATTTTTTAACTTCATCACTTCAAGCCTAGTGACAACGACATAAATCACATCTTTATCCGCATCCGTGAAGCCACCTTTTCCTTTCAGCTTTGTCGTTCCGCGTCCCAATCGATGCAAAATCGCATCAGACACCTCATCATAATGATCAGACACGATAATGCAGGCTTTCGTTTCTTCTAGCCCTTGCAGTACCGTATCAATCGCTTTAAATGCAATATAATAGGTCATCACAGAATACATCGCATTTTCTGGTCCGAACACAAATGCCGCCCAAGTAAAGATGAAAATATTAATAAACATAACAAATTCACCAACCGAAAACGGTAGCTTTTTCGTCATTAAAATCCCCAAAATTTCTGTTCCATCAAGCGTTCCGCCATGTCGGATAACAAGCCCTACTCCTACTCCTAAAATCAACCCACCAAATACAGAAGCTAACACCGGTTCTGTCGTAAATGGATCGAAATGATGAAGCTGACTTTCAATCGCTGCAAGACAAACAATGCCAAATAGTGAAGAAAACATAAATGTTTTTCCGATCTGTTTATAACCAAAATATAAGAACGGGATATTTAGTACGATAACAAATGTAGAGAAGGAAAATAAAGGATGATCAATTAAGTAACTTAAAATCAGTGAAACCCCGATAATCCCACCATCAATAATATTATTGGGGACAAGAAATAATTCGATAGAAATCGCTGCAAGTGCCGCTCCTAAAAAGACAAGTGCTAGGCGATAAATTAAATGAGTCGGTTTTTCTTTTTTGTGTTGTTTTGGCATACCATCATTCCTTTTATTATTATTTTTGTTACAAATTCACTCATCTCTTCTATTCCTCATACATTTATAAAGAAGAGAAAAGGAGTGACGGACAGTGAAACTTGTTCAGCATTTAATCAATCAAAGAGCTCAAACAATTACAGCAGATGAACTAATGAAATATGCAAGAGGGTTAAGTATTTCATTGAAACAAGAGGAAGCAGAGAAAATTGCTGGCCAACTGCGCAGGAAAAAAATTGATTTATTTAATGATGGAGAAAGAATTCAATTATTGAAGGACATCGCTCGCATTACAAATGAACAAACAGCGCGAAAGATTAACAGACTATTTTCTATGTTTCAACCATGAGCACGACGATCCATCCGGCAGCGTCTATCGGTGATTAGGCACTGCCGGATGTTCATCGTTGTCTTACGGAGCCATGATTTTGTCCCTTACTTCGGGATCGAATACTTTTGATCGCAACATTTCAATTTCAAAACGATAAGGTGGCTTACTCGTCTTCTTGTCTGCACCAACATAAGGTGTTTCTAATATTTTAGGAATATCGATTAATTGCGGATGGTGAATGATGTATTGAAGTGCATCAAATCCGATGTGACCAAAGCCTATGTTTTCATGACGGTCTTTTCTTGCCCCTCGTTCATTTTTGCTATCGTTAATGTGAAGAACTTTTAATCGATCAAGCCCTACGATACGATCAAATTGATCCAACACGCCATCGAAATCGTTCACGATATCATAACCAGCATCATGAGTATGACATGTATCAAAACAAACGGACAGCTTCTCATTTAAATGAACGCCATCCATGATCATCGCCAGTTCTTCAAAAGAAACCCCACATTCCGATCCTTTCCCAGCCATCGTCTCTAAAGCTATTTGCACATCGTCGTCTTTCGTTAATACTTCGTTTAAGCCCTCAACAATTTTTTGAATACCAGCTTCTGTGCCAGCACCAACATGAGCACCTGGGTGAAGAACAATTTGTTTGGCACCGAGCGCAGCGGTCCGATCAATTTCTGTGCGCAAAAAATTGACTCCTAATTCAAATGTATCAGGATTCTTTGTGTTAGCAATATTAATAATATATGGGGCATGAACAACAATATCGACCATACCATGCTCTTTCATATGGAACTGCCCTTTATCAATATTCAAGTCTTCGATTTTCTTTCTTCGCGTATTTTGTGGCGCCCCCGTATAAATCATAAAAGTATTCGCTCCGTAAGAAGCTGCTTCCTCACTTGCACCTAGCAACATTTTCTTACCGCTCATCGACACATGAGAACCAATTTTCAACATACGTACCTCTCTCCTTTACCCTAACTTTATTGTACTAAAGATTGCATGATTTATCAGCAAAAAAGGTCTGCAAAAGCAGACCTTTCAGACTGTAGACAAACTCGATTTTATCGAGTTTGCCTACAGTCTTTTTTAATTATAAAATGGAAGTAATAGTAAATTTTGAGGTGAGGACCATTGCTTTCGAAACATAACCCCATCAACGAGATTCAAAATCATGAAAATTGACTGGCTCTCGATCAATTAGTGCCGGAG
>NKXN01000012.1 GCA_002261155.1 Bacillaceae bacterium SAS-127 | reverse complement strand
AAGAGCCAAATCGACTTGACGTCTACAGCTCCGTCATTTAATAAGGTCTCAAGGTTATTTCCCTCTCTCAATCTTCTCATAAACTCCCGAAAGCGCCTGTTCAAATTTCCCTGTTTTCTTCGGTTCGTAATAGCGTTTATTTTTTATTGTATTCGGCAAATATTGCTGTTTGACCCAGCCGCTTTCAAAGTCGTGTGGATATTGGTATTCCAGTCCACGTCCGAGTTCTTTCGCTCCTTGATAGTGAGCATCTTTTAAATGATCAGGAACGTCTCCGCTTTTGCCGGCACGAACGTCGGCGAGAGCGGCATCAATGGCAGAAATGGCGGAGTTTGATTTCGGTGATAAGCACAGCTCGATCACAGCGGAGGCGAGCGGAATTCGCGCTTCTGGAAAACCGATTTTTTCCGCTGTTTGAATGGCGGCGAGTGTACGTGGCCCCGCTTGCGGGCTTGCTAAACCAATGTCTTCATAGGCGATCACGAGCAGTCTTCTTGAAATGCTCGGCAGGTCACCTGCTTCGATTAATCGAGCTAAATAATGAAGGGCAGCATTGGCATCACTGCCGCGAATCGACTTTTGGAAGGCGCTCAACACATCGTAATGAGCATCACCATCTTTATCGTGTGAGAAGCTTTTCTTCTGCAAGCATTCTTCGGCGATGTCTCGATGGATGAAAATGTACCCGTCATCATTGTGTGGAGTGGACAAGACAGCCAGTTCCAGTGCATTTAACGAACTGCGAACATCACCACCACTTGCTTGTGCGAAATGGTCTAGCGCAGTCTCTTCGATTTCTACTGGATATTTTCCAAGTCCTCTTTCTTCATCTTTAAGCGCTCTCGATAATGTTTCTTTAATTTGTTCTGGTGTAAGCGGCTTTAGTTCGAAAATTTGACAGCGGCTGCGAATGGCTGGATTAATGGCGTGGTACGGGTTGCTCGTTGTCGCACCAATTAACGTAATCATACCGTTTTCTAAAAAAGGCAATAAAAAATCTTGCTTTCCTTTATCGAGACGATGGACTTCATCTAATAGTAAAATCACTTTCCCAGACATTTTCGCTTCTGCGGCGACAATTTCCATATCCTTTTTATTGCTAGTAACAGCATTTAATGTACGAAAGGCATATTTCGTGCTGCCGGCGATCGCACTAGCAATCGACGTTTTTCCGATGCCAGGTGGGCCGTATAAAATCATTGAAGATAGTTGCTTTGCCGCGACCATGCGGTGAATAATCTTTCCTTCATCGACTAGATGATCTTGTCCGACGATTTCTTCAATGGATCGTGGGCGCATACGAAAGGCGAGTGGTTTCATGTTCATTCCTCACTTCTTTCCCAAGTCTTTTTCTCCACTTTACCATATAGAATCAGGTATGATCATGTTATTTGTTTATTGATCTATGCTATAATATCGGAAGTGACCGTTTGAACTGGTACAATTTAGATAGGTATAATAAGATATATATGAACAGGGGATTCAGCGGATGAAACAGCAAGGGAATATGGTGGTTAGGCTAATGATCTTTACGATTGGCCTTTTATTTATGTCTCTTGGCATTGTGTTGTTAATTCGAGCCGATCTTGGAGCGACACCGTGGGATGCACTTCACGTTGGCCTTTATGAACAAATCGGATTGACGGTAGGTACATGGTCTGTGTTCGTTGGTTTTTTCATCTTAGCGATTGCTTCTATGTATTTACGTGAATGGCCACAATTCGGAGCCTATTTAAATATGGTGCTAGTCGGAATTTTTATCGATTTATTTTTACATATGCCGATGATTGTTACACCGTCTACTTTTAGTGGGAAATTGTGTATGTTTGTTGTAGGAACGATCGTTATGGCGTATGGGATGTCTTTTTATCTTTCTGCTCAGCTCGGCGCTGGTCCGCGAGATAGTTTTATGCTCGCTGTGATGAAGAAAACGGGCTGGAAGGTTTCTCACATTCGTCGCGGTATGGAATTTATTGTATTAGCTATTGCTTGGGTGATCGGTGGACCGGTCAGCTTTGGTACATTTTTATTTAGTTTTATTATGGGCACAGCGGTGGGAATTTCTTTGCCGCAATGTCAGCGACTTTCAGATAGTATCATTAACAAAGTAAATCAACGGAAACAAGAAACTAATCGAGGTGTAAATATATGAGAATTTCAACTAAAGGTCGATATGGTTTGACGATTATGATTGAATTAGCGAAGCGGCATGGAGAAGGGCCGACTTCTTTGCGTGTGATTGCGGAGACTCATAATTTATCTGAGCATTATTTAGAACAGCTGATCGCACCGCTCCGTAATTCTGGGCTAGTTCGCAGTATTCGTGGAGCTTACGGTGGCTATGTACTTGGGAGAGAGCCGGAAAGCATTACCGCTGGTGACGTCATTCGCGTGCTAGAGGGACCGATCAGTTTAGTAGAAGGAATTGAAGACGAAGAGCCAGCGAAACGAGAGCTATGGATTCGCATTAGTGATGCGATTAAAAACGTACTAGAAAATACGACGTTAGATGATTTAGCAAAGCATACCGATCAAGGTGAATCTGACGGCTATATGTTCTACATTTAAGGGGTGATCGATATGCAACGAATTTATTTAGATCACGCGGCGACTTCGCCTGTTCATCCAGAGGTAATTGAAGTAATGAGTGTTCAAATGGCTGAAGTATTTGGTAATCCATCAAGCATTCATTCATTCGGACGAGCGGCACGCCATGTGGTAGACACAGCTAGAATGACGATTGCTTCAAGCATTGGCGCTGATTTTAATGAAATTATTTTTACAAGTGGTGGAACAGAAGCGGATAATTTAGCGATCGTTGGTACCGCGCGAGCGATGAAGGAACAAGGTCGTCATATTATTACAACATCCATTGAGCATCATGCGGTGTTACATACGTGTGCACAGCTAGAGAAGGAAGGCTTTGAAGTCACATACTTGCCTGTGAATGAGTATGGTCACGTTTCAATCGAGGATGTGAAAGCGGCGCTTAGAGCGGATACGATTTTAGTTTCGATTATGTATGGAAACAATGAGGTAGGATCGATTCAGCCGATTGCAGAAATTGGTGAGCTGTTACAAGATCATCAAGCGGCTTTTCATACCGATGCGGTACAAACGTACGGATTACAAGCGATTGATGTCAACAAAGAGCAGATTGATTTATTAACGACATCAGGGCATAAAATCAATGGGCCTAAAGGCATCGGCTTTCTTTATGCGAAAGAAGGACTTGCTGTATCACCAACAGTATTTGGTGGTGAGCAAGAAAGAAAGCGTCGGGCCGGAACGGAAAACGTGCCAGCGATTGTTGGGTTGGCAAAAGCGGTGGAAATTGCTGAGGCAAGTCGAGAAGAAAAAAGGCAGCAGTATATCGGTTTTAAACAGCAACTGCTTGATAATTTATCCGCTCATCAAGTCGATTTCCATCTAAACGGATCACTTGAGCAAGCCTTACCTCACGTGATAAACTTAAGCTTTCCTGGAACAGATGTTGAGGCGATGCTTGTCAACCTTGACCTTGTAGGTGTTGCGGCTTCTAGTGGCTCCGCTTGCACAGCGGGAGCGATTGAACCGTCACATGTACTAGTCGCGATGTTTGGCAAAGAATCCGATCGTCTTCGCAATTCGATTCGTTTTAGCTTTGGATTAGGAAATTCATCCGAGCAAATTGAACAAACAGGAAAAGCAATTGCCCAAATTACTGCCCGCTTAACGAAAGCGTAAGCAAAAAGAAAGAGAGTGGACTGAATGAACAAAGCACCGAAAGATACTCGTGTCGTAGTAGGGATGTCTGGCGGAGTTGATTCTTCGGTTGCGGCCCTTTTATTAAAGGAGCAGGGCTATGATGTCATCGGTATTTTCATGAAAAACTGGGATGACACGGATGAAAACGGCGTCTGCACAGCAACAGAGGATTACAACGACGTCATACGAGTATGTAATCAAATCGGCATTCCTTATTATGCCGTCAATTTCGAGAAACAATATTGGGAGAAAGTATTTACTTATTTCCTTGATGAATATAAAGCAGGGCGGACACCGAACCCTGATGTGATGTGCAATAAAGAGATTAAATTTAAAGCCTTTTTAGAGCATGCGATCAACCTTGGTGCGGATTACTTGGCAACAGGACATTACGCGCGAGTGGATCGTAGTGGCGACGAAGTCAAAATGTTACGCGGCCTTGATGAAAACAAAGATCAAACGTACTTTTTAAATCAATTACAGCAAGAGCAATTAGAGAAAGTGATGTTTCCAATCGGCGATATTGATAAAAAACGGGTACGCGAGATTGCGACGGAGGCAGGACTAGCGACAGCAACGAAAAAAGATAGTACTGGCATCTGTTTTATCGGCGAGCGTAATTTCAAAGAGTTCCTTAGTGGATACTTACCAGCGCAGCCTGGTGATATGACGACGATGGATGGCGAAGTGAAAGGGCGTCACGACGGATTGATGTACTACACGATCGGTCAGCGCCACGGCCTTGGCATTGGCGGTTCAGGTGATCCTTGGTTTGTTGTTGGTAAGGACTTGGAGAAAAATATTTTATACGTGGAGCAAGGCTTCCATAATGAGTTGCTTTACTCCAATTCATTGATCGCGGACGATATTAGCTGGGTGACGGATCAGCCAAAGTCGTCAACCTTTGAGTGCACAGCGAAGTTCCGCTATCGTCAACAAGACAACAAAGTCACGGTTCATATGCTAGAAGATGGCAAGGTGAATGTGGAGTTTCACGAGCCGACTCGCGCGATTACACCGGGACAAGCCGTCGTTTTTTATGACGGTGAGGAATGTCTTGGCGGTGGTACGATCGATCAAGTGTTTAAAAATGGCGAACGCCTGACGTATGTCGGTTAACTAGCTGGAGAAACCTTTGAAGCATTTTATTGCTTGAAAGGTTTTTTCTTTGTATATGTTATAATTTTTTTATCAAAACAGTTAGAGGTGGATTATGGATAAAAATTTACAAGGTATTGAGTTTTTACAGCAAGGAAAAATTGAAGAGGCGTTAAAGTTGTTCACAGAACGAATTGAAGAAGCACCGGAAGAACCAACGGCTTATATTAACTTTGGACATGTGCTCTCGACGATTGGTGAATTGGAGCGAGCGGAAAAGTTTTATCAAAAAGCGATTGAAGTAGATCCAGAAGCTGGTGCCGCTTATTATGCATTCGGTACGTTTTTATATGAACAAAATCATTTAGAGGAAGCTTGTAAACAGTTCGAGCAAGCTATACATAAAGGGTTAGAGGAAAGCGATGCCTTTTTCATGCTAGGGATGACGTTAATGCAGCTCGATCAAGCGGTGTTGGCGTTACCTTATTTACAGCGAGCAGTTGAACTGAATGAAGAAGATACAGAAGCTCGTTTTCAATTCGGCTTGGCGTTAGCGAAAGCGAATGCGTTAAATGAGGCGATTGCTCAATTAGAGCAAGTCATTGAAGCAGATCCAGAGCATGCCGATGCGTATTACAACCTCGGTGTCGCTTACGTTGGTCATTTAGAGGATGCGGAAAAAGCGATGGCGATGTTTAATAAAGCGTTAGACGTACAGCCGGATCATATGTTAGCGGGATATGGGAAGAAAATGATCGAAAAGGCAGCAGAAGAAAGTTAAGAATAGTGGAGGGTGGCGCACATGGAGCAGGATTCGATGGATTTATTCGCGGATGGAGAAAAGTATATAAAAGGCCGCCATCTTGTCACGATTTTCCACAATAAAGAGAACTTTTACTCCGTTTTACGCATTCGAGTGTCAGAAACGAACGAGAATTACGATGAAAAAGAAGCGGTAGTTACTGGGTATTTTCCACAGATTCATGAGCAGGAAATATATGTGTTTTATGGAAATTTCAAAGAACATCCGAAGTTCGGGCGCCAGTTCCATGCGAGAGTGGCTCAAAAAGAAATTCCACAAACGAAGCAAGGAATTGTGACGTATTTATCGAGTGAATTGTTTAAAGGGATCGGTAAAAAAACAGCCGAACAAATCGTGGAAACGCTCGGTGATGGAGCAATCTCCAAAATTTTGGACAACCCATCTGTTCTTGAAGAAGTGCCGAGACTACCTGAAGATAAAGCGAAAAAGCTATACGAGACGTTGCTTGAGCATCAAGGATTGGAACAGGTAATGATTGCCCTCAACCAATACGGCTTTGGTCCACAGCTATCGATGAAAATCTTTCAAGCGTATCAGCAGCAATCGATTGAAGTCATTCAAAAAAACCCGTATCAACTTGTGGAAGATGTAGAAGGGATCGGCTTTGGTCGCGCCGATGAACTTGGCGCACAAATTGGTATTCAAGGGGAGCATCCAGATCGCTTGAAAGCCGGCATTTTATTTACGGTGGAGCAACAATGCTTGCAGGAAGGCCATTGTTATTTAGAAGCTGAACCGTTACTGCAAGTGGTGAAAGCGTTACTTGAAAAAAGCGGCCGAGAGGAAATTTCCTTTGAAGCGATTGCTAAGCAGTTAATCGCTCTTGAAGAAGAGGGCAAAGTAGTTGGAGAAGATGCCCGTGTATTTTTGCCTTCTTTATTTTTTTCAGAAAAAGGACTCGTGACGAATATTGAACGGCTATTAAAGCAGAAACAATATGAAGATCAATTTCCTGAGTCCGAATTTTTGTTGGCACTTGGTGATTTAGAGGAGCGAACTGGGGTGCAATACGCATCAACGCAAAAAGAAGCGATCCAGACGGCTTTAATGTCGCCGATGATGTTATTAACTGGAGGACCAGGGACGGGAAAAACAACTGTTATTAAAGGAATTGTTGAGCTGTATGCAGAGTTACATGGGTGCTCGCTTGATCCGAAAAGTTATGGGAAGGACGAACCATTTCCGATTAAATTAGCGGCACCGACTGGGCGCGCGGCGAAGCGAATGGCGGAATCCACGGGCCTGCCTGCTGTGACGATTCATCGATTGCTTGGATTTAACGGTCAAGAATCGCTAGACGATGAGGAAGGAAGAGAAATTGAAGGGCGATTATTAATCATTGATGAAATGTCGATGGTGGACACGTGGCTTGCTCATCAATTATTTAAAGCTCTTCCCGATGATATACAAGTGGTGCTAGTTGGCGATGAAGATCAGCTCCCATCTGTTGGGCCAGGGCAAGTGTTAAAAGATCTTCTCGCCTCAGGAGTGATTTCAACCGTCTGTTTGACTGACATCTATCGCCAAGCAGAAGGATCTTCCATCATTGAAATGGCGCACGAAATTAAAAAAGGAAAACTACCGACGAACGTCACTCAACAGCAAAAGGATCGTTCCTTTTTAACATGTCGAGTGCAGCAAATTCCTGAAGTTGTAGAGAAAGTCGTCCAAAATGCGATCAAAAAAGGGTTTACGGCAAGAAATATACAAGTGCTTGCGCCGATGTATAAAGGTCCTGCGGGGATTGATCGACTCAATGTTATTCTGCAAGAAATTTTTAATGGAGACCCTGATGGCTCTCGAAAAAAGCTGGCGTTTGGTGATGTGGAATATCGAATCGGTGATAAAGTGCTGCAGCTTGTGAATCAGCCGGAGCAAAACATTTTTAACGGTGATATCGGTGAAGTCGTTTCGATTTTTTATGCAAAGGAAAATACCGAAAAGCAGGATATGGTCATCGTTTCTTATGACGGCAATGAAGTCACTTATACGAAAGCTGATTTGAATCAAATTACCCATGCGTTTTGCTGTTCGATTCATAAATCACAGGGAAGTGAATTTCCGATTGTGATCTTGCCAGTCGTGAAAAGCTATTACCGTATGTTAAGACGGAATTTATTGTATACAGCGATTACAAGGAGTAAACAATTTCTCATTTTATGCGGGGAAGAAGAAGCATTTCGAATGGGAATCGAAAGAAATGACGATCTGACTCGAAAAACGACCCTTAAAGAAAAGTTACTTGCCGGATTGCATCCTCAACATCAACATGTAAAGAATGAAGAACCACTTTTATTAACAGAAGAAACAATTACAGCGATTGATCCGATGATCGGCATGGAAAATGTTTCGCCTTATGATTTTCTAGACTAAGAACATACTAAAGCTGTCGAGATCATTCTTTCTTGACACATGTATAAAAAGCCTTGAACGTGGACACCCTTTTAGCAAAAAGCTAAGAGAAGTGCGAGGTGGCATACATGCTTACATGCCCAAACTGTCAAGGTAAAGAAATCGGAAAAATCGGCACGACCCAGTATTACTGTTGGAACTGTTTTATCGAACTCTCCGTTATCGACGATCTCATCTCCGTCCATCAAGTCGAAGAAGACGGCTCACTCAGCTCCCTTGACGACCTGTTTGAGGAAGATGAAAGAAAACTGAGTTCATAACCGAAAAGCGGAAACGGCCGCTTAGACTCGGCATACATAAGACGGACCGTCGAAGTGGCGTTATTTGCCACACGGACGTGACGACTTATGTCCGAGAGTCTGGCCGTTAGCGCCTGGAGCTGGACAAAACTAAACATGGAGGCGGATACGATGTCTAGAACAATGACTTCCCTAGTCGGACTGGGCGCGGGGATGGCAGTAATGGCCATGATTAACCGCAACAACTCCACATTCGGCGGCAGAATGCTCAAAAGAATGAAAAAAATGTTTTGATAACGAAAAGCGGAAGGCGCTGTTCAGCGGCGTATGGACTGGAGTCATCCGCACGAGATAAAGGAAACATGATGAACGTAGTGAATCGATGTTGACTTATCGCAAGGAGGATGTCGGAAGTCCACTAGCCATTAGCGCCTATAGCTAGACAACAAAAAGGATGCCTTATTCATTGGGCATCCTCTTTGCTTTGTTTTTTTGCAAATAATGAAAGCAATTGATTGATCATCTTTCCAGAAAATCGAACTGTTTGGTATTTTTGATAATGAGCTTTAGCAAAATCGATTAGTTCAATAGGGATTTTGCGATGACGGATGAGTGGATAGTACATTCGATAGCCTTCTTTTAAATGTTCCCATCGCTTGTCATCTCCAGGTAACACATATTCAGATACGTCAATTAGTTTGATCGTATCGTCTTGCATAATAATATTTTTTAAATGAATATCACGAGGGTTGAGCCCCACTTGACGAGCATAAGCGATAGCTTCGTCTACTTGTTCAATCACATGAAGTGGGATCTCTATTCCTTCGGTGAGACAATCCTGTAAATTGAGTCCATGTTCATAGCTAATCGCAATAAACCGTTCGCCTGTTCCGTAAAAGTTAGGAAAATAAGGATGGCTGCTGAGCTTTTCGTATGCTTTTACTTCATTCTTCCTTGTTCCTTCTTTGCCGTGAGCATATATTTTGAATGCATATTGAGGAAAATCAGTGTGGACAAACACCGCAGCATCTGTTCCTTTACCAACACATGTCAGTTGAGGTGGGAGTGCCTCAATGGTGACAAGTTCATTTTTGGTGGAAGCAGAGATGTTACATTCTTTCACTAATAATTCGATATCTTTCTGGTTAAATTCCTTCACGTTTGTCTTGGTTTCCTCCTTGTTTAAACTAAATATATATTTAAGTTCCTTACTTTATGCTGATCTAGAAATAAGGGTTAATAAAAAATATTTATGCACTTATTAAGCTATTATAGAATAAAAGAATATAGTTAGCTATTAAGAAGGGTATCATCACCGATCTTGTTTTTGTTTAGTTAAAGAAAAATATGTTCCCAATGAATAAATAGGATCTATTTAGCTACAAACTAAGCAAAAAGGATGTTTTTTCATCATGGAAAGCAAAATCAAATTGAAGTGGCTTTATATGGCGAGTGCGGCGTTATTAACGTTATTAACGATATATGTCTTGTTTTTGCTACGGCCGTTGTTACTGCCGATTTTTCATTGGATATGGATTAGTTTGTTACCGTTTTTGTTAGGCGGCTTTATCGCGTATTTGCTTCATCCGCTTGTGAAGGCGATGGTGAAGCGTGGTATTTCACGAGTAGGAGCTATTATTATCATTTATATTTTATTTTTCGGCCTTTGTGGCTTTGCTTTATTTAAAGGAACGCCATTATTTATTCACCAGTTGAGGGATTTATCGGCGAGTGCGCCAAAAATATCGCAAATGTATGAACAGCAAATGATTGCTTTGCAAGTGGAGACGTTAAATTGGCCAGATGGTTTGCAAGAGCAGCTTCGTGAGCGGCTCATTCGTTTTGAGGGCTGGTTAACGGGGTTAGTCGAACAATTGATGAATATCATGATGAAGGCGATCAATTTTTTGTTTGTATTAGCGATTGTTCCATTCATCTCTTTTTATTTATTGAAAGATATGAGCCGCGTCAAAAAAACGGCTTGGAAAATAACGCCGAAACGGTGGCGCACTCGGGCTTTGCGTTTCGTAAATGAATTGGATTATTCGCTAGGCTCCTACATTCGCGGACAGCTCTTCGTTTGCTTATTAATCGGAGGAGCGGCATCGCTATTATTTGCGATGATCGACCTTCCTTATCCCATTTTGCTTGGAGGGATTATAGGTATTACGAATGTGATTCCTTATTTTGGACCGCTGATTGGTGCTGTACCGGCGATATTTGTAGCACTCATGATTTCTTTTAAAATGGCTATATATACAGCCATTATCGTGTTTGCGTTACAATTCATTGAAGGGAATATCCTCTCTCCTTGGATTGTCGGTAAGAGTTTACATCTTCATCCGCTGTTTATTATCGGGGCTTTGCTAGCTGGAGGAGAGATTGGTGGGGTAGTAGGAATGGTTGTGGCGGTTCCTATGCTGATCATTATAAAAGCCGCTTTTTCCGCGGACCGTCGAGTAAAGGCTCGGTTGCAAAAGCCACTCATTGACAAGTAGGGATGAAGTTTTTTATAATTCGGTTATAATTGAAATGCTAAATCGACGAAGGATCGAGTATGTTATAGTCCACCTATTGGTCATTGTACTGCAGAGAGGGCTTCCTTGGCTGGAAGAAGCTCTAGGTGAAGGATAGCAGAAAGCTAGTCCAGAGAGCAGTTAATCGCTGCCGTTAGCCGCGTTAAGGCAGAAGAGAGATAAATCGAATGATCGATTTATAATCAGGGTGGTACCGCGAAAAGCTTCGTCCCTGTCCGGGGAACGGGGCTTTTTTTGTTGTCTTCAACCTGTGAAATAATTGTTAACTAAGGAGGAATTTATAATGAAAACATTAACTGGTGCACAAATTCGTCAAATGTTTTTAGACTTTTTCCAGGAAAAAAACCATCGAGTAGAGCCAAGTGCTCCGCTTGTGCCGCATGATGATCCAAGTTTGTTATGGATTAATAGTGGAGTAGCAACATTAAAGAAATATTTTGATGGTCGGGTGATTCCAGAGAATCCACGGATTACGAATGCCCAAAAGTCGATTCGGACAAATGATATTGAGAATGTAGGGAAAACAGCTCGTCATCATACATTCTTTGAAATGCTAGGGAATTTCTCGATCGGTGAATACTTCAAAAAAGAAGCGATTCACTGGGCATGGGAATTTTTGACGGATGAAAAATGGATGGCGTTTGAAGCGGATAAATTATCTGTAACGATTCATCCGGAGGATGATGAAGCGTTTGAAATTTGGAATAAGGAAGTCGGTTTGCCGGAAGAAAGAATCATTCGTTTAGAAGGGAACTTCTGGGATATCGGCGAAGGCCCAAGCGGACCGAACACAGAAATTTTCTACGATCGCGGCGAATCTTATGGAAATGATGCAAATGATCCTGAATTATATCCAGGTGGGGAAAACGAACGCTATTTAGAAATTTGGAATCTTGTATTTTCTGAATTCAACCATAACCCAGATGGTACATACACACCGCTACCGAAGAAGAACATTGATACGGGGATGGGGCTTGAACGTATGGCCTCCGTCGTTCAAGAAGTACCAACGAACTTCGATACCGATTTATTTATGCCTATTATTGAAGCGACAGAAGTAATTTCTGGTGAGAAATACCGTGAAAGTGTAGAAAAAGATGTTGCGTTCAAAGTAGTTGCAGACCATATTCGCACAGTGGCTTTTGCGATCGGTGATGGAGCGCTTCCTTCAAACGAAGGTCGAGGTTACGTGTTGCGTCGTCTATTGCGTCGTGCAGTACGCTATGCGAAGCAAATCCATATTAACCGTCCATTTATGTTCGAACTAGTACCGGTTGTCGGTGAAATTATGAAGGACTTCTATCCAGAAGTGTCAGCAAAAACAGAATTTATTCAAAAGGTGATTAAAAACGAAGAAGAACGCTTCCATGAAACTCTTCATGAAGGGTTAGCAATTTTATCATCTATGATTGAAACAGCGAAAAGCAAGGGCTCTAATGTGATCGCAGGAGAAGATGTGTTCCGTTTATATGATACGTATGGCTTCCCTGTAGAATTAACAGAGGAATATGCGGAAGAAGAAGGCATGAAGGTTGATCACGAAGGCTTTGATAAAGAAATGGAAAATCAACGTGAACGCGCACGTGCCGCTCGTCAAGATGTCGATTCGATGCAAGTCCAAGGCGGCGTGTTAGGTGACATTACAGTAGCGAGTCAATTTAGCGGCTACGACCAATTAACGGTAGAGACGACGGTTGCAGTTGTCATTGCCAACGGTGAGATCGTTGAGTCAGCAACAGCAGGCGAAGAAGTTCAATTTATTTTGGATGAAACACCATTCTATGCGGAAAGCGGCGGTCAAATTGCCGATAAAGGGGTATTAGAAGCAGATGGCCTTCGCGTAGTCATTCAAGACGTGAAAAAAGCGCCGAACGGCCAGCATGTGCAACAAGCACTTGTGGAACAAGGTACATTGAAAACAGGTCAAAAAGTGACTGCTCGTGTAGATGAGGCATCTCGCGGCAAAATTATTAAAAATCATACAGCTACGCATCTTTTACACCAAGCTTTAAAGGATGTTCTTGGGACACACGTTAACCAAGCAGGTTCATTAGTAGGCCCGGATCGCCTTCGTTTTGACTTCTCTCATTTCGGTCAAGTACAGCCGGAAGAGCTAGAGCAAATTGAAACGATCGTTAATGAGAAAATTTGGAGAAGCCTAGTGGTTAATATCGCCAATAAATCACTTGATGAAGCGAAAGCGATGGGAGCGATGGCACTGTTTGGTGAAAAATATGGCGATGTCGTTCGCGTTGTTTCTGTTGGAGATTATAGCCTTGAGCTATGCGGTGGCTGTCATGTACCGAATACGTCTGTCATCGGTCTATTTAAAATTGTATCTGAAAGTGGAATTGGTGCAGGGACACGTCGTATTGAAGCAGTGACAGGTGAAGCTGCTTATCAATTATTAAATCAGCAAGTGACTTTACTGAAAGAAGCGGCGAATAAGTTAAAGGCAAATCCGAAAGATATTGTGACAAAAGTGGAAAGCTTGCAAGCAGAGATGAAAGAATTACAGCGTGAAAATGAATCACTTCTACACAAATTGTCTAATATAGAAGCAGGAAGTTTATTAGACAACGTCAAAGAAGTAAATGGCGTAAAATTCTTAGCTGCTCGGGTACAAGCGACAGACATGAATAACTTGCGCACCATGGCGGATGAGTTAAAGCAAAAGCTTGATTCTGGAATTATTGTCTTAGCGGCACCGAGCGAAGATAAAGTGAACATCATTGCAGGTGTGACGAAAGATTTAGTGGACAAAGGCTATCATGCTGGTAAGCTTGTGAAAGAAGTCGCATCACGTTGTGGTGGTAGCGGCGGTGGACGTCCAGATATGGCACAAGCCGGAGCAAAAGACCCTTCGAAAACAGAAGAAGCGCTACAATTTGTTGAAGAATGGGTGAAATCCGTTTGATTCCATGGCGATTTATTGTACAATATAAATAACTTGTACAAAAGCAGGCTTACACTTGTTGAGCCTAAAGCGAGGTGCTAATTATGAGCTCTTTTGATCAAACGATGAGATTTAATTTTCCTGAGGAGCCGTTTGAACAAGATGTGAAAGAAGTATTGTTTAAAGTGTATGATGCCCTTCAGGAAAAAGGATATAATCCAATCAATCAAATTGTCGGTTACTTACTTTCCGGGGACCCTGCTTATATCCCACGCCATAACGATGCACGTAATTTGATCCGCAAGCTTGAGCGTGATGAAATTATTGAAGAGCTTGTGAAAACGTACTTGAAACAGCAGCGAGAGGGATAAGTTTTTATGAGAGTAATGGGATTAGACGTTGGCTCGAAAACAGTTGGCGTCGCAATTAGCGATGAATTGGGCTTTACTGCTCAAGGGATTGAAACAATTCGCATCGATGAAGAAAAGCAAGATTTTGGCTTGGATCGGCTTGACATTCTTTGCGAGCAATATAACATCGAGAAATTTGTTGTTGGATTGCCGAAGAATATGAACAATACGATTGGACCGCGCGGAGAAGCGTCACAAGCATTCGGACGAATGCTTGAGGAACGCTACTCATTGCCTGTGGTCCTCTGGGATGAACGCATGACCACAATGGCAGCCGAGCGAGTATTGCTTGAAGCTGATGTTAGTCGCAAGAAACGCAAGAAAGTAATCGACAAAATGGCGGCCGTGATGATCCTCCAAGGATTTCTCGACAGTCAATACTAATGAGGTGGAAAAAGATATGACACATGATGAAAAACAAATTACAATTATTGACGAAAACGGAAATGAACAATTATGCGAAGTGTTGTTCACGTTTGATTCTGACGCATTCGAAAAATCTTATGTGCTTTACTTCCCGGTAGGGGCAGAGGAAGATGAAAATGAAGAAATCGAAATTCATGCATCTTCTTTCATTCCAGGAGAAGAAGGCCAAGATGGTGAATTAATGCCAATCGAAAGCGATGAAGAATGGGATTTAATTGAGGAAATGTTAAATACATTCCTTGATGAAGAAGAGGAATAAGAAAAAAGGACCGGACTTCCCGGTCCTTTTTTGATGGAATTATAGTATAATGGGAGGGCGAATGACTCGTTTAATGTTGAAAGGGGAAACAATATGTCGAAGCAGCTTTATTTGCAGCCTCCAGGGAGAAAGAGGCGGTTGAAGAAATCGATCATTTTTATGATCATCACTTTCTTTCTAGCTATAGGAGGTGCAGCAACAGGCATTTACTTCTTTGTACAGTCGGCACTTCAACCTGTTGATAAAAATGATCAAACCCCAATCCCAGTTTCCATCTCAATTGGTTCTAGTCTATCCGTCATCGCGGATCAGCTTGAACAAAAAGGTGTAGTGAAAAATGCGGAAATCTTTAAATACTATGTGAAATATAAAGGAGAAGACCAATTTCAAGCGGGCAACTATTCCTTTCACCGAGCCATGACGATTGATGAACTGATCGAAATGCTGAAAACAGGAAAGGTGATAGCAGGAGAAATTGAGCTAGCCATTCCAGAAGGGTATCAATTGTCGCAAATTGCCGAGATCATTAGTAAGGAAACAGGCCATAGTCAAGGCGAAGTTCTCAAAGTCATGAATGACCCGACGTTTATTAAACAAATGATCCAAAAGTATCCAGAGTTATTAACAGAAGAAATTTTAGCGGAAAAGATTAAATATCCGCTAGAAGGTTATTTGTATCCGGCAACGTATCATTATGGAGATAAGAAAAAGCCTGTCAAAGAAATCGTAGAAGATATGGTTAAGAAGACGGACAGTGTATTGGCGCAATACCGACCATCGATGGCTGCGAAGAAAATGACAGCGCATCAGCTATTGACGATGTCTTCTCTCATCGAAAAGGAAGCAACAGAGAAGTCGGATCGTCGAAAGATTTCTAGCGTCTTCTACAATCGCCTAACGGAAGATATGCCTTTGCAAACGGACCCAACGGTGTTATACGCTCTCGGGAAGCATAAAAGCCGTGTGTATTACAAAGATTTAAAGGTAGAGTCACCTTATAATACGTATAAAGTGAAAGGACTCACACCAGGGCCGATTAGCAATAGCGGGGTATCTTCGATTGAAGCCGCCTTAAATCCAGAAACGACAGACTACCTTTATTTCCTAGCTTCACCAGCTGGCGATGTGTATTATTCGAAAACGCTAGAGGAACATAATCAGCTGAAAGAAAAGTACATTACGAATGCAAAACAGCAGTAAGTGAGGACAGTCGCTTTTTACTCTATAATATGTTAAAATAGTTCAAGTGTTTTTTAGTCAATGGATAATAAAGTACAAAAAAGGTGGAAAGCTTTAGGTGGCTTTCTTCTTTTTCTTGTTAAGCCTTTTTAGAAAAGGGGAGCGAAATTGGACGATAAAATCCATCATTATATAGAAACGTTAGTTAGGGAGCGGTCAGATCTGTTTGTTGAAATGGAGGAGTTTGCTAGAGAGCATCGAGTGCCGATTATGGAAGTAGTAGGCATTGAAGCACTTCTTCAAATGTTACGATTGCAAAAACCGAAGCGAATTCTAGAGATTGGTACAGCGATCGGTTATTCTGCTTTACGAATGGCGGCTGCTCTTCCAGGAACAGAAATCGTCACGATCGAACGCGATTCAGAGCGTTATCAAAAGGCACTAGAATATATCGATCGTGCAAAATTTGGGGACCAAGTGACCGTTATTTATGGAGATGCGTTAGAGGTCATCGACGAAGTCGGAGAAAAAGGACCATATGATGCTATTTTTATCGATGCAGCGAAAGGTCAGTATACGAAGTTCTTTAAGCATTACACTGCATTTTTAACGAAACAAGGGACGGTCTATACCGATAATGTTTTATTTAAAGGGTATGTCGCTGAAGAATTAGTTCAGACGAAACGAACGCGAAACTTAGTGAAAAAAATTCAAAAGTATAATGAATGGCTGATGAGTCATCCAGACTACGACACGGCAATGATTCCGGTCGGTGACGGCTTGGCTGTCAGCCTTAAAAAAGGTGGAGAGAAACATGAATAAACCAGAATTACTTGTGACTCCCAATAGTGTGGAGGCTATTTTGCCGTTAGCGGAAGCTGGAGCCGATGCATTTGTCATTGGAGAGCAGCGTTACGGCTTACGTCTAGCGGGCGAATTCAATCGCGAAGAAGTGAAAAAAGCGATTGAGCTTGCGCATTCGCTAGGGAAAAAAGTGTATGTCGCTATGAATGCGATTTTTCATAATGATCGAGCAAACGAATTAGATGACTACGTTGCTTTTTTACAAGAAGCGAATTGTGATGCGATTATTTTTGGTGATCCGGCTGTATTAATGGCTGTTCGTCAAGTAGCTCCTACTATGCCGCTTCATTGGAATACAGAGACAACAGCAACGAACTATTTTACGTGTAATTATTGGGGCAAAAGAGGAGCCGTTCGTGCAGTGTTAGCTCGGGAGTTAAACACGGATGCGATTATGGAAATCAAAGAGAATGCTGAAGTTGCAATTGAAGTACAAGTGCATGGAATGACGTGCATGTTCCAGTCGAAACGTCCATTGCTAGGGCATTATTTTGAGTACCAAGGCAAAGCGCTGGAAATTGAAAACCGTAAAGAAGCGAAAAATATGTTTCTTCATGATAAGGAGCGCAGCAATAAATACCCGATTTATGAGGATGAAAATGGCACTCATATTATGAGCCCAAATGATATTTGTATTATTGACGAGCTACAGGAAATGGTGGAGGCCGGAATTGATAGCTTTAAAATTGACGGAGTTCTACATTCACCTGAGTATTTGTTAGAAGTAACGAAATTATATCGTCAAGCGATTGATTTATGTGTAGACGAGCCAGAACAATACGAAGAAGTCAAAGATGAACTTCTTGAAAAAATAGAAGCAATTCAACCGGAACACCGCCCACTAGATACTGGCTTTTTCTTTAAAGAGACGGTTTATTAAGGAGGAACTAATGTGGATACGATCATAAATGATAAAATTTCCAAAATCGTTGATGGCAAACGAGTCATTGTGAAAAGACCTGAATTATTGGCTCCAGCTGGAACGCTTGAAAAATTAAAAATAGCGGTTCATTACGGAGCGGACGCTGTATACATCGGCGGACAAGAATACGGACTTCGCTCAAATGCGGGGAATTTCACCTTTGAAGAAATGAAAGAAGGGGTGGAATTTGCTAACAAGTACGGAGCGAAAATTTATGTGACGACGAATATTTATGCTCATAATGAAAATATAGACGGGCTAGAAGATTATTTGCGCGGATTGCAAGAAGCTGGTGTAACTGGGATTATCGTAGCTGATCCGTTGATCATTGAAACATGCCGCCGTGTCGCGCCAAAAGTCGAAGTACATTTAAGTACACAGCAATCGTTATCTAACTGGCGTGCGGTTCAATATTGGAAAGATGAAGGTCTTCACCGTGTCGTGCTTGCCCGTGAAACGACAGGAGAAGAAATGCGTGAAATGAAGGAAAAAGTCGATATTGAAATCGAAGCATTCATTCATGGGGCGATGTGTATTGCCTATTCCGGTCGTTGTGTGTTAAGTAATCATATGACTGCTCGCGATTCGAACCGTGGAGGCTGCTGTCAGTCTTGTCGTTGGGATTACGACTTATATTCATTAGGTGAACAAGGAGAAAATCCGCTCTTTTCTGATGAGGATTCACCATTTGCCATGAGCCCGAAAGACTTAAAGCTTGTGGAATCGATCCCGCAAATGATTGAGCTTGGCATTGACAGTTTGAAAGTAGAAGGACGAATGAAATCCATCCATTATGTTGCTACTGTCGTTAGCGTATATCGCCAAATTATTGATGCCTATTGTGCGGACCCAGAAAACTTTAAAGTGAAGCAAGAATGGTTAGACGAGCTAGATAAATGTGCCAATCGACCAGCGGCTCCAGCCTTCTTCCAAGGAACACCTGGTGCGAATGAACAATTATTCGGTGTTCATGGCAAAAAAGCGACACATGATTTTGTCGGTTTAGTGTTGGATTATGACGCAGAAACACAAATGGTCACATTGCAACAACGTAACTTTTTCCGTCCAGGAGACGAAGTAGAATTTTTTGGACCGGAAATTGAGAATTTTACACAGGTAATTGATCAAGTGTGGGACGAAGATGGTAATGAGCTAGATGCCGCTCGTCACCCACTGCAAATCGTACGCTTTAAAGTGGATCAACCCGTGTATCGAGACAACATGATGCGAAAGGGGCTAGAGTAAGACCAATGGAGCAAAAACCAGTAGTCATCGGAATCGCCGGAGGGTCCGGCTCCGGGAAAACAAGTGTGACAAAAACGATTGATGAATTTTTTAAAGGTCATTCGGTCATGATCATTGAACAAGATTATTATTATAAAGATCAAAGTCATTTGCCGTTTGAAGAGCGATTAAATACGAATTATGATCATCCATTCGCCTTCGATAACGATTTATTAATTGAACACGTCAATCAGTTATTACAATACAAATCGATCGAAAAGCCTGTGTATGATTACGTTCAACATACACGCTCAACAGAAACAATTGTGATGGAGCCAAAGAATGTTATTATACTAGAAGGTATTCTTGTGCTAGAAGATCCGAGGTTGCGCGATTTAATGGATATCAAACTGTTTGTCGATACTGATGCTGACATTCGCATCATTCGTCGGATGATGCGTGATATTCAAGAGCGTGGGCGGACGTTTGAGTCAGTAGTCGATCAGTATATTCAAGTCGTTCGGCCAATGCATAATCAATTTATCGAACCGACAAAGCGTTATGCCGATATTATTATTCCTGAAGGCGGCCAAAATCATGTCGCCATCGACCTTGTTGTGACTAAAATTCAAACAATTCTTGAACAAAATGCTATTTTATAGTATCTTTTTATGAAACAGACATAATCTTTAAGAAACAGGGCTGTCTCAATAGTAAAGGGTCGTTACCCGCATCAAGCTTATGTAATGAAGAATATTTTCATTATATAATGTTTTTTCGGGAGCAGACGCTTTTGAGGCAGCCTGCTGATGTTTTTTGCTTTCCTAAAACAGGAAGGCAGCAAGATGAAAAGGAGTGGAAGGGACTTGCCAGCAGAAAAAGTATACCCTATGACAGAAGAGGGAAAAGCAAAGTTAGAACAGGAACTTGAACATTTAAAATCAGTAAAACGTAAAGAAGTGGTAGAAAGAATTAAGATCGCTCGTAGTTTTGGTGACTTATCCGAGAACTCTGAATACGATTCAGCGAAGGAAGAGCAAGCATTCGTTGAGGGTCGTATCGGTACATTAGAGACAATGATCCGCAATGCGAAAATTATTGAAGAAAATTCAGTGGACCCAAGTGTTGTTTCTTTAGGGAAAACGGTTGTATTCGTTGAATTGCCAGATGGTGAAGAAGAGGCCTATACAATTGTTGGTAGTGCAGAAGCAGATCCATTTGAAGGAAAGATTTCGAATGATTCTCCAATTGCGAAAAGCCTAATTGGAAAACGAGTGGGCGATGAAGTAAACGTTATCACACCAGGTGGAGACATGTCTGTTAAAATTGTTTCAATTAATTAATGAATCAAAAAAACGCTAAAGGAATCGATCTTTAGCGTTTTTTCTGTTTAAATGACTTCATGTTAAGCAAAAGTCATGATAAAATGTTGAATGATGCATTAGGGAGGAGAGAAACAAGATGGCGACTCGTGCAGAACGAAATTCAAAACGAAAAAAAACCAATCGTGTATTAAACACAGCCATTGCGGTGGTTGTTCTTCTAATTGTGGTTGTTGCATTTACCATTTTCTCTGGTGGAAATGATGAGGTAGCGAAAAAGCCGGTGGAAAAGAAACCGGCAACTGAGCAAAATACCGCTAGCAATACGGACAAAAATAAAGAAGATAAGACGGCAATGATCGATACTGATAAGAAAGAAGAAAAAAAAGAAGAGCCGAGCGATAAAGAAAAAGATGATGAAGAAAAAGAACCAAAAGATGAAAAAATCATCAAAGAGAGCGATGAGGCGAACGTAGAGCAAGAAATCGTCGATCCAAACTGGAAAGGCGTCGGCACTTCGCAAACAGGTGAGCATAACTCATCTTTTGACAGCAATTCTCAGGATTGGCAAGAGAAGCTAGATGCTCTTTCTTATGCGACAGGTATTACGCAAGATAATATGGTCGTTTGGTATGTAAAAGGTAAAGGTCCGAACGATGCGGTCGGGACAGTATCACCAAAAAGCAACACGGACGAAGCGTATCGTATATTCCTTACTTGGGTAGATGGCGAAGGATGGAAGCCGACAAAAATGTACAAGCTTGAACAAAATGATAAAGGGCGTTTTTAAGGAGTTCGCATAAGCGAGCTCCTTATTTTTTTAGCTTAAAATGAACAACGGCTGAATAGAATTTATGTCCATCGGGATCGATATGCATTTGATGGGAAACGGAGTAGACACTAAGCATAATCGCTTTGTTGTGCTCGATTTGCTGTTCGATCTTTTTTTCTAAAGAAGCGAGATCAGCTGCTTCAAAGAACTCGACCTTGTCTTCTAGTAAATCTAAATGAAATTGCATGATATTTTCTCCTTTTTAAATGAATCATCTTTTTCTATGTATACAAGATAAACGGAAGAGATGGCAAGCAATTGTTGCGAAAAAATGATAAAATATAGCGAAATGATCATTTTCGAGTGGTCAATTGATTAGCGTTTGCGAAATTGGAGGAAAAGAAGATGAAAATTGCTATTATTGGTGCGATGGAAGAAGAAGTAACAATCTTGCGTGATCATATCGACGTGAAACAAGTAGAGACGATCGCAAACAGTGAATATACAACAGGTACGATGAATGGAGCAGAAGTAGTTTTACTCCGTTCTGGCATCGGGAAAGTAAATGCAGCGATGACGACATCTGTTTTGCTTCAGCATTTCCAACCGGATGTCATTATTAACACTGGCTCAGCTGGTGGATTAAACCCAGAGTTAAATGTCGGGGATGTCGTCATTTCTACAGAAGTGCGCCATCATGATGTCGATGTCACGGCTTTTGGTTATGAGTATGGACAAGTCCCTCAATTGCCTGCTGGGTTCCAGGCCGATGACAAGCTTCTTAACATCGCTGTAAGCTGTGCAAAAGCAGAAGAGGACATTCAAGTCGTGGCAGGCTTAATCGCGACAGGAGACTCGTTTATGAGCGATCCAGAGCGAGTGAAATTTATCGGCACGAAATTTAACGATTTACAAGCGGTAGAAATGGAAGCGGCAGCAATTGCTCAAGTGGCTCATCAATTCGGCACGCCATTTGTGATCATCCGCTCATTGTCTGATATTGCTGGCAAAGAATCCAATATCTCGTTTGATCAATTTTTACCGAAAGCGGCTCTTCATTCTTCTCAATTGGTTATGAAAATGGTCGAGCAATTAGCAAAAGCATAAAATGTGAAGAATTTGTGAGAAGCCTGCTACAAAATGACCGAAATGTGGTACATTATTAGTAACTAATGTTTCGGGAGTGATAGCGAATGGTTATGATGATTATGGGCTTATTACTTGCAACAATCACAGGTGTAATGATTTCTGTGTCTATTGACTAATGTGTTAACGTCCGGCTGAGAGCGCTCAGCCGGGTTTTTTAATTGACGACCTTAAAAGTGAGTATATTAATTTTAGACCATTTGAAGGGGAGTATTCAGAAAGCAGGATTAGCGTGAAAACTATGGTGACATAGGCTTTGGTTCTATCCACCCAACAATGGCTGAGCTAAGCTTGCCTACAAGAAAAAAACTCCACGCTATCGAGGAGTCCAAAAGATAATTTTATTCAGCTTTTTCTAAGTGGTTGTTTAATTTTTCATGTCCTATGTTTTCAAATATCTTTTCATTTTCTTTATATTCATATTTCCCTTCAGGTCCTCCAACCATAATCAAATTTCCTGTAGGGCTTTTCTCAAGGAAAAGGACGTATTTTTTATTTAGTTCCATTAATGGATGATCAGCAAATTCATGTTCTTTATTTCCATCTTGTAATAGAGTAATTTCTTTATTATCATCAATATCCCCTTTATGCAATTTAGTGACTTTAAAGCTGTATTTAGTGAAGGCTGATCCCTCTTTTTCATAGCTATCAATTACTTTAGTAGGCATCCCTTCTACAATTACTGTAGCCTTCTCATTTAATTCTTCCAAAGTGTATGAAGGAAATGTTCCCTCAATTTGCTTTTTTACTTCAGAAGAGTTTTCCTTAACGGACACTTCTTTTTGAGATTGATCGTCTTTATTGGAATCTTGGCTTTGTGAGTTAGAGCATCCTATTAAGCCTATGCTGAAAACAAGAGACAAAATTCCGCTTGTAAGCGTATATTTGACTTTTTTATTCATTTTTAATACCCCCAGATTATTTTAAGCCCTATTTTTTCATTTTCAGTTAATCCTGCATAATTTCCAGCCTGCCAATACATTAAACGACTAGAATTATAGCCTTTGTATAAGTCACCTAGTCCAAATACATGTCCTAACTCATGTTGGGCGATTCTATTCCAATCAGATGGTGTATAGTATGGATTATATTTGCTGTTAAACCATATAGACCATTGTAATTTATGTTGACCAGAAACCCTTGACTGAGTTTTCGCCACATAAGTTGCATCGTCATTTCTTTGTTGTGTTACATAATTCCCTGTGGCTGATGAAGCCCAATTTTCAGCTGTTAGTTTTTGACTCGATTCTGTGTGGAAATATCCTCTTCCATAGTTCATTCTATCTTTCCAAAATTGATCCAAACCGGAAGTATAATAAAGTTTAGTTGTTCTTCCATCATCTGTGTGTGTATTATGCACCCACCCTCTGTTTTCGCTTCCGTTGTCCGTAACCGTATGGGCAGAAGCTTGTGAAGAAAACAAAGAACTAAAAATTAAAGCACAAGCAAACAGAAATCCTGAAATTTTCATAAAATCACCTCTCTTTTTTACTTAAATCTTAACACGGAAAATTTAAATATTTTTCTTTATTTTGAAAATAAAGAAAAATATTACTAGTGGTCTACTAAAAAAGTATTAATAGTAATATTTTTGTAGTTTCTAATTTTAGTTTGATTTGTTAATGAATTTCAGTTTATATGAAGTTGAATTTAAAAATGTCTCTTCTTATGCTTTAGAAATTCATCCAAGAGTGTATACTGATGTAATAAAAATTTAGTGTGTATTATAAATCCGAGCTGACTAAAAGGTTAAAGAGCAACCTTCTAGCCTGCTTGCGTTTTGCTTGTCGCCGATGAACGGCACTTTCCGCTTTTCTTGTCCAGCTGCGTCTCCTAGACACTCGAGTCAAATAACCTGTCGCTTGCAAGACTATCGTCTTTTCAGCGCCAGAACATTTGCTTGTCGTGTCTAAACAGTCGTCTCCGCTTTTCTTGTCCAGCTCTAGGCGCCAGCGACTAGTGGATTTCCATGATCCTCCTTGCGATAAGTCAACATCGATTCACTCTCGTTCATCGTGTTTCCTTTATCTCGTTCAGACCATTCCAATCCATACGTCGCTAAACGGCGCCTTTCGCTTTTCCTTTGTCCAGCTCCAGCGGCTAGACTCTCGGACATAAATCGTCACGTCTATGTGGCAAAGAACGCCACTTAGACAGTCCGCCTGATGTCTGCTGAGTCTAAACAGCCGCTTCCGCTTTTCTTATTCTCCTTTCTCTCCTTTCTCTTCTTTATAGAATTCGTGAAACATTTTCATGAGGGCTCGTTTTTCGATGCGGGAGACGTAGCTGCGAGAGATACCGAGTTGTTTGGCGATTTCTCGTTGGGTTTGTTCATCGCCTTGGTTGAGTCCGAAGCGGGCGATGATGACTTCTTGTTCGCGTTCGTCTAATACGCTTAAAAATTTTAGCACTTTTTTAAGTTCGATCGATAAAAGAATGTGGTCAAGTACGTCTTCATCGGTCGATTTTAAAATGTCGAGCAGGTTGATTTCGTTTCCTTCTTTGTCATGTCCGATCGGGTCTTGGAGGGAAACTTCTTTTTTCGTTTTCTTTAAAGCACGAAGATGCATCAAGATTTCATTTTCGATACAACGAGCGGCATAAGTGGCCAGTTTCGTTCCTTTGCCATCGGAATAGCTTTCAATTGCTTTAATTAAGCCGATCGTGCCAATAGAAATCAAGTCTTCTGCATCTTCCCCGGTGTTTTCAAATTTTTTGACGATGTGTGCCACGAGTCTTAAATTATGCTCAATTAATTTATTTCTTGCTTCTGAATCACCTGCGGCCATGTTTGCTAAATACATTTTTTCATCGGCCGCCGATAATGGCTGGGGAAAGGCGTTGTTTTTGACATACGAGACGAAAAAGATTAGTTCTTTTGTTAAATAGGATAAAGCAGCAATAATGCTTAACATATTCGCTCCTCCTTTAAAAATCCGCTATGTCTCAAATATATGAGCATAAGAAGAGTTTTTTGCCTGTCCGTCTGAGAAGGGGTGAGAAAGAATAAAAAAGACTGTCCAACAACATTGCGTGTTGTCGGGACAGTCTTTTTACACTTTTTTCAATTTAAATGGACTAATCATTAAGAAAGATAAGCAAAGAATAATTACCATAAATGATTGTGCTGGAACATGAGAAATGGTTAAATAGCTAAGGGTTAGCAAACAACCAGCCGCTGTGATAGGTAACCCTTGGAAATAACCGTTGTTTTCAGTAATATTAAAGCGAGCGAGGCGTAAAGCACCACATCCGATGTAAAATATCGTAAAGAACGCGCCTGGAAAGCCGAAGTTCGATAATACACTAATGTATAGAAGTAATGCGGGTGCAACACCGAAAGAAATAATATCGCACATTGAATCCAATTGCTTTCCTAACTCAGATTCAATATTCATCTTGCGAGCGATCATGCCATCAAAACGGTCAGCTAAAGCTGCCACAAAGATCAGTAGGAGTCCTAAACTTAGTTGGTTATTTATCGTCATTAAGATTGAAAAACCACCTAAAGCTAAATTACCCAATGTCAGCAAATTCGCCGTTTGTGCTTTCATCTTCTTAACGGTCAAATCTAACACATGAGATATAAACAAATTGACACTCTCCTTGAATTTAGCAGCCACCTGCTAATAGTTTATTATATAATAATATTTTAATGATGTTCTATTATACCACAAACTTGATTGGGATTTTTTACTTTTTTGGAGGTTAACGCGTGAAAAAGCAATTATATCGTTTTTTTATTGAATTAACAAATAAGCAATGGTCATCATCTCTCATTGAAAAATATACTTGTTCCTCGGTTAGTAAACCGATGATTCGCCCGTTTATGAAGGCTTATCAAATTAACGAAAAAGAGATGGAGCATCCGATTGAAGATTACCAAACATTACATGATTTTTTTATTAGAACGCTCTCACCAGAAGCTAGAAAAATAAATTATAGTGCCGATCATGTAGTTAGTCCCGTCGATGCCAAGCTTGCGGAAGCCGGAACAATTACTAAAAATCGAGAGTTTCTCGTCAAAGGCAAAACTTATTCCCTACAAGAAATGCTTGGGAGTGACGAGAAAGCAAAAGCGTATGAAGAAGGGGTTTTTCTCGTTTTGTATTTAAGCCCTGCTCATTACCATCGAATTCATAGCCCGATCGATGCGGAGGTCATGGATCGTTGGGTTCTTGGGCGCCATTCTTATCCAGTGAACTCACCGGGCTTGCAGTATGGCAAAGCGCCGCTCGCAAAAAATTATCGTGATATAACTGAGCTTAAGCACGAGCGTGGTCAAATGGCTGTTGTGAAAGTAGGCGCTATGTTTGTCAATGCGATTGAACGAACACATGAAAACCGCTATTGGAAGCAAGGGGAAGAAATCGCTTATTTTAACTTCGGCTCTACCGTTGTTTTATTATTTGAGAAAGATGTCTTTCAACTCCATCCTCACATGTCCATTCCTTGTGAAGTGAAGGTGGGAGAGCAACTTGGTCAGTGGCTTTAATAGTTATAAAAAAAAGCCTGAATGACAGGCGTTGTTAAGAAATTTTTTCATTTTTTAATAATGAACGCTTTTTGAGCTCTATTTCCATAAGGTCAAGAAATTCTTTGTTTAATTTCAACTGTCTTGCTTTAAAATAAGACTCTAACAGCAGATCATCTGGAATGTGTTTCAAAACAAACTCACCTCCTATGAAAAATTTGTTCTATAATTGAATGGGTCTGCATAAAATACTAAGCTGAGGTTGTTTCTCCCTAACTTTACCAAAAATAAATGCGAAGAACAAGCGTTCCGTTATCCACAGTGTCACGTGGATAACGTGTGGGTAATTTGTGATTAACTATGGAAAATACATCCATTGTAGTGAGGGGAATGTGTATAAGCTTATCCACAAAATAGAGAATGAAGGATTTTGTCGATAAAAAAATAATGCATTCATTTTTGGACGAATCGTTTTTGTTAGTTTTATTTTGTATCGAACGATAAAATTAGATATGATAGGGACTGAAAGGTTCACAGAACGGGGTGTACAGATTGTTAAAATTATTTTTACCGAATAAACAAATAAAAAGCGTTTATGATATTCAGCCTGAAGAGTTAAAGTCACAAGGTATTAAAGCGATTATTACCGATTTAGATAATACGCTCGTCGCGTGGGATCGTCCCGATGCTACGCCGGAGCTATTAGAATGGTTTAAAAATATGAGAGAACACGGCATTAAAGTGTTAATTGTTTCGAACAATAATAAAATGCGTGTGAGTTCCTTTTCTCACCCGCTTGACATTCCTTTCATTTTTGAAGCGAGAAAGCCGATGGGCAAAGCCTTTCGTCAAGCGGTGAAATTGCTCGGTGTAAAAAAAGAGGAAACAGTCGTGATTGGCGATCAGCTATTAACCGATATTTTCGGTGGCAATCGCAGTGGACTTTATACGATTTTAGTCATTCCAGTCGCTCAAACGGACGGCTTTTGGACGAGAATTAACCGCAAAATTGAAAGACAAATCATGAATGTGTTTAAACGAAAAGGTTTAATTCAATGGGAGGAAAATAAGTGAGTAACGAAAAGTTAATTTGCACCGGTTGCGGTGTCGAAGTACAGACAGAACATCCAGAAGGTCTTGGGTATACACCACCATCAGCGCTTTCAAAAGAAATTATTGTTTGTCAGCGCTGTTTCCGTTTGAAAAATTACAACGAAATCCAAGACGTCTCGTTAACGGATGATGATTTCTTGAAAATTTTAAATACACTAGGTACGACTGACAGTTTAATCGTAAAAGTGGTCGATATTTTTGACTTTAACGGTAGTTGGCTTCCTGGATTGCACCGTTTTGTTGGCAAAAATCCAGTGCTATTAATCGGGAATAAAGTAGACTTATTGCCGAAATCTGTTAAACAGAACCGATTAATTCATTGGATGAAGCAAGAAGCGAGAGAACTTGGGCTAAAGCCTATCGATGTCTTGCTTGTAAGTTCGACGAAAGGTCAATCAATTCAAGAGGCGATTGATGCGATTGATTATTATCGCAATGGAAAAGATGTGTATGTGGTTGGTTGTACAAATGTCGGTAAGTCGACGTTTATTAATCGAATTATTAAAGAGGTCTCTGGTGAAAAAGATGTGATCACGACGTCTCACTTCCCAGGCACGACATTAGATATGATTGAAATCCCGTTAGATGATGACCAAGCATTGATTGACACGCCAGGAATTATTAATCACCATCAAATGGCTCATTTTGTTGATAAGCGCGACTTGAAATACATTACGCCTAAAAAAGAAATTAAACCAAAAGTGTTTCAGCTAAATGAAGAGCAAACGTTATTCTTTGGAGGGCTTGCACGATTTGACTACGTATCCGGTGGTCGACGTTCATTTACTTGCTATCTTTCGAATGAATTAATGATTCATCGAACGAAGCTTGAAAAGGCAGATGAATTGTATAAAAACCATGCAGGGGAATTGCTTACTCCACCTCGTCCAGAACAAATGGATGAATTTCCAGAATTGGTTCGCCAAGAATTTCGTATTAAAGAGGGCAAGACGGATATTGTATTCTCAGGTCTTGGCTGGGTAACCGTCAATGAACCAGGTGCATTAGTTGTTGCACATGTTCCAAAAGGAGTTAGCGTCTTTTTACGACCATCTTTAATTTAAGGCAGGGAACGATATGAAAAAATTATTTGGTGTGATCGGTGACCCAATTGCTCACTCGATGTCGCCTGTGATGCATCATTCGGCATTTGCAGCTCTTAATATGGACGGCTATTATCATCCCTTTCATATCAAGCCTGATGACCTAGCAGATGCGGTGAAAGGAATGAAAGCGATTGGTGTGGAAGGCTTCAATGTGACGATTCCACATAAAACAGCGATCATTCCGCTTCTTGACAAAGCCGATCCGTTAGCCGAAGCGATTGGTGCCGTCAATACAGTTGTACGTGAAGGGGATCAATGGGTCGGTTATAACACGGATGGCTTAGGTTATGTTCGTGCTCTTCGTGAGGAATATCCTAGTGGATTAGAAGAGCAACATGTGTTGATCATTGGAGCAGGTGGGGCGGCTCGTGCCATCTTTTATACGTTGGCATCAGAGGGGATTAGCCGAATTACATTGGCCAACCGCACGCTAGAAAAAGCGAAAGCGATGATCGAGGCTTGTCCGTACGAAGTAGAAGGAAACGTGTTGTCATTAGAAGAGGCAGAGGAGAAGCTAGTGGAATATAATGTGATCATTCAAACGACGTCAATTGGCATGGCTCCACAAGTGGAGGAATCGCCAATTGCGCTTGATCATTTAAAAGCAATGGCTTTTGTGTCTGATATTATTTATAATCCATTAGAAACAAAATTATTACAACAAGCTAAAAAGCAAGGGGCTTATACGCAAAACGGATTGAAAATGTTTGTGTATCAAGGAGCGCTTGCTTTTGAGAAATGGACAGGGCTATTCCCTGATGTCCAAGAAATGGAAAAAGTTGTGTTGCAACAATTAGGAGGAAAAACATGTTAACAGGTAAACAAAAACGATTTTTACGTGCAGAGGCACATCATTTAGATCCGATTTTTCAAGTAGGAAAAGGCGGAGTCAATGACAATATGATTAAACAAATTGGTGAGGCTCTTGAAGCGCGCGAATTAATGAAAATTAGCATTTTACAAAACTGTGATGAAGACAAGCAGGAAGTGGCGAAAAATATCGCCAAAGGGGCGAAAGCGCACGTTGTCCAAATTATCGGGAACATCATTATTTTGTACAAGCAATCAAGAGAAAATAAGCAACTTGTGCTGCCGAAATGAGAAGAAAGGTTGGCCTTTTAGGGGGGACGTTTAATCCCCCTCATGTCGGCCATCTCATTATTGCCAATGAGGTGCTTGAAGCACTCGAACTCGATGAGGTTCGTTTTATGCCAAATAAAACACCTCCTCATAAACAAATGGATGAAGGTGTGTCAGAAGAAGATCGTGTGCGGATGTTGTCTGTCGCTATTGATCATCATCCAAAGTTTCGTCTTGAGCTGATTGAAATGGAACGTGATGGGAAATCTTATACGTATGACACGATCCGATTATTAAAGGAACGAGAGCCAGAGACAGATTTTTATTTTATCATCGGCGGTGACATGATTGAGTATTTACCGAAGTGGTATAAGGTCGATGAACTATGTCAGCTCGTGACTTTCGTTGGCGTGAAGCGTCCAAGCTATTCAACTGAAACGCCTTACCCTGTTCGTTCAATTGATACACCTGAAATTCATCTTTCTTCAAGTCTACTTAGGCAAAAAGCAGCGATGAACGGCACGTTAAAGTACTTGCTGCCAGAAAAAGTGATTGCCTATATAAAGGAGAATCAGTTATATGAACCGAGAACAGGCATTAAAGATCGTGAAGGAACAGATCACTGAGCATCGCTACAATCATACGTTAGGTGTCATGCATACAGCGATTGAGTTAGCAGAAAAGTATGGAGCTGATCCACAAAAGGCCGAGCTAGCCGCGATTTTTCATGACTATGCGAAATTTCGTCCGAAAGAGGAAATGGCTACGATTATTGAAAGAGAAGGCATGGATCCACGTTTACTTTCTGCCCATTCCGAACTGTGGCACGCGCCAGCTGGGGCCTATTTAGTACAAACAGAAGTAGGGATTGATGACCCCGAAGTGCTAGATGCTATTCGTTATCATACATCGGGAAGAGTCGGCATGACACTCCTTGATAAAGTGGTCTATTTAGCGGATTATATCGAGCCAGGACGTCATTTTCCGAAAGTGGAGAAAGTGCGAAAGTTAGCGAAGGAAGATTTAGATGAGGCGGTCATTAAAGCGGTGAAAAACACAATTAAATTTTTAATGAAAAGAAACAAGCCTATCTTTCCAGATACATTTGATACATACAATGATTTAACGAAGAAGCAGAAGGAGGAAAAACGTTAATGGGTCAACCTGAAATTTTACAACGTGTCGCTAAGGCGGCAGATGATAAGCGAGCAGAACATATTGTGGTGTTAAACATGCAAGGAATTTCTTTAATTACGGACTATTTCATGATTTGTCACGGGAATTCTGATAAGCAAGTACAAGCGATTGCTAGAGAGGTCAAGGATCAAGCAGAAGAGCTTGGATATACGATCAAACGTATGGAAGGCTTTGATGAAGCGCGCTGGGTATTAATTGATATTGGTGATGTTGTCGTTCATGTGTTCCATCGTGATGAGCGCGTCTATTATAATTTAGAAAGATTATGGGGAGATGCACCACAAATCGATGTGGAGAGCGAGCTACTTGCATGACGTATCAGCGCTTTGCCTACGTGTATGATTTTTTAATGCAAGACGTTCCTTATGAAGAGTGGCTTCATTTCTTGGAGCGGCATACCACAACGTTAACAGGCAAAAAAGTGCTCGATTTAGCTTGTGGAACAGGTGAACTGACCTGGCGATTAGCAGCGGCTAACTGGGATGTGACGGGCGTGGACTTATCTGAAGATATGTTAATGATGGCTCAGGAAAAAGCAGCTGAAAAAGGCTTATCCTTTCCGCTTTACCAACAAGATATGCGCGAGTTAGATGGGCTTGGTACATATGATGTAGTGACCATTTTTTGCGATTCCTTAAACTATTTAACGAGTGAAGAAGATGTGAAACAAACGTTTCACCTCGTTCACACTCATTTAAAAGCAGATGGGCTTTTCTTATTTGATGTCCATTCACTTTATAAAATTCATCAGATTTTTACCGATGGCACTTTTACATCAACGGATGATGAGGTAGCTTACATTTGGAATTGCTTTGCAGGAGAACTGCCGAACAGTGTTGAGCACGAGTTGACGTTTTTTGCTCTGGATGAATCGAGCGACCGATATGAACGCTTTGATGAACTGCATACTCAACGAACATTTGAGCTGGAGCAATATACATCATGGCTCGAACAGGTGGGCTTTGAGATTGTACAGATCACAGCCGATTTTACAGACGATGCTCCTCGAACAGAAAATGAGCGAATCTTTTTTATCGCTCAAAAAAAATAAAATTTTTTTAGTTTGAGCTCTCAGCGTAACGATGCATACGTTGAGAGCTTAAATTATGTTAAAAAATTGTAAATAAAAAGGTTTTTTTACATAGATAGCGAATAAGTTTAGGTGATTCCAAATTGTGCACTTGTTTCTTGTTTGTCTTCTGCAAATTTTTTATGGGTCGCTTGGAACAACTTCGTGAACATCTCTCCGACTTCTGCTTCTAAAACTTCAATCCCTTTTCCAGTGACACCGCCTTTGACACACACTTTTTCTTCTAGCTCTGCCAATGTATATTCTTTCTGTTTAAACAGCTCCCCTAGCCCGATTAACATGCATTCCGCTAATGTTTCCGCTGTCTCTGCCTTCATTCCTGTCGTTTCTGCTCCTTCAATAAACTTCCGAGTTAAAAAACTGAAAAAAGCGGGTCCGCAGCTGACGAGGTCGGAAGCGGCTCGCGTGATAGACTCTTCAATTTCCACAGCTTCACTACTGATACATTTCATCGTTTCCTTCATGTGCGCTTTCCAGTCATCTTGACAGCTTTCACCGAATGTATATAACACCGCTCCCGAAAGCACTTTATTCGTAATGCTCGGAATCATTCGCATACATGAACAAGGAAGAATCGATTCCAATTGAGCGGTACTAACGGGACTTGTGATCGAGATGGCACATTGTGATGGGCGAAATAGATGCTTGACTTCATTCAGCATCGGGAAAATATCGTAGGGCTTCACACAAATAAATACACGATCACAAGTTTGAATGATATCCGCAATAGAATCACAAATAGTGATTTGAGGGTGCTTTGCTTGGATGCGCTTCGTTTTTTCCACCGTACGATTAATGATGAATACATCAGTAGCTGCGATGGCGTTCGAGTCGATCAGCGCATGAATTAAGATTTCTCCCATATTACCTGTTCCGATGACTCCTGTTTTCATTGGTTTTCCCCCCTTGATAGAAATACGACTTTTACAATGTATGTGATGAAAAAAAGTTTATGCAAACGAGGTGGAAAGAGTGGACATAAAAGCCTGGCTTGAAAAATATAAAACACATGTCTTAATTGCTGCTGGTATTTGTGCGTTTGGATTGTATCAATTATCCGAGGAGGAGCCTCCTTCATCTGAGCCATTTGCTATTGAGGAGACGACATTACCTGCGCAGGAGAAAGTGACAGCTGCACCGACAGAAGTGAAAGCGCCTGAGCAGCCACAAACGGTGACGATAGATATTAAAGGTGCGGTCAAAACGCCAGGAATTTATTCTTTATCTAGCGAGGAACGAATTAACGATGCGGTAGCAAAGGCAGGGGGATTTCAAAAGGAAGCGGATCGCACGACGGTTAATTTAGCACAAAAGCTACAGGATGAAATGGTGATCTACATTCCGAAAGTAGGGGAGGAGCCGCCTGTTACTGCTCCAGCGATTGATGGAGGAACGACGAGTGTGCAGACAACTAGTTCTAGCGGTGCGGAGCAAGGTGGTGCGGTCAATATTAATACAGCTACGTCAGCTGAGTTGCAGGAGCTTCCGGGAATTGGGGAAGCGAAAGCACAGGCGATTATTGATTATCGAGAAACGACAGGAGCATTTGCTCAAGCAGAAGATTTGAAAAATGTGTCGGGTATCGGTGACAAAACCTTTGAAAAGCTGCAGCCGTTAATTACTGTCAATTAAAATTGATTGACGAGCTCCTTTTTTTCTCGCTAAACTAAAGAAAAAAGTTGTAGAAAGAGTGAAGTGAGAATGAGTAGAAAAAGTTGGGATGAATATTTTTTAGATATTGCGGATGTTGTATCAACACGTTCGACGTGTAACCGTCTGCATGTGGGGTGTGTTCTTGTTAAGGATAAGCATATTGTAGCTACGGGATATAACGGATCGATCCACGGGCATGAGCATTGTGATGAAGAAGGCTGTTTGCTATCTGATGAAAAGAGATGTATTCGTTGTTTACATGCTGAGTTAAATGCGGTTCTTCATGCTGATCGTGACCGATTAAAAGGAGCGGCCGCATATGTCACTCATGAGCCCTGTGAAAATTGCGCGAAGACGTTAGCACAAGCGGGCATTCAACGTATTATTTATCGTCATGCCTATCCGAATAAATGGAATCAACACTTTTTGAAAGGGATTGAAGTGAAGCATTTGCCAAAATAAATGAAGGAGGCTATATGCGCGGACAATTCATTTATGTCGCTTTGTTTTCTTTCGTAGGAATGATATGGGCACTTCCGGTTTTAGGAAGTGTCCGACTATTTTTTACCTTATTAGCACTATATTTATGGATACGATTAATAGGGCGGATGAAACAACTGATGCTCGCTGCAGTCGTTCTGGCCTTTTTTGTCGGTCAGTTTCATGAAAAGCAACAGCGTTCTATCTATACAGGTGATGAAGAGGCGTTTCGAGTATCATTTACCGAAGATATGGTGATGGACGGGGATCGCTTGAAGGCAACCGTTCGATCTTCTGCAGGTGAACAGCTTCATTTAAGCTACAAGCTTTCCTCAAAGGAAGAAGCCGACAAGCTGAAGCAACTGTTGCCGGGGACGATGTGCGACGTAGCAGGTACGCTAGACCAACCGGCAGAAGCGCGCAATCGCCATGGGTTTGATTATCGCAAATTTTTGGCTCATCAACATACGTATTGGCAATTGAAAGTAAATCGTTTTTCATTATCCTCTTGTTATCAGCCGAAGCTTTCCGTGAAACAACAAATTTTCTTATGGCGTGCAAAAGGGCTTGACCGTATAAAAGAAACGTTTCCAGAAAGTCTACAACCGACTGCGGCTGCTTTATTGTTCGGTGACCGGACATTGACTGAAGAAGAAATCACGACTGCGTATCAGCGGTTAGGGGTTATCCACTTATTGGCGATTTCAGGGCTTCATGTCGGTTTAATGACAGCTTTTTTGTATTACTTGCTCATTCGAATAGGTGTGACGAAAGAGCGATCACAGCTTATTTTACTGACGTTTCTACCTGTCTATGCCTTGCTTGCGGGTGGTTCTCCTCCCGTCGTTCGCGCTTGTTTAATGACGATTCTTATTTTAATGTCGATAAAATTTCAACGGAAGTTTACGCCTCTAGATGCACTAAGCCTCAGTTTTTTGCTCGTCCTCGTGTATGATCCTTATTTGCTTTATCAAGTTGGCTTTCAGTTGTCCTACCTCGTTAGTTTTTCATTAATTCTTTCCTCACACTCGATTTTATCCTATCCGACCTCTTTTCTTGGAAAAATGTTTGCTGTTACGACCGTCTCGCAAATCGCTGGCCTGCCAGTGATGATGTATCACTTTTTTGAAATCTCGCTTTATTCGTTTGTGGCGAATTTATTTTTCGTACCGTTTTATTCTTTTCTTTTATTACCCGGGTTGCTTGTGATTTATATTGTTAGCTTCCTGTTTCCACCTGTGCTGATGCTGTTACCGCCGTTAGGTGCGTTATTAAGTCGGGTCGATGAAGTAGCAATGACAGTTAGTGCATGGCCGTTTGCGGTAGTCGTTACAGGTCGGCCGTCTGCGCTTTTGCTCGCAGTTTCCTGTTGTTTGTGCCTTCTTGCTTTTTTATACTGGGAAAAATCGAAAAAGCTTCAGCTGGTATTTTTACTGTTAGCATTTATGATAAGTGTTCAAATCGTCACGCAAACGTATTCGCCAAAAGGGGAAGTGACATTTATCGATATTGGGCAAGGAGATGCAACGTTGATTCAATTGCCTTTTAATCAAGGGAATTATTTAATTGATACAGGCGGCTTGCTTCCTTTTCATAAAGAGGAATGGCAGAGGCAAAGAAAGGATTTTAAAATCGGTGAGGATGTGTTGCTACCCTATTTTAAAAGTAGGGGAATCATACGCATTGATAAGCTGATTTTAACTCATAGTGATTATGATCATATTGGTGCTGCTACCGAACTGTTTCCTCACATGAAAATTCAAGAAGTGATCATTAGTCCTGGTTCGGAGGTCAAGCCGGTGATGCAGCAGACGATCGAACAGGCGAAATGGTTTCATATTCCTGTTCGATATGGCACATTTCAAGAAAGTTGGCAAGCGGGAGAATCTGTTTTTCAATTTTTATCACCAGACGATAAGCAGTATGAAGGCAATGATGACTCACTTGTCTTATATGCTCAAATTGGCGGGAAAAAGTGGCTGTTTACAGGAGATGCCGAAGAGAATGCTGAAAAGAAGTTAGTTGATCGCTTCAATATCGATGTTGATTTCGTTAAAATCGGGCACCACGGAAGTAAATCATCGACATCTGAACCGTTTATTGCAGAAGCAACGCCTGGATATGGCATTATTTCCGCCGGTAGGAAAAATCGTTACGGGCATCCGCATCGAGAGGTTGTTCAGCGGCTTCACAAGTATCAAGTGAAAATATGGAGAACGGACCTTCATGGAGAAATTACTTATACTTTTCGTGGAAGGAGAGGCACATTTTCTACCTGTATTCCGTAAAATAAAGTGAAACTTCAATCGGTGGGGGGATTTTTCGCCTCCCTTCTGCCATGTGGATGCAGTCCGTTTATGCGGAATAAAAGAAAGAAGCTCGCTAAGTGACGAGCTTCTAACACAGAATTATCCGATCATTTTGATAGCTGTTGCAATAATAAACATTGTAGCGAAGAAACCGAAAGAAACGATAAATCCAACGCCGGAGTCTACTGCATCGTTACGTTTTGACTGAACACTTTTTTCAAATTCGTTCACAACTACCCCTCCTATTTCCATTATAGTATAGTCGATCATTTCAGAAAAATCTAGACTTCTCTTGACAATTTCCTTCTCTGACAAGAGTTAACTTCGATAAAATTTAAAAATTCGGTGAAAATACATGTAAGAAGCGATCACCGTCAGCAAGGCTGTTTCCGGGACATCATTGTTGGCGTTCATATAGATCTACAAGGGGAGGCCTCTTGATCAGTTTCCCCTTGTCAAATCGATCAGGCTTTTTTAACATGAATAGTATCAAATGAAAATGGAGAGAAAAAGCCCTTGATACCAATTTGGAAAGAGATCGAACAAAAACAGTTTGCTTCTGTTTATTTATTATACGGAAAAGAAGATTTTTTAATCAATGAAACGAAGCAAAAGCTGATTGCTAGCGCATTGACAGAAGAGGAGATGGATTTTAACTTCGCCCTATACGATTTAGAAGAAACGCCTGTGGAGACAGCTTTAGAAGAAGCGGAAACATTTCCGTTTATGGGTGAAAGGAAAGTCGTGTTTTTAAATCAGCCAACATTTTTGACGGCGGAGCGAACGAAGGAAAAGGTCGAACATAATTTACAGAAGTTTGAGCAGTACATAAAAGACCCAGCTCCGTATACGATCCTCGTGTTAGTAGCTTCCTATGAAAAGCTAGATGAGCGTAAGAAGCTAACGAAACTATTGAAAAAAGAAGCGGCTGTACTAGAAGCGAAAAAGCTCAGTGAAAAAGAGTTGAAAGGCTGGTTGAAAGACCGAGCGAAAAGTCATCATGTGGAGATGGACGAAGAAGCACTTGAGCATTTACTAGCACTTGCTGGTACAAATTTAATGATGCTGACATCGGAGTTGGATAAGCTTTCACTTTATGCGCAGGGAGAGCAGCGAATTACGAAAGAAATGGTGGACAAGCTGACGGCCCGCTCGCTGGAGCAAGACATTTTTTCATTAGTGGATCGGATCGTCACAGGCAAAATCGAAGAGGCGTTTCGTATTTATTATGATTTGCTGAAGTTAAATGAGGAACCGATTAAAATCCTTTCATTGATCGCTTCGCAGTTTCGGCTTATTTATCAGACGAAAGAGCTGTCAAGAAAAGGGTATGGTCAGCAGCAAATAGCAGGATTTTTGAAAGTGCATCCGTTTCGAGTAAAGCTTGCAGCCGGGCAAGCACGAAATTTCACAGATGAACAGCTCGCTCAGATTATTCAGATGCTTGCGGATAGTGATTTGCAAATGAAATCAAGTGGGATGACAAAAACGATGATAATTGAAATGTTTTTATTTCAATTACAAGGAATAATGAAAAAGACGCCATAATGAGAAAAATCCTTCAAGATGACTTGAAGGATTTTTTTACTATTAAGCGTTTAGCTTTTTCATAAGACGGCCTTTTGTACGGTTAGCAGTGTTTTTGTGGATTAATCCTTTTGCAGCTGCTTTATCAAGGCGGCTTACTGCTTCAGTTAAAAGTACTTTCGCGTTGTCTTCGTTGTTAGCAACAGCTACTTCGAATTTCTTTACAGCTGTACGCATAGCTGATTTTACTTGAGAGTTTTGCTCAGTACGTTTTTCAGTAGTTTTTACGCGTTTGATGGCAGATTTAATATTTGGCATTCCTGTCACCTCCTAAAACGATCGAGATTCTATTTATTGCTCGATTTTCACAATTAAAGAACAAAAGTTATTCTATCAAACGAGAAGCTAGATTGCAATACTTACATTCGGATTTTGTGTAAAGGAATGAACTTTTACACAGTCGGGTAAAATGAAAAATAACGTGAAATTGAAGGGAGATGCCTTGAATGGAAGAGAAATCAATTAATTTAGACGTGTATCAAGTGCGAACAGATTTAGCTGTTGAAGCAAGGGTAATGGCGAAAGAGCGCCAAGGTGGAGTAGAGGAAGTACGAGGTATTTTGTCAGAAGAACGTCAAGTGGATGGGATTAAAGTGACGAACGTGACGATCGATGAAGAAGGAGAGAAGGTAACGGGAAAAAAAGCAGGTATTTATTTAACGATAGAATCGCAAGGAATTCGAAGTCATGATACGACCCACCAGCATGAAGTAGAAAAAGTATTAGCCGCGGAGTTAGCTGCTTTCTTGAAAAAGAAGGGAATTGAAGAAGGAGCGAGTTGTTTAGTCGTTGGTCTTGGTAACGGTGATGTGACGCCGGATGCTCTCGGTCCGCTCGTTTGTGGCTCCGTGATGGTGACGAGACACTTCTTTGAGCTGCAGCCTGAACATGTGGAGGAAGGATATCGACCAGTGAGTGCGCTCGTGCCTGGTGTAATGGGGATGACAGGTATCGAAACGAGCGATATCGTTTTTGGGGTTGTAGAGCGGTCCAAGCCTGATTTTCTTATTGTAATCGATGCGCTCGCTTCACGCTCTATCGAACGTGTCAATGCTACCGTGCAAGTATCAGATAGCGGCATTCATCCAGGGGCAGGTGTAGGTAATAAACGAAAAGAAATTAGTGAAAAAACGTTAGGAATTCCAGTGATTGCAATTGGCGTACCGACGGTGGTGGATGCGGTATCGATTACGAGTGATACGATTGACTATATTTTGAAACATTTAGGAAAAGGAATGACAGAGGGAGAACGCCCATCTAGTGCTCTCGCTCCGATGGGCTTTGCGTTTGGGCAGAAGGAGAAGTTAACCGATGAACATCTTCCAAATGAAGAAAAACGACGTTCTTTTCTCGGAATGATTGGTGTGCTCCAAGAGAATGAAAAGCGGCAGCTGATTCATGAAGTGCTGGCGCCATTGGGTCATAACTTAATGGTTACACCGAAAGAGATTGATTTATTTATGACAGACACGGCTAATCTGTTGGCGAACAGCTTAAACGCTGCGCTTCACCCAGCAATCGATCAGCAAAACACTGGCTTTTTCACGAAGTAAACTATTGGTTCTGCTTCTTTCTCTATCGTCATACGTATAGTACAAGACTTTAGTAGAAAGGGTGGAGCAATGAAGGAGACGCCGTCGAACTATATTTTATCTATCAATTTGTCAACGATCATAAAGGGTATGATGCTGTTAACGATTTCTCTCCTTTCGCTTTTTGCAGTTGTCGGGTTATTGACTTCACTAGCCTATAATTATCGAATTTCTTCTCATTCTGTCAATGAAGCAACCGAACATGTGAAAGGTGAAACTCTTTATTACTTGTATACGTTAGAGAATCGAATGTTCATGACGTATGCACCTGAAAATCTGAAGCCGCCTTTATTAAGTGAACTAGCTTTTAGATATGCGACCAATGTTCGTTTCCAAGACCCAAGGAGTTTTTTAGGTAGAGAGGTGCCGGGGTTTTCTATTTATGATGGACAAATTTTAGTAGCTGGAGAAGGAACGAATTACACAAATATGCCGATTGAATCGGAGCCGCCAGCGGACGCACTCCAACAGAGTAACGATGCACCGGTGGCGGAGAATCCGAAAGAGATTAAGAAGGACCCAAAAAGTTCACCACCAACGATGACAACGAATGGAAAAGAACGTGTATTTATGTATTTCACTCATACGAGAGAATCTTACTTACCTTTGCTTCAAGGGGTTTCCTCTCCAGATTCAGCGCAGCATTCTTCACTGAATGTGACGAAAGTAGGGGAAATGGTCGAGGTTGCTCTTGAACATAAAGGGATTGGAGCGGCAATTGATAAAACAGATGTCATCGCTAAGCTTGAACAGTCAGGAAGAGGTTATGGTCAAGCTTATCAACAAGCGCGGGAAATTGTTGCGTCTGCTCAAACGAATAATCGAGATTTGCAATATTTTATTGATATTCACCGCGACTCACAACGGAAAAAGGTGACGACCACAACGATTAATGGAGAAAGTTATGCCAAGTTGGCGTTTGTTGTTGGAGGGGAACATGCCAATTATGAGAACAACGTGAAGCTCGCGACCCAATTGCATCATCTCCTTGAAGAAAAATATAAAGGGCTCTCAAGAGGGGTTATTTTAAAGAAAGGAAAAAAGACAAACGGAAAGTTCAATCAAGATTTGTCTAACAATGCCCTGCTTTTAGAATTCGGTGGCGTGGACAATACTTATGAGGAGTTAAATCGGACGGCGAATGCTTTTGCCGATGTGTTTGCGGATTATTATTGGCAAGCTGAATCGGTTCAAGCGAAAGCTTCTACCGATTAGAAAGGAAGAATCATGAAAGCTTTTTTGTTGAAAATTTATTTAGTCACTTCCGTATTTTTTTTAGGGATGTTGATTGGCATCTTTCAAAACAATGGGGAAAAAGAGTCTAGCTATGAGCGAGAGGTTGCCATCCATGTCGACCGTCCGCAAACTTGGATTGAGCGAGATGTCACACAGCAAGATTTAGCAGAAAAACAAGCGAGGCTAGAAGAAGAAGGATCGATTAATCTATTTTCCGCCGTCGGTCAATCCATTGCTGAAACGGTGACAGTGGTGACCACAACGATGTTTGATGGATAAGAGCATAGAGTGATAATAAGTTGACTAAAGAAAAGTCAAAAAATATCTTTAGTCTTGGTCATCTTAGGGGAAGCTTCTACTTATAGGGTTTTAAAAGAGATTTCCTTTGTGTGGAAATCTTTTTTTTGGTCAAATGACGTTGTTGTATTATTTATACATTTCATTTTCTAAAATAATCACGTTTTCATTGAAAGGAGTGCTACCAACCTGTTTCGTGTTTTCGACTAACCGATAAATATTATCACAGCATTGCTTTGCACCTTTTACTAATAACGGTACACCTATAAAGTCAATTTTCAATCCTCTAGAGAAGAAGCCTCCAAATGACATAACAATTGGAACCGTTGGTGATGTATTGGAGAAAACTATTTTT
>NKXN01000118.1 GCA_002261155.1 Bacillaceae bacterium SAS-127 | reverse complement strand
GACATATTTCAATCCACGCACTCATGTAGAGTGCGACGAAGAGGTATTGCTGTAGACGGTGATTTCCTTGAATTTCAATCCACGCACTCATGTAGAGTGCGACCTTTCTTCGGTACAACCTTTACCTTGTAAACCAATATTTCAATCCACGCACTCATGTAGAGTGCGACAAACCAATCAACACAAGGTAAAAAAGCAAGCGATATTTCAATCCACGCACTCATGTAGAGTGCGACATTCTACGAAGCAATCCGCTAAGTTGCTCGATATTATTTCAATCCACGCACTCATGTAGAGTGCGACCTTAATCAAGATTTAGATCATATTGCGGAGTATATATTTCAATCCACGCACTCATGTAGAGTGCGACGTTAATAAGATTAGTAAACAAAGAGGATATGTAGTAATTTCAATCCACGCACTCATGTAGAGTGCGACCTGTTCCTTCATTAAGGAGACAACCGGCACTAGTATTTCAATCCACGCACTCATGTAGAGTGCGACGCGCTAGGAAACCAGGAAAAACACTGGAGTGGTTATTTCAATCCACGCACTCATGTAGAGTGCGACTTTGATGATGTTCCTGCACTAGAACCAGGACTTATTTCAATCCACACACTCATGTAGAGTGCGACTTCGCGGCATTCGTTATTAACTTATATGCCGTCTGATTTCAATCCACGCACTCATGTAGAGTGCGACAGGCTATCGAAATTATGTTTGATGCAGTAACGGAATTTCAATCCACGCACTCATGTAGAGTGCGACGACCTTCAACCTGTCTCCCACCTTCAAAGCGTTAAATTTCAATCCACGCACTCATGTAGAGTGCGACATTGCTTTGGCACTCCCCAATTCAAAACGAGGGATTTCAATCCACGCACTCATGTAGAGTGCGACGATGTCGCTGATATGAATGAAATCATCAACTCATTATTTCAATCCACGCACTCATGTAGAGTGCGACTAAAGTTACAAACAAGAGTACACCCATACTTCAATATTTCAATCCACGCACTCATGTAGAGTGCGACTTACTTCCGGCTTACGACGGTTGTTGGCTGATTATTTCAATCCACGCACTCATGTAGAGTGCGACAAACGCTGCGATAATTACCGGTATGAACGTCCAAGAATTTCAATCCACGCACT
>NKXN01000117.1 GCA_002261155.1 Bacillaceae bacterium SAS-127 | reverse complement strand
AATATCATAGATGGCTACGAAAGAATGAAACGAACAGCCGCGTCGCACTCTATATGAGTGGTCAAGTTGGATTGAAATCACAATGAAACTGGAATTGGATATAATGGAATTGTCGCACTCTATATGAGTGCGTGGATTGAAATAACAGTTACTACTTGTCGCGCGCATCGAATGTGTCGCACTCTATATGAGTGCGTGGATTGAAATTCTGCACCAGTTAGGAATAACAACTCGATAAGGGTCGCACTCTATATGAGTGCGTGGATTGAAATATTAATTGATTCAGTAGATATTAATGCAGTTCAAGTCGCACTCTATATGAGTGCGTGGATTGAAATTGATGATATCTGGGAAGAAATTAAGAAAGGCGAGTCGCACTCTATATGAGTGCGTGGATTGAAATAAGCCAAGTTAGAGGGGTTAAAAGGAGCTGCTCTAGTCGCACTCTATATGAGTGCGTGGATTGAAATTTTTTCGTCTGTGATCTCTCCCATGACTTCATCAAGTCGCACTCTATATGAGTGCGTGGATTGAAATTTTTTTGTTCCATACGATTTATCACAGTTGTCGGTCGCACTCTATATGAGTGCGTGGATTGAAATTCTACAGAAAGAGTAGACAATTTACTTTTATCATGTCGCACTCTATATGAGTGCGTGGATTGAAATTCTTTGCCACTCAATGTTTTTGTTTGTCATTTTAGTCGCACTCTATATGAGTGCGTGGATTGAAATCTTTGTGACCGTTCCGATACCACGCATTTTGGACGTCGCACTCTATATGAGTGCGTGGATTGAAATATTAAGAAAAAAGATACCGGCGCAAATAACGATATGTCGCACTCTATATGAGTGCGTGGATTGAAATCAAGATGGGTATATTGTGAAAACCCTCCTTGTGACTGTCGCACTCTATATGAGTGCGTGGATTGAAATACATCTAAATCCAGTTTCTCAACAACTACCCACGGTCGCACTCTATATGAGTGCGTGGATTGAAATATAACGCTATTAAAGCTATTAATGATACCTATAGTCGCACTCTATATGAGTGCGTGGATTGAAATTTATCACCTCGAAACCAAGATAAATAAAAATGGAAGTCGCACTCTATATGAGTGCGTGGATTGAAATTTTATGAGGTTATCGGCAATATATACGCCAACCCGTCGCACTCTATATGAGTGCGTGGATTGAAATCTTTATCAATGGTGTACTCGGATGGATCGAATGGCGTCGCACTCTATATGAGTGCGTGGATTGAAATTACGTCTTCCCAAACTACTACCCAATACTTTTGCGTCGCACTCTATATGAGTGCGTGGATTGAAATATGGAACTGACAGATCGAATGAAGAGTCTTGCACGTCGCACTCTATATGAGTGCGTGGATTGAAATTCTTGGATCACCAACGGGAAATAGAGTTGGTGCTAGTCGCACTCTATATGAGTGCGTGGATTGAAATACTTTGTTTGCTCTTCTTAGCAGCTCCCTTATCAAGTCGCACTCTATATGAGTGCGTGGATTGAAATGCACTAAAAGAAAAAGCGGCAAGCTAATGCCAGTTGTCGCACTCTATATGAGTGCGTGGATTGAAATATGAGTGAAATGTTGTATTCTTTTTCGAGCATCATGTCGCACTCTATATGAGTGCGTGGATTGAAATTTGTGTAACCTTATATTGATTTTTAAAAGCTGTCGTCGCACTCTATATGAGTGCGTGGATTGAAATAACTTTAGGTTTATCAATTTCTTTAGCTGGTGAGTCGTCGCACTCTATATGAGTGCGTGGATTGAAATATTGCTACTAATGCCTACCACGCGGAACTGGTTTCCGTCGCACTCTATATGAGTGCGTGGATTGAAATATCAGCCTGCAAAACAAAGCGCTCCAAACCTCTCGTCGCACTCTATATGAGTGCGTGGATTGAAATAATGTAAGACCATGGAAGTAAACTTTGTTTTTTGTCGCACTCTATATGAGTGCGTGGATTGAAATTTTTTAAGGAAAGTATCACTGTTTGTCTGTTTGGGTCGCACTCTATATGAGTG
>NKXN01000116.1 GCA_002261155.1 Bacillaceae bacterium SAS-127 | reverse complement strand
TTTCAAAGATCAATTTCAACTCACTGTCGTTTTCAGCGACTTTTCAATCATAACATAGCGACTCAATAAAAGTCAACTTGTTTTTTTGAATTTCTTTTTTTGTTATCGCCACCATTGCGGCGACAAGTAATAATTTATCACGGAATAACTAATAAAGTCAACGCTAATTTAAAACTTTTTCAAAAAAGTTTTTTGATAAGCTAAATACTGCATACATTCTCCTTCAGGGGCCACTCGTTTAAACAACTCAAATAACCGCTCATACTTCGCTTTCATAGAGCATTTTACAGCTTCTGCAATTCTCGTATCACCCAAGTCAAATAAGATTTCATCCATTTCCCTTTTAAGCAAATAATAAATTTCTCTTTTCTCTTCCTCGTTAATTAAAAGTGCTAGCATTTCATCACCCGTTATCTTTTTATTCTTCTCATACTTCTATGCTATTCAGCGATTTGATTTGTTTGTCATAATATTTATGTACATGCTCATAAAATTCACTAAGACTACTCGACCGGGGGGAGAGCATGATTTACTTTCATACATTAAACACGAAAAAAACAAAGCAGTTTTTGCTTTTAGTAGCCGTTTCATTCTTTACCGCTCTTTTATTATTTTCAAAAAATTCCATTAGCATCCCTGTCTTTTCTTCAAAAGAGACACCTAAAGCAGTGTATAAAGGCGAGAAAGGAATCGCTTTAACGTTCGATATCGGTTGGGGAGATGAAAAAGCGAGCAAAATTGTTCAAACTCTCATTCGGCATAAAACAAAGGCGACCTTCTTTTTATCAGGATCATGGGCCGAGCGCCATCCCGACTTAGTCAAAAAAATGAAAGAACATCATTTTGAAATCGGGTTACTAGGGTATCAATATGTAGATTATACAACTTTAACGAACGAAGAAATGAAAAAGGATCTATTAAAAGCACAGGAGGTATTTAAAAAGCTACAAATAGAAGATATCGAGCTACTCCGAGCACCAACTGGGCATTTTAACAAAGAAGTCATCAGTGTTGCGGAAGAAATGAATTTAACATATGTGCATTGGAGCATTAATACAGACGACTGGAAAAATCCTGGTTCAAAGCATATTATGTCGAAAATAAAAGCGGCAGAATCAGGAGATATTATTCTTATGCATGCTTCAGATTCTGCCAAACAAACCAATACGCTACTGCCAGAAGTAATTCAGCACGTGTCAAAGACCGATCGAATCGTAACCGTTTCACAATTAATTGATAATGGCGTTGCCGAAACAAAATTAGTGAATTAAAAAAGCAGAGTTTTTCACACTCTGCTCAGACTGTAGACAAACTCG
>NKXN01000115.1 GCA_002261155.1 Bacillaceae bacterium SAS-127 | reverse complement strand
ATCGTGTGAAGGGCGATAGCCCAACGATAAGTGGGGGAGGAATTGCCGTCAGATACGGTATGGTAGGTTAAAATCGTAAGGTTTCATACCATATCAAGTATCTGAACCTTCCACCTTGCCCCCTCCTTTCTCTGTTTAAGTTATTTACTTTCACTAAAAATTTGGTATAATCTGGTTAGTGAAAGGTGGTGAAGATAATGACTACAATTACTGCAAAAATACAGATATATGTTTCCGATAATCAAGCTGAAAGTCTAAAGATAACAACTAATGCTTATCGTAAAGCTTGCAATTGGCTATCAAAACATGTTTTTGAAACAAAAATACTGAATCAAGCAAACCTTAATGACTTGTATTATTCTGATTTACGAAATCAATTTGGACTAAAAAGCCAAATGGCTCAATCTGTGATGAAAACTGTCATTGCTCGTTACAAGTCAGCTAAATCAAATGGACATGAATGGTCTTTAATTGAGTTCAAACTTCCAGAATATGACCTTGTATGGAATCGTGATTACTCACTAACCCAACATCAATTTAGTGTAAATACACTGGATGGTCGTCTAAAGCTAAATTACGAGCGTAAGGCTATGAAAAAATACTTTAATAATACTTGGAAATTCGGTACAGCTAAATTAGTGCATAAGCACAAGAAATGGTTCTTACACATCCCTATGACAAAAGAATGCCAAGAGTTAGACTTTGCCGATGTCAATCATATTGTCGGCATTGACTTAGGAATAAACTTCCTTGCAGTTACTTATGACAGTCAAGGTAAAACCACTTTCTACAACGGAAATGTTGTTAAGCATAAGCGTGGTAAATTTAAAGCTACTCGTAAACAGTTACAAATGCGACAAACACCCTCTGCTCGTAAGAAACTAAAACAAATGGGCTCAAGAGAAAACCGTTATGTAACGGATGTAAACCATCAAATTACAAAGGCACTCGTTGACAAATATCCTAGAGGTACTATGTTTGTTTTAGAAGATTTAACAGGTGTCCGCTCCGCAACTGAAAAAGTACGAGTGAAAAACCGCTATGTTTCTGTTTCTTGGGCTTTCTACCAATTCCGTCAAATGCTTGAATATAAAGCTGAATTGAATGGGCAGAAGGTAATGGTCGTAGACCCAAAATATACTTCTCAAACTTGTCCTAAATGTGGCCATATTGAGAAAGCGAATCGAAACAAAAACCTACACATCTTTAAGTGTAAAAACTGCCAATACGAATCAAATGATGATCGTGTTGGTGCGATGAACCTACACCGTAAAGGAATTGAACATATTGGTGTGGTTACCGCAGGAGTATAACTCTTGTGGTAGGGGCGAAGTCAACCGTCCCTATGTTCCACCACTCTAAGGTAGGAGGTCTAAACAACCGTTCGCACTACTGGGTAGGAACAAGCGTAGTTACCATCTATGAGGGTAGAGGTACTGTCGAACTTTGGCAGACGCAAGCCCCCACTTCAAACAGACCGTAAGATCGTTAAGTGGTGGGTTGTTGAC
>NKXN01000114.1 GCA_002261155.1 Bacillaceae bacterium SAS-127 | reverse complement strand
TCAAAGATCAATTTCAACTTATTGTCGTTTTCAGCGACTTTATTACCTTAACATTCTCGTCGTCTGAAGTCAACTATTTTTTAAAAAGTTTTTTAAGAACTTTTTCTCAAAACCACTCTTAATCAGCGGCAGAAATATAATATAACATGTTGTAAACTATAAAGTCAATAGGTGTAACATTTTTTTAAGAGCAGTTTCTGCTACACATTTTATTAAGAGAAATAAACGGACATCTATCAAATCCAACCTTTCTCTTTTGCCATCCGAATCGCCTCAATCCGATTTTTCGCCTCTAGCTTTTGAATAATTTCAGACAGATAGTTTCGAACTGTTCCAGAAGAAAGAAAGAGCTCGCTAGTCATTTCCTTTGTTGTTTTCCCTTCAGCAGCCAATGTTAAAATTTCTTGTTCACGTGTTGTTAATGGATTAGCCTCGCGAATCGTATCAAACATTAACTCTGGGTTGAATACTCGCTGCCCTTGCATCACATTACGAATCGCTGCTGCTAAGTCTCCGATCGAACCATCTTTTAATAAGTAACCGTGCACACCAATTTTAATGGCACGTTCAAAATAACCTGGCCGAGCAAAAGTTGTTAAAATAATAACTTTGCAAGCTGGCAGATCGATCTTTAACTCTTCTGTTACTTCTAATCCGTTTTTCAGCGGCATTTCAATATCCATTAAACAAACATCCGGATTTAGCCTTTTAATTAAATCAACCGCCTCCTGTCCATCAGTAGCTTGCCCGATTATTTCCATATCTTCTTCTAAATTAAGTAGAGTGCCAAGTGCACTAAGCAACATTCGCTGATCTTCTGCAATAAATATTCGAATCATACAAAAGCCCCCTCTTTCTGAATAATTGGGATCGTAATGGCTAGTAAAGCCCCGTTTTGGTTTAATAGCTGAAAGTGACCTTCAATTAAAGCCAATCTCTCAGCAATCCCGTTTAGCCCGCTACTATACATATCCTTGTCCCCCACCCCAATTCCATCATCCTTCACTTCGACATGAATATTCGCTTTCGACATAAATATGTTCATCGTACAATTCTTTGCTTGGCTATGTTTAACCACGTTGGTTGCCGCTTCACGCAAACACATACTAATAATATTTTGCGTAAGGGGTGAAATGGCAGAAAGATCACCCTCTCCTTTATAGTGGTAAGAAATATTAGCTGCCTGCAAAATCTCTTGAATATGAACCAACTCTTCAGCGATCGTGATCGCCCGCATGCTCGATACAATCTCCCGCACTTGCTTCAGAGTTGTCCGTGATATTCGCTCAATATCTTTTGCTTCTATTTCCGCCTGATCAGCATCTCTTTTAATCAATCGCTCGACTAATTGACTTTTCAACGTAATAAGCGACAATGTATGACCTAACGTATCATGCAAGTCACGAGCAATCCGCACTCGCTCCTCGCGCTTTACAAACTCCTTAATTTGTTCATTCGCTTCATCTAATTGTCTCTCAAGTTTCATTTGTTTATTGATCGAACGCACACCTAATGGCGATAACAACATAACAATTAAGAACGGTAAAAAAAATGCATATTCACTGGGTGATGTTAACGCTCCCCATTTCAATAAAGGGACCACTTCAATCACGACAAGAAAGCACAAAGCCGTAATAAATTTCCGTCTATTTTCTTTATTATGTTCATACCAACCGATAAAGTTCGCCGGAAAAAAGCCCATAAATATCATGCTCACATCAATGAAAGTGCTCAAAATAAAGACAATGGTCATTTGAAGGGCCAACCAATAAGAAAAGCTTCGTTTATCCATTGAAAAAAACAATTGACGATAGCTGACTAAAAATAAGAAAAGTAAGCTGACACCAAGTGCTCTTTTCTCCTCTGTTAGATTGGCTATTTCATAAGCAGGCATAAACAAATAAAACAAAAAAACATAAGGAAGAATCCCGAACTGCTTCGGGAAAATTTTAATCCGCCAATTCTTTATACCCATTTCACTGATCACACCGCTTCTTGTTTTCTTCTAATATAGTTAGATATTAACATGAACAAAAGAAAATAAGCGCATAAAACAAGAATATTATTCCAACTTGGTGAATCCCCACGAATAATCTCCCAAGCCCCACTTCCATAATGATAGGAAGGTAGCCACTCACCGATGTTTTGCATCATTTTCGGCATGACTTCCATCGGCATCCACATCCCTCCAGCCATCGCTAGAATGATATATAAAAGATTGCTCACTCCCGAAGCGGTTTCTACTTTTTTCATCGCTCCAAACAAAGTTCCCAGTGCTAAAAACGGAAAAGCCCCTATTAAAATCCACAGTCCACTCCACAGCCATTCAGAAGCGGTAAGCGACACGTCATTTACAAAGGCACCAGCCGTGAAAATGACAATAATCGAAAGTAAATGAATCAATGTTTGCCCCACCATTTGCGCAATGAAGTAGACCGTATTGGAAAGTGGTGTCACACGCATATAAGTTGACCAACCAAGTGATCGTTCCTGTACCATTCGAATGCCCAACGTCATAATCGCAGAACCCATCACACTAAAAGCCGTCATTGACATTAAATAATGTGCTTGCCAAAGCTCAGGATTCGGCACGTCCGTATTCATCACTTTTGTAAACACAATATAGAAGAAGATCGGCATTAATAATGACCAAAAAACAAAATAAGGATTGCGCAAAATCCGAATGATTTCCACCTTACATTGCATGAATAATACCTTCATTTTATATTGCCTCCTCTTCACGAGCCGTCAGCTGCTCGAACGCTGCTTCTAATCTTCCTTGTTCAATCTGAATATCACGAGCCCCCGTTTTTTCAGCAAACAGTCGAGCTAATATTTCATCTGAATCATTTGTTTCAATATAAAATCTACCATTTTGCATGTATACCTGTTTCACACTGGACCAACCTTTTATTTGCGCTAATGAAGTGGCCGTATTAGCTTGAAAAGAAACCGTACGAGTTAAAAATTGAGCTTTTATGTCCATAGGTTTTCCGTCAGCAATAATCCGACCTTCTTTAAACAACAAGATTCGATTAGCCACATCATCCGCCTCCTGAAGATAATGAGTCGAAAAAATGATGGTCGTTCCCCGCTCAGCCAACTGTTGAATCGTTTCCCAAAAATGCTTACGAGAACTCAAGTCCATCCCAACCGTAGGCTCATCTAAAATAAGTAACTCCGGATTTCCCGCTAATGCCAACGCAAAGTTAAGGCGTCGCTTCTGACCACCTGAAAGCTTTTCCACTCGTGTCTTTAAATCCATTTCATTTAATCCCGTTAAAGCAATTAACTTTGCTAAAGAATATGGATGAGGATAATAGTGACGAACTAAATCGAGCAATTCATTGACTTTTAACCCGTGCATCACACTGACATCCTGCAACATCGTGCCTAATTTTTCTCGAACGCTTTTTTCCTTAGGCGGTTGATTAAACACTTGGACTTTTCCACTAGACGGATTTAAAAGCCCCAAAACCATCGAAATCATCGTCGTCTTTCCCGCACCATTCGGACCAAGAATGGCTACAATCTCTCCTGAATGAATAGAAAACGACACATCATCCACGGCTTTTTTATCACGAAATAATTTTGACACCCGTTCTACCTTAACAACTTCAGTCATCTTCAACACCTCCGTATTCGTTAAACTAAGTGTATGATGATTAAACTCTCTAGATTAGTAGTAAATGTCATCACAAAAAATGACAATTGTCATTTTCTACGTATTGGGGTTTTGAGTGTTAATTGTCAGTGGTCGCCTGATTAAAGGGCAAATCAACAAATCAACACCAAAAACACCGCTAATCCCGAATAGTTATTCGTAGATTAGCGGTGTTTTCATGTCTCATATCACTTCTTCACTCGCAGAAATACCACTTTCAAGTAATCACCTTCCGAAAACGAGCGTGTCGTCCGAAAGTCCGCAGGTAAGCTATATTCTTCAAGAATAGTGTAGTTGGTACCCGTTTCTTGGCATGCCGTCTGAATAAACTGTTTAAACTTTTTCATATCAAATGTGCTGCAGTTGGTAGAAGCGACGATAACGCCTTGATTTTTTGTTAAGGCAATTGTCTCTTTAAGCAACGTCGTATAATCCTTAGCGGCACTGAATGTCCGTTTCTTTGTTTTGGCAAAGCTTGGTGGGTCAAGGACGACAAGATCAAACAGCCGTTCTTTGCGAGCTGCGTATTTAAAGTATTGAAACACATCATCAACGACAATTTGCTGCTGTTCGTAATCAATACCGTTCACTGCAAATTGCTCAATGGTCTTTGGACGACTACGATTAGCTACATCTACACTTGTTGTCATTTTGGCTCCGCCAAGGGCTGCATTGACCGAGAAAGCGCCTGTGTAAGAAAACATATTCAGCATTTCGGCTCCATCCGAGTAACGTTCGCGAATGGCTTTGCGTACCTCTCGTTGATCAAGAAAAATCCCCGTCATCGCCCCGTCATTTAAGTAGACAGCAAACTTCACGCCATTTTCTTTGACAATCAATGGGAAGGTTCCGCGCTCGCCCATGACAAAGTCATCCTCTTCAATATATTGTCCCTTTTCTTTGAAACGCTTTTTCTGATAGACGCCTTTATACTCTGTCGTCTGAGCAAGCGCCGCTAAAACGTTTTCTTTAAACGAATACACGCCATTGCTATACCATTGAATGAGATAATAGCCGTCGTAATAATCAATCGTCACACCACCAAGACCGTCACCTTCCCCATTGAATACGCGAAAAGCTGTCGTATCAGGGTCAGCGAACAATTCTTGTCGATGGGTAAAAGCCTTCTCTATTTTCTTTGTAAAAAAAGCTTGATCGATGCTTTCTTCTTGGTTATGACTGATCACCCAACCGAGTCCCTTGTTTTGAATACCATAATAGCCGATGCCAATAAAATTATTTTTCTCATCCACTAGTCGCAATAATTCGCCCTCATGCTTCAACAACTTTTCATTATCAACAGCTTCCTTTTCAATTAGTGGATAACCTTGTTTCATTTTAGCTGCGTGTTTTCTATTTATTTTTATCGTTAAAAGTTTTGTCATAGTTCCTCCATCATTGCTTCTGATTGCTTTTTATTTATTATGGCACAACGCGAGGGTTTAAGGCATCTTTCACTTTACTTTTTCACTTCCATATAGTAAATTATCCAAATAACCAATCATCCTACAAATTAGAGGTGTTACTATGAATATATCAAAAACAAAACGGGTGTCGCTTGTAGATCAGGTCATTTCTCAAATGGAAGCCCTGATCGAATCAGGAGAATGGCCCGTTGGCGATCGCATCGCTCCAGAGCTGGAATTGATGGAGCAGTTTGATGTCAGCCGGAATACGTTGAGAGAAGCGATTCGGTCACTCGTGCATGCAGGGCTTTTACAAACAAAACAAGGGAGTGGCACCTTCGTCTGTTCAGCCAGCGTATTAGGAGTGGCTCTTCACCGTAGAATCCAGCAATCTAACTTATTAGAAACATTAGAAGTGCGCCATGCTTTAGAACGAGAAGCCGCACAATTAGCGGCAACAAGACGTAGCAAAGAAGATATCAAGCAATTACAAATTCATTTATCTACCTGTCAGGAAGCAGCGAAATCAAAGAATCATCAAGCCTATGCAGAAGCAGATATTCAGTTGCACAAAGCCATCGCAGTAGCGACTCATAACCATTTGCTTATCGACTTATATGACCATATGACGGAGGCTCTTCATGAATCTGTTCATCATTTGGTGGAAAACAACTCTTGCTTAGAGATTCATCTGCAAATTCATCACCAACTTGTGCAAGCGATTATTAGCCAGGATAGCCAACAAGCTATGGAAGCTGTGAATTCTTACATGACTCAGTTAAAAACAGATACAGGGAAACTATCATGAGTACAAATCAAGCAATGAAGCAACTAGATCCATCAAGGGCGACTGTCCAACAAGGTACCTGGTTGCTCTTGATCGGCATTATTTTACTTGGAGCCAATTTAAGAGCCCCGTTGACGTCCGTAGGTCCATTAGTCGCGTCCATTCGTGACAGTTTACATTTATCAAATACTTCAGCGGGTGCGTTAACAACTGTGCCGCTCCTTGCTTTCGCCTTCTTATCACCGTTCGCGCCAAAATTATCACAGCGCTTCGGTTTAGAACGCACATTATTCGCTTCCTTGCTATTATTAACGTTCGGAATTGCTATACGCTCTACTGGGGGAATGACTACGTTATTTACCGGAACTATTTTACTCGGTTTAGCCATCTCCGTTTCCAACGTCTTACTGCCGAGCTTAATTAAACGAGACTTCGCCAAAAACATTGGGGTAATGACAGGGATTTACGCTGTTTCCATGAACTTATGCGGTGCAATAGCAACTGGTGTCAGCGTACCACTCTCTTCTCTTCTAGGCTTAGGTTGGCGTGGCGCTCTCGGCTGTTGGGGGATATTATCCTTATTAGCCATCTTCTTTTGGATTCCGCAATTGAAACAGCGGTCAAAAGCAACGACGAATATCCAAACAACAATAAGCGAAAAGCCCATTAATTTATGGCGTTCGCGCTTAGCTTGGCAAGTCACCTTTTTTATGGGTCTTCAGTCTTTAATCTTTTACACTGTGATTACTTGGTTACCGGAAATTCTGAAAGAACAAGGTCTGCACGCAAACGAAGCCGGCTGGATGCTTTCTATTATGCAATTTGCTTTACTGCCTTTCACTTTTATCGTTCCAATTTGGGCCGGACGACTACAAAGTCAGCGTCTATTAGTCGCCTTGACCGCTGGATTATTTTTGTCAGGGCTATGTGGCATATTGTATGGAAGCCCTCAACTCACTCTTTTATGGGTCATCTTAATCGGGATTGGTGGAGGATTTGCCTTCAGTTTAGCGATGATGTTCTTTAGCCTTCGTACACAAAGCACCCAAGAAGCTGCTGAACTATCAGGTATGGCCCAGTCACTAGGCTACCTCCTAGCCGCTACCGGTCCGGTATTGTTTGGCTGGCTCCATGACATCACGCATAGTTGGACCATTCCTTTACTTATGCTGATGGTCGTTTCCATATTTATTTTTATTTCTGGGATGGGCGCAGGGAAAAAAGGCTATGTGAAATAGGTTCGTTTTTTCCAACATCCTCCTCTTGTATGAATGTGTGGAAATTCGTTAACACTAGCAGTAATAAAATGTTGCAATGAGGAGGAGCAAATGAAAAAGTTTAACTATGTGTTAGCGATAGTTGTAGCTATGGTAATGGTTGCTGGTTGTAATTTTACTAACAATACAAATTCATCAAAAGAAGTGATGGAAACAAGTAAAAAGATTCCGGATTTAACGAACGGAATCGACAAAGTCCAAACTTCTTTAGAAGACTTGAGCACAACCTTGGAAAATTCATCGGATCGTACGAATAAGATTCAAGAAGCCGGTGAACAGCTTGAAGAAAATTGGGATACGATTGAAAAACAAGTGGAAGAAGCCTTCCCTGAAGATTATAACCATATCGAAGAAAGCCTCTATCCACTTATACATGAAGCCAAAAAGGCCCAGCCAGATGTACAAAAAATAAAGACACTTCTTGCGGATACAAAAAAGAAAATCAAAGCATTCAAAGAAAAAACGAAGCCTTCCATTTAACAAATCCCTCTCCCTGCAAACCACACTTTGCAGGGCTTTTTTGTCGACAAGTGCCTGTCACTCCCCGAAATTTGTCTAACATATGTTTTCTAATTTTTTTGAAACCTTTTTTCGTCACAGCCGTATTACTTTAAAAAGGAGAGCAGTGTGAGCAAAGCAATCTTTGTGAAGCTCTTCCCCTTTCCATAACAAAGGAGAGAACGCGATGAATAACCACGAAATTGATTACAAAATTTATGGCGATGATATGCAATTTGTCGAAGTCGAGCTTGATCCACAAGAAACGGTAATTGCCGAAGCCGGTAGCTTGATGATGATGGAAGATCATATCCGCATGGAGACGGTGTTTGGTGATGAATCTGCTAATCAAGGTAGCGGATTAATGGGCAAACTACTTGGAGCAGGTAAACGTGTGATTACCGGAGAAAGCTTGTTCATGACGACATTCACCAATGAAGGAAGCGGAAAAAAGCATGTTTCCTTTGCCGCACCTTACCCTGGTAAAATCATCCCAATGGATTTAAGTGAACTTGGTGGAAAAATTATTTGTCAAAAGGAGGCCTTTCTAGCAGCCGCTAAGGGCGTCTCAGTCGGAGTTGAATTACAAAGAAAACTTGGCACCGGTTTCTTCGGTGGTGAAGGTTTCATCATGCAAAAGCTTGAAGGAGACGGAATGAGCTTCATTCATGCTGGCGGGACGATGTATAAAAAAACACTCGCTCCTGGAGAAATGATCAAAATTGATACTGGTTGCTTAGTGGCAATGACTCAAGATGTTCATTACGATATCGAAGCAGTCAAAGGTATTAAAACCGCTTTATTCGGTGGCGAAGGCTTATTCTTTGCAACATTACGCGGTCCTGGAACCGTTTGGGTCCAATCTCTACCATTCAGTCGTTTAGCGAGTCGGGTCTTTGCTTCTGCTCCACAAACAGGTGGTTCTTCTAAAGGAGAAGGTGGCATCGGCGGATTATTTAATTTGTTTAGTGACGACGACTAATAATAAGCTTATTCACCCCAGGATCTACTCTGGGGTGAATTTTTCATGTTAAATCACTTGTATGAATAGTGGTTTTCAAATGGCATTACTTTACTTCGTAAGATATAATTTCTTTATCAGTGATTATTTTATGAGGAGAAGTTGCTATGACTAGAGAAATAATCGAATTAAAAAACGAACATCAATGGAGAAAGGCTTTTCCATTAATGGCTCAATTACGGCCCACTTTGAAGCTGGAGAGATATCTGGACTTATTACCGAAAATGGTCGAGGAAGACTATCATCTATTTGCTTTGGTAGAAGATGAAGATTTTCTTGTATTAGCGGGTGTCGGCTTAGTTACTAGCCTTTATAATGGATACCATGTTTTTT
>NKXN01000113.1 GCA_002261155.1 Bacillaceae bacterium SAS-127 | reverse complement strand
ACACATTCCTTGAGGTGGGAGCCTTCTCGCCTAAAAAGATAAAAATTGGAGCCACTTATGACTTAGTTCGTGCAATTCTAATGCATACCGTAGCCATTGTTTCTTCTCATTATCAAGATAATCCTTAATTTCCATAAAGTCTTGATGGTCTTTTTCTCTTGTGTTTTTCGCCTTATATAGAAGTACGATTTCTGGATTTAGATAAGGAATACCTGTTTCAGAATAACTCCAAACTGAATTGAGGGGATATGAAATCCTTAAATCTCTACTGAATTTCCAATCATTACCTTCCGTTTCATTTAAAAGAACTTCTACTGTATCTCCATTTAACTCATTGGTCGTGTGTATTTCGTGAATTGGCAACTCTAAAAACGCATTTTCCCAAGTATGGAATTCACCGTTAATAACCTTTTTAAATTCCCATTCTTTAAGATAATCTTTGAGATATAATTGGTCTTTTCGGAATAATACAATCTCTATATCTTTATGTACCCTTGTTTCTTTACCGATAAAAAGGTCGATCGCTCACCCACCAGCAATAAACCATGTTTTATCAAATCCTTTCATTAATACAGCAATACTCTGGCATTGTTCAAATGACATATAAATCCCCCATAATTAAGAAAATTCAACTCCCGTCAGTGGAAGAAGAAGCCTTAACTAAAAGTATTTCTAATCAATCTTTTTTATAAATGATCAGACTTTGTTTCAAATAATCAAACTTTATTTTAAAACCACATTTAGGGCTATCCAATTTTAGTTAGAGTATAGTTTTAATAGTTCTTGTATTGGTAAACTATTTGTATTGTTCATCCCAACAAAATATTCTAATTGCCATTTCTGTGTTTCGATAGCTTGTTTGCTAGTGGGATTTTCCCAACTAGGGTAAACTCTAATTGCCATTTTTCCTTTTGTAGTGGCTGTTTTAAGGATATTTTGTTTTACAAGTACTTCTTTTGGAAAAACGAATTGTCCAAAATTATTATTTCTAGTAAAAGTATTGATAACCAATAAATCAGTAGCTTTTTCATATGAAAAGGCTTGGTTTTTATTATTCCCATCTTTTTCCCAAAAAGCAACAAACTGTCCTATCTTGGTAGGTGTTATTTTTGCGACTCTAAATCTAATCGATTTTGAATTTAGCTGAAATATACCAGCCCCATAATCTGAATTTTGAGCTTCTTCTCGGACAGCTTTCATGGTTAAGTGATTGGGTTCATAAAACATTTTATTTACATATGTTAACGCATTATAAAATTCATTCACTGCTTTGCATCCCCTATTTTTTATACTACTAATTCCAACGCCTTTCAAATCAATATTATCTTAATTTGAACGCAATGCCCAAATAAAGCTACTGAACTAACTGTTTGTGGCAGAAGGAAAACTGAAATAATAACATTTCGGTTCGACTTTTTTATAAACAGTACATCTTTTTTACAAACGGTACGACTTTATTTCAAATCTACAGGTAGTAAAGGAAATTGCTCTCTAATATCAATAACAAAACCCGAATATTCAGTTATATAAACGTAGTTTCGCTCCAAATCTGATAAAAATTCATGTTGTCTGCTCGTTTTAATCCCTTTCAAGCGTGTTGATCGACCTAATGAGGAGACATCTTGAACCTTTAACCGTGGCTTATAGTCTGCACCGATCCCTGTGTAAACGCTAGAATAAAGTGGTTCTTACGCAATTTTGGTGAACAAGCCTGAGTATATGTATAGTTACTTTCCATTGTTATTTCGATATATCATTAGGGCTGATACAGTACACACTTTTCCAGTAAATCAGGATTCGCCCATCCATACATCATGCGTTTGAGAAATTTGAGTCGATTGATGTGTCCTTCTAGTAGACCGTTGTGAAATGACATCGTCAACGAATTCTTTACAGCGCTTAAGTCTTTGCGAATCCTTTTGCTGTGGGAATGGAGCGGTGAATGCTTATTGGACAATTGAGCGGTCATCCAATCAAGGAACGCCGAAAGGTCACGCATTTTAAAGAAGGTTCGATATTGTTGAATGATGTCCTCTGCTTGGACTAAACAAGGAAATTTTGTTTGACAATGTTTCAAAATAACTCTCTTTCTTTCAGTCAACGCATCAGAACCAACCTACAGATAGTTGGCCACTTGCTTTCTTGTGACACATTGTTTTATTTCTGTTGGGAACCGTTTCTTTTTATTTGCTCTGTAAGGCTCTAAAAAACGCCTCACGGCAGAAGCACTTTGTCACTGTTTCACCTGTACGATCAGACAAAATCGCAAGAGGCTGATGTGTGAGGAAGTCACACATCAATGTGCCATAATCATGACCTTTTTGAAAGGAAAAGTCATCGAGACCCACCGCAGAAGGAAGAGAGACATGAGTCGGGGTAGCTCGCGAATCAGTCGTAGAAATATATCATGGCTCATCTTAGGCAGAAAAGAGCTAACGAGTTTTTCTGCTTGTAGACAGCTCATACTTCTGAGAAGTTGTTGAAGCCGTTCTGCCCGTCTAGCATAAGGCTTCAGCCAAGAAAAACGCTCTGTAAAAATCCGCTGCGTACAATCGTTTTCATCACAGAACTATTTACGTGAAACAAAATGAATAGCTGTGTGTTGGGAACCGAAAAGTAAATCATATAAAAAACGCATATACCGACTATGCAAGCGTAGGCTTTTCGTTCCGCATGATGGGCAATACGCATGGTTCGTCGTCATTTGAAGGAGGAGAATCGTCTCTTAAAAGTTCGTCCTTCATTTTGATAGTACGTGCAAGTTCAACTACTCCTTCACCTTTATCTACTGTTAATAAAAAATCCGTTGTCATCACAACTGGTTCATTCGTTTTTGGATCTGTAGGATGTTTAAGACCTAGTTCATCTGCAATAACAATTGTTTCTTCCAACGGTAGTAAAGGAAATTGCTCTCTAATATCAACAACAAAACCCGAATATTCAGTTATATAAAAGTAGTTTCGTTCCAAATCTGATAAAAATTCATGTTGTCTGCTCGTTTTAATCCCTTTCAAGCGTGTTGATCGACCTAATGAGGAAACATCTTGGATCTTTAACCATGGCTTATAGTCTGCACCGATCCCTGTCCCACGACCTTCTTTAATCCATTTTTCAACTTTAGATGTTCTTCTTCTTTTGGACATAAAAACACCCCTTTAGACAATAATATCCAAAGGGGCAAAGCTTCGCAACTTTTTTAAAAACATCGCATCTTTTTTATAAACATCGCGACTTTATTTCAAATCCACAAGTTTGTAGCTTTGGAATAAAGTTTGATCAAAAGTACGTTACAAACATTGATTTTGTAATAGAAGAAACCCACCCATTTCGAAAAAAGATTGATCAAAATGGGTGGAGTTGATTTTGGAGTAGAGTTAGTTTTTATAAAAAAGATCGATCAAAACATTTTATAGACGGTGCGACTTTATTTCAAATACTCAAGGTCGTGTAACTTTGAAATAAAGGTTGATTAAAATCTAAATAGCTATTTCAACTTCACCAGATATTAAACGTTGCACAATACTATTGTGAATAATCCCCACAAATGTTTTTGCTGTATCATGAGTTACATTAATTGTTTTATTTGCATCATCAAAAGTGACTCTAAGAGATTCATCAAGCTTACTCACAGCTTCTTTAATTTGTTCAATAGAATAGTTTGTTTCCGGAGCGTTATATTTAGACAGCCTTCTTACAGCTCTTGCACTGCTATATAATTTCTGAGTTACTGTATTGTCATCTAAGCCCGAAAATTTATATTTAGCTGATGAAATTGTATACTCACCTTGAATAAACTTATTAATGGTAGCTTGTGATTTTGCTTTACGATTTTCATTTAAAGTTAACATACTTTCAAATCGATTAACATCATAAACAAATAGTTTTTTACTTTCTCTATCTAGTCGTGCTGTTACTGCAGGTGGAACTTGTATACCTTTTGGAACATCAACAACGGTAGTATTTTCAGTGATTGAAAATGAAATTACTGGTTTATTTTTTATCACTGCATTTTTAGCAATAGATAGGAAATATAAAGACTTATCATCTTGTACAATTAAAAACTTAATGCCTTCATTTTCCTCAAAGTTTTTTACTTCCCCTGCCATTTTACCAAATTTAGAAAACTGAATAATTTTATTTGTTGGATTATCAAGCAAATTTTTAATTTCAGTTTTGAAATTGTATAAATAACTCTCTGCTAAAATTGCATTGAACTCTATATAATATGGAATATCTTCAATTAAGGCATTGCCATTCAATATGTCCATATTATTTTCTTCAGTCATTTTTTTATTCAAATCTGTTTCAAAGCTACTAAAAATACTCAATTTTTCTTGATCACCAGTTTGCAACAAATAGATTCTATATAAATTAGAATTTTTAGATGTGCACACATAAATACGTTCTAATGCCATTACCCCTAAATACCTCACTTCTCATACATAGTAATATACATCTTTGATTTTTCTGGATTTCCAAGTTGATAAACCTTAAACTCTGTGAACATCTTTGACTTAAAAGTAAAAAGGTACTTATTATCTTTAGTTTTGCACAAGTTTATTCCACATATGACCAACGCGATATTTGGAAATATATCTGTACTTTTCATTATTAAAACATATATTAAAACTTGAATTATTATAAAAACAATAATAGCTGCAGATAAATTACCCTCTATAATTAGCACTGCTGGCAAAATGTTACCTAATAAAAAGGATATCACGTTTCCATTTTTTTCTTCCAATTCAGCTTCTTTAAAAGGTTCTTTGTCATCTGATAACACTTGGTTTGTAGAAGATAATGTATATTGTTTGACTAATAATCTTCTAAGAACCCATGTTAAAAAGAAAAGAATGACAAATAATAATCCACACCACCAATAAATATTTAAATCTATTGTAGCTACCTTAACATTTAATTTCACATTAAATGGATGTTTAAATTTATCATCAATTTGTAGTAAAAATAGAAAATATGCAGGTGACATTGCGGTTATAAAATATAAGACTTTATAAAACCACTTAGTTCCATAAAACACTTTAAAACACCTCCATCTATTATTGTTTATTATAATCAATAATAGTTTTAGAGTGTTATTTTAAAGGGGCTGGGACAAAATCC
>NKXN01000112.1 GCA_002261155.1 Bacillaceae bacterium SAS-127 | reverse complement strand
CCAAGCCGTTATTACAGCGCCAACGAGAGAATTAGCTGATCAAATTTATAAAGAAACTTTGAAAATGATTAAGTTTTCTGAAGAGGAGATCACGGCTCGTTGCTATATGGGTGGAACGGATAAGCAGCGCGATATTGATAAGTTAAAGACGCAACCGCAAATTGTTGTTGGTACACCGGGGAGAATTAATGACCTGATTAAAGAGCAAGCGTTATTTGTCCATCGTGCGTCCATGCTCGTCATTGATGAAGCGGATTTAATGCTCGATATGGGATTTATTGTCGATGTTGACCAAGTAGCAAGTAGAATGCCTGAACAGCTACAAATACTTGTATTTTCAGCAACGATCCCAGAAAAGCTAAAGCCGTTTTTAAAGAAATACATGGAGAATCCTGAATATGTTCATATTCAACCGAAGCATATTTCAGCTGAAAATATTAATCATGTATTAGTATCAAAGAAAAGTCGGGAAAAAGTCGACTTGCTTCATGATATGTTAGTCGCTTATAACCCTTATTTAGCGGTTGTGTTTACGAACACGAAGCAAAAAGCGGATGAAGTGGCGAACGCTCTTATAGAAAAAGGCTTGAAAGTTGGGCGCATTCACGGTGATATGTCACCGAGAGATCGTAAAAGAATGATGAAGCAAATTCGTGAGCTAGACTATCAATACATCGTGGCAACGGATTTAGCGGCTAGAGGAATTGATATTGAAGGCGTGAGCCATGTTATTAATTACGAGCTTCCACGAGATCTTGATTTTTACGTTCACCGTGCTGGTCGAACAGCTCGTGCAGGCTTCTCAGGAATTTGTGCGACCATTTACACACCGAGTGATGAGGATGCGCTCGTTCGTCTAGAGAAAATCGGCATCACATTTACTCATGCTGATATTCGTCAAGGCGAATGGATCGAAGTGAAAGATCGTAACCAACGAAAGAAAAGAGAAAAAACAGAAGATAGCATTGATCAAAAAGCGAAATCGATCGTTAGAAAACCGAAGAAAGTCAAGCCAGGCTATAAGAAGAAAATGCAACGAGAAATGACGCAATTTAAAAAACGTGAGCGCCGATTAGAATCCAAACGAGGCAATAATAAAAAGTAGTTTGAAAAGGAAAAGGTCTGCTTTTGCAGACCTTTCAGTTTGTAGACAAAAGGGGTTCGGATGCTCTCATCCCGAACCCCTTTTGAATTTTTATTAGATTTGAAGCTAATAGGGAGAAGAACAGACCTCTTCGAGACCGTTTCTTAGGCTGTTTCTGGCCCTTGCCAAGTCCAGCTCGCCAGCTTCTTCAAGTTCATGGCAGCGAAAG
>NKXN01000111.1 GCA_002261155.1 Bacillaceae bacterium SAS-127 | reverse complement strand
CACTAGCCGCTAGCGCTTGAAGCTAGACAACACGAAAAGCGGAGCCGACTGTTCAGACACGACAAGCAAATGACAGAATGACGGAATGGCGTTCTTTGCCATACAGTCAGGCTGGCATTTGACTCGAGTGTCTAGGAGGCGGAGCTAGACAACGAAAAGCGGAAAGCGCTGACCAGCGGCGGATGGACTGGAGCCAACCGCGATATAGATAAAAAAGAGATGGCAGAAATCGCCATCTCTTTTTTATGATAATTTTGTCTGAACTAGCTTATTCACCGTTCCGCCGTCAGCTTTACCTTTTACTTTCGGCATGAGCGCACTCATTACTTTACCCATATCAGCTTTAGAGGAAGCATTCACTTCTACAATTGTTTCCTGAACAATCGCTTCTAATTCTTCTTCTGAAAGTTGCTCCGGCATGTATATGTTCACGTAAGTTAGTTCAGTTTGAATTTTTGAAACCAGATCTTCACGTCCTGCTTTCTCAAACTCATGGAGGGAGTCTTTGCGTTGTTTCACTTCGCGAGAAAGTACGGCTAATTCGTCATCTTCTGCCAACTCTTTGCCTGCTTTAATCGCTTCGTTTTGCAAGGAAGCTTTAAGCATGCGAATGACAGTCAATTTGTCTTTTTCTTTGTTTTTCATCGCTTGCTTCATATCATTATTTAAACGCTCGAGAAGACTCATTCTTACACCCTCTCTCTCTTTACCACTTACGTTTTCTAGCCGCTTCAGATTTCTTTTTACGCTTCACACTTGGCTTTTCGTAGAATTCACGCTTTCTAAATTCTTGTAAAGTTCCAGTTTTGGAAACAGAGCGTTTGAAACGACGTAGAGCCTCTTCAAGTGATTCGTTTTTACGAACAACTGTTCTTGACATTTCTCTTTCCCTCCCTCCGAACACTTACGATTACATGTTCCGTTATGGAAATTCCATGTACTAAATAATTATAATACAAGCAATTATAGCCGTCAAGAAATTTTCTTTACAAAACATCAGCTAATTAATAATCAGCGTCCGATTGAAGTCCTTGAACAATCTTTACACCAGAACTAGCCCCAATTCTTGTTGCACCGGCTTTGATCATATTTTCCGCATCTTCTTTACTGCGAACTCCACCAGACGCTTTCACACCGATATCAGACCCAACTGTTTTGCGCATTAGCGTGATATCTGCAACTGTCGCACCGCCTGTCGAAAAGCCTGTCGATGTTTTCACATAATCTGTTCCTGCTTTAACAGCGAGTTCACAAGCTTTTTGTTTCTCTTCATCTGTTAATAGGCAAGTTTCAATGATCACCTTCGTTAACGCTTTACCTTTAGCCGCAGACGTAACCGCTTGAATATCTCGTAATACAGCTTCATCATCTCCGTCTTTTAAAGCACCGATATTGATCACCATATCCACTTCTTCAGCGCCGTTTTCAATAGCATTTCTCGTCTCAAATGCCTTCACTTCAGGTGTCATAGCTCCTAGCGGAAAACCAATCACTGTGCATACTTTTACTGGCGTTCCTTTTAACTGCTCGCTTGCATAAGACACCCATGTTGGATTAATACAAACAGAAGCGAATTCATATGTCTTTGCTTCTTCACAAAGTTTACTTACTTCCTCTTTTGTTGCATCTGCTTTTAATAATGTATGGTCAATCATTTTTGCCACTTGTTCAAATTGATTTGTCATAAACGATAATCTCCCTTCAGACAAGTTGTCCGTACATCTCTATCTTACCATCGTCACTATAAAATTGCGAGAATGCACAATATTGTTTTTTTATTCTTCTAATAAAAAATAAAAGCCTTTCATGCAATTAGTTATTGCACAAAAGGCGATAGATTAATTCACTGTATTTAATTCTTCTTCTAACACTCGAACAAATTGACCTTTATTGTATGGATAGCCAGCTTGCGTGATTTTCACTTTCACGATTTGACCGACCATTTCCTCCGTTGCTTCAAATACTACTTTTAAATAGTTGTCTGTATAGCCGACATATAAACCTTCTTTGTCTCCTTCTTTAAAAGACTCTTCCGGAATCACTTCAAGCACTTCTCCTTCAAAACGAGAGGCATATTCCTTTGCTAATTGATCAGAAAGAGTGATTAATCGATGAACACGTTCGTTTTTCACTTCCTCATCCACTTGATCATCCATTCTGGCAGCTGGTGTACCTGTACGTTTGGAATAAGGGAAAACATGAAGCTCAGAAAACTTATGCTCTTTAATAAAATTATACGTTTCCATAAATTCTTCTTCTGTTTCACCAGGGAAACCGACAATGACATCAGAGGTTACAGCTAAGCCTGGTAATGCTTGCTTCAAACGGTTCAAACGATCAGCAAAATGCTCCATCGTGTATTTACGACGCATTCTTTTCAACACAGTGTTTGAGCCCGATTGCAACGGAATATGCAAATGTCTCACTACAATGTTCGAACGATCAATCACTTCAATCACTTCATCCGTCAATTGACTCGCTTCAATCGAAGAAATACGGATGCGCTTTAAGCCTTTTACTTTTTCTAAATCAGCCAAAAGCATCGCTAAATTGTAATCCTTCATATCCGAACCGTATCCACCTGTATGAATACCTGTTAACACGATTTCTTTATAACCCGCATCCACAAGTTGCTGTGCTTGACGAAGTACTTCTTGCGGATCACGAGAACGCATTAAACCACGTGCCCATGGAATAATACAGAACGTACAAAAGTTATTGCAGCCCTCTTGAATTTTTAAAGAAGCACGTGTACGATCTGTGAAAGCTGGTACGTCTAATTCTTCGTATACGCGGTTTTTCATAATGTTGCCGACGCCATTAATCGGTTGACGCTCTTGTTTAAACTGCTCAATATAGTCAAGCATTTTCGTACGGTCTTGTGTTCCGACAACAACATCGACCCCTGGAATCGCCATAATTTCAGCCGGTGATGTTTGTGCATAACAACCAGTGACGCAAATGACCGCGTCTGGATTTTTGCGAACCGCTCGGCGAATGACTTGGCGACTTTTCTTGTCTCCAGTATTTGTCACGGTACATGTATTGATAACATATACATCTGCTGTTGCTTCAAAATCAACTCTCTCGTAATTCTGGCTTTTAAATAGCTGCCAGATCGCTTCTGTTTCATAATGGTTTACTTTACATCCAAGTGTTTGGAATGCCACTGTTGGCATTATCATCACCTCATTAGTTCAAAATGGTAGGAAATTGCAGATAAAGCATATAACGGAGCAGTCTCGGTTCGTAAAATTCTCGGGCCTAATCCGCATGGAATATAGCCATGGCTCCGTAATTTTCCCGCTTCCTTCTCTGAAATTCCACCTTCAGGTCCAAAGACAATGAACAGTCGATCACCTGGCTGCATCTCTGCTAGCACTTGATGAAACGCCTGCTTCTCTCCTTGCTTCGCTTCTTCTTCATAAGCATATAATTTAAACGGATAGTCTTGTCCGATTTCAATCAATTGATTTATATTCACCGGCTTCATCACGTCTGGCACACGGTTACGATGAGATTGTTCAGCGGCTTCTTTGGCTATTTTCGACCAGCGTTCCGTCTTTTTCTCACCCTTCTTCTCATCCCATTTCACAATGGAGCGATCCGCATGAAAAGGGACAAACAAACTAGCTCCTAGTTCTGTTCCCTTTTGAATGACGAGTTCCAATTTATCCCCTTTCGGCAGACCGCTCGCAATGGCGATATCAACCGGCAGCTCTTTCTTATCATGAATCCATTCCACGAGAAAGGCAAGTGCATAATCATTAGCAAGGTGCTCAATTTCTACCTCTGCTGTTTCTCCGTTAGGAAATACAGCATAGACATGATCCCCGACTTCCATCCTCATCACTCGTGACAAATGATGAAAATCCTCTCCCTCGATTTTGATTGACTTGCCATCCTCTAATTGTTCATTTACAAAGTAGCGCTGCACGATTGTCACCCCGTCTATTTCATTTTCTTTGAAGCTGTCTCACAGACTTCTGAGACAGCTGTTAACTCATTATTTTTTCTTAGCAATAATAGCGACCCAGTCTTCCATTAACACCGTTTCTTCAATATCAAAGCCTGCCGCAATAACAGCCTCTTTCACGTCATCACGCTTTTGACTAATAATCCCTGAAGAAATAAAGTAGCCGCCTGGCTTCACGACTTGAGCCACTTCATCCGTAAAGGACATAATAACTTCCGCTAAAATATTGGCTACTACGACATCCACTTGTTCATTGATGCCATCTAATAGATTATTTTTTGACACATTTACTGTTTCTTCGACATGATTAAGACGAACATTCTCCTTCGCCGACTCAACAGCGACTTCGTCTAAGTCTAAGGCAGTCACTGTTTTCGCACCAAGCAATGCTGCACCAATACTTAGCACTCCTGAACCTGTGCCAACATCTACGACATGATCGTCTGATTGGACGTATCGTTCTAACGCTTGCAAACACATGACCGTTGTCGGGTGTGTACCTGTTCCGAAAGCCATACCTGGATCTAGTTCGATGATTAACTCATCTGTACTGACAGGTGTATAGTCTTCCCACGTAGGAACGATCGTAAATTTTTCAGAGATTTTTACCGGATTATAATATTGCTTCCATGCCGTTGCCCAATCTTCCTCATTCACTTCCATCAACGTCATCACGTTTTGACCGATGTCAATATTATATTCGACAAGATTTTTAATCGATTGTGCAATCCCTTCAGCCGTTTCAGCTAGAAAGCTGTTTACAGGTAAATACGCTTTAACAATTACACCCTCTTCAGGATAGTCATCGGGATTTAGCTGATAAATTTCACCAAATTGATCCTCACGTTCTCTCTTCAATTCAAAAGGATCTTCAATAACAACGCCACTTGCACCCGCTTCGTGCAAAATATTAGAAATAGCTTCTACTGCTTCATTTGTTGTTTGAATGCTAATCTCCGACCACTTCATCTGTTGCCAGCTCCATTCTTTATTAGTCACGCTTTAGCGCGCGTTTTACTTTATCAAAAAAGCCCGCTTGTTGTTCATCTAGCATTTCACCGCTTACTTCCGCAAATTCTCGAAGCAAGTTTTTCTGCTTTTCATTTAATTTCGTCGGAGTAACGACTTTCACTCGAATATGCTGATCTCCTGTACCATAACCACGAACATTTGGTACACCTTTTCCGCGCAGACGGAATTTCGTACCCGTTTGTGTTCCTGCAGGCACCTTCAATTTAATCTTTCCATGAATGGTCGGTACTTCAATTTCATCACCAAGTGAAGCTTGAACAAATGTGATAGGAATTTCACAATAAATATCATCGCCATCTCGCTCAAACAATTCGTGCGGAAGAACGCGGAACACGATAAATAAATCCCCAGCAGGACCGCCATTTACACCCGGCTCTCCTTGACCAGATACGCGAAGTTGTTGACCATCATCAATTCCGGCCGGTATTTTCACATGAATTTTCTTCATTTTCGTTACTGTTCCATCGCCGCCACATGTTGAGCATTTTTCCTTAATCATCTTACCCGTACCACTACAATACGGACAAGCACGACGATTCACAATTCGACCAAACGGTGTGTTTTGCTCGACATTTAACTGACCTGCACCGTGACAATGCGAACAAGTTTCTGGGTCCGTACCAGGCTTTGCTCCCGTGCCCGTACAAGTACCACAAGTTTCCTCTTTCGGAATCTCGATGTCTGTCTCTTTTCCAAACACCGCTTCCTCAAATTTAATCGTCATTGTATATTGTAAATCGGCTCCTTGGCGCGGAGCATTTGGATCTCTCCTACGACCGCCACCGCCACCAAAAAAGGTGCTAAAGATATCTTCAAATCCTCCGAAGCCACCAAAATCAGCTCCACCAAACCCTTGATTTGGATCAGCATGACCAAATTGGTCATATTGTGCCCGTTTTTGATCGTCACTTAACACTTCATAAGCTTCTTTGACTTCTTTAAATTTTTCGTCGGCTCCCGCTTCTTTGTTAATATCTGGATGATATTTTTTTGAGAGCTTGCGATACGCTTTTTTCAGCTCTTCTTTAGAAGCGCTTTTTTCGACACCAAGTACGTCATAATAATCTCGTTTACTCATCACTTTCCACTCCCCGATTCCTTTCACATAAGGGCTATTTTAACATAGTTGCTCCTTAATAGTGAATAGTTAATACTAATCGATTGTTTCAGCTCATCATGAAAAAAGTCAAAGTCAAGGAACCCCTGACTTTGACTTTAGCTGCCTGGCGAAAAGGCTCAAGCTTGTGATTATTTATCGTCGTTTACTTCTTCAAATTCAGCATCGACGACGTCATCACCTTTTTGTCCGCCTTGTGTCTGTCCTTCTTGCTCCTGGGCTTGCTTAGCTGCTTCTTCATACAGTTTCATGGACAAGTTTTGCACAATTTCAGATAGCGCATCTTTTTTCGTACGAATATCTTCAATTTCATTTTTCTCAATAGCTGCTTTCAACGCTTCTTTCGCATCTTCTGCTTTTTTCACTTCTTCAGCGTCTACTTTGCCTTCAAGTTCTTTTAATGTTTTTTCTGTTGTGAAGACTAATTGATCGGCTTCATTACGAAGTTCTACTTCTTCTTTTAGCTTTTTATCTGCTTCAGCATTTTCTTCTGCTTCTTGCACCATACGATCAATTTCTTCATCAGAAAGACCTGAAGATGATTTAATCGTGATGTTTTGCTCTTTACCTGTACCCATATCTTTCGCACTAACATTCACGATACCGTTTTTGTCGATATCAAATGTTACTTCGATTTGTGGAATTCCACGTGGTGCTGGTGGGATATCCGCTAATTGGAAGCGACCTAATGTTTTGTTTGCCGCCGCCATTGAGCGCTCTCCTTGAAGCACATGAATATCAACAGCTGTTTGACTGTCAGCCGCTGTTGAGAACACTTGTGACTTAGAAGTTGGAATCGTTGTGTTACGATCGATTAACTTCGTAAATACGCCACCCATCGTTTCGATACCTAAAGAAAGTGGAGTTACGTCTAAAAGAACAACGTCTTTCACGTCACCTGTTAATACCCCACCTTGAACAGCAGCTCCCATCGCTACTACTTCATCTGGGTTTACTCCTTTATGAGGCTCTTTACCCGTTGCTTTGCGAATCGCTTCTTGAACAGCTGGAATACGAGTCGATCCACCAACTAAGATGACTTTATCAAGCTCTGAAGCAGACATGTCTGCATCTTGAAGTGCTTGACGTACTGGTCCCATTGTACGCTCAACAAGGTTCGATGATAACTCGTCAAACTTCGCACGGCTTAATGTTAACTCTAAGTGAAGCGGTCCAGCTTCTCCTGCTGTAATGAATGGTAAAGAAATTTGTGTAGAAGTCACACCTGAAAGATCTTTCTTCGCTTTTTCAGCTGCGTCTTTTAAACGTTGCATCGCCATTTTATCTTGAGATAAATCGATGCCGTTTTCTTTCTTGAATTCTTGTACTAAATAATCGATGACCACTTGGTCAAAATCGTCTCCACCTAAGCGATTATCACCAGCTGTAGAGCGAACTTCGAATACGCCATCGCCAAGTTCTAAGATCGATACGTCAAATGTACCACCGCCAAGGTCGTATACAAGAATCGTTTGATCCTCATCCATTTTATCCATACCGTATGCAAGCGCTGCAGCTGTCGGTTCATTAATGATACGCTCTACTTCAAGGCCAGCAATTTTACCAGCATCTTTAGTTGCTTGACGCTCAGCATCATTAAAGTAAGCAGGAACAGTAACAACTGCTTTTTCTACTTTTTCTCCTAAGTATTCTTCCGCATAAGATTTCAAATGTTGAAGAATCATCGCTGAAATTTCTTGAGGAGAATACTCTTTTCCTTCAATTGTTTCTTTATGTGCTGTACCCATATGACGCTTAACAGACATAATTGTGTTAGGGTTCGTGATCGCTTGACGTTTAGCCACTTCCCCTACTTGACGCTCACCATTTTTAAATGCAACTACAGATGGTGTTGTACGATTACCTTCTGGATTAGGAATAACTTTCGCTTCCCCACCTTCAAGAACTGCCACACATGAGTTCGTTGTACCTAAGTCGATACCGATAATTTTGCTCATTTGTCTTACCTCCCTGAAAAATATATGTAATAATTTATTGATTAACTTTGACCATTGATGGGCGAATGACACGGTCTTTTAGTTTATAGCCCTTTTGAAATTCTTCCACCACGATATTTGATCCATAGCTTTCATCACTATCCGTCATAACTGCTTGATGAATATGTGGATCGAATTCATTGCCAACAGCTTCGATCGCTTCGACACCTTCATTTTCTAGCGCCGTGAGCAATCCTTTATAAACCATCTCCATCCCTTGAAGAACGGATTGTGTCTGCTCATTCGTTGCTTCAACTTTCAATGCACGCTCGAAGTTGTCTAGTAATGGAAGCAAATCAGAAATTAAATTTTGTGCGCGATATTTATCAGCCGCTTCACGCTCGATTTGCGTGCGACGACGGAAATTATCAAAGTCAGCACGTAAACGCAAATAAGAACTCTCTGCTTCTTCTAATTTTTTCTCTAATTCATTTATTTTGTCAAAAGAAGCTTCTTTCTCAACAGTTTCTGTTTGTTCTGCTGCTTCTTCTGTTACTGGCTGCTCGTTAGTTTGTTCAAGCTCTTCTTCATGTAGTTGCTTCTCTTCTGCCATTGGTTTCACCTCCTTCAAATTTTCTCCTAATCATTCAACCTTTATATTATACACAGAAAGAGACGGAAGTCAGCAACAACTTCCATGCTCTCACCATACTTACGTTACCTAGCTTTCATACAGCTTCGTCAACGCTTTTGTCATATCATGACTTAAAAAATCGACGAGGCTGATCACTCGCGAATATTCCATTCGCGTCGGCCCAAGTATCGCGATCGTTCCCACTTGCTCTTCTCCAACCGAGTAGGAAGCAGTAATTAAGCTACAATGTTCCATTGCTTCATTATTGTTTTCCTTACCGATCTTGACTTGAATACCAGTTGGGATACCACTAATTAATTTATAGATGCCTTCTTCTTGCTCAATCATATTCATCACTTGACGAATTTTCGCAATATCATGAAACTCAGGCTGATTGAGCATGTTTGTTTTCCCACCGAAAAATAACTTTTCTGTTGTTTGCACATCAACCGCATCAGCAAACATCGTTAACATCGCTTCATAATTATGAATATGTTGACGCATAAGTACAACAATTTCTTTATACAACTTATCATGTAGATTAGAAAGCGGAATGCCCACCAATCGTTCATTCAAAATATTCACCATTTTTTCAATATCGGAAGCATCGACACTTTGAGGGAGTTTGAACGTTCGGTTCTCAACATGCCCCGTATCTGTCACGATAATAGCGATCGCTGTATCTTTACTTAGAGGAACAATTTGTAGCCTCTTTACTTTATTATCCTTAATTTCAGGTCCTAATACGATCGCTGTGTAATTCGTTAACTCTGATAAAATTCTTGCTGACTTTTGCACTACTTTTTCTAACTCATACATACGGTCAGAAAAGATAGAATGAATCGTCTGCACTTCTTTTCGATTGAGCTGTTCAGGATGCAACAGATGGTCGACATAATAACGATATCCTTTTTCTGAAGGCACTCTCCCTGAAGAGGTGTGAGTTTTTTCTAAATAACCAAGCTCCTCAAGCTCCGCCATCTCATTGCGAATCGTCGCTGAGCTGTAAGCAACTTTTTCTTTTTCCACTAAGCTCCGCGAGCCGACTGGCTGTGCAGATTGAATAAAGTCATCAATGATTACTTGTAAGATGAAAAGCTGACGATCTGTTAACAACGTTCATCACCTCTGTTAGCACTCTATCTTTATGAGTGCTAAATCTATAAATAAATTATCAAAATCAATGCTCATTGTCAACGGACATGCTCATGTTATTGCGGATCATTCGATCGATAATAAAAATGACTGGAATACTTCGTTGCCAAGCAACTTTCCTTCATCAGTCAAGCGAATCGTTTCATTGTTTTCAATTACTAGAAGCCCTCTTGCTGTCATATCTGCAAGCGGTTGTTTGAATAATTCAAGCGGAGAACACTGATACTTTTGATGAAAATGCGCAACCGATACTCCTGCCATTTTTCGAAGACCAAGAAACATTTCTTCTTCCATCTGTTCATTTTTCGATACTGGATGAGACGATAAAAGCGGAAGCTGTCCGTCGATTAACGGCTCGATATATTTTTTCAGCGGACCATGATTAGCTGTTCTCACGCCATTTACATATCCATGCGCACCAGCTCCGAGACCATAGTACTGCTCATTATCCCAATAGACAAGATTATGACGGCTTTCAAATCCTAGCTTGGCAAAATTGCTAATTTCGTATTGCGTCAGTCCATGCATAGACATTTGTGCCATCAACTCTTGATACATAGCCGCCTCTGTTTCCACTTTTGGAAGCGGCAAGCGATCTTTTCTCATTAAATTATAAAAGACTGTCTTCGGTTCAATAATGAGCGAATAGCCTGAATAATGCGGAAGACCTAAACTTAACGCAGTTTGCAATGTGTCACGAAAATTCTCAAGCGTCTGATTAGGTAAGGCATAAATTAAATCGATGCTAATATTTTCAAACCCAACGGCTTGCGCCTGCTCAATCGTTGTAAATACATCGCGGCTTTTATGTGTGCGCCCGATAGATGCTAATAATTCGTCATCAAAGGATTGAACTCCGATACTTAAACGATTGACTCCATACTCTTTTAACACTTTCAGCTTTTCCTCTGTTAAGTCTCCTGGATTGGCTTCAAAGGTGAACTCCCCCTCTGTAAATGGGAGAATTTCTCGAATCGATCGACAAAGCGTCGTTAACTGCTCAGCACTTAGAGCAGTTGGGGTGCCTCCACCAACAAAAATCGTATCTAAACAAGCGGTCGGGTTTGATTCCTGCATCAGTTTCATTTCAGTAGCAAGTGCAGCTAAATACTCCTCCACCGGCTGATTCTTCATAAATACTTTATTAAAGTCACAATAATGACAAATTTGATGACAAAAAGGGATATGGATATAAGCGGAACGTATCATTCAAAAACTCCTCTAACATAACGAGAAAAAGGGTCAGCTGTTACGCTTTCCCTTTCCCGTTAAAAATTATTTAGTCGTATCATCTATCTTCAGAACAGCCATGAAAGCTTCTTGAGGGACTTCAACGGATCCAACTTGCTTCATCCGTTTCTTTCCTTCTTTCTGCTTCTCAAGCAGCTTACGCTTACGAGAAATGTCTCCACCGTAACACTTCGCCAATACATTTTTACCCATTGACTTGATCGTTGAACGGGCGACAATTTTTTGACCAATCGCCGCTTGAACAGGAACCTCAAACTGCTGTCTAGGAATTAATTCTTTCAGTTTTTCCACGATCACTTTTCCACGCTCATAAGCGAAGTCACGGTGAACGATAAAGCTTAACGCATCGACTTTTTCACTATTTAGTAAAATATCCATTTTCACAAGCTTCGACGGCTTATAGCCAATCAGCTCATAATCAAATGAAGCGTAACCTTTTGTATTAGACTTCAGCTGATCAAAGAAATCATAGACAATTTCTGACAACGGAATTTCATAAATGACATTGACGCGAATATCGTCCATATATTGCATATCGATGAAGATTCCTCGTTTCCCTTGCGCTAACTCCATAACTGCTCCAACATAATCATTTGGCACCATAATGGACGCTTTAACATAAGGCTCTTCTACGCTATCAATTTTTTGTGGGTCTGGCATATTCGACGGGTTATCGACATTTATTTCTTCGCCATTTGTCATTTTCACATTATAAATAACACTTGGTGCTGTCGTAATTAAATCAATTTTAAACTCACGCTCAATACGTTCTTGAATGATTTCCATATGAAGCAAACCTAAGAAGCCACAACGGAAACCAAAGCCTAAAGCTTGAGACGTTTCCGGCTCAAATTGTAGAGCAGAATCGTTTAACTCAAGTTTTTCAAGCGCTTCTCTTAAATCGTTAAATTTTGATGAATCGATTGGGTACAGTCCACAGTACACCATTGGGTTGAGCTTTCGATAACCAGGTAATGCTTCAATAGCAGGATTTTTGGCTAGAGTGATCGTATCCCCGACACTTGTATCGCCAACGTTTTTAATCGCGGCTGTTAAAAAGCCAACATCCCCTACTGTTAGTTCATCACGAGGTGTTGTTTTCGGCGTAAACACCCCAACCTCTGTGACGTCAAATTCTTTTCCAGTCGACATCATTTTAATACGATCGCCTACTTTGACCGTTCCATCGACAATACGAATGTAGGCAACGACTCCGCGATATGCATCGAACATTGAGTCAAAAATAAGCGCTTTTAATGGCGCAGATGGGTCTCCCTGTGGAGCTGGTACCTTCTCCACAACTTGCTCTAAAATTTCTTCAATCCCGATACCTGCTTTCGCAGAAGCAAGCACAGCCTCTGAAGCATCTAGACCAATGACGTCCTCAACTTCTTGACGTACTCGCTCTGGCTCCGCCGCTGGCAAATCGATTTTGTTAATGACTGGAAGTATCTCCAAATCATTATCTAAAGCAAGATACACATTCGCTAACGTTTGCGCTTCAATTCCTTGAGCAGCATCAACAACTAAAATCGCCCCTTCACAGGCAGCTAAGCTTCGAGATACTTCATACGTAAAATCGACGTGTCCCGGTGTATCAATTAAATGAAAAATATACTCTTCTCCATCTTTCGCCTTATATGTTAACTGAACAGCATTTAATTTAATCGTAATGCCGCGCTCTCTCTCCAAATCCATCGAGTCAAGCAACTGGCTCTTCATTTCACGAGCAGTCAACGCCTGAGTTTTCTCTAAAATTCGGTCTGCTAACGTAGACTTCCCATGATCAATATGAGCAATAATCGAGAAATTTCGAATATGCTCCTGTCTCTTTAATCTCTCTTCATGATTCATACTTTCACCTTCTCCTGTTAATCGGCACAATTACACTAGCATTGATTATATCAGCCCAAAAAGCAAATGACAACGAAAAGCGGAAGGCGCTGGTCAGCGGCGTATGGACTGGAACGAGCCGATCGAGATAAAGGAAACACGATGAACGCCAGTGAATCGATGTTGACTTATCGCAAGGAGGAGCGTGGAAGTACACTAGTCGCTAGCGCCTGGAGCTGGACAAATCGAAAAGCGGAGCCGACTGTTTAGACACGACAAACAAATGACGGAATGGCGTTCTTCGGCCATGCAGTCAGGCTGGCATTTGACTCGAGTGTCTAGGAGGCGGAGCTAGACAACGAAAAGCGGAAGGTACTGGTTAGCGACGTATGGACTAGAACGAGCCGATCGAGATAAAGGAAAACGAAAGTCAGATTAAATATAAGCACTTTATTGCATTGGTAGTCTA
>NKXN01000110.1 GCA_002261155.1 Bacillaceae bacterium SAS-127 | reverse complement strand
GCTGTTTTTATCACGAAAAAGTACTTACCTGAAGCAGCTAGTAATCAATACGCGGACGTCTATTTACACTCCCCTGTTCCCATTGTCTTTATCAACTCGGACAAAGTATACTTAGCCTTCATAGATAAAGACCTGTCTTATGAGGATGCACATGACTCAAAGTCCGGCGATTATTTGATTGGCTATTATAACGAGCAATATTTCGGCGTCGGCTTGTATGATCACAAAGAAACTAAAGAATCTATCGAAGACTGTTACTCCAGAGTATTTGAACTGATCGAAACAGCAAAAAATACTGGGGAAATTATTATAAATCCCGCATGATGAATGCGGGATTTGTTAATTTAGCGCACCTAAGTATAGATCAAGTGAATCATGGACTTCCTTTTTGACCAGATCAATAAAGTCTGGTCTAACTAAATGCTCTCAATCCATCAAAGAGTAATTGTCTTCAAATATCCTTTTCGTTCGAATCAATGATTTCGATGGTCCGTATTTCACTAATTGTTGTTGGAAATTGGTCAGTTCGTCTGTATCTTTTGTGCTCACTTTCAATAAATAGTTATCATCTCCACTAATTCGATGAAGGTCTACAACATTTTTATGATCTTTGCAAAATTTCTCGACTTCCATACACATGCTTGTTTTTAACAAAATAAATGTGATCATTCCCTGAATGGTTTCTCCAAGATTAAGTGTATACTCGTCTATTACCTTCGACTCTTCCATTTTGATTAACCGCTCTTTTACTGCTGGTTGTGACATATGGATTTTTTTAGCGATCGCAGAAATAGGTATTCTAGAATTTTCTTTTAATATAGATAATATTTGATAATCTATCTGGTCTAAACGGTTGGATTTATTCACAATGCGACAAGCCACCTTATTTAAGTGAAGTTTATTCATTTATTTCCTTATTTTATGCAAGTTATATTGGAAATCGCCTTGATTCTCTTATGTTTATCTGTTAGCTCATCCCATACAATGATTATAAGAAAGGGGAATGAGAATATGCAAACTCAAGGACTTGCACATATTGCATTAATGGCAAATGATTATGAGGAAACCATTCGATTTTATAAAACCGTTTTTGGTTTTACAGAAGGACATAAATGGACGTTACCTTCTTATAAAATTGATGAAGCGACTATGTTAGTTTCTCCAGATAAAGTAACTTGCATTGAAATATTTGATCGCAAAGCTGAAGTACCTGCTCAAGGTAGAAAATCATCAAATCGGAATGATGTCAGCTATGGTGCATTGCTCCATTTTGCCATCTACGTTTCAGATGTTGAAAAAGTGTACCAAAGGGCGTTAGACAATAAGGCGGTGGAAATAGCAAAACCAGACTTCTTAACATTAGGTCAGCCAGAACTAATTGTACATAACGCTCTTTTTGAAGGACTAAACGGAGAAGTAATTGAAATTATCGAAACAACAGACTTCAATATTATCAACTCCTAATGGCATTTATGAACAAAAAGGCAAGACTGAAGAGGAAATATTTCGTCTTCAGTCTTGCTTTTTTACTTTCCTACTATTCCGTTTACATATTGTAGCTTGTTTTTGAAGATAACTTTCTGTATGAAATGAATGCTGCGTTGAAGCCGATGCCGCAAAGAAAGTATGAATCTACATCTACACACTTAGAGATCCTCACACAACAGTGAAAAAAGTATCCACACAGCTAAAAATTGTCCCAAGCACCGCTCGCTCAGCACTAAATGCCTTAGCAACGAAAGGCTTACTTTACTCTGATAAACAAACGAAGCGAAATAAAAAGTATGTCAACTATGACTTACTTGGGGTTTTGACGTGAGTTTTATAACGATTTTACATTTTAATTAGAAGCACTCAAAAAGACTACTTCTTATCGTTCTAAGAGATAGTCTTTACTTTGGCTCTTTCATAAAATTTTTATGTTTAACTTAGTACACCCAAGTATAAATCAAGCGAATCATGGACTTCCTTGTTCACCAGATCAATAAAGTCTGAATAGTCCTCTAATGTATGAGCTTTATCCAATGCTTCATAATAAGTTAGACGATTCTCTACTTTAATAATGACTAGAAGGAAGCCCCCTTTCATTAACTCTAAGTTTAACAATAATCGTGATGTGCGACCGTTTCCATCAATGATCGGATGAATACCGACGAAAATAGCATGAAGCATAGCACCACGTGTAGCAGGATGCAAATACTCGTACCATTCCATCAAGCTCTCCATCTGTCCTTTAATTAAGTAATAGGCTGGAGGCGTATGCTTTGCACCAGCAATAAACACTTGTTGATCACGATAAACTCCTGCATACTCATCGTCGATTCCTTTTAAGACAAGACGATGTAAGCTTTTAATTTGCCATTTCGATTTATGCTTTTGTTTTTCATAACATATAAACTCTTCTTTAAGAATTCAGTATCTTTAAAACATTATATAAACACTAGTATGGACGTAAATATGTGTATGAAACGCCATTAAATTTCAACTGTACTCTTACAATTAACCTTGCTTCTTCTAATTCACTAATCCAATTACTTATAGTTCTTGTGGACTTATCAAAGAATGCTGCTATAGTCTCTATACTATGCCGACACTCTCCAGTTTGATTATTTGAATGCAATCCTATATATAGAAAAAGTGTTATAGCTCCTGGAGATAAACTTCTCATCTGTTCTTTAAAAGTTGAGAAAACAGGAAAGAAGCCTTGCTTATTATAAAAATTTTCATCTCTCCATTTTGTATGTTCTAATTTTAAAACTTCAACTTTTTCATAATTTTTCATCTTTTATCGCCTCACTAATAAGAATTTTTTTCTATACTATAAGGAAAAATAATTCTCTTTTGTATTGAATTTTTCTTCTAACTAACTAT
>NKXN01000011.1 GCA_002261155.1 Bacillaceae bacterium SAS-127 | reverse complement strand
CCCCTTTTGTCTACAAACTGAGCAGAGTTTTTCACACTCTGCTTTTTTCTGCCGGACGTTGATTATATTTAGGTAAAGCTAATAATTGAAACGCATTGCATGGTAATAATGTGAGCAACATAATATATAGCCACTTTTTATCATTCACCTGCAACACAGGTAGCCATTCTAACACCGTAAGCACAATCATAAAGAATAAAGCGGAAATAAACACGCTTTTATTCGTTAATTTCGCTTTCACTATCGCTGTACCAACTCCTACTACTAGCAAAAAACCCGCCAATATGAGATACGACCATAACGACTCGCCTTGATCGCCAAACGCTTGAAAGCGGAAATAGACAAGATCAAAGAGAACCAACGCAATCAGTAATACTTGGACACTATTCCAAAATGAACGGAACATTCCTGCTCCAAATTGGTGAACGGTTAAATAAGCGAAAAAGCCCATTTGACTAATCACACTAAATGTGAAACCAACAGCAACATGCCAAGTAGTGATGGAAAATACATCTTTCCAATCCCCTTGAGCCATCAGCGGAGATAATTCATCCCAACGAATAAATAATCCGATAATACCTGCTGCCGCTCCGCCAAGCATTAATGTATGTACAAAAAACCTTACCCAATTCCGGATTGTCACTGTCCCACCCCCAACAATATATTTACGCTCTTTTGATTGTATCAACGGGAGTTAAAAAAATCTAGGCAAAGCTAAGCCTCGTATATTTTCCACCACTCTGCTCATATTAATGATAAAGCCAAGCATTGAAAGGAGCTTCCCCATGTTAAAAATGACTTTGCCGCTCCTCTTACTCGTATGTTTGTTATCAGCTTGCGGAGGAGGCACACCACCTACCGGAAATGCCCAAATGGATTACGAAGCGACGAAGAAAATGGTCGTTGATATATTGAAAACAGATGATGGTAAGAAAGCATTACAGGAAATGATGAAGGATGAAAAAGTAAAACAGCAGCTAGTGATGGATCAGAAAGTTGTCTCTCAATCGATTGAACAAACGATCTTATCGGATAAAGGAGAAAAATTTTGGAAAGAAGCATTTAAAGATCCTGCCTTCGCTGCAGCCGTCGCCAAAAGTATGAAAAAAGAACATGAAGCATTATTGAAGTCTTTAATGAAAGATCCTCAATACCAAGCGATGATGCTCGACATTTTAAAGGACCCCGAATACGAAAAAAATGTAACGAAGCTGCTAAAAAGCAAAGAATACCGGAAACATCTACAAACCGTCATGAACGAAACATTTGAAAGCCCATTGTATCAAGCGAAAATCCAAGAAATATTATTAAAAGCTGCGGAAGAACAAGCAAAAGACAAAGAAAAAGAAGGCGGAAAATAAAAGAAAGATGGACGCGGCTACTTACCGTCGTCCATCTTTTTTGAAGAAGATTAACCCAATTTGTTAATCACCTTGTCGGCCATCTCTTTATAAATTAAAGCTAATTTATGATCTTCTGCATAAACAGATGGAGCAAAGTCTTCTTCATCCCAATCCGGCTGTTGTAGCGGTAAGCGACCTAACACTTCTGTTTGAAGCTCTTCTGCCAACTTATCTCCACCTCCGCGACCGAAGACATATTCTTTCTCCCCTGTTACTTTGCTTTCAAAATAAGCCATGTTCTCCACGACGCCAATCACTTCATGGTCCGTTTGTAGCGCCATCGCTCCTGCACGAGCAGCAACAAACGCCGCTGTCGGATGTGGAGTAGAGACGATAATTTCTTTAGAATGCGGAAGCATCGAGTGAATATCTAATGCTACATCCCCTGTTCCTGGTGGTAAATCAAGTAGCAAGTAGTCTAAATCTCCCCACTCTACTTCTTGGAAGAAGCTCGTTAGCATCTTTCCAAGCATTGGACCACGCCAAATGACAGGTGCATTATCATCGACGAAAAAGCCCATCGAAATCACCTTGACTCCGAAGCGTTCTACCGGAATGATTTTATCTCCACGAACGACTGGACGTTGCATAATTCCCATCATATCCGGTACGCTGAAGCCATAAATATCGGCATCAACAAGCCCCACTTTTTTGCCAAGACGAGCAAGTGCCACAGCTAGGTTCACAGATACCGTTGATTTACCAACGCCACCCTTTCCACTAGCAATCGCAATAAACGTCGTCTTGCTATTTGGAGAAAGCAATCCTTCCTCTTGGTCACCCTCTACACCGTGGTACTTCGCTAACTCTTCTTCCGGAAGATCAGCAAAACGAATGCCGACTGTTTGCGCGCCCGCTTCTTTCAACGCATCGACAATTTGCATTTGCAATTGTAGCTGTTCCGCCGTTCCTGTTTGTGCAATCGCTACCTTCACGCTAACATGCTGTTTCTCTTCCTTCACACTAATATCGATAATACCATTTGTTTCTACTAACGTTTTATGTAAAAAAGGATCTTCCATTTTCGCTAAAATTTCTTGAACTTGTTCTACAGTTACCAACACATACACCATCCTTCTTCTGTCATCGTTTCATATCTCGTTTAGTATACCACATTCTCACGATGCAAAAGAAGGATCGGGCATGCTTTCACTTCTGCTCCTCATCTAAATACTTCATAACCCCCTTATAAATTGAAGCCGCCACCTTTTCTTGGTATTCCTCCGTCATCAAATCCTGCTTCTCATCCGGATTCGACAAAAAACCAATTTCAACAAGCGCTCCCGGCTTATTCGCATATTTCATTAAATACACATGATTAATTGCCTTAGCCATTCTCGTTGTATTTTCCAAATTCAATACCATCTCATCCTGAATCGCTTTCGCTAATTTTGTGTTCTCTGGCAAGCTCGGCATAAAAAATGTTTGCGCGCCTCTCCATCTCGGAGAAGGAATGGCATTCAAATGAATACTGACAAACAAATCCGCTTTAGACTCATTAATTAACCGTAGCCGCTCTTTTAAATCCTCCGTTTTTCTCGTGCGGTATCTTTTTGTATCTGGGTCGGCCAAGTCCTTGTCACTTTCCCTCGTCATCAGCACAATGGCTCCCTGCCCCTGCAAATAATCCCGAACCTTTTCCGCCACCGCAAGAGCGACATCTTTCTCCAACACCTCGTCATCTCCCGCTCCCCCATCAGGCCCACCATGACCTGGATCTAAATAAATCGTTTTCCCGGAAAGCGGCAAATTCCACGGCTTCCACGAATTCCGGTCCGCGATAAAATGTTGAAAGAGAAAAATACAAACGGCAACTGCTAAACAAATAGCACTAAGCTTCTTCCACCTCTTCATCTCATCCCCACCTTCATATCTTCCTGTAGCTAACTTATGGGACAAAGGTAAAGATTATGAATAGGGAATGATGGAAGTTTTTCAAATGCTAGATTAACGTTTTAAGAACAAAAAGGTACCTACTCCTTTACTTTTCAATAATAATTTCATTTCTTCTCGCTACGTACCATATATAAAATTCATCGGCTACTTCAACAGGTACATCATCAAGCTCTTCATGATGAATAGGTTTCGAACGATTCACTGTATTAATCGTTGCCAAACCGAAAGATTTCTGAAGCTTCGTCTGTGTTACTTCGATTTCAATCACTTTACTTCGCTTCGTAATAAACAAATTTGTATTAAAGGCCCCGGTCTTCATTTGAATAAACTCCTCGGTTATTCGATATCGACTATTTTTATAATTAAGGATCTTAATTAAATAGGCGAAAGCAGTAAGCGCAACAGGAATATACCAGAAGGATGGTTTGAAATAGAAAACCGCAACTGTTACGACTAACCAAAAGACACTATGTCTAATCATTCGTACCCAGAATGCTTCTTTCGGCAGCCGCTCCATATTTCTCTCTACACGATAACCTGGCAAAATTTCTTCAATCATGTCATAGGCACGCTGAACCGGTAGAAACGGATACAACGAATTCGTCTCCATTCCTTCAAAGTCCGTTTGTCCTGCACTAATTAGCTCCACTTCCGCAAGACCTAATAATCGTTTCATAAAAGATTGTGTGATAACAACTGCTTGCACCTTCTCTTTTTGAATCGAAAACGCCGACTCATCTAACACACCTTTTTTAATATAAATACTTTGACTGTCAGAAGATATTTCGTATTTACCATATTTCATAAACGTCCGTATCATACCAATGCCAACAGACAACAGGATCAGTACTACACTCACAAGTGAAATAATCCACCATGATTTAGATATGACCTCGAAAACGTCTTTCGCAAGCATTTCTATTTGAAAAATATCATCCAATTTGAAGACAATAGGGAACAAGATAAAAAAGCTAAGCGAAATAAAAGACGCCTTCAATAAATCTTTTGTCGTCGGCGTAAAATGCACCGTCTTTTCTTCGGCAATAGATGCTACTAATTTCGTCTCTTCATATTGATCTAGACTATTCTCTGCTAACTCTTCATTCGCAAAATGCTCTCCCGCACGAACCCGATTGATTTGCTCTTCTAACTGGTCGGCTTCCTTTTTTAGCAGAACATCCATCGTGACAGAACTCTCATCACCAGCCGCTGCCGTTTCTAATGTCATGGAGGTGACACGAAGAAATTTATGTATCATCGTTGTCCGACGTTGGATATTTTGTACTTTACTAAAAGGCACTGTACGATATGATCTTGAAAAGATGCCTGACTGCAGATGGATGGCATTCTCTTTAATCTCATATTTACTTGTAAACCAGTCAATCAAAAGCCATAGCAAACGCCATACAACATAAACGATAAAAATAATTTGCAAAATCTTTATGTATGTCTTGTCGGAATTGAAATTAAGAATAAATAAGAGCATGAAAAAGAAAATATTTTCTTTTACCAACTTCCATATATCCAAAAGGATTTTCAAAGAATGTAGTTTCTTTAATGGCTGCTCCATTACTCCACTTCCTTGATTTTCGCGTAACACGCAATTTGATCGCGCAGCTCATGAGCTTCAGCCTGTGGGACTGCCGGAATTTCATGCGTCGTTCCCATCGTCCCAACACTAATCGAATACAGACCATATTTCCGTAAAAAAGGACCTTGATTTAGCTCAACAGACTGCACCTTCGTCATCGGAACTAATGCATGCACTTCATTCCACACCCCATACCTCAACTGAATAAACTCCTCATTTACATCGTAACGCCAATATTTCCGCTTCAATCTCGGTGCAAAAATAATCCCCCAAATAGCTACAATCACTGTCAGAATAGCTAAACCAATTAAAATCCAACCAATCCATTCCTTCCAATCAAAATAATAATAGAGACCGTAGAGCAAGCCTAATATCGCAAGAACAATGATATTTGATAGCATTTCTGTCATCCTCCAAACCTTTACAGCATCTGGCGAAATAACTCTCTGCGGAGGCTTGATTGTTGAATACATATAAATCCTCCCTAAAAAGTAATTTTTTTCTTTATTCCTAACCATTATAAAACTGATAACGGCAAAAAGCATGTAAAACGAAAAAAGACCCCCAAACTCACAAAAGGTTCGAGCGCCTAAAAAATCTGTTTGAGTTTACCAAAAAAAGACTCAACGAAAATACATAATCCACTCCACTGCTAAAATTCAAACTCCAATGTCTTACTCTTCGCTTCAAACTTAAATCCTAATTTCTTTGCTAATTGCTTCGACTCTATATTTGTTTCCAACGTAGACCAATGTGGAACAAGCCCCCGTTCTATACAATGCTCCAAATATACTGCACATACCGACGTGGCTAACCCTTTATTTTGTTCTTCATCATCATATGTCTCTACACTAATCTCATGACCTTTTCCATTAACGCAGCACGACAAGCACGCACTGACGATTCTACCTTCTTTCATGACACAGTAGCCAAAACCCTTTTCAAGAAAATCCTCCACCGAATACCAAAATTCCTTTAAAACATCACTCATCACTTCATCTGGATCATTACTAATAACATCAGCATCTATTCTTCTAATCACATATCCCTCTGGCAAAGGTTTGTAGCTTTCTTTCAAAGAATAGAAGCAACTCTCGTCAAATCGATAATACCACTCATAATCTATTTCAAAGTCTTTATGAGAAATAACCTCTAGTAAAGCTTTCTCCCAAGATTCCTCCTTAACAACCGTCAAAAAATGTGTGCCTCCACATGATTCATACGTATCTTCTTTTAACTGATTGTCAATAAAATCACGTAAAGGGGGTATAAACTTTTCATTGGTAGCATCTCCAATAAACATAGTGATGACTCCCGTTACATCGATCATCGCTGTTCGAGGCTTTTCAATATCATCGACGTAAATCGTTCCTCTATTCGTCCCGTTAATCATTGCATTAAGCGTCAAATCATTTTTTTGCTCGGTTGTTTGTAGCAACGCCCTTACTCTCTGATAATTTTTCTTCTGTAGTTTATAAATCACCCGTAACCCTCCCATAAATTGTAATATAAACTTGATTTTACCCAATAAAATTTGAAGCAAACACTTAGAAATCTTTTTAAAGCATAAAAAAAGAACTTGAAATAAAAACATTTCAAATCCCTTTTTAAAAACCCATTGCTTTCCCTTATTTTACAAAAAGTCCACTCACTTGATTAGATTTGTTTATCGTAACTGTAAAAATACGCTGATCGTTAGCATGCTTTGCGACTAATACAACGATATAATGGCCGTCTTTTTCTTCGACTGAAGACTTCTCAAACTTTTCAAGATCTCCGGATTCCTCAAGGATCGGCTCGATTTCCTTTAGCCTCTCTTCCGTCAACTCTTTCTTCAACGTACTATCAAAAGTTTCCACTAACTCTTCGTATTGTTGATCATTCAGAAGCTGGACAACACCTTCCGCTTGCTGAATCATTTTCTCTGACGTTTCCTCATCCACTTTAGTCCCTCCGCAGGCACTTAAAAGCAGCAACAGCATACACGTACTTACGATTGACACGATGTACTTTTTCATTTTACAACACCCCAATTTTTTCTTAATTTCATACAATAAACAAAAAGGAGAACACTCGTGATCATTAGTAGCCCCTCAATCACAATCAAGGAAGATGAATTCGTCATAAGCAGCGGGATAATGCCGACGAATGAATCGATCAGGCCATGAATAAAGATTGCATAAAGCAAATACTTAATTTGTCCGCTAGTCACTCCCTTTAATACAAGAATAGATAACCCAACATGAAGTAAAATAGCAAACAAACGCTCTATGCCGCCTACAAAGTAATCTGTGCCATGCATGAGCCACATTGTGGGAGAAAACAAACTTGTTAAAGCGCTCATACCCAAAAACAGCACCGCTTCAATTCCACCATGTCCAATACCGAAAACGACACCATCACCCCAAGCTCGGTGATTTTTCATAAAGTATTTCATGGCAATATAACGAGCAACCCCTTCAAACATACCTGCTGAAAAGCCAAGCCCTAAGGCGAAAAAGAAAGGCTGTGTTGCTTGAAACATATCATAAGCTATCACATTCCCACTTAACCATTGAAGCAGAGGAAGCCTAAGTAACATTTGCGAAATAACAAAAGCCAATACACCTAAAAGATAAGGCTTGAAATAGCGCTTTTTAATAAGACAATACAATAATGAAACAACCGGAAAAATAATGGCGATCAATACTCCGAAAATAACCCCTGCCACTGCTTACATCTCCTCACTCGTTATGCATTGAGTATAAAGAGAAACGACCATGTTTGTATGTAGTTATTTCAAAACTGGTTAACTTTCATTCTTAAATGGTCTAGATTTCACGGATAAGATTTGCGTGAAGTAAGGATATTCAAACACCGTTTCTAAACTAATGATCGGTGTACTATCAACGATTCGTTTCAATGAGAATAAACCGTATCCTCTATCACTTGTATCGTTTAATTTGCTTGAGACATTTTTTTGATAAATTTCTGAGAGCTTAATGCTTTTCTGGCGACAACTATTTTTTACGATAAATTTCTGCTCACCTTCCATTTCAAAAAAGGCAATCGTCAACTCTCGTTTCTCTGATACACTTGCTTCTTCCACAGCATTATCTATGATGATCGAAATGGCACGAATAAAATCAACAAGCTCTATAGAGATGCGGTCAATAGCATGTGGTATATCAATGGTCACAGATACATTCTTTTGATGAGCTGCAATCACTTTGACACTAATGATACTTTTGATTTCTGGCACTTTAATTCGAGCAAGCTTCACGAGCTCTAGTTCTTTATGATTCATAATAGTAGAAGTAGGCTTGATAATATCATTGTATATTTGTTCCACGAGATCGATATTTCTAGCGCGCACACCCTCATCTAACGATAGCAGTAAATTCAAATAATCATGTCGGAAACTAGCTAACTCTTCATGCATCACTTCCAATTTTTCCGTATAAGAAAGCAATTCTTGTTCCGCTGTTTCTTTGCGAGCTTGAATCACTTTTTCCTTAAATAAATGAGAGCTTAACAAGAAAAAGAATAAGAGGACTAAAAATAGTAACAAAGAAATCACATAGCTTAAGTCACTGTATTTCTGATGAAAGGTATTTAATACACTCATACTTGGGCTTGATAAAATGATCAGCAAGAAATTACCTAGCAATAAAGAAGCATAGCTGATGTAGTAGAAAGGACTTTGAATTAAGTAGTCGGCTATATGATTGATGGACTCTCTTTTCACAACAACAATCAACAAAATGCAAGAAACCGATATTAAATGAATGATACTAAAACTCGATACATATAGACTTAAATCCGACAATAGCCATAATTCTAATAAGAGCTTTGGAATGATCGTCTTAGCCAATGAAATAATAAACAGACTCATACTCGCAAAGTAAAAGCTTTGAACGATCGTCAAGCCATGCTTATATTTCACCAGTCCGACACACAGTAGAAACAGAATCACAATGATCGCATTAAACTCAGGATAGCCTGTATAGCTAACTAAGAAAACGAGAAAAACAGTCATGAAGAAGGACAACAATATAAGACTGCCCCAAGAAAACTTATGATAGCCAATTAAATATACATAAAAAACAATGTGACATAACCCAATGATGAAAAAAACGAGCATATCAATCATTTATGTCTAACCACCATTCTCGGAAAGATAGTGCTGCCACGTTGTATTCACTTTTTTGAATAAACGACGAGATACGGGTACACGAGCCTCGTTCGTTAAAACAGCCACTTTTTCTTTCATATTGAGTTCAACAATTTTCTCTACATTCACGACATAAGATTGATGACAGCGGATTAAACGCTCATCACGATCCTCCACCTCTTTTAGCTTCCCGTAAAAACGAATGACTCGATTAGCTGTCATTAGCTCTAGACGATGAGGCTCGGCTGTCATCACATACTCAATATCCGCAAAAGGAACTCGTATCGTCGCATGAGCATTTTCTAAAATGAAATCATCCACTGGCGCAAAGTGTTGATTCGATTGTTTATATTTTAATAAACATTTTTCAACATGAGCATAAAGCATTTCTTGATTTAAATGTTTGTCAATAAACGTTAAAGCAGACACCATGTACTGGTATGAAATGGGAGCAAACTCCGAATGGGTCGTAATAAACACAATAATTCCTCGTTCATCTACTCTACGGATGTCCTGTGCCACTTTAAATCCTTTTTGCTCCTCGTTCTTTATTTCAATATCTAAAAAATAAATGTTATTCCTGGAAGAATGAGCGATTCTTTCGATAATACGTTCACCTTTACTCGTAGCAAAAATGGGGACATCCCCTATCTTTTGTTCCTCACAAATAGCCTTGATCATCCGCTTTAATTTTTCCGCTTGAATCACGTCATCTTCTAAAATAAAAACACTCATTTCATCACTCTTTCTACTATAGAAAAGCTTTTTTCAAATAAACCGCTCAACTTAAGGATAACACAACCTTTTTATATAATAGTTACCAAATTTAATCTATAAAGCGGGTTTGAAGAATAGAGTCGGAAGGTTGAAGAAACCCAAAAAAACCCTTCCCCGCAATTGCGAGAAAGGGTTTCGAAAACGCCAGATTAACGTTTTGAGAACTGAGGTGCACGACGAGCGCCTTTAAGACCGTATTTTTTACGTTCTTTCATACGAGCGTCACGAGTTAAGTAACCAGCGCGTTTTAATGTTGGACGGAATTCAGGATCTGCTTGAAGTAACGCACGAGCGATACCGTGGCGGATTGCTCCAGCTTGACCTGTGTAGCCGCCTCCGTTTACGTTTACATGTACATCGTAGCTGTTTACAGTTTCAGTCGCAACTAGAGGTTGCTTGATTACTGTACGTAAAGCTTCGAATGGGATATAGTCTACTACGTCACGTCCGTTGATGACGATTTTTCCATCTCCAGGTACTAAGCGCACGCGAGCAACTGAGCTCTTGCGGCGACCTGTTCCGATATATTGAACTTGTGCCAAGATAATGACCTCCTCTTATTAATTATTAATTAACCGCGAAGTTCGTAAGCTTCTGGTTTTTGTGCTTCATGCTTGTGCTCTGGGCCAGCATAAACGTGTAATTTCTTCGCCATTTGACGTCCTAAAGAACCTTTTGGAAGCATGCCTTTAATTGCAAGCTCAAGCATTCTTTCTGGATAGTTTGTGCGCATTTCTAAAGCAGTACGGGTTTTTAATCCACCTGGGTACATGCTGTGACGGTAATAAATTTTATCCGTTAATTTCTTACCTGTTAATTCGATTTTTTCTGCATTGATGATGATCACGTGATCACCAGTGTCAACGTGTGGTGTATATGTTGGTTTATGTTTACCGCGTAAAATAGACGCTACTTCGCTTGAAAGGCGACCTAAAGTCTTGCCTTCAGCATCAACAACGTACCATTTACGTTCGATTTCGCTAGCTTTTGCCATATAAGTCGTACGCATTTGTGTTTACCCTCCTAAAAAATATGTTTTTGGTTCACTGTATTTATATCACGAATTGCTTTCCGGGGCTCATCGTGGGGTTAAATAACATACCATATGATATAATATATCTTTCAGAAATCATTGTCAAGAAAAAATGTCACACCCGGATTAGTTGCCATAGAATACTTGCTGAAGATACAAGCCTTCTGCTGGTGCCGTTTTACCGGCTTGCCCCCGATCCTTCGCTTCTAAAATTTTTTTTACTTCATAGGGATCTCGTTTTCCCATCCCTACCTCAATCAATGTTCCTGTCATAATTCGGACCATATTATATAAAAATCCGTTTCCGACGAATTTCAGTTCAATTTCATCGTCTCGCTGTTGAATAGTAATTTCTTTCACTTCTCTCACTTTATCCTGCACTTCCGTTTTCGCTGAACAAAAGCTCGTGAAATCGTGCGTACCGATCAAATGAGTAGCCGCCTGACGCATCGACTCCAAGTTAAGGTCAAATGGACAGTGATAGGCGTAAAAGCGCTTAAACGGGCTTCTATGCGGCTCTTGATAGATTTTGTACCGATACTCCTTCCCGATAGGCGAAAAACGAGCGTGAAACGATTGTAGAACGATTTCCGCTGTTAGTACGGCAATGTCTCCTGGAAGCTGGCTATTGAATGCGACAGGCCAACGCTCAGCTGGCAGCGCGAGCGGCGTGTCAAAATGAATGACTTGTCCAACGGCATGAACACCGGCATCCGTTCGCCCAGAAGCGATCACTTTCACATCGCGACCTTTATGCATTTTTTTCAGTACTTTTTCGATCTCCTCTTGTACGGTGCGACCGTTCGGCTGAATTTGATAGCCAGAAAACAACGCTCCGTCATAAGAAATGATACATTTAATGCGATTCATCTTTCACCACTCCGTTAACTCCTTAAATAAAACAGGACGACAGCTAAAATTAGTAGCACAAGCAGCAAGATGGTGTCTTTCATCGTCCACTGCAACAACCGATATTTCGTCCGTCCTTCGCCACCGCGATAGCCTCTCGCTTCCATCGCTGTTGCTAAGTCTTCTGCTCGCTTAAATGCGCTAACAAACAACGGAATCAAGAGTGGCACAATCGCCTTTACTCGCTCTTTAATTGGACCGCTAGAAAAGTCTGCTCCTCGAGCCATTTGCGCTTTCATAATCTTCTCGGTTTCATCCATTAACGTCGGAATGAAACGCAAGGAAATCGACATCATTAACGCCAGCTCATGGACAGGTAGCTTCATCTTTTTAAATGGCTTCAGCAAGCTTTCTAGTCCATCTGTGATAGAAATAGGCGACGTCGTCAACGTCAATAGCGACGTCATAAAGATTAACAGTAGAAACCGCAAAGAAATAAATGCCCCTTGCTGTAAGCCGCCTTCATAAATTTCAATCCAGCCTGCTTTCCAAAGAAGATCGCCTTCCTTTGTCAAAAACAGATGCAATGAAAACGTAAAAATAATGATCCATAAGAGCGGTTTTAACCCAATAATTAAAAAGCGAATATTAATTTTAGATAAAAAGATCGCTAGAAAAGTAAATAAGAGCAATAAACCATAAGTGAATACGTTATTAGCTAGGAAGACGATCGCTACATAGACAAAAATAAATAAGAGCTTTGCCCGAGGATCTAGTCGATGGACAACGGAGTCAAGTGGCAAATAGCGGCCAAAGACCATTTTTTCCATCATCGGCCCTCACCTCGCTTATGCACAAGTTGCAACTGCTCAACAAGCTCATCCATCGTCAAGCATGTTTTTTCGAGTTTGATACCAGACTCTTCTTCAAAACGATGTTGAAAACGAACGACCTCTGGTACACTGAGCCCTAATTGAAACAATTCTTCTCGTTTAGAAAATAGCTCGCGTGGCTTGCCTTTTTGATACACCTCGCCTTGATGCATAATGACCATTTCATCGGCATACAGAGCGGCATCCTCCATGCTATGTGTCACAAGAATGGTCGATAAGTTTCGCTCCTTGTGAAGGGTAGCAAACATCTTCATCATTTCCTTGCGCCCTCTCGGATCAAGGCCGGCTGTTGGCTCATCTAACACAATGACTTCCGGTTCCATCGCTAGCACACCAGCAATCGCTACTCGCCGCATTTGCCCCCCTGATAAGTCAAAGGGTGATTTGTTTAATATTTCCTCAGACAACCCCACCTGGCGGATCACTTGTTTGGCTCGTTGCTTCGCTTCTTCTTCCGATACACCGAAATTCATCGGGCCATAGCAAATATCTTTTTCGACCGTTTCTTCAAACAGCTGATGCTCCGGAAACTGAAAGACAATCCCTACACGCTTGCGGACGTCTTTTAAATTCTTTTCCTTCTTTTCTGATGAAACGATCCGATCACCAATATGGACTTGACCGTTTGTTGGCTGCAGCAAAGCATTTAAATGCTGCAAGATCGTCGACTTTCCTGAGCCTGTATGTCCAATAATCGCTAAATAGGTGCCGCTCGGAATCGTGAAGCTGACATTGTGAAGGGCCTTATGCTCAAAAGGAGTGCCTGCTGCATAACGATACTCTACTTCTTGAAGTTGGATATCCATAATTCCCTCACCAGCTCTTCTTCTGTTAAATAATTTTGTTGAATCGAAAAACCGTGTGATCGTAATTGGTCACTCAATTTTACAGAAAAGGGTACATCAAGCCCTAATTGAACCAGCTCTTCATTCATTTGAAAAATCTCTTCAGGCGTACCGACCGTATGCACCGTCCCTTTATTTAACACAATGATTCGATCCGCTCGTGCAGCTTCTTCTAAATCATGTGTAATCGAAATAACAGTTAAATCTTGTTCTTCATTTAATTGACGTACGGTCTGTAACACTTCTTCTCTCCCTCTAGGGTCAAGCATAGACGTAGCCTCATCAAGTAAGATGATCTCTGGCTGTAAAGCAATGACTCCAGCGATTGCCACTCGTTGCTTTTGACCTCCAGATAGATGGTGCGGCTCTTGATTCAGAAAATCGAGCATTCCTACTTTCTGCAAGGAATCTTGTACCCTTTCTTTCATCACCGCATACGGAACACCGTTATTTTCTAACCCAAAAGCCACATCATCCTGCACAGTTGTGCCCACAAATTGATTATCTGGATTTTGAAAGACCATCCCAAGCCGTTTGCGAATCTCCCAAACTTGCTCTTCCTCTAATAAAGTGCCACTAATGGTGACGCTCCCCTTCTCAGGATAATGAAGACCATTCAACATTTTGGCGAGAGTCGACTTTCCTGAACCATTATGGCCAACAATGGCTAACCATTCTCCTCGATACACATTTAATGTAATATCTTTCAAAGCATAATCTGCTTGTTCTGGATATCGGAAATACACATGTTCAATCGAAATGATTGGTTCCTTCATGGCTCTCCTCCTCTCGACTTACCTACTCGAAAAAGTTGTCTATACAAAAAAAAGCCCGCACCCCATTCCAAAGAAAAAGTCCTTTTTCTGCCAAAAAATCAGCCTCTTAATGCGATAAGAGCGGAAGGGGTGCATGAGCTAGACGAGTCACTCTAAGTTGCTCATCATAACGCTCAAGCTTCATACTATTCAGTCTTCAACGACAATAAGAAAAGCGTATACTGCTTTCTTATTGTTATAAAAAAAGGGCAAAACCCAAGCATAGCTGGAGTGTTCTGCCCTTGTAGTGGTTTTATTGATAATTACACAAGCTCAATAATAACCATTGGTGCACCGTCACCACGACGAGGACCCATTTTCATAATGCGAGTATAACCACCTTGGCGCTCGCTGTAACGAGGAGCAACGTCTGAGAAAAGCTTTTGTATTGCATATACAGGCTTTTCTTTCTTCTTGCCATTCTCGTCTTCTACTTCAACCACTGATGCTACTTCGTTACGAAGGAAAGCAGCTGCTTGACGACGAGCATGTAAGTCACCACGTTTACCAAGTGTAATCATTTTTTCCACAACTGAGCGAAGTTCTTTCGCACGTGCTTCAGTTGTTTCAATGCGCTCGCTGATGATCAAGTCAGTCGTTAAATCACGAAGCATTGCTTTACGCTGAGCGCTTGTACGTCCTAGCTTTCTGTAAGCCATGAAGATACCCTCCTTTGTTGAAATCGTTTTTTATTCTGTCATCAATCTTCTTTTCTTAATCCTAAACCAAGCTCATCTAGCTTCGCTTTCACTTCTTCAAGTGATTTACGGCCAAGATTTCGAACCTTCATCATATCCTCTTCACTCTTGCTCGCAAGCTCTTGTACTGTATTAATGCCAGCACGCTTTAAGCAGTTGTAAGAACGGACAGAAAGATCAAGCTCTTCAATTGTCATTTCTAGAACTTTTTCTTTTTGGTCTTCTTCTTTTTCAACCATAATCTCAGCATTTTGAGCTTCGTCTGTTAAGCCTACGAAGATGTTTAAGTGTTCAGTTAAGATTTTTGCTCCTAAAGAAATTGCTTCTTTCGGACCAATGCTGCCATCTGTCCAAACATCCAATGATAATTTATCATAGTTTGTTAATTGTCCAACGCGCGTGCTTTCTACTTGGTAGTTTACACGCTCAACTGGCGTATAGATGGAGTCAATCGGAATCACACCAATTGGATGATCTTCCTTTTTGTTTTGAACAGCTGGATTGTAACCTCTTCCACGCTGTGCTGTTAAACGCATACGGAAATGTGCATTCTCACCTAAAGTTGCAATATGCAAATCTGGGTTAAGAATTTCCACATCACTATCATGCGTAATATCAGCAGCTGTAACTACGCCATTTCCTTGCACATCAATCTCTAGCGTTTTTTCCTCATCAGAGTAAATTTTTAGCGCTAGCTTCTTAATATTTAAGATAATTGATGTAACATCTTCTACGACGCCTTCAATTGTTGAGAACTCATGCAACACCCCGTCAATCTGAATAGATGTGACAGCAGCACCTGGGAGTGAGGATAATAGTATACGACGTAAGGAGTTACCCAAAGTTGTACCATATCCACGCTCAAGTGGTTCTACGACAAATTTTCCATGAGTGGCATCATCGCTGATCTCAACCGTTTCAATTTTTGGTTTTTCAATTTCGATCATTCAATTATACCTCCTTCAATACGTCGAAACCCCGGCTTAACATTCAACCGAAATTCCCCCATGTTTACGTTCCCGATTGCGCACAACAACTGGTTTACTAAGTCTGTATTGAACGTAACACCCTATTATATCCCATTATTGACAGAGATATAAAAATTATACAGAAAAATTAAACACGGCGACGTTTTGGAGGGCGGCATCCGTTATGTGGAACTGGAGTTACATCTTTAATAGCAGTAACTTCTAATCCTGCAGCTTGAAGCGCACGAATTGCAGCCTCACGACCAGAACCAGGACCTTTAACAGTTACTTCTAGAGATTTCATGCCATGTTCCATTGATACTTTCGCAGCTGTTTCAGCAGCCATTTGCGCAGCAAACGGAGTCGCTTTACGTGATCCTTTGAAACCAAGTGCACCTGCACTAGACCAAGACAGAGCATTACCATGAACGTCTGTAATAGTTACGATTGTATTGTTAAATGTTGAGCGAATGTGTGCAATACCTGATTCGATATTCTTTTTCACACGACGCTTACGAGTTTGTTGTTTACGAGCCATGTCGAAAATTGACCTCCTTTACCGATTATTTTTTCTTGTTAGCTACAGTTTTACGAGGACCTTTACGAGTACGAGCATTGTTCTTCGTATTTTGTCCACGAACTGGTAAACCACGGCGATGACGTAGTCCACGGTAAGAACCGATTTCCATTAGACGTTTGATGTTAAGAGAGATTTCACGACGAAGGTCACCCTCAACTTTCAATTTGTCAATGACTTCACGGATTTTGTTTAATTCATCTTCCGTAAGGTCACGTACACGAGTGTCTTGAGAAACACCAGCTTCCGCTAAGATTTGTTCAGCAGTATTTCTGCCAATACCATAGATGTAAGTTAATGAGATAACTACACGCTTGTCGCGTGGAATATCAACACCTGCTACACGTGCCATATATATGTGCACCTCCCTTTATAATTATCCTTGTTTTTGTTTATGTTTAGGATTTTCACAAATCACCATAACTTTACCTTTTCTGCGGATGATCTTACATTTTTCACAGATTGGTTTTACTGATGGTCTTACTTTCATTTTTCCAACCTCCTTCATAGTCCGGAGTGCATTAATTATTTATAACGATAAGTAATTCTTCCACGAGTCAAATCGTAAGGAGAAAGTTCCACTGTCACTTTATCTCCTGGTAGAATACGAATGAAGTGCATACGGATCTTTCCAGATACATGAGCTAGAATCGTATGTCCATTTTCTAATTCTACTTTAAACATTGCATTTGGTAATGTTTCAGCTACAATACCTTCAATTTCAATAACATCGTCTTTCGCCATGAGTTTCTTCTCCCTTCTCTTTTCATACAGAACCCCGCTATACCGGTGTTAAGCGAGCCTGGTATTCATTCTTGAATCAACGTTTGGAAAACACCTTTTGATTTAGGCTTTCGTTAAAATTTCAAAACCTGATTCGGTAATCGCGACAGTATGTTCAAAATGAGCACACATTTTTCCATCTTGGGTAACGACTGTCCAGTTGTCTCCAAGAGTCTTGACGTAACGACTTCCAGCATTCACCATCGGTTCGATTGCAAGCACCATCCCAGGTTTGAGTGTTGGACCTTTTCCCGGCGGACCGTAATGAGGAATTTGAGGATCCTCATGCAAGTTTTGACCGATTCCATGTCCTACATACTCACGAACTATTGAAAAGCCCTTAGATTCAACATAAGTTTGAATCGCATGGGAGATGTTTGAAAGACGCTCACCTGGCTTCGCTTCTTTTAAACCGATAAAAAGCGAGTCCTCTGTTACCTCTAATAGCTTCTGAGTTTCAGGAGCGATTAAGCCAACAGGATACGTCCAGGCAGAATCACCATGATAGCCTCGATAGTTTGCACCGATATCTAAACTGATGATGTCTCCTTCTTTTAACACTCGGTCTCCTGGAATACCATGGACCAACTCTTCGTTCACTGACGCACAAACGCTGCCACGAAAACCATTATACCCTTTAAAAGAAGGAATTGCATCATGCTGTTTAATAAATTTCTCTGCAATTTCATCTAACTCTTTTGTTTTTATACCGGGAGAGATATGCTTTTGCAATTCTTTATGTGTCAAAGCGACAATTCGACCTGCTTCTCTCATAATCTCAATTTCTCGAGGGGTTTTGCAAATGATCATTTTATTTAAGTCCTTTAAGTAACTCATCGATGTCTTCGAAGACTACATGAATTTCTTTTTGACCGTTAATATTCTTTAAATAACCTTTTTGCTCATAAAAATCTAGTAATGGTTGAGTTTGTTTTAAATTCACATCCAACCGATTTTGAACAGTTTCTTCATTATCATCTGCGCGCTGATAAAGTTCGCCGCCGCAACGATCACATTTATCTTCAACAGTAGGTGCATTGAATACCATATGGTAAGTAGCTCCGCAGTCTTTACAAATGCGACGTCCAGTTAAACGTGCCATGAGAATATCTTTATCAACATCAACATTGATAACAAAGTTGATGCTCTTGCCAAGCTCCTCCATGATGTTTTCAAGTGCTTCTGCTTGAGGAACAGTTCTTGGAAATCCATCAAGAAGGAAACCGCCTTCGCAGTCTGGCTTGCTTAGTCTTTCGCGAACAATTCCGATAGTTACTTCATCAGGAACAAGTGAGCCTTGATCCATAAAGGATTTCGCTTTAAGTCCTAATTCCGTCTCTTCTTTCATTGCTGCGCGGAACATATCTCCTGTAGAAATATGTGGAATGTTATATTTTTCAACAATTTTTTCGGCTTGAGTTCCTTTTCCGGCACCCGGTAGCCCCATTAACACTAGATTCATTTATATATACCCCCTCAGTCTAATTGGAGACGTGCAAAGAATGATTCTTTATTTAATAAAGCCTTTATAATGGCGTTTTACAAGTTGTGCTTCCAGTTGTTTCATTGTTTCCAATGCCACACCTACGACGATCAGTAGACTTGTTCCGCCAATTTGAGCAGATTCTGGAAGCCCTGCGAACTCAATAAAGAATACAGGAATAACTGAGATGGCAGACAAGAAAATTGCACCAACAAACGTTAAACGATATAAAACACTAGTTAAATAATCTTGCGTGTTCTTTCCAGGTCGGATCCCTGGAATATATCCGCCTTGTTTCTTCAAGTTATCTGCAAGTTGTTCAGGGTTCACTTGAATAAACGCATAAAAATAAGTGAATGCAACAATTAACCCAATATATATAACCATACCAACAGGCTTAGTATAATCAAATATTTCTTGAATTGTTCTTGTCACATCATTAGAGCCAAAGAACGAAGCAATCGTCTGTGGCGTAATTAAGAATGCTACGGCAAAAATTACAGGAATAACTCCAGCTGCATTTACTTTTAACGGTAAATGTGTTGCTTGAGCACCTGGTGTACTAATGCCACCATTTCCTGTCATTCGCTTCGCATACTGGATAGGAATTTTGCGCAATGCTTGCTGCACAAAAATAACTCCAACTACGATAGCCAATGCTGCTAATACGATTAATAGTAAAACAACTATCTTTAAGAAAAGTTGCTCTCCTGCTCCCTCAATTTGCTGTGCATAAATTTGGTTCACGGCATTAGGGATCGCAGCAACGATTCCGGCTAAAATGATAATTGAAATACCATTCCCAACACCTTTAGAGGTGATTAACTCACCAAGCCACATTAAAAATGCAGTTCCGGCAGTTAAGACCAGTGCAATAACTAAATAAGAAGTCACATTTTGACTCTCTACTAGCAAACCACCAAATAAGCGGTTAAATCCATAAGACATTCCTAATGCTTGGATAAATCCTAAAACAATTGTGAAGTATCTTGTGAATTGTGCCAGCTTACGTCGACCCACTTCGCCTTGCTTTGACCATTCAGTAAACTTCGGGACGACGTCCATTTGAAGTAACTGAACGATGATAGAGGCCGTAATGTACGGCATAATCCCCATAGCAAGAATGGAGAAGTTTTGTAGGGCTCCCCCTCCAAAGGTATTAAGGAATCCGATCAACCCAGCCTGATCCTGCATTTTTAATACTTCTGCATTAACATACGGGACAGGGATAAACGTGCCGATTCGGAAGACGACTAACATAAGAAGGGTGAATATAATTTTTCTTCTTATATCACCCACGCGCATAAAATTGGAGATTGTGCGAAACATTATAACACCTCAGTTGTACCGCCAGCAGCTTCAATTGCTTCTTTAGCAGCAGCAGAGAATTTGTGAGCTTTTACTGTTAGTTTCTTCTCTACATTCCCTTTAGCAAGAATTTTGATTCCTGCTTTTTCATTGCTGACTACGCCAGTTTCGATAAGAAGCTCTGGTGTAACTTCAGTGCCTTCTTCAAAACGGTTTAACACATCAAGGTTAACGATCGCAAATTCTTTTCTGTTGATATTAGTGAAACCGCGTTTTGGTAAACGTCTGAATAAAGGCGTTTGACCACCTTCAAAGCCTAAACGTACTCCACCGCCTGAACGGGCGTTTTGACCTTTATGACCTTTACCTGCAGTTTTACCGTTACCAGAACCAGGACCGCGACCTACACGATTACGCTCTTTACGAGCACCTTCAGCAGGTTTTAATTCATGAAGTTTCATGTTCGTGCACCTCCTTACTCGGTATTTTAAATTAAATTTCTTTTACAGTTACTAAATGAGACACTTTATTGATCATGCCTCGAATAGCAGCATTGTCTTGTTGCTCTACAGTTTGGTGCATCTTACGAAGACCAAGAGCTTTAACTGTTTCACGTTGATCTTGCGGACGACCGATCACGCTACGAGTGAGGGTAATTTGTAATTTTTCAGCCATGATAAATCCCTCCTTATCCTAACAGTTCTTCTACTGATTTTCCACGTAATTTAGCAACATCTTCTGCACGTTTCAATTGCTTAATTCCGTCGATTGTAGCACGTACCATATTGATTGGTGTATTAGATCCTAAAGACTTAGAAAGGATATCTCCAACTCCACCAAGCTCAAGTACCGCACGAACAGGTCCACCAGCGATTACTCCAGTACCTTCAGAAGCAGGTTTTAGGAGAATTTCACCAGCACCGAAGCGACCGATGACTTCATGTGGTAAAGTTGTTCCAACCATAGGAACATTTACAAGGTTTTTCTTTGCATCTTCAACAGCTTTACGGATAGCATCTGGAACTTCTTGTGCTTTACCAGTTCCAAAGCCAACGTGTCCGTTCTTGTCACCGACAACAACTAGTGCAGTAAAGCGGAAACGACGACCACCCTTTACTACTTTTGCAACACGATTGACCGTAACTACGCGTTCTTCAAGTTCAAGTTTATTTGGATCAATGCGACGCATTAATGTGTCCCTCCTTTTTATTAGAATTCTAATCCATTTTCACGAGCAGCGTCAGCTAAAGCTTTTACGCGTCCGTGGTATAGGTATCCTCCGCGGTCGAATACTACGGATTTGATGCCTTTTTCACTTGCTCTTTTCGCAACTAATTCGCCAACTTTAGCAGCAGCTTCAGCGTTGCTTGTAGACTCTAAACCGAAATCTTTTTCGATTGTAGAAGCACTAGCAAGAGTTACGCCGTTCATGTCATCAATCACTTGAGCGTAAAGATGTTTGTTTGAACGGAAAATATTTAAACGTGGACGAGACTCTGTACCGTTAATTTTCGCACGGACACGAGTGTGTCTCTTTTTACGTGTTTTATTTTTATCTGGCTTAGTAATCATCGTGGTCACTCCTTTCCTTTACCTAAGCGACATTATTTACCTGTTTTACCTTCTTTACGACGTACATATTCACCTTCGTAGCGAATACCTTTACCTTTATAAGGCTCTGGCGGACGAACGTCACGGACATTAGCTGCAAACGCACCAACGCGCTCTTTGCTAACACCTCTTACGATCACTTTCGTATTGGAAGGAACTTCAACTTCTACGCCTGCTTCTGGCTCCATTTCCACTGGATGAGAGTAACCTACGTTAAGAACAAGCTTGTTACCTTGTTTTTGCGCACGGTACCCGACACCGATTAATTCAAGTGATTTTTCGAATCCTTTAGATACACCTTCAACCATGTTCGCTAACAACGCACGTGTTGTACCGTGGTTTGTGCGGTGCTCTTTTGACTCAGAAGGACGTGTAATGTTAATCACATTGCCTTCGATTTCGATCTTCATATCTTTATGAAACGTACGAGTAAGCTCACCTTTAGGACCTTTAACAGTTACAGTATTGTTATCATTAGTTACTGTTACGCCTTCTGGTAGCTCGATTGGTTTTTTTCCTACGCGAGACATTCTGTTGCACCTCCATTCATTACAAAAATATTACCAAACGTATGCTAATACTTCTCCGCCCACTTGTTTAGCGCGAGCTTCTTTATCAGTTAATACACCGTTAGATGTTGAAACAAGAGCGATACCTAAACCATTAAGTACTTTTGGTACCTCGTCAGCTTTTGCGTATACACGTAAACCAGGTTTACTGATACGTTTTAAACCAGTGATAACACGCTCGTTGTTTGCACCGTATTTCAAGAAGATACGGATCATGCCTTGTTTGTTGTCTTCGATGAATTCTACATCACGTACAAAACCTTCACGTTTAAGAATTTCAGCGATGTCTTTTTTGATGTTAGAAGCAGGTACTTCTAACTTCTCGTGACGCACCATGTTCGCATTACGGATGCGAGTTAGCAAATCTGCAATCGGATCTGTCATAACCATATTATTTACCTCCTTCCCAAGTCGTGGTATTACCAGCTAGCTTTTTTAACACCAGGAATTTGTCCTTTATATGCAAGTTCACGGAAACAAATACGGCAAAGCTTAAATTTACGATATACAGAGTGTGGACGTCCACAACGCTCGCAGCGTGTATACTCTTGTACTTTAAACTTTGGAGTGCGTTTTTGTTTCGCAATCATTGATTTTTTAGCCACGTTTTCGCCTCCCTTTTATAGCGATTACTTTTGGAACGGCATTCCAATTTGAGTTAACAATTCGCGAGATTCTTCATCGCTTTTTGCAGTTGTAACAATTACGATATCCATACCGCGTACTTTGCTTACTTTATCGTAATCAATCTCAGGGAAGATCAATTGCTCCTTCACACCAAGTGTGTAGTTACCGCGTCCATCAAAAGATTTTTTTGAGATACCACGGAAGTCACGTACACGTGGAAGTGATACAGAGATTAATTTATCTAGGAATTCGTACATGCGCTCTCCGCGTAATGTAACTTTCGCTCCGATCGGCATACCTTCACGAAGACGGAAGCCCGCGATAGAGTTTTTCGCACGAGTTACTAGTGGTTTTTGACCAGTGATTAAAGCAAGTTCTTCAACAGCTACGTCAAGCACTTTTGCGTTTTGAACTGCGTCACCAATCCCCATGTTAACTACGATTTTTTCAACTTTCGGTACTTGCATTACAGAGTCGTAATTGAATTTATTCATTAAAGCAGGTGTAATTTCTTCAATATACTTTGCTTTAAGGCGGTTCATATAGTGTACCTCCCTTCATTAACTAACTTATTATTTATCTAAAGTTTCACCGGATTTTTTTGCTACTCTTACTTTTTTACCGTCAACCGTTGTGAAGCCTACACGAGTAGGTTCGTTAGTTTTAGGGTCTAAAAGCATTACGTTAGAAACGTGAATAGGTGCCTCTTGGCTAATAATTCCGCCTTGCGGATTTACTTGTGAAGGTTTTGCGTGTTTCTTTACGATGTTTACACCTTCTACAAGTACACGGTCTTTTTTAGGAAACGCTGCAAGCACGATGCCAGTTTTCCCTTTATCTTTACCCGTGATAACCATGACTTTATCGCCTTTTTTTACATTCATTTTATCGCACCTCCTTGAATGACCAAGTTGATAAAATTTATTTTCATTAGATTACTTCTGGAGCAAGAGAAACGATTTTCATAAAGTTGTTGTCACGTAATTCGCGTGCAACTGGTCCGAAGATACGAGTTCCGCGTGGGCCTTTGTCATCTTTAATGATAACACAAGCATTTTCGTCAAAGCGGATGTAAGATCCGTCGTTACGACGCATTCCACGTTTAGTACGAACGATTACAGCTTTAACAACATCACCTTTTTTGACAACGCCACCTGGTGTTGCTTGTTTTACTGTGCAGACGATAATGTCTCCAATGTTCGCAGTTTTACGGCCAGAGCCTCCAAGAACTTTGATCGTTAATACTTCACGTGCACCTGAGTTGTCAGCTACTTTTAAACGAGATTCTTGTTGGATCATTTATGTTACCTCCTTTCGGATTAGCATCTATCCGAACAATTATATATTAGATAATAACTGCTTTTTCAACGACTTCAACAAGACGGAAGCGTTTTGTAGCAGAAAGTGGGCGAGTTTCCATAATACGAACTACGTCGCCGATTTTTGCTTCATTCAACTCATCATGAGTTTTGAATTTTTTAGAGTACTTAACGCGTTTGCCGTAAAGTGAGTGCTTTTTGTAAGTTTCTACCATGACAGTAACTGTTTTATCCATTTTGTCAGACACAACACGTCCAGTATAAACTTTACGTTGGTTACGTTCACTCATAATGCAAACCTCCTCTCAATTATCGATTGTTAACATCGATCTCTCTTTGACGAATGACTGTTTTCATTCGAGCGATCGCTTTACGTACTTCACGAATACGAGCAGTATTTTCAAGTTGTCCAGTCGCTAATTGGAAGCGAAGGTTGAAAAGCTCTTCTTTTAAAGACTTAAGTTTTTGTTCAATTTCGGCAGTGGTTAGTTCAATAATTTCATTAGCCTTCATTTGATTCACCACCAATTTCTTCTCGTTTTACAAACTTACATTTTACAGGAAGTTTGTGTGCTGCAAGACGAAGCGCTTCACGAGCTACCTCTTCTGATACACCAGCAATTTCAAACATAACTTTTCCTGGTTTAACTACAGCTACCCATCCTTCAGGAGCACCTTTACCGGAACCCATACGTACCTCTAGAGGCTTAGCTGTGTAAGGCTTATGTGGGAAAATTTTAATCCATACTTTACCGCCACGTTTCATGTAACGAGTCATAGCAATACGAGCTGATTCGATTTGACGGTTCGTGATCCAAGAAGCTTCTGTAGCTTGTAGACCGAACTCACCAAATGCTACTTCAGCACCGCCTTTTGTTTGACCGCGCATTTTACCACGGTGAACACGACGATGTTTAACGCGTTTAGGCAATAACATAATTATTTTCCTCCTTCCTCAGACTTCTTCTTTGTAGGAAGGACCTCTCCACGATAAATCCATACTTTCACACCAAGCTTACCATAAGTAGTGTCAGCTTCAACATGAGCATAGTCGATGTCCGCACGAAGTGTATGAAGTGGAACTGTTCCTTCACTATAATGTTCAGCACGAGCGATGTCTGCTCCGCCAAGACGTCCAGAAACTTGTGTTTTAATTCCTTTCGCTCCAGAACGAATAGTACGTTGGATCGCTTGCTTTTGCGCACGACGGAAAGATACACGGTTTTCTAATTGACGAGCAATATTTTCTGCTACTAATTTAGCATCTAAATCCGCTCTCTTAATTTCAACGATGTTAATATGAACACGTTTGCTAGTTAATTGGTTTAACGCTTTACGAAGCGCTTCAACCTCTGAACCACCTTTACCGATAACCATACCAGGCTTAGCTGTATGAACCGTGATGTTGATGCGGTTAGCAGCACGTTCGATTTCTACACGAGATACAGAAGCGTCTTTTAAGCGTTCTTCGATATATCCGCGTACTTTAAGGTCTTCATGTAAAAGGTCTGCATAGTCTTTTTCAGCGTACCATTTTGAATCCCAGTCACGAATGATACCAACACGTAAACCATTAGGATGTACTTTTTGACCCACGATTTATCCCTCCTTCTTTTCTGATACCACGATTGTGATGTGGCTAGTGCGTTTGTTAATTTGGCTTGCACGTCCCATAGCACGTGGACGGAAACGTTTTAAAGTTGGACCTTCATCAACGAATGCTTGTTTTACAACAAGATTGTTAATGTCCATATCATAATTGTGCTCTGCATTAGCAACAGCAGATTTCAATAATTTTTCAATGACAGGAGATGCAACTTTTGGCGTGTGACGCAAAATAGCTACAGCCTCTCCTACTTGCTTTCCTCGAATCAAATCAATCACTAAGCGTGCTTTACGAGGAGCAATACGAACTGTTCTTACGACAGCTTTTGCTTCCATTAGGATACCCTCCTCTCATTAGCGTCTTGTTTTCTTATCGTCACTAGCGTGACCTTTGTACATACGAGTTGGTGCGAATTCACCAAGTTTATGTCCAACCATATCTTCCGTTACAAATACAGGAACGTGTTTGCGACCATCATACACAGCGATTGTGTGACCGATGAAAGCTGGGAAGATTGTTGAACGACGAGACCAAGTTTTCACAACTTGTTTCTTATCAGTTTCGTTTAACTTTTCGATCTTGTTAAATAAATGATCATCAACAAAAGGTCCTTTTTTCAAGCTGCGGCCCATAGTAGTACCTCCCTTCGTAACTGGTCTACGGTTCGACTAGGGAACCGTAGTTCAATTACGTTATTTTTTACGGCGACGAACGATGAATTTATCGCTTTTGTTTGTTTTCTTACGAGTTTTGTAACCAAGAGTTGGTTTACCCCATGGTGTAACAGGTGATTTACGTCCGATTGGTGAACGTCCTTCACCACCACCGTGTGGATGGTCATTAGGGTTCATAACAGATCCGCGAACAGTAGGTTTCTTACCTAACCAACGAGAACGACCTGCTTTACCAATATTGATTAATTCGTGTTGCTCGTTACCAACTTGACCGATAGAAGCGCGGCAAGTAGCAAGAATCATACGAACTTCTCCAGAAGTTAAACGTACAAGAACGTATTTACCTTCTTTACCTAATACTTGTGCAGAAGTACCCGCAGAACGAACTAATTGTCCGCCTTTTCCAGGTTTTAATTCAATATTGTGAATAACCGTACCTACAGGAATGTTAACTAAAGGAAGAGCGTTTCCTACTTTAATGTCAGCTTCCGGGCCAGACATTACTTCCATTCCAACTTTAAGGTTTTTTGGTGCTAAAATATAGCGTTTTTCACCGTCTACATAGTTGATTAATGCAATGTTTGCTGAACGGTTTGGATCATACTCAATTGTGGCAACGCGTCCTGGTATACCATCTTTATCGCGTTTGAAATCGATAATACGGTATTGACGCTTATGGCCGCCACCATGATGACGAACAGTAATTTTACCTTGGTTGTTACGGCCGCCTTTTCTTTTAATAGGCGCTAACAATGACTTTTCTGGAGTGCTTGTTGTAATCTCAGCAAAATCAGATACCGTCATGCCGCGACGACCATTTGTGGTTGGTTTATACTTTTTAATCGCCATGTCTTTTCCCTCCTCTTCTAATATTTTTTAATTATACTTCAAAAAGTTCGATTTCTTTGCTATCTTGAGTTAATGTAACAACCGCTTTACGGCGCTTGTTCGTATAACCTGCGTAACGACCCATGCGTTTGAACTTACCTTTGTAGTTCATGATGTTAACTTTCGCAACTTTCACACCAAAGATCTCTTCGATAGCATCTTTAACTTGTGTTTTGTTTGCTCTTACATCAACTTCGAATGTATATTTTTTATCAACCATAATTTCAGTTGAATGTTCAGTAATAACGGGGCGCTTAATGATATCGCGAGCTTCCATTATGCAAGCACCTCCTCTACTTTTTCAACCGCTGCTTTAGTCATAATTAATTTATCATGACCTACTAGATCTAAAACACTAATGCCGTTTGCTTCTACAACTGTTACACCAGGGATGTTACGAGCTGATAGAGCAACATTTTCGTTTAAGCTTTCTGTTACGATTAATGCTTTCGTATCTACAGAAAGGTTTTTAAGAACGCTTGCGAATTCTTTTGTTTTAGGAGCTGTTAAAGTTAAAGCTTCTAATACTAGAATGTTTTGTTCTGCCACTTTTGAAGATAAAGCAGATTTGATCGCTAAGCGACGTACTTTTTTAGGTAATTTGTAGCTGTAGCTACGTGGAACTGGTCCAAATACAGTACCACCACCGCGCCATTGTGGAGATCTAATAGATCCTTGACGTGCGCGTCCAGTACCTTTTTGGCGCCATGGTTTACGACCACCGCCACGTACTTCAGAGCGTGTTTTTACTTTATGTGTTCCTTGACGTAATGAAGCTCTTTGCATCATTAATGCTTCAAACACAACATGTTCATTAGGTTCAATACCGAATACAGATGCATTAAGTTCGATTTCTCCAACTTGTGCTCCGCTTTGGTTTAATAATGTAACTTTTGGCATTCTTGTTTCCTCCTTTCTCGGAAAATTATATTATTTCGCTTTTACAGCGCTTTGGATTTTAACTAGTGATTTTCTAGGTCCAGGTACATTACCTTTAACTAGAATTACGTTGCGCTCCGCATCTACTTTTACTACTTCTAGGTTTTGGATAGTGATTTGCTCTCCACCCATACGACCAGGAAGTAATTTGTTTTTGAATACGCGGTTAGGCGCTACAGGACCCATTGAACCTGGGCGACGATGGTAACGTGAACCGTGGGACATTGGTCCGCGGCTTTGTCCGTGGCGTTTAATTGCACCTTGGAAACCTTTACCTTTCGATACTCCTGTTACGTCGATGATATCTCCCTCAGCGAAAATATCTACTTTGACTTCTTGACCAACTTCTAGTTCTCCGTCGAAGTTACGGAATTCACGAATGAAGCGCTTAGGTGCAGTGTTTGCTTTTGCAACGTGACCTTTAGCTGGTTTGTTAACAAGCTTTTCGCGCTTGTCGTCAAAACCTAATTGGATCGCTTCGTAGCCGTCGCTTTCGATTGTTTTCTTTTGTAGTACAACGTTTGCTGCTGCTTCAACTACAGTTACAGGGATTAAATCACCGTTTTCAGCAAACACTTGTGTCATACCGATTTTTCTTCCTAAGATTCCTTTGGTCATGAGTCACACCTCCTAAAATTATTAGTTTTATATGAATTAAAGTTTAATTTCAATGTCAACGCCTGATGGTAAGTCTAAACGCATTAATGAATCAACAGTTTGTGGTGTTGGATTCACAATATCGATTAAGCGCTTATGTGTGCGCATTTCGAACTGTTCACGAGAATCTTTGTACTTATGAACCGCACGTAAGATAGTGTAAACAGACTTTTCAGTTGGCAATGGGATTGGACCCGATACACTTGCACCAGAACGTTTTGCTGTTTCAACGATCTTTTCTGCTGATTGATCTAAAATTCTATGATCATATGCTTTTAAACGAATGCGAATTTTTTGTTTTGCCATTATTTTCCCTCCTTTATCGCCTATTTGATAATAGACATTCTCCGTGGAAATATCCTAACGACACGCGCCATGGCAAAGCGGCCGGGTGTGTCAGCAACCTTCCACATCATCGCTGTCAAAAACCAACATTGTTAATTATACATGGTTATCGAACTATGTGCAACTATTTTTTAAAACTTTCTTCGGCAACACACTTTTATTATTATACATAGATCTATCTTTCATTTCAACTATGGAATACAATGAATTCATTTTACCCAACAAAAAAACGACAGGCGGAAAGCCCACCTGCCGTTTTGAATCGTTCAATTATTTTTGAATTGAAGCTACAACGCCAGCGCCTACTGTACGTCCACCTTCACGAATAGAGAACTTAGTTCCTTCTTCGATCGCGATTGGAGCAATAAGCTCAACTGTCATTTCAATGTTATCTCCAGGCATAACCATTTCTACGCCTTCAGGAAGATTACAGATACCAGTTACATCAGTTGTACGGAAGTAGAACTGAGGGCGGTAGTTAGTGAAGAATGGAGTGTGACGTCCACCCTCTTCTTTAGATAATACGTAAACTTCAGCTTTGAACTGAGTGTGTGGAGTGATTGAACCTGGCTTAGCAAGTACTTGTCCACGTTGGATTTCTTCACGTGCTACACCACGAAGAAGAGCTCCGATGTTGTCGCCAGCTTCAGCATAGTCAAGAAGCTTACGGAACATTTCTACACCTGTTACAGTTGTAGATTTTGGTTCTTCAGTTAAACCGATGATTTCGATTGTGTCACCAACTTTAACTTGTCCACGCTCAACGCGTCCTGTAGCAACTGTACCACGACCTGTGATTGAGAATACGTCCTCAACAGGCATCATGAATGGTTTGTCAGTGTCACGTTCTGGAGTTGGGATGTACTCATCAACTGCAGCCATAAGCTCAAGGATTTTTTCTTCCCACTCAGCTTCGCCTTCAAGAGCTTTAAGAGCAGAACCTTTGATTACTGGTACGTCATCGCCAGGGAAATCGTACTCAGAAAGAAGGTCACGTACTTCCATTTCTACTAATTCAAGAAGCTCTTCGTCATCTACCATGTCACATTTGTTTAAGAATACAACAAGGTAAGGTACACCTACTTGACGAGAAAGAAGGATGTGCTCACGAGTTTGTGGCATTGGGCCATCAGCAGCAGATACTACTAGGATACCACCGTCCATTTGAGCAGCTCCAGTGATCATGTTTTTAACGTAGTCAGCATGTCCTGGGCAGTCAACGTGTGCATAGTGACGTGTAGCAGTTTCATACTCAACGTGAGAAGTGTTGATTGTGATACCACGCTCACGCTCTTCTGGAGCGTTGTCAATTTGATCATAACCGCGTGCTTCACTACCGCCTGCTTTCGCAAGAACAGTTGTGATTGCTGCTGTTAAAGTTGTTTTACCATGTCAACGTGACCAATTGTACCGATATTCGCATGTGTTTTTGAACGGTCGAATTTTTCCTTAGCCATTAGGAAATCCTCCTTTGAGTTATAAAAGTTTAAGTATATATTGGCTTTGAAGGCAGAAAGGCTCCCACCTTCAAAGGTACCAAAGCTTACAATAGTATTTATACTTTATTAGGAAGTATAAATCAATTATTCGCCTTTATTTTTTTGATAATTTCATCAGAAACTGATTTTGGTACTTCTTCATAGTGATCGAAGTGCATAGAGTATGTTCCACGACCTTGCGTGTTAGAACGCAATGAAGTTGCGTAACCAAACATTTCAGAAAGAGGAACGAACGCTTTAACTACTTGAGCATTTCCGCGAGCTTCCATACCTTCTACACGTCCACGACGGGAAGTAACGTCACCCATGATGTCTCCAAGATATTCATCTGGAATAACAACTTCTACTTTCATCATTGGTTCAAGTAGAACTGGGTTACATTTAGAAGCAGCATTTTTTAGAGCCATAGATGCAGCGATTTTAAACGCCATCTCACTGGAGTCAACATCATGGTAAGAACCATCAAATAGTCTTGCCTTAACGTCAACAAGTGGATAACCGGCTAAAATACCGTTTTGTAATGCATCTTCAAGACCAGCTTGGACTGCAGGGATGTATTCACGTGGAACAACCCCACCTACGATTCCGTTTTCGAATTCGAAGCCCGCACCTTCTTCGTTTGGAGAGAATTCAATCCAAACGTGTCCGAATTGTCCACGTCCACCAGATTGGCGAGCAAACTTACCTTCAACTGAAGCAGAACCACGGAAAGTTTCACGGTAAGCAACTTGAGGAGCACCTACGTTTGCTTCTACTTTAAACTCGCGACGCATACGGTCAACAAGGATATCAAGGTGAAGCTCACCCATTCCAGAGATGATAACCTGTCCAGTTTCCTGGTTAGTTTCAGCGCGGAAAGTAGGATCCTCTTCTTGAAGCTTTTGTAAAGCTGTAGACATTTTAGCCGAGTCAGCTTTTGATTTTGGTTCTACAGATAATGAAATTACCGGTTCAGGGAATTCCATTGATTCTAAGATAACAAGATTTTTCTCGTCACATAGAGTGTCACCAGTAGTTGTATCTTTCAAACCAACTGCAGCAGCGATATCTCCAGCATGCACTTCAGAGATTTCTTCACGTGAGTTCGCATGCATTTGTAGAATACGACCTACACGTTCACGCTTACCTTTAGTTGAGTTTTGAACGTATGATCCAGAATTAAGGATACCAGAGTATACGCGGAAGAAAGTTAATTTACCAACATAAGGGTCAGTCATAACTTTAAACGCAAGCGCTGAGAATGGTGCATCGTCAGTTGAAGGACGCTCTACTTCTTCATCGCTATCTGGTAATGTACCTTTAATTGCTGGTACGTCAGTTGGAGCTGGAAGGTAATCAATTACTGCATCTAGCATTAATTGTACACCTTTGTTTTTGAATGCAGTTCCGCATAGAACAGGGAAGAATTCAACGTTAGTTGTACCTTTACGGATCGCAGCTTTAATTTCTTCTTTCGTAAGCTCTTCTCCACCAAGGTATTTCTCCATTAAGTCTTCATCAAGTTCAGCTACTGCTTCAATTAACTTTTCACGGTACTCTTCTGCTTGGTCTTGATACTCAGCAGGAATTTCACCCACTTGAACATCCGTTCCAAGGTCATTACCGTAGAAAGTTGCTTGCATTTCGATTAAATCGATGATGCCGCGGAACTCATCTTCTGCACCAATTGGTAATTGGATTGGATGAGCATTTGCCATCAAACGATTATGAATTGTTCCTACAGAGTATAAGAAGTCCGCACCGATTTTATCCATTTTGTTAACGAATACGATACGAGGAACTCCGTAAGTTGTAGCTTGGCGCCAAACAGTTTCTGTTTGAGGCTCAACACCAGATTGAGCATCTAATACAGTTACTGCACCATCAAGTACACGAAGTGAACGCTCAACTTCAACAGTGAAGTCTACGTGTCCTGGTGTATCAATGATGTTTACGCGGTGACCATCCCATTGTGCAGTTGTTGCAGCGGAAGTGATCGTAATACCACGTTCTTGTTCTTGCTCCATCCAGTCCATTTGAGAAGCACCTTCGTGAGTCTCACCAATTTTATGGATACGGCCTGTATAATAAAGAATACGCTCGGTTGTTGTTGTCTTACCAGCATCGATGTGAGCCATGATACCGATATTTCGAGTGTTTTCCAAGGAGAACTCTCTTGCCATGGGTGTCTTTCTCCTTCCTTAATTGGGTTGTTTTTTATAATAAATTTAATCTTACCAGCGGTAGTGAGCAAACGCTTTGTTTGCTTCCGCCATTTTGTGAGTATCTTCACGTTTCTTAACAGAAGCACCTGTGTTGTTAGCTGCATCTAAAATTTCAGCAGCAAGGCGTTCTTCCATCGTTTTCTCTCCACGAAGGCGAGAATAGTTTACTAACCAGCGAAGACCAAGAGTTGTACGGCGCTCAGGGCGAACCTCAACTGGAACTTGGTAGTTAGCTCCACCTACACGGCGTGCTTTAACCTCTAATACTGGCATGATGTTTTTGATTGCTTGATCGAATACTTCCATAGGGTCTTTACCCGTACGTTCGCGAATAAGATCAAATGATGCGTAAAGAATAGCTTGTGATTTACCTCTCTTACCGTCTACCATCATTTTGTTGATAAGACGAGTAACTAGCTTAGAGTTGTACATTGGATCTGGAAGTACGTCTCTTTTCGCTACAGGACCTTTACGTGGCATTTGTTTTCCTCCTTTCAAAAGGTTGCTTTAATTTAGTTCATTTATTTTGCAATTAGTTTTTAGCTGGTTTAGGACGCTTCGTACCATACTTAGAACGACCTTGACGACGAGTTTCAACACCCGCAGTATCAAGCGCACCACGTACGATATGATAACGTACCCCTGGTAAATCCTTCACACGTCCGCCACGGATAAGAACAACACTGTGCTCTTGTAAGTTGTGGCCGATACCAGGAATATAAGCAGTTACTTCGATACCGTTGCTTAAACGAACACGGGCATACTTACGTAAAGCTGAGTTCGGTTTCTTCGGTGTCATTGTACCAACACGTGTACAAACTCCACGTTTTTGTGGTGAAGATACATCTGTTTGAGCTTTCTTGAAGCTGTTGTATCCTTTGTTAAGTGCTGGTGATTTAGAAGTAGTAGATTTTGATTTACGAGGTTTACGCACTAACTGATTAATAGTAGGCATGTAAATATCCTCCCTTCCTTTTTTTCTTAAGCCCACACATCCAGGTGGCTCATTTAAAGTTAAAAACAAAGCTTTTGCAGTAATCTGCAAAAACATTATTCACTAATAATAGCAACAGCAACTGCCTTGACATCAATTCCACATGTTTTTCCAAGCTTTTGCATGGAATCAACATAAGTAATAGGCACTGCTTTATCATTCGCAAGTTCAACTATTACACGAGCAATAGCTGGATTTGCATCGGCAGCGAGAACTACTTCTTGTGCTTTGTTTCTTTCAAGTGCCTTCACTGTTTGTTTTGTTCCTATTTTAAGGCTTGTCGCCTTTGCTACTTTTTCATAAGACATACGAACATCCTCCAAAGTAACAAGGTTCATAGGAGCACCTTGATTATCTTATCATCGACATTTTTAAATGTCAACACTCAAAATGAAATATTGTATCGGAGCCAATGTTTTATTGACTCCGATACAATTATTTATTCTACAGTTACTGATTCTTCAGCTCGGGCTAATACCGGTTCAGATCTACGATATCTTTGCATACCTGTTCCAGCTGGAACGAGCTTACCGATGATTACATTTTCTTTCAAACCAAGCAGTTCATCTCGTTTTCCTTTAATTGCCGCGTCTGTAAGTACACGAGTTGTTTCTTGGAACGAAGCAGCTGACAAGAATGAATCTGTTTCAAGCGACGCTTTCGTAATACCAAGAAGAACCGGTCTTCCCGTCGCTGGCATGCGACCTTCAAGTAACGCTTTTTCGTTCGCATCTCTAAATTGGTGTACATCAAGAAGACTTCCTGGTAGCACTTCTGTTTCGCCCGCATCAATTACACGAACTTTACGAAGCATTTGGCGTACCATTACTTCGATGTGCTTGTCACCAATTTCTACCCCTTGCATACGATATACCTTTTGTACTTCACGCAATAAGTATTCTTGAACAGAGGAAACATCTGTGATCTTCAAGTATTCTTTCGGATCGATGGACCCTTCTGTTAATTCCTGTCCGCGAACAACCTCGTCGTTCACAGCTACTTTTAAGCGAGCAGTATATGGCACTGTGTATGTGCGGGTTTCGACTTGACCTTGCAAGACGATTTCTTGTTGGCGATCACGACCCTCATTAATAGCTGTTACAGCTCCATCAATTTCAGAAATGACCGCTTGCCCTTTAGGGTTACGCGCTTCGAACAACTCTTGAATACGCGGTAAACCTTGAGTGATATCGTCTCCAGCTACCCCACCTGTATGGAATGTACGCATCGTAAGCTGTGTACCTGGCTCACCGATAGATTGGGCAGCAATGATACCAACTGCTTCTCCCACTTCCACCTGTTGACCAGTTGCAAGGTTACGGCCGTAACATTTTTTACATACGCCATGACGAGTATTACAAGTAAAGGCTGAACGAATCCATACTTGCTCAAGACCCGAATCAACAATCACTTTAGCTAAATCCTCATCGATTAGCTCGTTTTCCTGTACAAGGACAGCGCCTGTCTCAGGGTGTTTAATCGTTTTTCTAGCATAACGACCGATTAGACGTTCTTCTAACGGTTCGATCACTTCTGTACCATCTTTAATCGAACCGATTAGCAGACCACGATCCGTTCCGCAATCGTCTTCACGAACGATTACATCTTGAGCTACGTCTACTAGACGTCGAGTTAAGTAACCTGAGTCAGCAGTTTTCAGAGCGGTATCCGCAAGACCTTTACGCGCACCATGTGTCGAGATAAAGTATTCTAATACTGTTAAACCTTCACGGAAACTTGATTTGATCGGTAACTCGATGATTCGACCAGCCGGGTTGGCCATCAAACCACGCATACCAGCAAGTTGCGTAAAGTTAGATGCGTTACCACGGGCTCCAGAGTCACTCATCATGAAGATCGGGTTGCGCTTATCTAGGGAAGCCATTAGCTTACCTTGGATAATATCTTTCGCCGCACTCCAGATGGAGATAACGCGATCATAACGCTCATCTTCAGTGATAAGACCACGTCTGAATTGCTTCAAGACGTTATCGACTTTACCTTGAGCTTCTTGAAGAATTTGCTCTTTTTCACCTAGTACAACGATGTCTGCTACACCGACTGTAATACCAGCTTTAGTTGAGTATTTAAAGCCTAAGTCTTTCATACGATCAAGCATTTTTGACGTTTCTGTGATCTTAAACTTTTTGAAAACTTCAGCAATGATATTACCAAGAATTTTCTTCTTAAACGGAGCAACTAGCTCTTGTTTTTGAATATGTTCTTTTACGTTTACTGTCGGATGAACGAAATATTTCTCTGGTGTTTTCACTTCCAAGTTTGTTCCCGTTGGTTCATTGATATATGGGAAAGAATCAGGAAGGATTTCATTAAAGATCAATTTCCCTACAGTCGTGATTAGCAACATTTTTCTTTGCTCATCAGTAAATGTTTGATTACTTAAAGAAGACGTTGCGATTGCTACACGCGTATGAAGATGAACATATCCATTTTGGTAAGCAGTTAACGCTTCGTTCGTATCTTTGAAGATCATACCCTCTCCAATTGCACCTTCGCGTTCAAGAGTTAAGTAGTAGTTACCTAATACCATATCCTGTGAAGGAGTTACAACTGGCTTTCCATCCTTAGGGTTTAGGATGTTTTGTGCAGCAAGCATAAGCATACGAGCTTCCGCTTGAGCTTCTGCTGATAAAGGTACGTGGACAGCCATTTGGTCACCGTCAAAGTCCGCGTTGTAAGCTGTACAAACGAGCGGATGAAGGCGAATAGCACGTCCTTCAACAAGTGTCGGTTCAAATGCTTGAATACCTAAACGGTGAAGTGTTGGGGCACGGTTAAGAAGAACCGGATGCTCTCTAATCACTTCTTCAAGTACATCCCATACCTCTGGATGCACACGTTCGATTTTGCGCTTCGCACTCTTAATATTATGCGCTAATCCCTTTTCAACAAGCTCTTTCATCACAAACGGTTTAAACAGCTCTAATGCCATTTCTTTCGGAAGTCCACATTGATACATCTTCAAGTTAGGACCTACAACGATAACGGAACGACCAGAGTAGTCAACACGTTTACCTAATAAGTTTTGACGGAAACGTCCTTGCTTCCCTTTCAGCATATGTGAAAGAGATTTAAGCGGGCGGTTACCTGGTCCTGTGACCGGTCGTCCGCGACGTCCGTTGTCAATTAAGGCATCAACTGCTTCTTGAAGCATACGCTTTTCATTTTGCACGATGATGCTTGGCGCACCTAAATCTAACAAACGTTTCAAACGATTGTTACGGTTGATCACACGACGATATAAGTCATTTAAATCTGATGTCGCAAAACGACCACCATCTAGTTGAACCATTGGGCGTAATTCTGGTGGAATAACCGGTAGTACGTCTAAGATCATCCAGTCTGGGTCATTGCCTGAATGACGGAATGCTTCAATGACTTCAAGACGTTTAATTGCTCTTGTACGACGCTGCCCTTGAGCACTCTTTAGCTCCTCTTTAAGAGCTTCCACTTCTTTTTCAAGATCGATGTCAGCAAGAAGCTTTTTGATCGCTTCAGCTCCCATAGATGCTTGGAATTTGCTACCGTATTTATCACGGTATGCACGGTATTCCTTTTCAGATAGCAATTGTTTCTTCTCTAATGAAGTATCTCCTGCTTCTGTTACTACGTAGGAAGCGAAGTAAATGACTTCTTCAAGAGAACGTGGAGACATATCTAATACAAGTCCCATACGGCTTGGAATTCCTTTGAAATACCAAATATGCGACACTGGAGCAGCCAGTTCAATATGACCCATACGTTCACGACGAACCTTTGCCTTTGTTACTTCAACGCCACAACGGTCACATACTACGCCTTTATAACGTACTCTTTTATATTTTCCACAATGACATTCCCAGTCTTTTGTTGGTCCGAAAATACGCTCACAAAACAAACCATCTTTTTCTGGTTTTAATGTACGATAGTTGATCGTTTCTGGTTTTTTGACCTCTCCAAAAGACCAAGATCGAATTTTATCTGGTGATGCTAAGCCGATTTTCATATATTCGAAGTTATTAACATCTAGCAAGGGGCCTACCTCCCTTTCAGTCTACAGGTTTTACCCAAGATAGCCGGAGAAGCCCGCATAAGACTTCTCCGGCATCATTAATTAATCCGTTGAACTTACTTTTTCAGTTGCTGTTTCTTCAGGGGCGATATTTAATGTATCTGCCTGCTGAATGTCATCCTCATCTTCTAAATCACGCATTTCAATTTCTTGATCGTCGCCAGACATGATCTTCACGTCCATACCTAAACTTTGAAGCTCTTTAATTAAAACTTTAAATGATTCTGGAACACCTGGTTCTGGAACATTTTCACCTTTAACAATCGCTTCATATGTTTTCACACGACCAACAATGTCATCCGATTTAACAGTAAGGATTTCTTGAAGTGTATAAGCAGCTCCATATGCTTCGAGCGCCCAAACCTCCATCTCTCCGAAACGCTGACCACCAAACTGAGCTTTACCACCCAGAGGTTGTTGTGTCACAAGAGAGTAAGGCCCAGTTGAACGAGCATGAAGCTTATCATCAACCATGTGGGCTAATTTGATCATGTACATAATTCCAACTGATACACGGTTATCAAATGGCTCTCCGCTTCGACCGTCATAAAGAACAGTCTTCGCATCACGAGACATTCCCGCTTCTTCAATCGTTTCCCATACATCATCCTCTGTCGCACCATCAAATACCGGAGTAGCTACATGAATACCAAGGTATCTAGCTGCCATTCCAAGATGAAGCTCAAGCACCTGTCCGATATTCATACGAGAAGGTACCCCTAATGGGTTTAACATGATGTCGATTGGCGTACCATCCGGCAAGAAAGGCATATCCTCTTCCGGTAAAATACGAGAGATTACCCCTTTGTTACCATGTCGTCCGGCCATTTTATCTCCTTCAGAAATTTTACGCTTCTGAACGATATAAGCACGAACAAGCTGGTTCACACCCGGTGGAAGCTCATCTCCATCTTCACGGTTAAATACTTTTACATCAAGGACAATTCCGCCCCCACCGTGTGGTACACGAAGGGATGTATCGCGCACTTCACGCGCTTTTTCACCGAAGATCGCATGTAATAAACGTTCTTCAGCCGTAAGTTCTGTAACCCCTTTTGGCGTTACTTTACCTACAAGTAAATCTCCATCTTTCACTTCTGCTCCTACACGAATGATTCCACGCTCGTCTAGATTACGAAGCGCGTCTTCACCTACGTTAGGAATATCGCGAGTGATTTCTTCAGGTCCTAATTTCGTATCACGAGACTCTGATTCATACTCTTCAATGTGAATAGATGTGTACACATCATCTTTCACGAGTCTTTCACTCATGATGATGGCATCCTCATAGTTGTAACCGTCCCATGTCATGAATCCGACCATTACGTTGCGACCGAGGGCAAGTTCACCTTTTTCCATCGATGGACCATCGGCAAGGATTTCACCTTTGACAACACGGTCTCCTACGCTAACAATTGGGCGTTGATTATAGCATGTTCCTTGGTTAGAACGAATAAACTTCAGTAAACGATATTTATCGAGATTTCCTTTAACCTCTTGTCCGTCGATTTCTTGAATACGACGAACCCAAATTTCACGAGATTCAACATGCTCAACGATACCTTCTTGCTTACAAATGACCGCAGCACCAGAGTCTTTTCCTGATACATACTCCATTCCTGTTCCTACAATTGGAGCTTCTGGCTGCATTAATGGCACAGCCTGACGTTGCATGTTCGCTCCCATTAAAGCACGGTTGGAGTCATCATTTTCCAAGAAAGGAATACAAGCCGTCGCTGCAGAAACAACCTGTTTAGGTGAAACGTCCATGTAATCTGCACGTTCGCGTTTAACAACCGTGTTTTCTCCACGGAAACGTGCGACTACTTCCTCTTCAAGGAATGAGCCGTCTTCATCTAAAGGTACGTTCGCCTGAGCAACAACATAGTTATCTTCCTCATCAGCAGTCAAGTAGTCGATTCGACTCGTTACTTTTCCTGTTTCTGGATCTACTCGGCGGTATGGTGTTTCAATAAAACCAAATCGGTTAACTTTTGCATAAGATGATAAAGAGTTAATCAAACCGATGTTCGGACCCTCTGGCGTTTCAATCGGACACATACGACCGTAGTGAGAGTAGTGAACGTCACGGACTTCAAATCCTGCGCGCTCCCTTGTCAAACCACCAGGCCCTAACGCAGATAAACGGCGCTTATGTGTCAATTCCGCTAGCGGATTCGTTTGGTCCATGAACTGAGAAAGCTGAGAGCTTCCAAAGAACTCTTTAATAGACGCAATAACTGGGCGAATATTAATTAGTTGCTGTGGTGTAATTGTATTTGTATCTTGGATGGACATTCTTTCACGAACGACACGCTCCATACGTGATAAACCAATTCGGAATTGGTTTTGCAACAATTCACCAACAGAACGAAGGCGACGATTACCTAAATGGTCAATGTCGTCTGTATTTCCTACTCCATAAAGAAGGTTGAAGAAATAGCCAATCGAAGAAATGATATCTGCTGGAGTAATGTGTTTGACATCAAACTCAGGGAAACCATTACCGATAACATTGATTACTTTTTCTTCTTCATTGTTTGGAGCATAGATTTTAATTGATTGAACGACAATATCTTCTTCTACTACGCCACCAGATTGACGGAACGTTTTAAATCCTGCCCCACTTTCAAGGTTAGGAATAATTTTGTCCAGCGCACGACGGTCAAGAAGAGTACCTGCTTCAGCGATAATTTCACCTGTTTCTGGGTCCGCAAGCGTTTCAGCTAAACGTTGACCGAACAAGCGGTTTTTCGTATGAAGCTTCTTATTGATTTTGTATCGTCCTACACTTGCTAAATCGTAGCGTTTCGGGTCAAAGAAACGAGAGACCAACAAGCTTTTTGCATTTTCAACAGTTGGCGGTTCACCCGGACGAAGGCGCTCATAAATTTCAATCAACGCTTTTTCCGTGCTCTCCGTATTATCCTTTTCAAGCGTGTTACGGATGTATTCATTATCGCCGATTAGATCGATGATTTCTTGATCAGAGCCAAACCCTAGCGCACGAAGCAATACTGTAATTGGTAATTTGCGCGTGCGGTCTATGCGGACATAAACAATGTCCTTTGCATCTGTCTCATACTCGAGCCAAGCACCACGGTTTGGAATCACTGTAGCAGTAAAACCTTTCTTCCCGTTCTTATCCAGTTTTCCATTGTAATATACACTTGGAGAACGGACTAACTGAGAAACGATAACACGTTCTGCTCCATTGATAATGAATGTTCCTGTTTCAGTCATAAGTGGGAAGTCGCCCATGAACACTTCTTGGTCTTTCACTTCACCAGTCTCTTTGTTTAAAAGACGGACTTTTACTCGAAGCGGAGCGGAATACGTTACATCGCGCTCCTTAGACTCGTCGACTGGATACTTCGGGTCGGCAAGACTATAATCGATAAATTCCAATGCAAGATTACCAGTGAAATCTTCAATAGGAGAAATATCCTGAAACATCTCTCTTAAGCCCTCATCAAGAAACCATTGATAGGAGGATGTTTGGATTTCAATAAGATTTGGTAATTCTAAAACTTCGCTAATACGTGCATAACTTCTACGTTGGCGGTGTCGTCCATACTGAACTAGTTGACCTGTCAACTGATTCACCCCTCAAATCAAGCGTTTTAGTTGCCTATATATTCCTTATAGTAGACGGCCAGTCTATTCTATAAGACAAAAAGAAAAAGGGTTTTTCAAAGAAAACCTCATTTTTTTCACATAATGAACTATTATTTTTTCATTGTTCCCATCTACTTAAAAAATCATACATCGTTTTTTGAGAAAACGGGCACAAATATTATATTGGCATTTTACAATAATACCATAGAGGTTTTAGTCAGTCAATGCTTTTTCTGCTTTAAGAATGTAATATCCTTTAGAGCGCTCGACTGTTTCCACTTCACCAAATAAACTTTCTAATTCTTTAATCGCCGATGGAGCCCCTTGCTTCTTTTGGATCACAACCCAGAGCTGACCTCCAACTGCTAATTTCTCAAAACTTTGAAGAAAAATATCCATCACCACTTGTTTCCCTGCGCGAATAGGCGGATTCGTTAAAATCGCAGCAAATTGATTTTCTACGACAGCTTCTAAGCGATCACTCTCATAAACCGCAACATTGCTAATCCGATTCAACTCCGCATTTTCTTTCGCCAGAGCTAATGCACGTTGATTGACATCAACCATATGAACAAGACGTTCTGAAGATTGTGTAGCGATCGATAAACCAATCGGTCCATAACCACAACCAACATCAAGTAGCGGCCCTTCTGTTTGAGGCAACTCGAAATGTTCAATTAACAAACGCGAACCAAAGTCTACTTCCTTTTTCGAAAATACTCCTGCATCTGTTTTAAAACGAAACGTCTTGTTTTTCAGCATGTATTCCCAGTATATTGGGTTACTTTCACTTTCAGGAGTTGATGAATAATAATGATTTGCCATGCAAGTCCC
>NKXN01000109.1 GCA_002261155.1 Bacillaceae bacterium SAS-127 | reverse complement strand
AGATATAGCCAAGTAGTAACCGTTTCAGAACGGGTTTTCATACGTTAAAGATTTATAAGAGTGCCTTTTACGCAACAGTTTTCTCTTATATTCTAATTTAGTATAACAGAAAGGAGGGGGCAAGGTGGAAGGTTCAGATACTTGATATGGTATGAAACCTTACGATTTTAACCTACCATACCGTATCTGACGGCAATTCCTCCCCCATTTATCGTTGGGCTATCGCCCTTCACACGATTGAAGAAGGGATATCCTTGCCGATTTTAGATGAAAAAAGTGGTGGCACTGACTAGTTGGTTGTTCCTCCTGCCTTTTAGCTCTAGTATTGTGAAAGCGGACACAACAACCGATCTTCAACCGTTCATCGATCAAGCTCCACCGAATTCGGAAATTCACTTAGAACGTGGGTTATATGAAGGTCCTGTCGTTATTGATAAACCGCTGACGATCACAGGCGAAAAAGGAACGGTCATTGACGGCGGAAAAAGTGATAACGTCGTCACGATTCAAGCAGATGACGTCACAATCCGTGGTGTGACCATTCAACATTCGGGAAAAGGAGCGCAACAAGCAGGTATTCTATTAGATAAAGTAAAAGCAGCTACAGTCAGTGAAAGTACATTTACGAACGTTCACTATGGCATCTTAGTTCGAGGCGGCGGCTCCCATACGATCTCACGTAATCATTTTTCTAGTTACCCGGGGCATTTTTCTGCTCGTGGAAATGGCATTCATTTATTAGCTACGAAAAATAACCGTCTGATTGAAAATGAGATGACGAACGTGCAAGATGGGATTTATTTAGATGAGTCGTCGAATAATGAGATTAATGATAACGCGATTAGTGAAGCAAGATATGCGACTCATTTTATGTTTTCTACGAATAATTCGGTAAAAGATAATCATTTTTTGGCAATATTAATGGTATTATGGCGATGAATTCGAAAGGAATTGACATTGAAGAGAACACTTTTGAAAAGCAGCTGAACTACCGAGGATTCGGCGTGTTAATTTATGAAACGGAAGATGTTCGGCTTGAGGATAATGAATTGCTTTATAATCATAACGGCTTATCGCTTCAATCTTCAAATAAGATTTTGATAAAGAATAATCTCGTCGCGGGTAATTATATTGGTCTAATCACAGAGGGAAAAAATAGCGACGTCCAAATAAGTGAGAATCGTTTAGAAGGAAATATTATTCAAACGAAGCTAACAGGCACCTCCTTTCCTCTTGATGATGGGAAGATCGGTAACTATTGGGATGATTATCATTCTTATGATTTGAATGGAGATAGCATCGGAGAAATTGCTTACCATGGTGGCTCTAGTTATAGCTCCCTTCTTCACCAGTATCCGCATTTGCAATTTTACTTTGAAAGTCCGGCGATGACGGTTTGGCAGTCGGTCGAGAAAATGTTTTCGCTTCAAAGCGATGATGGCAATACGGATCGCTTTCCATTAGTCAAACAGGTGAAACCATTCGATGTACCTTATTTATTCATTATGCTGATTCCTCTAGGAGCGGCGCTGTACTTATGGACAAGGAAAAGGAGAGAAATAGGATGAAACGTATATTTGTTGGACTAGCGGCTTCAGCAATGCTGTTGGCCGCTTGCGGAAAAGAGCAGACGTATGAACCGGTAGAAATTAATCCCGATATTGATGTGTGTGACGTTTGCAATATGAGTATTACCGAGTCTCAATACGCCACAGAGGTGATTTTAAAGGATGGCTCTGTCGAAACATTTGATGATATCGGCTGTATGGTCGAGTATTTACATGAGCAGGACGAAAAGGATATTGGCGAGAAATACGTTCGTGACGCCCTAAGTGGTGATTGGGTGAAATTGAATGAAGCGACGTTTGTATACAATAAAGACTATTGGACGCCAATGGCTTACGGTGTTGTCTCTTTTTCCGATCAGTCCTCCGCTGAAAACTATATGAAAAAAGAAGGCAAAGGGGAAATGATGACGTTAGATGAAGTCATGAAGCATGATTGGGGTGGCCACCAGTGACAGCTTGGACAATTGCTCGTCATGAAATGAAGTTAGCTTTCAGAAGTAAATGGCTTCTTGTGTTTGCCGGCTTGTTTACGTTGCTTGCCGGCATCATTATTTTCTTTACTGGACAAGCGAGTGGCGAATTTGATGGATTTACCCGAAGTACGGCTAGTCTATTGAATCTTTCGCTATTTTTACTTCCTTTATTAACGCTACTTGTAGGTAGTTTACTCATTGCTGGTGAAAAAGAAGACGGTCGTTTAGGTTTACTGCTCACTTATCCTCTGTCTTCGATGGCTGTCGTTGTTGGAAAGTATATCGGGCTTGCGATATCATTGATTTTTATTTTAGTGCTCGGTTATGGCGTATCAGCTTTGTTGTTTTTTCAAGCATCCGGAAGTGATTTTTCGTTATTATTCGTTTTCTTCGGGATTTCGGTGCTATTAGTTTTGATGTTTTTATCTTTAGCGTTATTCACCGGAATTATAGCAACAGGAAGGCTTCAAGCGTTAGGAATCGGGTTGTTTTTATGGGCGTTTTTTGTCCTTTTCTATGAATTTATCATCATGGCAGCAACGATGATCGCTGGGCCGACTATGGTTTTACCGATTCTTACAGTCTCTGTTTTTATGAACCCGGTGGAGCTCATTCGGGTATTTACCGTTTTATTTCTCGGGAGCGGCACGATCTTTGGCCCTTCTGTATATGATTTTACCGTTTGGGCAGAAGGTAGTGCTGGTGTCGTCATGTTTGTGATTTCTTGTCTCATTTGGACGATTACACCGCTATTGCTTGCTAACTTTCTCATGAATCGAGGGAAAACATTATGATTACCTTTCGTGAAGTCAGTAAATCTTTTCAAAAAAAACAAGTGATCCATCCGCTGTCATTTTCCGTTACTGCTGGGGAATGTATTGCTCTTTGTGGCGGCAATGGTGCGGGAAAAAGTACGATCATTAAAATGATGACTGGCATTTATACGCCCGATGCAGGAGAGATTCTGTTAAATGGTCATCGATCAGGAGATAAAAAAGCGGATTTTCGCTCGCAGTTTGCTTATATGCCCGATGACTTATCCGCTCCTCCCCTATTAACCGGTCGGGAGACGTTAACGTATTTTGCTGATTTACAAAAGGCGGATCGCCAACAAGTGAACGAATTGCTGACGCTTGTTGGGTTAAGTGAGCATGCTGATAAAAAAGTGAAATCTTATTCAAAAGGAATGCAACAGCGGCTATCATTTGCGCAAAGCTTGCTATCGCAAGCTCCTATTTTAATTCTAGATGAACCAACGAATGGGCTCGATCCATACTGGGTGCATCGAATGAAGGAAATTATCGTAGAGAAAAAGAATCAAGGACAAACGGTTCTGTTTACTACACATATTTTATCGGTCGTGGAGGAACTTGCGGATACGCTTGCCTTTTTACAGGATGGTCGTTTACTCGTTCATGAAAAGGTGGAGACACTTCTACAGCAGCATGCTTCGCTCGATGAAGCTTTATTTAAAGAATATAGTAAATAAAAAAATCCGGCCAATTAAGCCGGATTTTTTACCATTTAATGAGCTTCGTGCTGTGTTTCTTCCTCTTGCTTCATCTCGCCATGCTCGCCTTCACCGTGCTGCATGTCGCCCTCTTGCTCTTGCATTTGTTTCTTTTTCATATAACGTTCATTCGCTACTTGATCAATGTCTTCTACTGTTGCTGGCTGTGCATTTTGATGCTTAGTTGTAAATGTGTTTAAGCTCTTCTCATCTTTGAAAAAAGCATACCCGTAGTTCATCGGTGTTTTCACGTCTGTTTTCATAATTTTTGCGTCATCAACTGACACCCAATCTAAACCGTTAAAATCGCGAACAAAACGCTCTTTAGCTGGCTTTTCTGTATCTCTCTCGTAGTTCAGCATACAGCCGATATCGTCAAAGAAAAGCGTTTCGCCTTCTTCTGTCACCATTTTGGCAGTAAATTGCCCCATATCTTCACTCTTCATGTATACTTTCATATCACAAAAAGAACAAGTTGTTTCCGCAGTAGGCTCGCCCTCTTCGTGCTGATGAGCTGTTTCTTGTTTTGCTTCTTCTGTTTTAGTTGTCTCCGCTTGTTGTTCTGTTGCGGCTTTTTCTTCTGCCGGCTTTGATTCCTCCGCTTTTTCATTGCTAGAGCATGCTGCTAAACTTAATGCCGCCGCAGCCGTTAAGATGTACAATTTTTTCTTCATTTTGTTTTCCCCCTATATTTTCTATAGGTTAAGTATAAGAAGGAATTGTGAGAAAAGAATGAAGAAAGTGAGGGAATTCAATGAAATGGAAAATAAATTTAAAATAACAAACCCCCAACGGTTATTTCCGTCGAGGGTTGTGTGCATGCTATGATTACTGGTCAGTTTCACTAGGCAGAGTCTTTCCTAATATAAAGTGCAGCTTTCCATTTAGATTGGATTGGTTGTAATTTTCTCATAAAACATTCTCCTCTCTTCCTTTCATATTTGGATTAAAACAAGTGATTCATTCTTTCTTGTTGCTTGTGTCGCATTTCGTCATAGATTTCTTCTACACGTTGTTCATGGACATATTCTTCCACGTTTCTTTCGCGTCTTTTGATCGTAATAATGACAAAAATAAGATTGATCGTCATTCCTTCTCACCTCCTCTCAGAGAGCAATAAAAGCTTCTGCCTCGGAAGTATGTGAAAGCTGACCAGTTCCAGAACATGTGTCTTTCCAAAATCGAAAACGAAATTGCTAGACAATTCTTACCTTTCTAATTATATCCAAACTATCGTTAAAATTCCATTATTTTTTCAAAAAAAATAGAGAGGGCTTTTCTTGCCCTCTCTTCACTTTACTTCGATAGCTGCTCTTTTATGAATGCTGGAGCTTCTTCTTTGCTGATTTGCTCAATGGTAGGGTGATTTTGATTTTTCGCATAATAAGCGATAGCGTAGGAGCTGTCTTCATCCCCTGTATAAGCAATCGGAAGTAATTTCTCAATCTGTTCTTTATCTTTTATTTTTATTTGTTTGATTGAAGGATCGATTTGGCCGTATTCGTCAATCGTATCATAAAGATCAGGATTACCTGCCGTTTCAAAAACAATAGCGTAACTAATATCATGTGACATCACTTTTACTTGTTCTATTAACCCTTCATCGTCAAGCCACTTTTCTACAGATTGATACGTCTTTTGCCAAGGTGCATAGATCACTTTTTCATCGTCAAAGTAGATATCAATATTCCCCCAGCTATTTGTACTCTTCGTCAAATCTTCTTTCTTCATGTCTTCTTTTAGCAAGGCGACTAGTTGTTTCATTTGTTTCGGATTGGTTAGCGTAAGCTGCTTGTTTTGAGCAGCATGTGAGTACAAAGTAATATGCTCAATATTTGGATCCTCCATACTTAATAAAGGATATTGATTGTATTTGAACTCTTCTGAACTAGCAAACTCATTGATCCATTGCTCGTATTGTTTAATAGGAATGTTGTATTCTCGTACTAAATTCTTTCCATTATCTAGTTCATAAGCAAAGACAATGGGAGTAACACCTTTCGTTTGCTGGGATTTGTCGTTGATCGCTTGCTGATGCCATTCAGTGATTTTCTTTACATTCACCGGGTCTTTATAAAAGTCGGAAGAAGGAATTTCATTTGTTTCTGCAGAGTCGATATGATGATAGCCATAGACCCCATCAGAGAAGTAAACTTCTTCTATTGTTGCGATAGCTGGTACTTTCTTTTCATACATGCCATCTAAAGTATGAATGGACAGACCTAGTAGAAGAATGGCTCCAATAAACAATACGTACCCTTTCCAATACATGAATACTCTCGTCGTTTTTTCCACAATCATTCTAGCAATAAAATAGCTTAAAAGTGAGAAAGTAAGTAATCCAAATACAATCCAAGGTACGGTACGTTGGACACTACCAAAGTACAGGCCACCAAATAACATCGCCAAAAACGTACAGCTGTAAACGAATACTGGACGAAGTTTTGGAAAAGCTAGAGCGAGTGTCGCTGTTTCAGTTGGTCGACGCTTATAGGCTACTAATGCGAGAAATAAGAATACAACTGAAATGACACTATAAGTTAACCACTCCCACCATTGTAGCGAAACATCCATCGCAGAATGAATGCGAGAAAAGATAATAAAACGTTCGAGATTGAAATTTAAATAGTAGTCGGCTGGAAAACCATGTAACAAAAATGCAATATTATGAACAGCTAACATGAGAAATCCAATAGGTAAAAGGAACAAGGCATAAGTGAACAAGATTTGCATAACGGATATCCCTGTGAGCATACCTGAGAACACAGCGGCTGCGTAAATCACAACGTTCCAAAATAGGGTAAAACAGATCCAAGTCAATATTTCAGAAACTGAGAAATAGTGGACACCAAGCATCCATTGACTCACTGTCGTGACTAAGGCAGTTGCGATAATCGGAATCATCATGAAAATGAAGCCACATACTGTATACTGGTAAAACAATGTCGACCGTGAAACCGGTAAGCTATGCATAAAGTCAGCAGCGGCTTTGACGTGTAAATAACGGAAAGTAAAGACAGCAAACCCAACTGGAACGGTCAAAATCAGCATTAATTGTATATCCGCTGATAATTGAAATACGGATGGAAGGTCTTGAATAAACGGCCCTTCGTTATTCGAATGGTTCATAATCATTTGCAAAGGAACAATGAAGAACAAGAGAAGAAAATAAAGTAGGCTTAGCCAGCCTAATACTTTCGCCTTCTGTCTCCAAATCCCTTGATTAAAAAACAAAATTGCCGACACCATATCCTGCTTCCTCCATTTCATATGAGAATATTTCCTCAAGTGTGATCGGTAGCACATCTAACAATAGTGGCTGAAAAGCAGAAATATCAGCGTGAATTTTCTTCTCTTTTCCCTTGATGATGAAAATATGGATGCTACCACGTTGTTCATGATGAATGATATTGAGCTTAGCCAAAAATTGTGAAGGGAGTTCTCCACGAAAAGCGACTTGAATTTTGTGTAAATTACTTTTCAATTCATCTAGTTCTCGTTCTAATAAAACATTTCCCCCATGCAAAATAGCTACATGATCACAAATATCTTCCACCTCTCGTAAATTATGAGAAGAGATCACAATCGTCATATTCCGCTCGGCGACATCCTCCATTAACAATTGCTTAATCTTCTTTCTCATCACAAGATCTAATCCATCTAGTGGTTCATCTAATAGTAAATAATCGGGCATACAACATAAAGCAAACCAGAAAGCGGCTTGGCGTTGTTTCCCTTTTGATAATTGGTGTAACCTCACATGTAAAGGAAGATCAAACACATGGCTTAGTTGTTCAAAGCGATGCTGATTCCATTTTTGATACACCTGTTGATAAAAATAAGCCATTTGCTTAATCGTATGTTGAGCAAAAAAGTAAGGGATATCCGGTAAGAATAAAACTTCTTGCTTTAATTCGGGGTGCTTAGCTATTTCCGGACCATTTACGCACACTTTCCCGCTGTCAGGCTCAATAATGCCTGCTATCGCTTTTAACAATGTCGTCTTCCCTGCTCCATTTGATCCAAGCAACCCGAAAATGGAGCCTTTATGCACAGTTAAGTTTACTTGAGTTAAAGCCTCTGAATCTTTAAAGACTTTTGTTAAATCACGAACTTTAATCAATTCCTTTCCCCCCTTTAACACTCTGTTCTGCCTTCTCGGCTAATTCTGTGATTTCTTTTTTACTAATGCCTAAATATAAAGCTTCTGAAATTAAGGCTAATAATTCGTTTTTCAATTGCTCCACCCTCTGTTTATTTGCCATACTTGTTTGTTCTTTAACAAAGCTTCCTTTTCCAGGAAGAGAATATATGAATCCTTCCCGTTCTAATTCTCGATAAGCCTTTTGAATCGTATTCGGATTAATAGCCAGCTCACCTGCCAGTTGCCGAACAGAAGGAAGCTGCTCGTCTGGCTGGAACACATCATGCATAATCAATTCCTTTATTTTTTCTGTCAGCTGTTCGTAAATTGGTTTTCGACTTTTAATATCAAGAACAATCACACTCAAATGCCTCCTTTCACTGTATCAACTGTACTAATTTAAATAATACACTTAATACACTATGTTTTCAATCCTTTTTTTGATTTAGGTGGAAAATTTTAAAAAATAATTGGTCGTTGAATTCTGGAAAGCTCACCTAAGATAAAAGAAAGACTGGGCTACCGAGAAACTTGGTAGCCCAGTCTTTCTTTTATTACAATGAGGAAGTATCTTTTATATACTTTTTCAGCATGTTTTTTGTCTCTAGATCGGTAAAAGATGCTTCGACACTATTAAAATAAATTTGTTTATAATCCTCAAAATTAATATTAAATTCCTTGAATACAACATGACATTCATTTTCCATATTTGTAGCGGATACTGTTCTATTATCCGTATTAATTGTTACTTTGATTCCATCCTGATGAAAATGATAGATCGGATGTTCATGATAATTGTTTACCGCTTTTGTTTGAACGTTACTTGTCGGACACATTTCAAGCACGACTTGTTGCTCCTTAACTATTCTATATGCTTCATCGCAATCCTTAATAAATACTCCATGTCCTATCCTTTCAGCACCTAAAAGTTTAATGGCTTCTAGTACATTTTTACCTATGCCCGTTTCACCAGCATGAATCGTAACTCGATAGCCATATTCTTTAGCTAATTTTATAGGGTCGATGAATTTTTCACAAAATCCTTCCTCTTCAGAAGCACATAAATCTATAGCAACGACTCCCTTTTCAAGGAATTTCGCTCCTTTTTCTACGACCTCAAAGGCACTCTCTACAGACATCGTTCTCATACATGAAAGTATTAAATTTCCTTTTATATCGTATTTAGCTTCTGCATCCTTGATTACATTTAAAACACTTTGTACTATTTCTTCTACATCCAAACCTTTCTGGGTGTGAAGTAAAGGAGCAAACCTGACTTCCATATATTTTACGTTTTCCTTTGCAGCATCTTCAAAAAGCTCAAAAGAAATTCTTCTTAAGCTCTTCTTTGATTGCATGACTAAATTAGGAATTGAAAATTTCTCTAAATATTCATCAAGAGATTCACATTCCAGTGGTGCTGTAATTTCTTTCTGAATTTCTTCAATATTATAAGATGGTATATTAATGTTTTCTCCCTTTGCGATGTCAATTATTGTTTCAGGTCTAAGGCTTCCATCTAAATGGCAATGAAGTTCAATTTTAGGTAATGCTGCAAAATTCATAAATTCCTCCTAGTTTTATATTATTTGAAAAATAAAAACAAAAAAATTCCTGATTACGAAGAAAATACAAGTACATGTACCTTCTTCGTAATCAGGAATTATTGGTTCCTGGTAGAAACCTCCAAACCATATTAAATGTACAATCCCCTTATTTTTCTTCACGTTAAAGAATATATGTAGCTAGCGCTCGCTGGACATCGAAAATGCTGTCGTCCTTCCTAAACTGTTTGGCGATTGGGTTCTCATTACCAGCAATCCAAATCAGTAATTCCGCTTCTAAGTCAAACGTTCCTGCTGTTTGTATGCTGAAAAGAGTAATACTTCGATATGGAATCGAAAGGTACTCTACTTTTTTTCCTGTTACCCCTTGCTTATTAATGAATAATAGACGCTTGTTACTGAATACCATTAAGTCTTTTGAAAGTTCAAATGCTTTTTCAATTGACTCTCCTTCAGCGACGATGAGCTTCAGTGTTTTTTCTACCGTTTTCACATCCGCTTCTGTCGCATTGCCAATTAAACCATCAAATAATCCCATATCCACACTCCTTAATACACATCTTCTAATGCTTTGCGAAGCAGTCCCATGCTTCGATCTAAATCTGTCTTTACTTGTTTTTTATACAATTTGGCTTTTTCATAGTCATCAAACTGGTAAATGACGACTTCTTTGTATTTCGCCCCTTCTTGCAGTTTCTTATGCCTTTTTAAGATTCCATCATCAATCAATTCATGTAGTGAGCGATAAATCTCCGAATGGTTCGGTTCATAACCGTACTGTTTAAAGGTCGCTTTTAATTCATCCATTGCTTGCATACCATATAAACGATTTTCTTCGACGAACTTAATCATAAATAATTTTAAAAAAGCACGCTGTTTAATGAGAAATTTTCCTTCCCCTCTAGGCATTCTTGTTCACCTCACCTATTTTTAATTGCATGGTTATTTACTTATTATTTATTTTAGCAAATTTATTGGTATAGAACGAATGTTTTATTTTTATTTGAATTTTGCACATAATGTAATATTAAAATAACAGGCTCCTGCTCAAAGGATGCCTGTTACGCTTGTAAGTATGGTTTTGTGTTTTGAATGATCGTTTGAATGGTTTTTGCATTTGTTTCATACATTTTTTTTGTTTTCGGACATTCCGTAGCAAGAGCAAATGATTCCATATCAGCGACGAACTTTTTCAAATTAGCTAATAGTAATGGCCGTTCTTGCGGAGTAGCTGGCTGAAGAAGGTCATCGAATAAATCGACATATAGTTCTCCGTAAGAATTAATCTGGCCGATGAACACATTTTCAAGTGATACACCAGCTATTTCCAGCTGCTCATTTAACCATTCTTTCGTTTTCCCACTCTCAGCTAGTCTGTCATACAGTAATCGTCCATCCATAATAATTGTATGAGGTTCCTTTTCATTCATCGGTGTTAGTTGCAAGTCACTTCTTGTGATTGGACGTTGATCTTTCTTTAATAAAGCATTTAGACTACCATCTTGTTCTAGGACGGCATATTCTACATCAGCCACAGAAAAAATATTTTCTTTTCGTAGTAAAGATAGTAATTCGTCAATCGTATATTTTTCCTTTTTTAAATTTTCTTCTAATATTTTGCCATCTTTAATAAAGATCGTCGATTTTCCTTCGACAACTCCTCGAAACGCTTTACTTTTTAACGCAAAATATCCAGCTAGTAAAGGAATTAACCCCCAAACACTAATAGCGATTAATCCGTCGATGATCGATCTCTCTCGAACTGTTGATACTTCGGCCGCAATGCTACCGATCGTAATGCCTGTGATGTATTCAAAGAAGGATAATTGGGAAATTTGCCTTTTCCCAATGATTTTTGTAATTACAAATAGGACAAACAGAAAAGAAAGAGAGCGAATCGTTACATCTAACCATTGGGGCAAGGCAATCACTCCTTTTGTTAAAATCCTTGATATTGCGGTTCGTGATTTTCAAGTTCATAAATGCGTTGATTCATTTGCTCAATCACTTCATGAAGCGACATCATACTTTCATGGAAAATTTCTTTCGATTTCGGATCATTTGACATTAATGCTAATTTGCTAAACACAGCCTCAGCATGCTTCAGACCAGCTGTGCAAGTCTTCACATCGGATGCGACGGTCATTTCCAAACTCCTTTACTGTATATATTCGATTGAAACGGCATGAGCGATACAAGGAATCGAATCATTTTGTTGGAAAGAAAGCGGAGAAAGCAGCGCTCCGGTTGCTACTAATAGTATCCTTTTGAATTCGCCTTTTTTCATTCGTCTCAACAAATGACCATACCCAACAACGGCTGAGCATCCAGCTCCGCTTGCTCCTGAAAATACGGGTTGCGAATCTTTATAAATCATTAGACCACAATCTTGAAATTGGTGCTCAGTGATCGCAATTCCACGATCAGTCAGCATCTCTAGAGCGATACTACGCCCGATCGAGCCTAAATCTCCAGTGACAATTAAATCATAGTAAGACGGAGCGAGCTTTAATGATGTCAGATGAGCAATGATCGTATCAACAGCCGCTGGTGCCATCGCTCCACCCATATTAAAGGGATCCGTTAACCCCATATCGACCACTTTACCGATCGTGGCTGATACAACAACAGGACCTTCTCCTTCTTGAGCGATTACGGCGGCTCCTGCTCCCGTCACCGTCCATTGCGCCGTTGGAGGCTTTTGCCCGCCATATTCCGTCGGATAACGAAACTGTTTTTCAACGGCGGCGTTATGGCTAGATGCTGCTGTTAAAATATAATTGGCCCCTTTGCTGTTGATAATAAAGGCACTTAAAGCAAGGCCCTCCATGGAAGTAGAACAAGCACCAAATAACCCCATATAAGGAATACCTAATTGTCGAGCTCCAAAGCTTGTTGGGGTAATTTGATTAATTAAATCCCCCCCAAGAAAAAATTCAATGTCCTCTTTTTGTAAATGACTTTTTTCAATGGCTCGAAAGCAAGCTTCTTCCAGTAATTTACGATGTGCTTTCTCATACGTTTCTTGTCCAATCCACAAATCTCCATGAAGAATATCGAAGTCATCAGCTATTTTTCCATTGCTTTCAAAAGGTCCTCCAACGACACCAGTAGATAAAATGACAGGTTTATTTGCAAAAAGCCATGTTCGCTGCTTTTCCACACTTTCACCTCCTATTTAATTTGAATTTTGCACATAATGTTTTTAGTTGTTTTTATATTGCGGCTCTTCTTGCTCTACTTCTTGAACGCGTGGCTCGATCGAATCAATCACTGTTTGAGTTTGAGTGGCTGCTGTTTGATACAGCTGCTTCGCTTGCTGATTGTCTGTAGCTAGACTAAAGCTTTCTAAGCTTGCTTGGGCGCTTTTTAATCCTGCTAATGTCGTTTTCAAATCATTAATCACTGTCATTTGTGTTTCCTCCCTTTAGTTGAATTCTTTACTAGCATGAGCTTATTTTCAAAAAATATTTTTGGAAATTGTTACTATCATGCTGAAATCCACGAATTTTTTATCTATTCTGTATGTTACAATAATGAATAAAAACTACATACATAGGGGGAAGATTCATCGTGGAATTTCATCTGGCGAAAAGAATGGAAGCATTTGGTCCATCTATTTTCAGTGAATTAAAAGCTTATAAATTGCAAAAACAAGCAGAAGGGCAAAAGATCATCGATTTAAGCTTAGGTAGCCCCGATTTACCACCGGCTCCTTTCGTTAGAGAAAAGCTTGCCGCATTAGCGTCCGAGCCGGATCAATACGGCTATACATTATCAGGTACGCAACCATTTTACGAGGCCGTTGCAAACTATTACCGCCGGACATATGGGGTAGAGCTTGATGCTTCAACAGAAATTGTTCATGCGATGGGCTCTCAAGAAGGTCTCGTTCATTTACCGCTCGTCTTTGCTGATCCTGGTGACATCATTCTTGTGACAGACCCTGGCTATCCTGCTTATGAAGCAGGATTAGCGGTCGCAGGAGCCAAGCCATACTACATGCCGCTCGTAAAAGAAAATCACTTTTTACCTGACTTACAAGCGATCCCTACTGATATTGCCAATAAAGCACGGATGCTAATTTTAAATTATCCGGGTAACCCAGTTCCAGGGCTAGCGACTGAGCAATTTTTCAGTGAAGTGATTGAATTTGCCAAAAAGCATCAGATTGTTGTCTTGCATGATGCGGCTTATTCGGAATTTTATTTCGATAATCAACAGCCGCTAAGCTTTCTAGCTGTTCCAGGTGCTAAAGACGTTGGCATGGAAATTAATTCTTTATCGAAAAGCTTTAGCTTAGCCGGTGCTAGAATTGCGTACATTGCCGGTAATAAAGAGATGATTCAAAAAGTAGCTCAATTGAAATCGAATTTAGACTATGGTGTGTTTGCTCCCATTCAAGCAGCTGGAATAGCCGCTCTTGATCATGCAGAGGAAATTGGCCAGCTCGTTCGAACCACTTATGAACGTCGGCGTGATGTATTGATTGAAGCATTAGAGAACATTGGTTGGACCGTCGACAAGCCAGCTGGCGGTATGTTTATCTGGGCGAAGATTCCGGATGGCTGGACTTCAAAAGAATTTTGCTTTACCTGTATTGATAAAGCAGGTGTCGTCATGGTTCCTGGACCGGCATTCGGAAAAAACGGCGAAGGATATGTTAGAATTGCCCTCGTTCATTCGGAAGAAATCTTACAAGAAGCCGCTGAAAAATTACGATCTGTGATTGAGATTTCAAAGCTTCTATAAAAACGACAACCCTCATGATGAAATAAGGTCATGAGGGTTGTCTTATTCAAAGCACTTATTGAACGAAACAAGCTGTTTTCTTTCCAATATCTTTTCTATATAATATAAGACATGTATGTTCGGATTTTAGTGAGTAATGAGGGATAATATGAAAGAAACAACTAAATTAAAATCTTTAAAGCTGTCTACTTTTCAGCTGATTGTTGTACTTTATTTTACAGGGGCGCTATTGTCCACCGCTTTATTACTTCTTCCAGTAGCCCATAAACCAGGTGTGGACCTGCCTTTTATTGACGCTTTATTTATTGCGGTTAGTGCCCTTAGTGTCACCGGCTTAACGACGGTTGGTACGGTAGATACATTTAGCACAGTCGGCTATTTTTTTATTCTTTTTATTTTGCAAGTTGGCGGTGTCGGTATTATGACACTCAGTTCGATTATTTGGCTACTAGTGGGCAAAAGAATCGGGATGCGTGAGCGACAACTGATTATGGCGGATCAAAACAGGACCGATTTATCTGGGCTCGTTAAATTAATGAGAGAAATCTTTGTGCTCATTCTTTGTATTGAAGCAGTCGGTGCGATTATTTTAGGAACGTATTTTCTGCAATTTTATCCAACCGTCTCTGAAGCTTTTCTGCATGGACTATTTGCCGCCATTAGTGCGACAACAAATGGAGGGTTTGATATTACAGGACAATCCCTCATTGTGTATGCGGATGATTACTTCGTCCAGTTCATCAATATGGTATTAATCGTTCTCGGCGCGATTGGTTTCCCCGTATTAGTTGAAGTGAAAGATTATTTAACGTATCGCGGCTCCCATAAATTTTCTTTCTCACTTTTTACAAAACTGACAACGACGGTATACGCCATACTGGCGATCCTTGGAGCAATCGGGATTTACATATTAGATCGTCACCATTTCTTTATAGACAAAGCTTGGCATGAATCATTGTTTTACGCTAGTTTCCAGTCGATTGCAGCAAGAAGCGCAGGATTAACATCCATGGATTTAAATGAATTTTCAACCGCTACTTTACTGTTGATTTCTACGTTAATGTTTATTGGGGCCTCTCCTAGCAGTGTCGGTGGTGGGTTGAGAACGACGACCTTTGCGATTGCCATGCTAAGTGTGTATTTTTTCGCTCGTGGTAAAAATACGTTAAAGATTTTCAATCGTGAAGTTCACCCAATTGATATTCAACGCTCGTTTGTCGTTATCACGACCGGATTTTTCATTTGGGGCGGGTCAATCATTGTTCTCTCGTTTTTAGAGCCTAACTTGCCGATTGTGAAAGTCGTCTTTGAAGTGTCCTCCGCCTTTGGAACAACGGGGTCTTCATTAGGTATCACTCCAGACTTGAGTACACCAGCCAAACTATTATTAATTTCTTTAATGTTTATCGGTCGAATCGGGATATTCTCATTATTGTTCGTTATTCGTGGTCGCGAAATTAAAGAATCCTATCACTATCCGAAAGAACGGATTTTGATCGGTTAACACCAAAACTAGTGCCATTCCTCATGAGGAGTGGCACTAGTTTTTTATCATAATAATGGAAACAACCAAGGTAAAATAAGTGATGTAACAATTCCAGTAAACCCCATAGCAGCTCCTGAAACAGCTCCTTGAAGCCGCCCTTCCGCCACAGCCTGTGCCGTTCCGATACCATGGGCAACCGTTCCCATTGATAACCCTCTTGAAAACGGATCGGTTATTTTCATTACATTTAAAATGAATGGCCCAAAAATAGCACCAAACATGCCAGCGACCATGACAAAAGCAGCAGCAAGAGCCGGATCACCACCGATCACTTTGACAACTTCGATAGCAACAGGTGTTGTCACTGCCTTTGTTGCTGCGGTAGCGGCAATTGTTTTGGATAAGCCGAATGCTTTCACAAGCCAGACCGCTGAAGCAATCGTTGAGATCGTTCCAATAGTTAAACCGATAAAAGCTGGAACGAGTCGGGACATGAATACTGCTCGATTATGATACAGCGGAACCGCCAGTGCAACAGTTGCTGGCCCAAGCAAATAGGTCATAATCTCTTTTGCTGGCGTATATTCTTCATAGGAGATTCCACTAAAGAACAAAACGACAATAATCACTGTTGTACTAACAAACACAGGAGTTGTAAATGGTGAGGGAAAACGGAAGGACAATTTTCTAGATAGTAAATATACAGCAACCGTCAAGAAAATATTAAATAATGTGATGCCGTTCATGTCCCTCCTCCTTCCTTTTACTTGCTGCAGACAAAGTTTGAGTCACTCCTCCTGTGATGACTAGCCCGATCGCTGAGCTACCAAAAATCACAACAGCGAGTATCCAGCCACTAGCTTTAATCAAGCCACCATACATCATCAAACCGACCGCAATCGGAACGAAAAAGAAAGCCAGATGCTTATTTAAAAAAGAAGCCCCTCTTTCAACCCAATCAATTCGGATCACACCGGTGACAAGAAGAAAAAAGAGCATGATCATACCAAACGCATTCCCTGGTATCGGTATATTCAAAAAGTCCGTTATATAATAGCTCACTTCATTAATGAGCCATAATAAAGTTATTTGAAAAATAAACACTACGCCGTCTTTCATCACTGTCCCTCTTTTCTTCCATCACACTACTTTTGGTTCAAAGCTGAGCTATTTAAACGAGGTGGTGCGTGTAACTCATTCGGTTTGGCCGCTGTGAACACTTGCAGATCATTCCAAGGTGACTGAACAATCATTCGGCGTTGCTGATTGTAAAGAGAATCCTTTAATTCACTGATTTCATAAATCGGCGCTAGACAACAATCGATTTTCGCACTAAATGCGACCCAAGCAGTAAATGACCTCGACTGAAATAATTGACATACCTCTTCATACATTTGGTTTCCCTTTTCGGCCTTTTCAAAATGATAAGGAAGCCATTCTTGCTTTTGGACAGCCTCACAAAAGTTCGACCAAAATTTCGGTTCGAGTGCCGCTAAGCTCACAAACCGCTGATCTTTCGTTTCATAAATATGATAGGAAATGATGCTACCACCTAATTCAGGTACACCGTTACCTCCAGAATATTGCATATGAGTCGTTAATAAACTCATTACCGCATCGGTAATCGCCAAGTCAATATAGCTTCCCTCTTTCTCTCTTTCTCTTTTTAATAAAGCGGCAATGATCGCTTCAGAAGCCGCTAAACCACCAATTAAATCAGCAAAAGTGAGCGTTGGATGAACGGGGCGCCCGTTTTCATCTTTCAGTTGTGATAGCATTCCACTTAACGCCATGTAATTTAAATCATGACTGCCAAGTGAACTCAGATCCCCCATTTGACCGTATCCAGTAAGAGAACAATAAACAAGACTAGGGTGCAAACGTTTCAACTCTTCATAACCGAATCCAAGACTAGCCATGACTCCAGGGCGAAAGCTTTCTACTAGCACATCGGCTGAGCAAATGAGGTTCATCACTTTTTGTTGGTCGCTTGGATTTTTTAAATCGAACGCTAGGCTACCCTTATTGCGATTATTCCCTTGAAATACTTTCCCTTCCGATAGCTCACGAGCTGGGTCTCCTTGAGGTCGCTCGATTTTGATCACTTCTGCTCCTAAATCACTTAACCGCAGAGTAGCATATGGTCCAGGAAGATATTGAGTGAAATCCAATACTTTTATTCCGCTAAGCATGATTCTCCTCCTATTCTATTAAAAAGAAGCTGTCCTTTAGACAAGAGACCCCACTCAGAACAAGCGAAAGATCACTAACTAGAGGACAGCTGAATTTTTACGATTGGTTTATAGCCCTTTAATTAACGAATCGGCCCGTTTTTCCTTTCTCTTCCCAATAGTCATTACGAAGATGGATTTTTTGTATTTTACCTGACGCTGTTTTCGGTAACTCCTCAACAAACGTCACACCTGTAATCGCTTTAAAGTGGGCTAGATGACTTCTTGAAAATTGAATTAAATCCTTCTCATTCACATCGGAAGCTTCACGTTTAACGATAAAGGCGTGCGGCGTTTCACCCCATTTTTCATGCGGAACGGCAATGACCGCTGCTTCTAACACATCCGGATGTTCATACAATACACCTTCCACCTCGATGGAAGAAATGTTTTCACCGCCGCTAATAATCACGTCTTTTTTGCGGTCGACAATATCAATATGACCATGCTCATCAACTGTACCCATATCACCTGTATGCAACCAACCACTTCTTAAAGCTTGCATTGTGGCATCTTCGTTTTTCCAATAGCCCTTCATCACACCATGGCTACGTACAATGATTTCACCAATAGAAATTCCGTTTTTTGGAACCTTTTCTCCATTTTCATCAACAACCTTCACTTGACTGCCAATCATCGCATAGCCTGCTTTTGCTTTCATGCGATATTGATCCTTTAACGGTAAGCCGACAAACGGTGAGCGGATGGATGAATATAAGCTTAATGGAGAAGATTCTGTCATACCATATACTTGGATAAACTCCCAACCTAGTTCTTTCTCTACACGAGCCACAAAGGATGGTGGCGGAGCGGACCCTGCAATGACGACGCGAACATCCTTTCCGATCGATGGGACATTTTCTTCATAATATTGTAATAGGCTATTTAAAACGGTCGGTGCCATATGCATCACCGTTACGTTATGGTTGACCACCGCATCAAAGATGGCTTTTGCACTTATTTTTCTGAGGCAAATATGAGTGGCTCCATTCGCAGTATAGTAGAAAGGAGATCCCCAGCCATTCACGTGAAACATCGGTAAAATATGCAAGTAGACATCACGATCTGATACACGTAATGCATGCATGGAAGCCATGGCATGTAAATAATTGTTTCGATGAGTCAGCATCACACCTTTTGGATTGCCTGTTGTTCCGCTTGTATATAAAAGACTTGCGACATCGTCTTCTTCAAGCTCGACACGATCGAAAGCAAGTTCAGAGAAACGACTAAGCCAATGATCGTAATCGATTTCATTTGTTTCACTATTTTTATATTGGACAACAATTTGTTCAACCGTTGTTAATTGATCTTTAATTTCCTCTATGAGCGGATATAAATCTTGATCTACAAATAAAATTTTTGATTCGCTATGGTTTAAAATAAATAAATAGTCATTTGGTTTTAAACGAATATTAAGCGGTACGATGATCGCTCCCACTTGATAAATCCCATAAAACCCTTCAAGCATCTCCAAGGAATTCGGTGCGAGATAAGCCACTTTGTCCCCTTTTTGTACGCCTAAGTCTACTAATCCCCTTGATAATTGATTGACACGAGCATTTAATTGGTTATATGTAAATTGACGATCTTCGGAAATTACAGCTGTTTTTTCCCCATAGTATGTGACAGCACGATCTAAAAATTGTGTTAATAGTAATGGCACGTTCATTTCCCAGTCCCCCTATGACCTCATTTAATTTTTTAAATTTTCTAATAAGTGAATAATATCACGAGACTGAGAGGTCGTTCAATAGATTTCTGTAAATTTTGAAAAAAACCCCTACTACAAAAGGCTAACCAGTTTCTCGGTCAGCCTTCGTTTCTTACACTAATTGTTCTTGTTTTTCATCAGCAAACTCTACTTCGAATCCCATTTCTTCGATCATTTGATGGTCAGCTGTTGTTTCTTGACCAGCGGTTGTTAAATAATCACCGACAAAAATAGAGTTCGCTGCGTATAAGCCAAGCGGTTGTAAGGAACCTAAGTTCACTTCACGTCCTCCAGAAATACGGATTTCTTTCGTTGGATTAATAAAACGGAATAAACAAAGAACTTTTAAGCAATAGCGTGGATTGAGTTCATCTGTTCCTTCAAGAGGTGTGCCGTCAATCGCATGCAGAAAATTAACAGGGATTGAATCCGCATCCAATACTTTCAAACTACGCGCCATCATCACGACATCTTCTTTCTTCTCTCTCATTCCAACAATGACACCAGAGCATGGGGAAATCCCTTGATCTTTCACCTTTTCAATCGTGGCTACGCGATCATCGTATGTATGAGTCGTCGTAATTTGCTCGTGATGATTGGCTGACGTATTAATGTTATGGTTGTAACGATCAACACCCGCTTCTTTTAGCTTTTCGGCTTGACCCGGATTTAATAGTCCAAGGCAAGCACAAATTTTCAATTGATACTTATCTTTAATTTCTTTTACTGCTTCAGTTACATTGTCTAACTCTTTCTCACTTGGCCCTCGGCCACTAGCAACAATACAATACGTGCCCGCACGTAAATCATGTGCTTGCTTCGCTCCTTGAACAATGGAGTCCTTATCCATCATGCGATATTTTTCGATCGGTGCCGATGAACGAGTAGACTGAGAACAATAGCCACAGTTTTCTGGACAGATGCCAGACTTCGTGTTGATGATCATATTTAACTTCACTTTGTTACCGTAGTAATGATGACGAATTTTATATGTCGCATTTAGTAAGGCAAGCAATTCATCATCTGGACAACTTAAAATCGAAAGCGCTTCCGCATCTCCAATTTCATGCCCCTCAAGAACTACATCCGCTAATTCATCCCATTTTT
>NKXN01000108.1 GCA_002261155.1 Bacillaceae bacterium SAS-127 | reverse complement strand
TGGGGAAGAAGAAAAAACTAGATCCCTATAAAGACTGGATACTTGCCTGGCTAGAAGAGTATCCTCACCTGAGTAGTGCTCAAATTCATGATTGGCTTTTGGAGAGATATCCCGACCTATTGGTCGGTGGAAGTACTGTGAGATCTTATGTGAAAGACATTCGTGAATTTTATCAGATTGAGAAAAAGGTTATTGTCCGTCAATATGAAGCAGTTCCTGAACAACCAATGGGCAAACAACTTCAAGTAGACTGGGGAGAAACAAAACAGAAGACAATTGACAACAAAGAAATCAAACTGTACTTTATTGCCTTTGTACTCGCGCATTCCAGGCATAAATATATGGAATGGCAGGCACGTCCATTTACCACAAGAGATGCGATTCGATGTCATGAAAATGCATTCCAGTTTTACGGAGGACGAACAGAAGAAATCGTCTATGATCAGGATCATTTAATCACAGTGAGTGAAAATGCAGGACAGCTACTTTTAACAGCTGAGTTTCAAAGTTATGTGAATGAACGTAAATTCAAAATCTACTTGTGCAGAAGAGCCGATCCGGAATCTAAAGGGATGATTGAAAATGTAGTGAAATACATAAAAGGCAATTTCGCAGACAGTCGGGTGTTTAGCAACATAGAAGATTGGAATGATCGAGCATTACAGTGGCTTCAACGTACTGGAAACCATCAGGTTCACCAAACAACGAAAAAAAGACCAGCAGAAGTGTTTCTCCTCGAAAAGCAACACTTACAGCCAGTCTCTTCGTTACTTTCATATGAAAGTACCAACAACCAAAGTATAACAAGAAGTGTAAGTAAGGACAACACGATCCGTTATAAGTCAAACCGTTATTCCGTCCCACTTGGGACTTATCAAACAATGACTGAAAATCTTGTATGGGTTGAAGTGATAGGCGACGAGCAACAAACACTCGTGATACGAAAAGAAGCAAATGGTAAAATCATTGCCGAACACATTATTAGCTCAGAAAAAGGAAAGCTTATTCAAAACCGCCATCATACCCGTGATCGTTCGAAAGGGATTGAAGAACTTAAGCAACGTCTCATCTCTTATTTTGAAGATCCGACACAGGCAGCTGCTTATTTTGATGAGATCAGCCAAAGATACCCGAGGTATCGTCGAGACCAGTTTGTGATCATTCATAAGGTGATTCAACAGTATCCAGCATTAATTGATACCGTGTTGACTAAATGCATGACAGAGAAACTATACAATGCGAATGATTTTCGTGATATCGCTCATCACCTTGATACATTGCATGATGAAGCGATGAAAGAAGTACAATCCTTTTATAATAATTCGCCAAAACATTCTCATATTAAGGCTTCCACCCGTTCTTTAAATGCGTATACCAGTATTTTAGGAGGTCGGGCATGATGAACAAGACTGTGCATGAATTACAAGATCAATTTCGTCAGTTACGCTTATCAGAGACTGCGGAGGAGCTTCCACAGCTTCTTCGCGAAGCGGAAAAAGCATCATGGACCTACTTAGAATTCTTAGCATCTATAACACGATATGAATTAGCAAAACGTGAAGCGAAAAACCTTGAAAAAAGAATGAAATGGGCACGCTTCCCTTTCGCGAAGTCGTTAGATGAGTTCGAATTGAAAGGTCAAAACGTTCTGACGGCCCGTCAACTTACTCAACTTAGAGAATTAAGTTGGCTAGAGCAACAGTACAATTTAATTCTCCTAGGTTCTCCTGGCATTGGGAAAACGTACATCGCCATTGGGCTGGGACTCGAAGCCGTATACAGAGGATTCAATGTTTACTTCGCTACAATGGGCGAGCTTGTGCAGCTTTTAAAGACAGAAGAATATCTGAATAAATCCAAAGTTCAGCTCAAACGGATTAGGAATGCCGATCTCGTGATTATCGATGATTTAATGTACATGGCGATGGATCAGAGAGAAGCAAACTTATTTTTTCATTTGATTAATCATTTATACGAACGAAGTTCGATTATCCTGACTTCAAATAAAAGTCCAGATGAATGGGGTAATTTAATTGGAGATCAAGGAATCACCACAGCTATTTTAGATCGCTTACTTCATCGTGTGGAAGTTATACGTGGTGCGGAAGATGAGGACAGTCACCGGATGAAAAATCGGAAAAGTATTTTTTCAGTAGAAGTGTAAAAAGGAAACGAGCAAAAAGTGTAAAAATCGACGGCTCTTACGCTTTTTTGGTGATAACTTCACTACTATCCTTCTAACAATCGGTTTTATTTTTTTAATATAACTTATAATCCCGATAAG
>NKXN01000107.1 GCA_002261155.1 Bacillaceae bacterium SAS-127 | reverse complement strand
CTCATCTGGATGTTTTCTTAACTCTCAACTAGCAAAAAACCGGCTTTTTCTAATGCTGCTTCCGCTTCGTCTAATGTCCGCTCATCTTTGGCGGCAATCGTGTGTAAATGCACCCCATCCGTCAACTGAGAAAGATAGGTGGCATTCGTTTCGGCTGCTTTTTGAATAAAGTGAGCTACTTCTTTGCGGTTGGATACCATAATCGAAGCGGTTAAGTCGCCGTAAATCGGATGTTCGATTTTAACGTCCTTTACAAGAAGACCGAAATCGACAAGCAGGTTTAATTCATCTTCTGTCTGTTCTGGTGAATGAAAACACGCAATGGAACGCTCATACCATTTCTCTGGTGATTGCTGAGCTAAATAAACATATCCTTGACTTGTTGCTATGATCGGTTCATTTCGAGCTTTTAATAACGTAATATCATTGACGATCACTTGCCGGCTAACATTCGTGCGATTGGCTAATTCGCTCCCGGTCAAAGGTTCTTCACTCTCTTGAAGCCATGTTAAAATTAGTGATCGACGTTCTTCTCCTAAAATCTTTTTCCCTGGAGCCATTTCAATCCCTCCATGCTAAATTTCCATACTGTCCATTGTAGCATAATTGATCTTGAGTAGTCGCTTCGCTAATGCGTCGACTTCTGCTAAAGTGGTGGGCTCACCAAAAGAAATGCGAAAAAACTGTTTCGCTTCCTCTTCGGAAAGTCCCATCGCTTGCACCGCTTTCGTTCCACCTTCAATCGATGCCTGACAAGCGCTTCCTGTGGAAATCGAAAATCCATGTTCATTTAATGTCAGCATGATCAGTTGTCCTTCCGTTCTCGCTAATTTTATGCCGATGATCGAAGGAAGTTGATGTTCTTGATCCGCTTCAATCCACTCGTATCGGGAGTTAGTTAAGAGATCCTTTAGTCGCTCTCGCAAACGCCATTCTTGATCAAGCGAGTACGATTGACAAACCTTTTCAGCAGCCGCAACAAAGGCGGCGATGGCCGGCACATCAACGGTTCCTCCACGAAATCCTTTTTCATGAGAGATCCCTGGAAAAAGTGGTTGCCAAGGGATAGCAGGAGAAAGGTAGGCAGCCCCGACTCCTTTAGGACCGTATATTTTATGAGCGGCGATCGATAAGCTAGTGACATAAGGGAGCAACGGTTGTAAATCGATTTTTCCAAAGGCTTGTACACAATCGCAATGCAACAAAATCCCTTTTTCTTTTAATATTTTACCTGCCTCAATGACTGGTTGAATCGTTCCAATTTCAGAATTAATCGATTGTAAACAAACGAGAATAGTCTCCGGTCGAATGGCGGCTTCAAGTGTGCTCAAGTCTAAAAGGCCTTGTGAATTAAGAGGAAGTCGAGTGATTTGAAATCCTTCCTTTTCTAAATAGCTCATCGCAGCATGAACGGAGGAATGTTCCGCCATTGTAGTAATAACATGTGTTCCTTCGTTCTTTTTTTGTTTCGCTAAAGAAATAATCGCTAGTAAATTACTTTCCGTCCCTCCAGAGGTGAAATAAATTCCCTCCTGTTCTCCTCCAATTAACGTAGCGAGTTGTTCACGACAACGATCAAGTAAGAAGCGAGCGCGACTGCCATCGTCATGTAGGCTGGAACTATTTCCGAAGAATTGACGACTCGCTTCTATATAAACATCGAGTGCTTCTTCGCATATTGGAGTTGTGGCTGCATAGTCAAAATACGGCATGATTATCCCTCCTGTATAAAAAAGTCTTGTCTTTAGTTTAAAGTTGTGTAAATATATGTGTCAAGACACCTGTTAAAACAGGAGGGGGAAATATGAAGAATCAAATCGATGTATTGATCATTGGTGGTGGAATTGCTGCTTTGCAATTGGCTCGTTTGTTACATTCGTCTTTACATGTGAGTGTTATCACAAAATCAGTACTTCGACAAAGTAACTCGTATTGGGCGCAAGGAGGAATTGCCGCAGTTGTTGATCGTAACGATCGTCCGAAGCTTCATGCCGAAGATACGATTATAGCCGGGTGTTTTCATCATTCTTATCGTGAAGTGGAACGTTTAGTTGAGGAAGGATCAACCGCTGTTCAACAACTAATAGCGGAAGGTTTGCCGGTTGATCGAGATGAGTTTGGTCAGATTACATTAGGATTAGAAGGAGCGCATCGAGCGCATCGAATTGTTCACGCAGGTGGTGATGCGACAGGGCGGCATACGATTGAATTTTTACTGGAGCAGCTACCGGATCATGTAAATATTATTGAACAAGAAATGGCGTATGAGTTATTAGTGTCAGCCGACCGTTCAACTTGTGTCGGCGTGAAAACGAAAAAAAAAGACGGTTCTATTCAAATATATCGTGCTCGCCACGTCGTGTTAGCTTCGGGTGGTGTGGGAGCGATTTATCCGTTTACGACGAATCAAACAACGTTAACAGGAGACGGGATTGCAATGGCCTTTCGTGCTGGTGCAGAGGTCGCTGATATGGAATTTATTCAGTTTCATCCGACGGTACTGTATGTAAACGGAGAAACTAAAGGACTTGTGTCGGAAGCGGTGCGAGGTGCCGGTGGCGTTCTTGTGGATGGCAGTGGAAATCGATTGATGGAACATGTGCATCCATTAAAGGATTTAGCTCCAAGACATATTACCGCTTATGAAATTTACAAAGCGCGAGCAAATGGCAAGCATGTGTATATCGATATTCGCTCGATTCCTAATTTTGAAACGCACTTTCCAACGATTACAGCCCTTTGTAAACAGCATGGGGTTTCGATTGCTGATGGCTTGCTTCCGATCGCACCTGGCAGTCACTTTTTAATGGGAGGCATTTGTGTTGATCAGTTTGGGCGGACGACGGTTCCGAGGTTGTATGCTATCGGGGAAACAGCGAGTAGCGGCGTCCATGGAGCAAATCGGCTAGCGAGTAATTCTTTGCTAGAGGGGATTGTGTTTGGTCGCAGGCTAGCTAAATATTTGAATAAACAGCCTTACGTTTCAAACACGGGATCTATTTTTCATTATGAAGAACAAATCCATTCTGAAAAAACCGCATCGTTATCTAAAAGTGAGTTGCAACAACGAATGATGGATGCAGTTGGGATGATTCGATCAAGAGAACAGCTACAAACTCACCTGCACTATTTACAAAAATGTGGTGTCCAGCATTGGATGAATCAAGGAATGGATGATCTTTCTTGTGAAGAAATAGAGAAGTTGTTTTTATTTATGAATAGCTATTTAATTAGTTATCCCGCTTCATTGCGAGAAGAAAGTCGCGGGGCGCATATTCGCTCTGATTTTACCGTTGAAGAAGAGAGCTGGATGGGGAAACGAATTATACAAACGGTACAACATACATGGATAAGGAGGGGGTTTTGTGAATCGGATCAAACTAGAATCCATGCTTAAAGAGTTTTTTATGGAGGACATTGGGGACGGAGATTTGAGCGGGGAAGCAGTATTCTCCTCTAAGGAACGCGGACAATTTTATTTGTTGGCTAAACAAAGCGGTGTGTTTTGTGGCGAAGAAGTCATCAACGCTGGATTTGCTTTAATTGATCCAGGCAGTTCGATTGAGATGAAGGTAAAGGATGGCGACTGGATAACGGCTGGAGCGGTGATCGCCGAAGTGAAAGGGACGATGCGAGGGTTACTTCAAGGGGAGCGAGTCGTGTTAAACCTTATTCAACGTATGTCTGGGATTGCTACTTTTACACATGAGGTCGTTACTCGAACAAAGGGAACGAAAGCGAAAGTTTGTGATACAAGGAAAACAACGCCGGGGCTGCGGATGCTTGAAAAATACGCGGTGCAAACAGGTGGTGGTGTCAACCATCGTCGTGGCTTATATGATGCGATGATGCTGAAAGACAACCATATCGCCTTTGCTGGTGGGATTCAACAAGCGGTAGCGAAAGCGAAATCCTTTGCTGGCCATACGGTTAAAATCGAAGTCGAGATTGAAACGAAAGCGCAGCTAGAAGAAGCGATCGAAGCTCAAGCAGATATCATTATGTTTGACAATCGAACGCCAGAAGAGATTCAAGAATGGATCACACTTGTTCCCCCTCACATCACAACGGAAGCATCAGGTGGAATCGATTTAGGGAATATTCGTGAATATGCCGAAAGCGGAGTGGACTATATTTCTCTCGGTGCGTTAACTCATTCTGTCAAAGCGCTTGATATTAGTGCAAAAGTGCAACCAAATGTGAAGAAGGAGGAGAGTCAAGATGTCTATTCAAGAAATGCTTAAGCAGCCATCATTTTCATTAGCGGATCGCTATCGCCAAATGACGAAAGAGCAAATGGAAGAGCGTGTCAGAGAGATAAAAAAAGAACTAGGAGACGCGCTTTTTATCCCTGGTCACCATTATCAAAAAGATGAAGTCGTTCAATTTGCCGATGCCGTTGGCGACTCACTGCAGTTAGCACAAATTTCTGCTAGCAATAAAAAAGCTAAATATATCGTATTTTGCGGCGTGCATTTTATGGCGGAAACGGCGGATATGTTAACGACAAAAGAGCAAACGGTCATTTTACCAGATATGCGCGCCGGCTGTTCGATGGCCGATATGGCGAATATTCACCAAACAGAAATCGCTTGGGAGAAGCTGCAAGCCTTGTTCGGTGACACGATGCTTCCTCTGACGTATGTCAACTCGACGGCAGCAATTAAAGCGTTCGTCGGTCGCAATGGAGGTGCGACGGTTACTTCATCGAATGCTCATAAAATAGTGGAATGGGCGTTCACTCAAAAGGAAAGAATACTCTTCCTGCCAGATCAACACTTAGGTCGAAATACAGCGTTTGATTTAGGGATCGGTTTAGATGAGATGGCCGTGTGGAATCCAATAAGCAATGAGCTCGAATACGACGGAGACATTAGTCGAGTGAAGGTCATTTTATGGAAAGGTCATTGTTCCGTCCACGAAAATTTCACAGTAAAAAATATTGAAGAGGTTCGCAAACAAAATCCAAATATGAAAATCATCGTTCATCCAGAATGTCGCCGGGAAGTGGTGGGTTTGTCTGATGATAACGGTTCTACGAAATACATCATTGATACAATTGAACAATCTGCTCCCGGCAGTGCTTGGGCAATCGGGACAGAAATGAACCTTGTGAATCGTTTAATTCAGAACCATCCAGATAAAAAAATTATTTCACTGAATCCTAATATGTGTCCTTGCTTAACGATGAATCGCATCGACTTGCCGCATTTACTGTGGTCATTAGACACCATTATGGAAGGTGGCAAAAGCAATGTCATTGAAGTGGCTGAACAAACAACGAATGATGCGTTGCTGGCATTAAATCGGATGCTTGAACAATAAAACGGGAGATCCTTCGCTTATTTGCTAGCGAGGGATTTTTTTATGACGGAAGGTCAAAAAATCCAAGAAAATATCAGAAATCATCCTCAGTGTTCCCATTCATATTCTCTCTCCTTCAAGCATAAAATTTTTGTGTAAGTTTGTTCGCAAATTCGCATCGCCCACATACACTATATCGACGAATGCCTAAGGAGGGAGAAAATGAAAATCCATATTGTGCAGAAAGGGGATACACTCTGGACGATTGCTAAAAAATACGGAGTTAATTTTGAAGAGTTGAAGAAAATGAACGCCCAGCTCTCCAACCCCGATTTAATTATGCCGGGAATGAAAATTAAAGTCCCGACATTGGCAGGCATGCCTAATAAAGAAATGCCGAAAAGTGGAACGGTGAAGAAAGAAAAAAAAGTGGAGCAACCGATCGCACCAGTAACAGAAGTAAAGCCACCAGCCCCTCCTGTGAAGGAAAAGGAGAAGGTAGTTGTTCAAAAGCCAAACATCATGCCACCTCCAATGCCACCGATCATTCCTGAGGTGGAAATTAATCAAATTTTTCAATTTCAAAAGACGCAGCAGGCTCCCCCAATTGCTCCGCCTATAAAACAGCCGATGAAGCAAAAGGCGCCAGCTGTTCAACCTGTGAAGCAACCAGCACCGAAAGCACCAGCAGCCGTTCAGCCTGCGAAGCCGTCAGCTCCGCAAGTACCAAAAAAGCCGGAAAATATTTTCCCGGGGCTGAGTGGAAAAGAAGAGGTAGAAAGCTCAGAAGCACCGATGACACCAACGACACCACCAGTCATGCCTGAAATGGTGGCACCACAATTACAAGGAGGATGTTTTCAACCGATGAATCCATATATGCCTATGTATCAGATGCCAACTCAAAGCTGTGGGTGCGGCGGAACGACAATGCCGCAGTGGAATATGCCGGTGATGCCAGTACAACCAATGGTGATGCCGGCTCAACAACCAAATGTCAATATGGCGATGATGGAGGAATCTTCTGATGAATCCGCTATGATGCCGAATATGATGATGCCGAATGCGATGCCAAATATGATGCCAAACATGATGATGCCGAATGCGATGGGCGACCAAGTACAAGGAGTTCAGACGATGGAATCGCCTGCTATGCAGCCACAGGCATATCCGATGCAAGGGTATCCTACACAAGCATTTCCAGCACAAACGTTTCCAGGGGGAATGCCAGGAGGAGGATGCGTTCCTGTTACTCCGTTCATGCCAGGAACAGGGTTTGGCGCTCCATTTAGTATGGCCCCTACTCCACAATCAGCGGCTGGTATGGGGGGGTATGGACAACAGCCCGCTTACGGAGCCTATCCACAACAGATGATGGCGACTCCTTATGCGTCTGGTCAATATCCTACTCAGCCGATGTATTCACCGATGGGATGGGGCTATGGCCAACCTCAGCCGTATGGTATGCCAAGATTTGAAGAAGAAGATGAACAGTAACATAACTTCTGGAGACGTGCCTTCATCCCGTCTCCTTTTTCAATTGTCTCTAGCTTTACAAGAAAGGATCGAAGCGATTCATCCGTTAAAAAGCGGGAAGTGGCGAGTGTGTACCGACAAAAATCACTGGTTTTTAAAGCAATATGCCACGGAGAAACAATTTCGAAAACAATGGAAGATCACAGAAAAATTATTAGCAGCTAAGTTTTACACTATCATTCCTTTTCATCCATCCTCCCCTTTTATTGTGGGGAAAAGTATTTTTGCTCTTATGCCGTTTATTCCATCATCTAGCCGTGTATATACATTTCAAACGAAGAAGGAAAGAGAACAGGCTTTGCGACTATTGCGTGCCTTTCATATGCAAACAGCAGAATTTGTGAATGAACTGGATGAGGTGTCTCCGTTAGATCAGTTGATACGCTGGCAACAACGGCTGGATCTTTTTAGAGAATCGCTTCCTCAATTACAACACTATTTTCCGAAGCCACTTTTAACGGAGTATGTAGAAATGGGGAAATGGTCTCTCGATCAGCTGATGAAAAGAAGTGGGCAAACAAGAGATCCAGTCATTATTCACGGTGACGTCGTCGCTCATAACTTTTTGCAAGCAAAAAGTGGACCATTATTTTTGATTGATTTCGATTTGGCGGCTAGAGCGCCTGCTATGTATGATTATTTACAATTTGCCAACCGTGTATTGCCAATTGTCGATTGGGATCTTGACCAAGTCATGAAAGATGAGGTGTTAACGGGGTTTAAGGATGAGGAAGAATTTTATTTGCATTTATTATTTCCTACAGATGTTTTTCGTGAATGTCGCCGTTTGCTACGTTCCATCAATGGTAACTATCAGTATGTGTACGATTTGATCGTGACCCATTTTGAGAAAAGAGAGGCCTTCTTTTTGAAATGGAAAAATGAGTTAGCATAACTTGCTGTAATCCCCTCAAACTAAGAAGGGTGATCAATGCCCGAAATTTAGTTGCAGGGGTGGAAGTATGAAAGATATGGTCACAGCTTTAGTGCTGACGTTTTTAGTGATCGGGTTAGCTGCTTGTAATAATGATGGTGAGGAGAAGCATGGCTTTTATTCTGGTGAAAGTTATGGGGAAGAGCACCAACGTAGCACAGATATTAATTATCATGGAAATAGAGGATTAAAGCCATATAAAGTGAAAAGCTCTTACTACGAAAATTATCCAGGTGCATTCGCAGAGAAGCTGTCTAAAGAGGCAATGACGGTTCGTGGTGTGACAGATGCCCGAGCGTTCATCAATGGGAAGAGGATTGAAGTAGGGGTGCATTTGAAGAAAGAGGGCAAAGAGACAAGTAAAGAGAAAGAGAGGATTAAAAAAGACGTGGAAAAAGCGGTGGCTCCTTATACAGATGGTTATCAAGTGCGCATTTTTACGGATCATGCGTCCTATAGCCATTTGCGCAATTTAGATAATGATTTGCGTGACGGTGGGCCGGTTGACTTGCCTGATGAAAGATTTAGTCGCTAATCAACAAGCGGGAGTTTCTTTTGCTCCTGCTTGTTTACTTTGTATCAAATAAATAAAAGCCAGCTTCCGAAAAAGGAAACTGGCTTAGTATGTAATGGAAAGGCCGCGGTTGCCGTACAGTTAATAGAGTTTTAAAACCACCACTCCATAAAGTGGGTGTTTGCAGAAACACTCCTATCGTCCTCATTCAAAATGGGGCATGATATTCCTGTCTCAATATAAAACTCCCTATTTCAGCTTAAAGGTTAAAACTTTATTAAGATTACGCACAACGCAGCTGATATGGTTATATTACATAAAATGAAGAGAAAATGCAACTCATTTAGTATATTTAAATAAAGAACAAATGTTTCTTTTTGATTTTATCCACGGCTCAATCATGGTATGATACAATGAAGTGTACTGTATAGAAGGAGAGAAACGATTTGTACGAGTATATTAAAGGAAACGTGGAGTTCATTGGGCCAGAATATGTTGTCGTAGAGAACGGCGGCATTGGTTATAAAATATTAACGCCAAATCCGTTTGCTTTTTCGAAATTTGAAAAGCAAGCGATGACGATTTATGTATATCAACATGTACGTGAAGATGTGCTAGCATTGTATGGCTTTATTTCGCTAGAAGAGAAGAGAATGTTTGAAAAGCTCATTTGTGTGTCAGGAATTGGACCAAAGGGAGCACTTGCTGTGTTAGCAAGCGGTGAGCCTCAACAAGTGATTCATGCTATTGAAGAGGAAGATGAATCGTTTTTAGTGAAGTTTCCTGGTGTCGGCAAGAAAACCGCACGACAAATGATTCTCGATCTGAAAGGAAAGTTAGCAGATGTCGTACCAGAATACTTTCCGAATTTATTTCAAGCGGAAGAGGATGCACGCAAAGCTTCGATTTCTGCTGAGTTGGATGAAGCGATGTTGGCACTTGAAGCACTCGGTTATTCTGAACGGGAAATTAAAAAGATTAGTGCGAAATTGAAAGTGGAAGAAATGACGACCGATCAATATATTCGTAAAGGATTGCAGTTATTATTGAATGGTTAAACTAAAATGAGGGAGGGGTGAAGGAATGGAAGACCGGATCGTCTCTGGAACGGCGGAAACGGCCGAAATGTATGAAGAACAGTCATTGCGACCGCAAACGTTAAAGCAATACATTGGCCAGGATCAAGTGAAGAACAATCTGGAAATTTTCATTGAAGCCGCCCGTCAGAGAGAAGAAACGTTAGATCATGTATTATTATACGGACCGCCTGGGCTCGGAAAAACAACATTGGCCGCTGTCATTGCCAATGAAATGGGCGTGCAGCTACGAACGACAGCAGGCCCAGCCATTGAGCGGCCAGGCGACTTGGCGGCTGTGTTAACCGCGCTTGAGCCAGGTGATGTGTTGTTTATCGATGAAATTCATCGTTTGCCGCGTGCGATTGAGGAAGTACTTTACCCGGCAATGGAGGATTTTTGCTTAGACATTGTCATTGGGAAAGGGCCAAGCGCTCGTTCCGTTCGCTTAGACTTGCCGCCATTTACGTTAATTGGAGCGACGACACGTGCAGGATCTTTGTCGGCTCCGTTACGAGATCGCTTCGGTGTGTTAAGTCGGCTAGAGTATTATAATGAAGAGCAGTTGCAACAGGTAGTGCTTCGAACGGCAGATATTTTTGAGACGAAGATGGATGCCCAAGGTGCGGCCGAAATTGCTCGTCGTTCACGTGGGACGCCAAGGATTGCGAATCGTCTCTTGAAACGTGTACGGGATTACGCTCAAGTGCGTGGGAACGGAACGATCACGTTTGAGATGGCTCAAGAAGCGTTAGAATTGCTGCAAGTCGATCCTCGAGGTCTCGATCATATCGATCATAAATTATTAAAGGCCATTATTGAACGTTTTCGTGGTGGTCCTGTTGGGATTGAAACAATTGCCGCAAGCATCGGAGAAGAAGCGGTCACGATTGAAGATGTGTATGAGCCGTATTTATTACAGATCGGCTTTTTGCAGCGTACCCCAAGAGGGCGGATCGTTAGTGAACTCGTGTATCGTCACTTCCGAATGGAGGTTCCGAACGAATGAGTGGCATCGGAAAAACGTTAATGGTACTCGGTGTGGCCATTTTTGTCATTGGGTTAGTGATGCAATTTGTGAAGATTGGCCGCCTACCAGGTGATATTTTCATTAAAAAAGGAAATACGACTTTTTATTTTCCAATCATGACGTCGATCCTTGTTAGTGTCGTGTTATCATTGGTCTTTTATGTGATTGGAAAATGGAAATGATAGATAGGGATGAAGAATGTGAAAGTAGAGGATTTTGATTTTTATCTTCCTGAAGAGTTAATTGCTCAGACGCCTTTAAAAGAGCGGGCTGAAAGTCGATTAATGGTATTGAATAAAGAAACAGGAGATATTCAGCAGCAAGTGTTTAAGCAAATTACTGATTTCCTGGAGCCGGGTGACTGTCTTGTTCTTAATGATACGCGTGTTTTACCGGCACGTTTGTATGGCGTGAAAGCAGAAACCGGTGCTAAAATCGAAGTCTTGCTTTTGAAGCAAGAAGAGGGAGATCGTTGGGAAACGCTCGTGAAGCCAGCGAAACGAATTAAAGAAGGTAGTGTGATTTCTTTTGGCGATGGTCGATTGACAGCTACTTGTGTAGCGGAAAAAGATCATGGTGGCCGTATTCTTGAATTTTCGTATGAGGGCATTTTTTATGAGGTGCTAGAGGAGCTTGGTGAAATGCCGCTTCCGCCTTATATTAAAGAACAGCTAGATGAGCAAGAGCGTTATCAAACGGTGTTTGCGAAGGAACGCGGTTCAGCAGCGGCTCCAACAGCAGGGCTTCACTTTACCGAAGAGCTATTAGATGACATTCGTGCGAAAGGTGTGTATATTACCTTTATTACGCTTCATGTTGGACTCGGTACGTTTCGCCCAGTTTCTGTGGATACGATTGAAGACCATGAAATGCATTCAGAGTTTTACCAAGTGTCAGAGGAAACGGCTCGTTTAATTGAGGATGCAAAAGCGAAAGGTGGCCGCGTCATTAGTGTAGGAACGACATCGACTCGAACGCTAGAGACGGTTGCTCGTGATCACGGTGGAAAGATTGAAGCGGCGAGCGGTTGGACGGATATTTTCATTTATCCAGGCTTTCAGTTTCAAGCGATTGATGGCATGATTACGAATTTCCATTTGCCAATGTCGACGCTTATTATGCTCGTAAGTGCGCTTGCGGGTAAAGAGCATGTCATGAAGGCGTATGAAGAGGCTGTAGCAAAAGAATATCGCTTTTTCAGCTTTGGCGATGCGATGTTAATTAAGTAATAGGAAAGGAGCTAATATCATTTGTCAGCTATTAAATATGAATTAATTAAAACTTGTAAACAAACAGGTGCCCGTCTTGGCCGTGTACATACACCGCACGGTAGCTTTGAGACGCCTATTTTTATGCCGGTTGGTACACTGGCGACGGTTAAAACGATGTCTCCAGAGGACTTAAAGGAAATGGGTGCGAATATTATTTTAAGTAACACCTATCACTTATGGCTTCGTCCTGGTGAGGATATCGTGAAAGAAGCGGGTGGCCTTCATAAATTTATGAACTGGGATCGTCCGATTTTAACGGATTCCGGTGGTTTTCAGGTCTTTTCTTTAAGCGAGTTTCGTAAAATAGAAGAAGAAGGCGTTCATTTCCGCAATCATTTAAACGGGGACAAGCTGTTTTTATCTCCTGAAAAAGCGATGGAGATTCAAAATGCGCTCGGCTCTGATATTATGATGGCGTTTGATGAGTGTCCACCTTATCCGGCTGAATATGATTATATGAAGCGGTCAGTTGAGAGAACGTCACGTTGGGCAGAGCGTTGCTTAAAAGCGCACGCTCGTCCACAAGATCAAGGTTTGTTTGGTATTGTTCAAGGTGGAGAATATGAAGAGTTACGTCGTCAAAGTGCGGCTGATTTAGTATCAATGGACTTCCCAGGCTATGCGATTGGTGGGTTATCAGTAGGAGAACCGAAAGACGTGATGAATCGAGTGCTTGATTTCACGACGCCATTTTTACCAGCGGATAAGCCTCGTTATTTAATGGGGGTAGGTTCTCCGGATTCTTTAATTGATGGAGCGATTCGCGGAGTAGATATGTTTGACTGCGTCTTGCCAACTCGAATTGCTAGAAATGGAACGTTAATGACAAGTGAAGGTCGTTTAGTTGTGAAAAATGCGAAATATGCGCGCGATTTCGGTCCACTCGATGAAAATTGTGATTGCTATACTTGCCGCAATTACTCGCGTGCGTACATTCGTCATTTGATTCGTACAAATGAAACATTCGGTATTCGACTTACAACTTACCATAACCTCTATTTTCTGATAAAATTAATGGATCAGGTGAGACAAGCGATTAGAGAAGACCGTTTAGGTGATTTCCGTGACGAATTTTTTGAAGCGTATGGTTTTAATCGTCCAGATGCGAAAAACTTCTAATTTCAATCGTGCTCAGAAAGGGGTGAGATTATGCAACAAATTATCATGATTTTATTGATGTTCGTTTTGTTTTACTTCTTGCTTATCCGTCCGCAGCAAAAGCGTCAAAAAGCAGTGGCACAGATGCAAAGTAACTTACAAAAAGGCGACAAGATCGTAACAATCGGTGGTCTTCACGGCTTCATCGATGCGATTGATGAAGGCACTATCGTGATTAAATGTGGAGATGGTAGCCGTCTTACATACGATCGTAATGCGATTCGTGAAGTAGTAGAGAAATCAACAACTGTATAAGTTGAAAAAAGCGTCCTCCGAATGGGAAGGGCGCTTTTTATTTGCTCTTCAAGAGAATATACTACTCTCTATGTTTGGACGATAAGTTGACTCCTAGCACTCCACCCATCATGGACGTGATGATAAAGCAGAGGTGATAGACCAGCTGCTCCCAATGGAATGGAGCTTGATAGCCAAGGGATTGATAAGAAAACATAGTGAGACTGTACAAGAGCCCTGTTAGTCCACCAGTCATCCAGCCCTTTCTTCCAGCCAACTTTCCAGATATCAATCCTCCGATAAACAAGGCGATAAAAGAGATAATGGTAATGCTCAATTGTACAGAGGTTTCTGTTAATGAGCTCCAGCGTAAAATAGAAGCAAAGACGAAACTACAAAGGATGGCAATGATAAAGATGACCGCTGTCCCATACAGCACACCGTAACTAAATGACTTCATTTTTCTTCCTCCTTTTATTCTTCATGTTTTTTCGATTAGTGACCATACTATATGTACAGACGATTGAACATGAAGGGGATGTATATGGTTTACTTAACAATTGGTTTTCGGGCGATATTTCTGTATATCGTTATTTTATTTGTGTTTCGGTTAATGGGGCGCAGGGAAATTGGCGAGCTTAGCATACTCGACTTAGTCGTTTTTTTAATGATCGGTGAAATGGCGGTTATTGCAATTGCAGAACCAAAGGAACCGCTCATGTACGCGCTCTTGCCGATTTTTATTTTAGTCGTGGTCCAAATTCTTTTTGCCTACGCCTCTTTGAAAAGTAAAAAATTTCGAGAGATGATCGATGGCACACCAGAAATCATTATTAATAAAGGGAAAATTAATGAGCAAGCGATGAGAAGACATCGCTATAACTTTCATGATCTTCTTCTGCAAATGCGAGAAAAGGATATTCGTCATATTGATCAAGTTGAATATGCCATTTTAGAGCCATCAGGCAGCTTGTCGATTTTACAAAAAGAAAATAAACGAGAAAGTGGAACATTTACTTTACCGCTCATACTTGATGGGGAGATTCAGCATGAGCATTTACAAATAGTCGGACAAACGGAACAATGGTTGTTGAAAGCGTTAAAAAAGAGAGGCTATCATGAAGTGACGAGCATCTCCTTTTGTAGCTTTCACGACGGTCGCTTTTATATAGATGAAAAAGATTGAACTTATTTTTTAAAGCGAAATTTTGCTATATCTTGTTTTGTGATCAGCCCTAATAGAAGGGCGAACAGTGTGTATATAGTGGCTGTGAATGTTCCTCCTGCAAGTAGATAGAAAGGTCCGCGTGTTTTTTCAGCTAGAAAATGATTCATCCAGTCGCTCAAAAAGAAAATGGTGATCAAGACGACTAGAAATTTGCCTAATTGCCGCCAATCAAGTGAGAGCGATATTTGTTTAAAGACACTCGCTAAATGTAGCAAAGTCACTAATAACATGCCGACTGCCATTCCGAGTGCAGCTCCGTAGATTCCGAATTGTGGCTGAGAAGCAAAGATATAAATGACAGCAAGTTTAACGATAGCACCAATCAAGCTGTTAATCATCGCTGTATTCGCTAAATTTAATGCTTGTAGCACTGCTTGTAGAGGACCTTGATAATAATAAAATAAAAAAAAGGGAGCTAATAGCTGAATAAAACGGGTGCCATTAGTAGAATGATACATAAATTGCATCAGTGGTTCGGCGTATAAATATAACAGCAAGACGGCCAGCCCACCGGAAATTAAGCAAAATCGAAGCGCTTCTTGAATGCGATGCTCAAGCAGGCGATATTGCTTTTTCGTATAGGCTTCGCTAATTGCTGGAACGAGAGAAGTAGATAAGGCTAGTGTCACAAATGATGGCAAAAACATAACAGGCAAGGCGTACCCCGTTAATACTCCATATTCTTTCGTCGCGGTGATCGCAGCGACTCCTGCAATCGCTAAACTATGCGTGACGACGATCGGTTCGAAAAACCAGGAAAGTGAACCGATCATGCGACCTCCTGTTGTTGGAATGGCTACTTCTAATAGCTCCTTTGCCGTTTCTTTTCCAGAATGAACGGCGGTAAAGAAGCGCTTCCGTAAGCGGAAGTTTTTTTTGATCTTAAACATCGTTAACAAATAAACGAGGGAAGCTAATTCACCAATAGCGGCTGCTGTCATAGCTCCTGCGGCTGCATATTCAATACCCAACGGTAGAAATCTCTTCGTTAAGACGACAATTAATAAAATGCGCGCAATCTGTTCAATGATTTGTGAATAAGCAGCAGGCTTCATATTTTGTTTCCCTTGGAAATAGCCTCTGAGAACAGAGGAGATGGCGATAATCGGAATGGTTGGTGTAATGGCTACTAATGGATAATATGTTCGTGGGTCCGTAAATAACACTTTTGATAAAGTTGGCGCCATCAATAATAAAAGTGGTGTGAAAATGAGAGACAATGAGAGTGTGATGGCTAGTGAGACAGCAAGAATCTTTTTGACCTTTCCGTGATTCCCCTCAGCTAAAGCGGCGGCGACACTTCTAGAAATAGCTACAGGAAGACCAAATTGTGTAATGGTGACTACTAAGATGAAGGTAGGAAACACCATCATATAAAGTCCTACACCTTCTTCGCCAATCAGTCTAGCGACTACAATTCGGTTAATAAACCCTAGAATTTTCGTAATAAATATTGAGACCATTAAAATCATGGTTCCTTTTAAAAACTTCGACATCTTTCTCCCTGCCTTCTCAAAAAGGATGAATTGCTTTACAATATGATATATATGCTTAAAAGGTGGGCAAGCATGACAGGTTCATCAGTTCTTCTAGCTAAAGGGGATGAGACGTTTGGTAGATAAACACCCTTACGAAATGTATTATCAGCAACTATTGCCGGTGTTAAAAAGTAAAGTAGAGGAGTTTCGTCTGTTAAATTATGGGACGATTGATATTCCGTCTTTATGGCAGTACTTAATACAAAAAAAATGGAGAAAACCAGAACAAGAAGTACATATTTATAAGCTAGTCGCTGATGTTGTGTCAACGAAGGCGATCGATTATATGAATTTTGCTACTGTAGAGGCATATCGATCCCCTAATTGGTTGGAGGAGATTGATCATGAAGAGCTACAAGGATTATTCCGACCGAAAAAGCCATGATGCATAAAATTGACACAAGTTATTTTCTGTTTCATAATAGTTTTGTTGAGGAATTCTGGTATCCTTTTACCAGAATTTTTTAAATGTTGTCGGGTATATTCCATATTTTATAAGTTTTGTATAACTAAGGAGGAACTACATAATGGTAAAACGCAGCCGGATCGTAGCCTTTTTTCTTATCGTACTGTTATTAGCTAGTACGATTGGGCTTACGGCGAAGGACATCGTGAAGGATATTAAGCTCGGTCTAGACCTTCAAGGAGGGTTTGAAGTTCTTTATCAAGTTGAGCCGATGAAAAATGAGAAGATCACAAAAGAAATGGTCACAGACACCGTTGATGCGCTAGATAAGCGGATTAACGTGCTAGGTGTTAGTGAACCGAATATTCAAGTAGAAGAAGGCAACCGTATTCGGGTGCAACTCGCGGGTGTAGAAGATCAAAATGAAGCGCGCGAGTTATTGTCTACTCAAGCAAATCTGACTTTCCGTGATGTTAATGACAAGCTCTTGATGGACGGAAAAGACATTGTGGCCAGTGGGACGAAGCAATCATTTGATCAAGAAGGAAAACCAAGCATCGCTGTCAAGCTGAAGGACAAGAAGAAATTTAAAGAAGTGACAGAGCATGTGTTAAGCTTAGCGCCGATGAATCAGATGGTTATTTGGTTGGATTTTGAAGAAGGAAAAGATTCCTATGTGAAGGAAATTCAGAAGAAAAACCCGAAGTTTATCTCTGCAGCCACTGTTGGAGAAGTGTTTGATTCAAATGAAGTGGCGATTACAGGGACGTTCACTTTAGAAGAAGCGAAAAATCTTGCGTCGATCTTAAAGGCCGGTGCTTTACCTGTTAAATTAAATGAGATTTATTCCACTTCGGTTGGCGCTTCATTCGGGGAAAAAGCCCTAGATCAGACAATTGTAGCTGGTATTGTAGGTATTGCGATCATTTTCTTATTTATGCTCTTCTATTACCGCTTGCCAGGCTTAATTGCTACGGTGACGTTGTCTGTTTATATTTATTTAATTTTATTAATTTTCGACTGGATGAATGGAGTATTAACATTACCAGGTATTGCGGCCCTGATCCTTGGGGTTGGTATGGCAGTCGATGCCAACATCATTACGTATGAACGAATTAAAGAGGAAATGAAAGTAGGTCGTTCGATTAAAGCGGCGTTTAAAGAAGGGAATAAAAACTCTTTCTTAACGATTCTAGATGCGAACGTGACAACCGTCTTAGCCGGTGCCGTTCTGTTTTATTTCGGGGTAAGCTCGGTGAAAGGCTTTGCGACAATGCTTATGATTAGTATCGTTGTCAGCTTCTTAACAGCGGTTTGGGGCTCACGCCTACTGTTAGGCTTGTTCGTTCAAAGTGGAATGTTGAATAATAAACCAGGCTGGTTCGGTGTTAGCAAAAAAGATATTAAAGACATTAGTGAAAGCTATGACACGCTAGACTTACCAACGAAGTTTGATCGCTTTGATTTCGTGAAGCATCATCGTAAATTCTTTACTGCTTCAATGGTAGCAATCGTAGCGGGGATGATCGTTCTTAGTGTGTTCCGATTAAATCTTGGAATTGACTTCTCGAGTGGAACGCGCATGGAAGTGATGGCCAATAAACCACTCACAGAAGAAACAGTGAAAGCAGAGTTAGAAAAAGTCGGCTTAACAACTGACGATATTGTCATTTCAGGAGAAAAGAAAGACTTAGGAGTGACACGTTTTAAAGAACCACTGACACAACAAGAAATTGCGAAAGTAAAAGATCACTTTGCTAAGGTGTATGGTGCGGAGCCAAATGTTAGTACCGTTTCCCCTGTCGTTGGGAAAGAATTAGCGAAAAATGCCATGATTGCTTTAGCAATTGCGTCTGTAGGAATCGTATTATATGTTACTTTGCGCTTTGAAATCTACATGGCGTTAGCAGCGATTGTTGCGTTACTGCATGATGCGTTTTTCATTATCGCCTTTTTCAGTTTAACGCGTTTAGAAGTTGATATGACCTTTATCGCTGCCGTGTTAACGATTATTGGTTACTCGATTAACGATACGATCGTGACGTTCGACCGGATGCGTGAAAACTTAGCAAAAAAGCGTAAAATCAAAACAGAACAAGAACTGGAAGACATCGTCAACCAAAGCTTGCGTCAGACATTAACCCGTTCAATCAACACGGTGTTAACAGTGATCATCGCGGTTGTGGCCTTACTTATTCTCGGAAGCAGTTCGATCTTGAACTTCTCGATCGCGTTACTAGTCGGTCTTATTTCTGGAACATACTCTTCCCTCTTCATCGCAGCTCAACTATGGCTCGTATGGAAGAAGAAAGAACTAAAGAAAAAAGGCACACTTATCACATACAAAGAAAAGAAACAATGGAGCGACGAACCGCAAGTGTAATAAAGAAAAGCGTAGCCGACTGTTCAGACACGACAAGCAAATGTTCTGGCGCTGGAAAGACGGTAGTCTTGCAAGTGACAGGTTATTTGACTCGA
>NKXN01000106.1 GCA_002261155.1 Bacillaceae bacterium SAS-127 | reverse complement strand
AAAAAATGAAATATGGCGGAGAGAAAGAACTGGAAACGGGTATCTGTAAAAGAAGTGTGGATGAAGCCTTTTTAACAAAAGACGGCTTCATCGGCGATGGCGTCGCTGATTTAAAGCACCACGGTGGTCCCGATCGCGCTGTTTGTGTATATCCGCATGAGCATTACAAGCTATGGGATCATGAATTTCAAACGACGCTCCCTTCGGCGGCATTTGGCGAGAATTTAACTATCACCAATATGCTAGAACAAGATGTTCATATTGGTGATATTTATCAGTTAGGAGATGCGGTGATTCAAATTACGCAAGGGAGAGTTCCATGCAGTACGATAACGAAACGAACAAGCATCACTCCTCTTCTTAAACGAATCGTCGAAACAGGCTTTACAGGTTACTTATGTCGGGTCTTAGAAGAAGGAACGGTACGAGCAAATTCGAGCATTACCTTGCTAGAGCCTCATCCGCAACAAGTCTCGATCCTTTTTGGAAATCAAATTTATTTTCATCACCCAAAAGATATCGAAGGAATCAAAAAAGTCCTAGCCGTCCAAGAATTAGCCGATCAATGGCGCAAACAACTAGAAGGACGATTAGAAAAACTAATAGATGGCTAAGTAAAAAGCACATGAACGGAGAGAGTGAAGCTTCCTCCAATACATGTGCTTTCTTTCCTGTTTGGACCGATTCTTCGACTTTACGAGAGCTTTCTTCGATGTTTGTGCAGCTTCTTCAACCTTATGAGCACTTTCTTCGATGTTGCCGCCTTTCCTTTGACCTTACGAAGGCTTTCTTCGATCTTTGTACCATTTCATCAACTTTGCGAAGCGTACTTAAGACCTGTTTTAAACTGCGTAACTTTTTCGACGAAACACACTTAACATGATGCCGATCACGAATGAATATAACCAAACGACAATCGTTCCATAGCTGATAAACGGAACGAATACACCTGTTACAGGTAGCCACCCAGCGATCATCAACAGATTATACAAAAGCGGTGCAACATAAATCATCAACCCGCCAACGATTAATAATTGTCCAAAAGGATCTTTGATTTTTCCTGCCATCCAAGTCATCCTAGCAGCAAATCCAATCAAGACAATAAGAAGGAGGCATAAAAATCCCCAGCCTAGCCCGTAAGCTAACGTCACTAACACCATATCTGTATGGGCTTCTGGAACAAAAGAATTACCTGTTGGAATAGACTGCGGAAGCCAACTTGCCTCTTTAAGTAACTTCTTTATTAACAAAGGGAAGTAGCCAGCTGAATCAGCATATTCTTGAGGAGATAAATAAGCTTGCCACCTTACCGATTGATACCCCTTCGTTATCCATAACAAAGTAAATAAACTAACTGCCGCTACAATGGGAATAGCTAGTACAAAAGTAAATAGTGCCTTTCTCTTATGGCGAATGGACCAGCCGTACATCACAGTGACCATCGCCGTATATATCATCGCATTAGCATTACTTACAGCTTGAGAAAACAGTATTAATGGAAGAACGAATAATACAATGAGTTTCCACTTTGGCATCGATCGGTTCAAAAAACTAGCCCAAGCGAAAAAGTAGAATGGAAGAATAATCGTTGAATCCGTGGAAAAGGGACCTACAGTGAAATACCATACTCCATTCTTCATATGAAGAAGTGGCGCCAACGTCCAACCTTTAACAAACACAACATACAATATAAATGTCCCCAGCCCATAAAACCACCAACCATACCTTTGTAACTTGCGATAATCAAAGAACATACAAGCCGTCATTAAGACAATACTTAGCAAAACAGCTATGGTTTTTGTAATTATAAAATGATTCATACTCGTTATCGTAAATTTACCCGTATCATAAAGCAACATAAGCGGCAGAAACCCAATCCCAGCAGCAACCACAAAGAACGCCACCAATCCCCATTCCACTTTTGGTTTATGGAGCTTATTCATCTCCACACCTAATTTCATCGGGTCTCCCATTTGCTGGACGGCTTCCTGTTCCGCTTCCTCTCTTGACCTGCCTTGATTCATCAATGTTTTTGTCGTGCTTTCTATGTGCTGACCCAACTCTAATGCAACGTATTGTTGCGCTTCCTTTGAGCGAATATGACTTTTCAACTCTTGAAAAAACGAAGCTTTCTCATTCATACAAAATCACTCCTTCCAACACATCTTGCTTCGATTGGGTTTCTGCTTTCTTTAATAGCTTTCTTCCCTTTGAGTTCAAACTATATTGCTTATTTTTCTCATCATCCCATTGCGATAAAATATATTCCTTTTGTTCTAATGAATGGAGAAAGGTATATAAGAAGCCTTCATTTTGATCAAATCTTTTTATTCCGCGGCCGCGTAGATGGGTAAGCAACTCGAAGCCTGTTTTTTGACGAGTAAGCAGTTGCAAAATCGCTAAAAGAATGTCCTCATCTGTGTCCTGCTTAATTGCTTGAGAAATGCTTTGTCGAAGCTCATCTGTAAACTTCAATCCATGAAATGTCTCTTGCTGCTGAGGTTTTTTTAATTTCTTTAAACGATCTTCCATCTATTCCACCTCCCCTAATTCAGCTTTTAATAATTTTTTCGCTCGTCGAAGCCTCGTTTTAATCGTATTTTGCTTGATATTCGTCACTTCACTTATTTCTTTAATCGTCCATTCCTCATAATAAAACAAATAAATTAACTCTCTATATTGAATAGGCAATTTCAGTGTTGCTTCCATAATCATTTGGCGCTCATCTTTTTGAATGACGGCCTTTTCGACATCATCTTTCGTTGAAGCATGTGACAAATGATCCGTTTGAACAGCTTGTACATTGCGAACATGCCAACTTTTTAAATAATCTTTGCAATGGTTAATCGCAATACGCCACAGCCATGTTTTCATTTTTGCTCTTTTATTAAAAGTATGAAGCGCTCGGTAGCATTTCACAAAAATCTCTTGCGTCAAGTCTTCTGCCACCGTTTTATTTTTCACATAAGAATAGGCTAGCTCTAACACACTTTGGCCATACTCAGTCATGATTTGATCGAATAATAAATCATGATCTTTTTCTTGAAATGCCTCCACAAATATTTCCTCCAAGTTGTCCCCTCCTAACCTCCTATTGATTAGACGAGGCAGTGGCTGATTCGGTTTTCCAAAATACAACTATTTTTCATTACATGCAGAAAAAGCACATGCTTTGATGAACTCATGTACTTTCTCTCCATATTAACCCTCTTCCACAATCCCCGTCTCCATATGGAATGCTTCACCCGTTATCGCGTCAATCATTCGTATGTGACCAGACGTATTAGGAAAAGCAGGCAGATAGGAAACTTTATAGATTGATAAGTCTTCTTCCATATGTTTGCCAAATGTTAATTCCATTTCTAGCTGTTCGAGTAAAATATCTTTCGCCTCAGCTAGTGAAATCACTGGCTCTACTGTCACTAAAATCTCTTCCATAGTATGTGCGCTAAAGTGAATAATCTTTCCAGATAGCTGTCCTATTTGAATGGCTAATAAATAACTATCTACTTTAACTCCTTGATAGATTCGTTGAAAATAAAAAACGTACTCAGATTCGCATGCTAACTCCTCATCTTCCTCTACGATAAAATGATGGGAAGGGTGGCTTTGTTGCACGATGAACTGTTCATTAGCTTTCGGGTAACGAGCAAATAAAAATTGTAATGCGCGATCTTTTGCCTCTTTTTCCGTTAAAGGGGTGCGCCCTTTTTGCACAGATTCCACATTCGTCACACTAAGCAACTCCCCGGTAGCTTTGTTGTAGCCTACCTTGATCACATCTCCTTCAAAGTCATCGATATCCAGTAAGTCAGTGGCGACCTTCTCTGTCGACCACCATTCTACTCTTTCTTCATCCTCGATGGTCTCCGTTATTTTCGCATATTGATCATTCAAGCCAATGATCGAGTGCAGTTCACTTTCCGGAACGGTCCGCTTCTCGATTGCCTCATACTTCTCGGGAAATCCACCATACGTCTCGATGGTTTGCAGCGCACCATCCGGCTCCACTTCCATCACATAATCAATCGGGGCATAGCATAAATGATACATATTGTCTCCATTAGCATACTGTTCTTTATTTAGTTGCGCGATCACTAACTCAAACTCAAGATTGTCGATATAGATCGATTTTGCTGTTTCTTTAGAGGCAATTGTAGTCGGATATTGCACTACACACTCTTCTACCCGCGAAGAAAATTGCTGTACGTGCCCATCCTTCGCTACATCTATTTCCACTCCAGAGTTAGGTAAGAATAAGCCTAATTGCTCATCTTTCTTATCGTAGATAAACTTATACGTTTCATCCCAATCGATCATGCATGAAAAGTGAAGCATGTGTAGGGCATCCGGGCAAAACATGTCGATAAAGGCTTTAGCTTGTTCTCGAATCTCTTCCATTCCTAGCGGTTGAGAAGCACATTCCACTTCTTCATACATGGTGAAAAAATTAAGTGCTCCTGTTTCATCTAAACGAAATTCTCCTAATTCTTCCTCATCACTTTTTCTAAAAAGCTTCCAAGTCTCCTCGTCATACTCGCTCGCTTCAACATAAACCTCTTCTGCCATATTCGCTTGCAAATAACTAATCATTTTTTCTTTTATTTTTTCCAAACTATAAAACTCTCCTTTTTGTAATCATACAGTGTGCTTCTGACGACTATTTTTTATCCTTTATAACCACTTCAAACACTTCTTCCTCTTGTGTAAACTCCACTTTCCATTGATCACTTTTCGAATCAAATGCTAACTGATTAACCGCTAGCACAGCCCCACCTTCTTGCTTCGATTGCTTAATCGCTTGATGAACGACTTCCGCTTCTGTTAAATCAGCATTTTTAGGCTGATAGGTTGGTAGAACTTCTACATACTTTGCCAAGCCTTGTCCAGGGTACGATTCCATAATAGGCCCCCAGGCTTCTACTAGCACTCGCTGACCGACTTCCAGCTTTGTATTTGCTTGTGGGAAACTATAAGAAATAGCATCGAAATATTTTTGTTTACCACCTGTCGCTGAAAAATCATGTGAAGTCGCACTAACTACTAGCATCGAATTTTCTGAAACGCTCATCACATAGCCACCTTCTTTTAGCGGAGTGGTTGTCGTTTTCTTCGGAGGATAGGAAACATCCGTTTCTCCAGGTAACGGCACTAGTCTGCCCTCTTGTTTGATCGCTAATTTGTGATTTGAAAATTGTTTTTGCAGCTCCTCTTTTTGTTCAACTGTCAAAAAATCATGTGAAATTTCCACAGTCCCTGTCTTCGTGTCTACTGAAACTCCAAACGACACTCGTTCTGGCGCTGCATGCTCTTTTGCCATTCCTGTTATGACTTGATGCACTTCATCCACCAATTGATTATTTTCTTTTTGGGTAAAGTCACTGCGGAAAATATAAATGTATTTCGCCAAAATTTTCCCTTCATCTACTTGTTTTTGAAGCTCAGTGACTAGTTCATTCACTTTCTCATCCGGTTCCTTAATTCCTATCCAAAACCCTGATTGATCTGCACCAGAGGCTTGATTTTCTAAGAAGATGACGCCTTTCTGATTTAACCCACCAATCCCGCCATACACTTTATTAATCGCTTCAGTGGCTGCTTCAGCTTCAATCCACTGCATACCTAAATCCTCCTGCAATTCAGGTGTATTTTTACCGAACAACCCTTTTTCTAAATCTTCATTTTCCCTTACTTTTGCGAAGGCTTCATCTCGGATGCTTGTGCCCGTTGTCGTTTGCTCAAGTTCAGCAATGATGTTTCTGCCACTGATCGTTTTCAGCGTTTGCCACTTTTCATCATTTAACTGAGCTTGATCCTTGTCGTTCTTCTTATGCTCTCCTGAAGAATTGCAGCTTGCTAAAATCATAGAAAAACAGAGTGCTGCTAATACGGCTATTAGCTTTTTCATCTAGACTCCCCCTATGTGGGTCATTCATTTCTCTTCATTTCATATCCCTCTTCTTGGCTACCACCTGATGAACCTCCCCCACCTATCCTTCGCACTTGAGGTGGAGGTTTCTTGTCGATCCCCTCGATATCAGAAGCTGGACGATGTCCATAGGTGTACACGACACCCTCGTCTTTCTGGGGGACTGACGCTCCCATATGGAAGCAGTGGTCTTGACGCAAGATATCTCTCGACGGCCTGCTGCCACCGTAAGCAACAGAGCGAGAATACTCTCTCCCTCTGGGGCGGTTCTG
>NKXN01000105.1 GCA_002261155.1 Bacillaceae bacterium SAS-127 | reverse complement strand
TTATTTTTATAATATTTATATCGACAGTTCTTTCTGGATCATTTAGTTTTTTTCATTAAAATTCGACAAAATTCGTTTTTTCTTCAAAACTTTAATTCAATATCAAACCTTCCTTTCTCACCTAAAAAAACGAGCCTTTTATTAAGAGGCTCGTTTCAGTTTGTAGACAAAAGGGGTTCGGGATGCTCTCATCCGAACCCCTTTTGAATTTTTATTAGATTTGAAGCTAATAGGGAGAAGAACAGACCTCTTCGAGACCGTTTCTTAGGCTGTTTCTGGCCCTTGCCAAGTCCAGCTCGCCAGCTTCTTCAAGTTCATGGCAGCGAAAGTAAGCATCGCTTGCATCGACAATTTTTTAAGTCCCCTTAATGTTGTCCAACGCATGCCATGCTTTTCTTTTGCATCTGCGAATACACGCTCAACGGTTTCTTTGCGTTTCGCATAGATTGGTTTAACCTCTTGGTGATGGCGCAGATGATCCGCCTCTTCCACGTATTCTTGCCAAATATGACGTGTCACCACTTTTTGATGATCTTTACTGGCTGTACAGCGCTCTAAGAAAGGGCACGTCGCACAAATATGCTTGGGCGATTTATACTCACGATATCCCTCTTTATTCGTGGTCGAATAGTTCAACACTTCACCTGCTGGGCAAAGATAACAATCAAAGTATTCATCATACACATATTCATGCTTTCGGAAGAACCCTTCTTTCGTACGTGGGCGTGTGTAAGGTAAGGCAGGTGTGATGTCATTTTTCAATAAGTAACTTGTAATCGCTGGTGTTTTGTACGCGGCATCTGCGGCCACAGCTTCAGGCTTCCCTACTTTTCCAATCACTTTCTCTACCAATGGCTCTAACATCTGACTGTCGTGTGTATTCCCAGGCGTTACCATCGTGCCGAGTACAAACCCTTTGCGATCCGTAGCTGCGTGAAAGGAGTAGGCGAACTGTTTCGTACGTTCGTCTTTCACATAGTAGCCACTCTCTGGATCAGTCGTGCTTTCTTTGATTTCTTTTGATTCTTCTTTATCAAATTTGTCTGGTGGGAATGGCTTTTTTCCATGGTCTTCACGGTCTTGATTAATCTCTTCTTGAAGGCGCTCTTGATAAGTTCTTGTTTCTTTGAGGACGACTTTCTTTTCAAATTTACGCTTATTCGCACTCGCTTTCACATGAGTAGAATCCACAAAAACGTGCTCGGCACTGATTAACTTCTTCTCGGCAGCTACCTTTAATATACGATAGAAAATTTGTTCAAACAGGTCGGTATCTTTAAAACGACGCTCATAATTTTTCCCGAACGTAGAGAAGTGCGGGACTTTATCATGGAAACCGTACCCTAAGAACCAGCGATAGGCCATGTTCGTTTCTACTTCCTCAATGGTTTTACGCATCGAGCGAATCCCGAAGGTGTATTGAATGAATGTCAACTTCACCAAAATCACTGGATCAATACTCGGGCGACCTACTTCTGAATACATATCTTTCACTAAGTCATAAATAAAAGAGAAATCAATCGCGGCCTCCATTTTACGAACTAAATGATTCTCCGGCACTAATTGATCGAGAGCGATCATTTCTATTTGATCTCGTTGAATGGGGTTATGTTTCGAAAGCATGGTCCTCACCTCAAAATTTATATTACTTCCATTTTATATTAAAAAAGACTGTAGGCAAACTCGATAAAATCGAGTTTGTCTACAGTCTGAAAGGTCTGCTTTTGCAGACCTTTTTTGCTGATAAATCATGCAATCTTTAGTACAATAAAGTTAGGGTAAAGGAGAGAGGTACGTATGTTGAAAATTGGTTCTCATGTGTCGATGAGCGGTAAGAAAATGTTGCTAGGTGCAAGTGAGGAAGCAGCTTCTTACGGAGCGAATACTTTTATGATTTATACGGGGGCGCCACAAAATACGCGAAGAAAGAAAATCGAAGACTTGAATATTGATAAAGGGCAGTTCCATATGAAAGAGCATGGTATGGTCGAT
>NKXN01000104.1 GCA_002261155.1 Bacillaceae bacterium SAS-127 | reverse complement strand
AGCTAGTTATGTCCCAGCCTCATTCACAATTTATTCTCGTTTAAAATCACATTGGATAAGAGGAATGATTTTTGTTTTCTTCGTGAATTTATAGCCAAGCCACACGAATAAGAATAACGGGAGACCGATGTAAGAAATAAGAGCTCCGTTCCAATCGATGGCTCCATTAGTAAAGGCACTATAATTTTGCCCGAGAATGACAATGAAACAGAGGCCGAAAGCAAAGATGGGGCCAAATGGGAACCATTTTGCTTTGTAAGGAAGTTCACTAAGGTCACGCCCTTGGACCATATAAGCTTTACGGAAGCGATAATGACTAATCGAAATGCCGAGCCAGGCGATGAAGCCGGACATACCAGATGCGTTTAATAACCAAATATAAACGACGCCATCTCCGAAGAAAGATGCGAGAAAAGCCAATGTTCCAACGAGAGAAGTGATGACCAAGGCACGCACAGGGACGCCGCGATGATCAAGCTTTGCTAAAAATTTAGGAGCTTTTCCTTCCTTTGCTAAGTCTCTAAGCATCCGTGTGGAGGCATACAAGCCAGAGCTTCCAGCTGAAAGAACGGATGTTAAAATAATCGCGTTCATAACAGAAGCGGCAAAGGCAATTCCCGCCTGCTCAAACACAAGCGTGAAGGGACTCATCGTCACATCTTCATTAGCCAAGCTCGGTGTCGTATAGGGAATGAGCAAACTGATGACCAAAATCGCGAAAATATAGAATAATAAAATACGCCAAAATACTTGTCGAACAGCTTTCGGGATCGACTGACCAGGGTTATCTGTTTCTCCGGCAGCCACTCCGAATAATTCCGTTCCTTGGAAGGAGTAACCAGCGGCCATAAAGATCCCAAGAATCGCCATGAACCCACCATGAAATGGAGCATCGCCAATGGTAAAGTTTTTAAAGCCGACGTATTCGCCCCCCATAATGCCAAGAATCATCATGACACCCATAATTAGAAAAACGATAACGGTGACGACTTTAATCATTGAAAACCAATACTCTGATTCTCCAAATCCTTTAACAGACAGGTAATTTAATAGAAAGATAATTATTAAACATAGCCCGCTCCAAAGAGTAGAAGGGCTATCTGGGAACCAGAACTTCATCAGCAACGCCACAGCAGCCAGCTCAGAAGCGATCGTGATCGCCCAGTTATACCAATAATTCCAACCGAGAGCAAATCCAAGCGCTGGATCAACAAAACGTGTCGCATACGTACTAAACGAACCCGATACGGGTAAAAAGGCGGCCATTTCCGCCAAACTCGTCATGACGAAATAGACCATAAACCCAATGACTGCATAAGCAAGAAGGGCTCCACCTGGCCCTGCAGTATGAATCGCATTGCCACTAGCAAGAAATAATCCCGTTCCAATCGTCCCGCCAAGGGCGATCATCGTTAAATGTCTGGATTTTAAATGTCGTTTTAATTCTTGTGGTGTCTGGGTGCTAATCTCGTTGTGTGTTTCATTTGAAACTAAAGCCGTTGATTGCGAGGCGTTATTTTGCATATTTTACTCCCCCTTATTCATTTCAACTAAAGCTTTCACAGCTACCCCTTGAGTGTTATATAGTCCTATCGAATTAGCGTAAAACGTAAATGGATTTCATTGTGTCATCAGAAGGACTTTGGAAATAGGCACCCATTTCTTTTAACTGGCTAATCGTCTCGATGTGAGTAGTAGTAATTCGTTCCCCAGGTGTGAGCAACGGAATACCTGGAGGGTAAGGAAGAACCATTTCTCCACAAAGAGCGCCGACTGCCTCTTGTAAGGATACTTTTTTACGAGGCATATGGAACGCGTCGCGAAGTGAAACTTCTGGTTTATAAAGTGTACCTTCTTCTGCAAACAACACTGTTTCCCCTTTTTCTGGTTGTTCAGTCAGTGAGCATTGCTGTAGCTTGTCATCGATTGCTCGAATGGTCGTCACCACTTTCTCAATATCTTCCTCCGTTTCATTTAAAGAAAATAAGAAGACGATATTGCGTGGATCACTAATCTCTGCGGTACAGCCTTGTTCATAAAATAAGTCGAGTAGCTGATAACCAGAGATCGTTTCATAGTGACTAGAAATAATCCACTTGAGCGGATCGCGATAATCGACTTCATCACTGCCTTCCCAAATGGAAAGTGTTTTCAACTCAGGGTTTAGCTCTATCCGTCTTTTTTCTAAGCGATCGATCGTTTGCTTTAACTCTGTACGACCAGTAGTGACTAAATAACGCCTTGCTAGATCTAAAGAAGCTAAAAGCGGGTAGGAGGGACTCGTCGATTGAATCATGCCTAGTACTTGTGCCAATCGTTCACGGGACACTAAATTGCCTTTTACATGAAGCATTGAGGCCATTGTCATTGCTGTTAACATTTTGTGAGTGGATTGCACCACGATATCGGCTCCTTTGGAAAGGGCAGAAGGGGGGGCTAAATCGGCTTGGCCGAAATGAGCGCCATGAGCTTCGTCGACAACTAATGGCACCCCTGCTTGATGACAAGTATCGACTAAACGAGAAATATCTTGGCTCATCCCATAATAGTTAGGGTTGGTCACCCATACCCCCTTCACATCTGGGTTGTCCTTCAACGCTTTTTCAATAAAATCAAGCTCAGATATTTTAGCGACTTTTGTTGTTGATTCAATGGACGGGGCGATAAAAATCGGTTGAGCACCTGCGAGCATCAGCCCGTGAAAGACAGATTTATGCATATTACGTTGAACAAGGATTTTATCACCAGGACTACATAAAGTAAGAGCAACACCAATATTGCCAATCGTACTGCCGCCGACAAGAAAAAAGGTGTGATCTGCTCCAAAGGCATCAGCAGCTAATATTTGTGCATCCTTAATGAAATCAGTTGGGTGATGAAGGTCATCAATGCCTTTTGATTCCGTTGCATCAATTTTTAAGATGCTTGCAAAACGGTCCAATGCTTCTTCATCAAATACACGACCATCTTTGTGACCTGGTACGTGCAAAGAGGTACGTTTACTTTTCTCATATAAACAAAGTGCGTCATAAAGCGGTGCTGTCGTATGGTCTAATATCGAACGAATAGATGGGTCTAATAGAGTTAATGTACTATTCATCATTTTTTCCTCCTGTATCTTACTTGAATAATTTTTTGGAATAAGTGCTTTCGTATTTTTCAATAGCAAGTTGTATGCCATCATTTAGACATAAATGGAGGAAAGCTAGTATTGATGCGGAAAAAAACTGAAAGAGGTCTAGTGATTATGTTAAATGAAAGGAAATTTCAATAAAATATAGGGGGAAAAGTAAGACAAACCGCCGGATTTTCGGCAGTTTGTTAAGATGATTTGAACTTGGCTAGTTTATATTGCAACGTTTGCCTAGGGATTTCTAACAGTTTAGCGGCTTGCTGAATGTTTCCGTTCGTCTCTTCTAATGCTCGCTGAATTAACTGTTCCTCGGTTTCGGTTAAAGCTTGCCGTAAAGGCTGTATAGATGAGGTTCCAGTATGGATTATGTTGGAATCGCTTTCAACTATGTGATAGGGAAGATGCTCTTTCCGTATCGTATCACCATCTATTAAATTCATCGCGGATTCAATTGCGTGCTCCAATTCACGAACATTGCCAGGCCAGTGATAGTGAGTTAGGATCGCTTTCACTTCCTCCGTTGTCTTCGTTACGAGTTTACCGAAGCGGAAATTATACTTTTGAATAAAATGATCTATCAGTAAACGAATATCACCTTTTCGGTTTTTCAGCGGTGGAAGATGAAGATGAATGACGTTTAGGCGATAATAAAGGTCCGAACGCAACGTTTTTTCCTGTATACATCGTTCTGCCGGTTCATTTAATGCCGCGATAATTCGTACATTCACTGCAAATTCTTTCGTCCCGCCGACTCTGCGGATAACACCATTTTGTAGCACTCGCAGCAGCTTTGCTTGAGTATCAAGTGGCATTGAATTTAACTCGTCTAAAAATAAGGTTCCACCGTCTGCTAGCTCAAACAAACCTGATCGATCCATCGCTCCTGTATAACTGCCTTTCGCTGTTCCGAATAAAATACTTTCGAGCAGCGAAGAAGGGATAGCTGCACAGTTTTGAGCAATAAAGGGTTGAGCTTGACGGGGAGAGGCGTTATGGATCGCTTGTACAAGCAATTCCTTTCCTGTACCTGTTTCACCATAAATCAAAATAGGCGAGGTTGTAGCAGCTACCTTTAACGCTTTCGTCTTTAAGTGATTAAACGCCGCATCATTCGTAATGATATCCGTCATTTGAAAGCTTGCTCCGGTGCTGTCACTAATAGGTTTTTTTTGATGTTTTGTCGTTTCGACCTTTGCCTGCAAATCCAATAGTTTTTCCGACAACTGCTTAATCTTCGAAAAATTTTTAGCTATTTCGACAGCACCGACTAGTTCGTCATCTACTTTGATCGGTAGCGTCGTATTTACTGTATCGATTAACATGCCTCGAATATTACGGTACGATTGATGCTGATTATAAATGGGCTCGCCCGTTTGACATACTTTCATCAATGTACTTGTTTCAATAGATAAAGAGGGGAATACCTCTAACAAATGTTTACCGAGTACTTCTTCGCTTTCTAATCCATCATGTTTGGCCGCAATATGATTATAAAAAATGGTCATGCCATTCGCATCGACCGCATGAATTCCTTCATCAATCGTGCTTAAAATCGCCTCAAACATCTCTTTCGCATCTGTTACATTGACGAGCATATTTGACCTTCTCCTTTCTACGTTGAGTATTCAATAAGTGCTGAATTTCTGTCATTTAGGTGCCGGTTTTTCGGCGAATAGGTGAACGATTCAGAAGGCTTCAAACCTTATCATGAGGGAGGCGAGAAAAGTTTTCAACCCTTTTATTGAAAACTTTTCCTTTTAGAAGGGGGAATTAATGAAAGGGTTGAAGAGCTCAGAGAAGGAGATTTTGCTTTTTGGATCGTTTCGATGCCATAATAAAACCCCTATCTTTAATAAAAGAAAGGGGGAATGTATGAGAGAAGTCAGGTATTTCCTAGACGTTGTCTGGAGCTTCATTTTCCATTTTTATTGAAATTACTTTTAGTTTTGTATAATCTTTATTGATCATTTCTTCTGTTGCTACAAAGAATATCCCCATAAGAAAGACAAATACAGCCCCAACAACAGCCCCGATACCAATTGGAGTTAAAACACTGAAACCGCTTACAAAAAAGCCGATTGAAAAATTCATGATTCCAATCAAAAGAACTATCCCGCTAACATATGTCACTGCATTGAGTATGTTCATTTTAGATTTCATTTCGCTCATCCTCCTTTAATTATATTATTCACTAAATTCACAAAATTGTCAATTTTAAAATTATTTTTCGTGTGATTTTCTTGACATTTTTATTAGGATCTCCATTTTTACTTTATTCTATTCATTCTTCTCTTATTTTGCGTGGACAGATGGAATGCTTCTTAATTTATCTATGTAATGGTCATGCTAATAATGAAGACAAAATAAAAAGAGGTGACCTGAATGAGTATGTGTCCTTTATGTAATGCATTTAAGGAGTTAGAATTAAATTGCCCCAAATGCCGCTGCCGATTAGACGACTCAGGCAAAGTATCCGATTTTTTAGATCCTTATGGTCATTATAACGATGAAGAAACAGTGAAAATGGGGGATGGCTATCCGAATACCGCCAAAGATCAAATTTGCCCTCATTTCATGTACTGTAACCATTGCGGATATAATGAGGTGAAGTTCGTTCAGGAGGAATAGAGAAAAGATAAAGGACCCGTGGAATATGATCTTCTTCGGGTCCTTTATTTTTAAATTAATGAGAAAGGTGCTGAACGATCTCCTCAATTTTCCGGCAAGGTGACTCCGAGTTGTTGTTCCAGTTCGGTCAGTTCACTGTTACTCATTTCTCCCGCTTTTTCGTAACGAGCAATGTCCACTCCTGCATCTTTCATCGCTAACACCATGTCGTCGATTTGTTGCAGAGATTCTTTTACCCATATGCTCATCTTGTTTTATCCCCCGGAAGCTGGTCTATGATTTTAAGAGCGAGCTGATAAGCTTCCTCAGATCGATAAGCAGTATAGTATCTTCTAAAATTTCATTGACTCCGAGAAGATCATACATTTCCATCGTTGTCACAAGGTGAACCGTTCGGTTATATAGTAACCATTCCAGTGGCCACAAGTCATCGTCCCAATTAAACTGCATCACATAAGCATGAATGAGCTCCGGTGAATTCAAATATTCTAATTTCTTCATAAGAATCTCTGCTGATTCTTCATACAGTAGTTCATCAATCAAGGATTGTTCTTGTTTTGTTAAAGTTAATCGAAAGGCATCTTCTGTCTCGATTAAAAGATCAGCTATCTTTTTATCATAGCGCGCTTGGTACCATGGGGTATAATGAATACCTTTCGGATGATTCAACTGTACTCCATATTGAATGAGCAGTTCGACTACCTCGCTATTTCCAAACTTAATCGCTTTACTAAGAACTGTCTCACCGAGTTTATCTTTTATTTCAAGATTGGGATACAGCTGAAGATAGGCCTCTATCCAATTTGCCGGACATTTGTGAGTAATCATTACATGCAATGGTGTACGCCAAGAAGCATCTTGAGCATCTCGCTCTTCACCTTTTGCTAGCTCGATTACTTTTTCCCATTCTTTTGCTTTAATCGCTTCGAAAATAGACAATTGCATTCTTCCTTTCTAATTACCCCATAACCCACTTCGAGACAATGAGAAACATAAAAATAATCGGCACCATCCCGATCACACTTATTCCAACATATAAACCCATCGTTTTTAATCGAATTCGATTCGTTTTCAGTGAAAGATACAAAAGAAAGGTTGTATAGGGAAGTAACAACAAAACTGCAGATATTAAGCCAGGCACATAGCTTTGAAAAATCATCGATTGAACGATATGAGTCCATCCATTAACAAATAGTAAACAGGCACTCAACATCGTTAATGTGAAGGTCAGCTTATTTCTAAATTGATATTCGAGGATAACTACTACCGTCACAACTACTGTTAATAAGATCATCGCAAATGTTAACGAGTGAAAAGAATATAACTCTCGTAAAAATGAGAAAGAGTTACCTGCTACATGTTCATTCGCCCAGCTTTCTAACTGGGGAAGTTCTTCGACATTATGTATCGCAAAAATAATGGGGAGTGCCCATAGTATTTGATAAAACCGATCTTTGTTCATAGGGAAGCCTCCATTGTGATAGAAAAACTAGGTCATTTACTGATATCTCGATGATCCTAATTATACCAGTTGTTTCAATATCGGACTATTTGGATTTACCATCAGAAGAAAATTTAAATAACTTAATGGATTGATGAAATCTGATTACAAAAGAAAATATTGAAAAACAGATATTTTTTATTGTAAAACGATAAATATTTATTTATAATAAATAAAAAAAGAAATGAGGTTGAACGATGAAAAAATTAACGAGTCCTGCTGCTTTAAAGCTGATATTAATGTTTGGGATAATCATTACGTTGATTTTATTGATTGGAACACCAATGATTGTTACAGCATTTTTTAAAAGTCAGTATAGTCTTTTGGATCGTGCCTTAGTGTTAAGTGTTTCGACTTGTATTTATATATGTGCCGTTCCATACGTGATTTCATTATTTAAATTAAAAAAACTTGCTAATTTAGTAGTTGAAAACACCCCTTTTTCTAGTGAAAGTGTAAAATCATTAAAAGTGATTGCGGTTTGTTCTTTTAGCGAAGTGGTTCTTTTTATTACTTGTGTGAGTTCTTTAAAGTATTCGGTAGAGTTTTTTCAATATGCCGCTTTTTGGGGGCCTATTATCGTAGTCGCATTTATTTGTATAACGATAGGCTTGCTATGTTCTGTTTTAGCGAGATTATTTGAAGTAGCAATCGAAATTAAAACAGAAAATGACCAAACCATTTAATAATCTAGAGGGGGTGTCGGAATGCCAATTATCGTCAACCTTGATGTTGTCATGGCTAAAAGGAAAATGAGCCTAACAGAGTTATCTGAAAGAATAGGAATTACGATGGCTAACGTATCAATATTAAAAACGGGAAAAGCAAAAGCGATTAAGTTTTCCACGTTAGAAAAAATATGTGAGGTTCTAGAATGTGAACCAGGTGACATTTTAGAATATAAAAAATATCAGTCTCAAGCATCTGAATTAGAGGAGAATGTATGATGAAAAAGAATAAATACCTATTAGCTTTTACACCAATATTATTAGGGGTTATTTGCCTAATTTCTTATAACATGATTGGTTCAAGAGTGGAACCAGATGGTACTTTAGTAGAACCTTTCTTCTTAATCCCATTAAGTTATCTATTTATTTTCAGTGGTATGATTTCAGTATTGTTTGTAAGTGTGATGTCAATGGTTAGAAAAAATCAACAGAATTAATCGTATTAAGAAAAATAAGGGCCCCGCAGAAGATTATCTTCTGCGGGGCCCTTTAAATTAATGAGTATAGTTATCGAAATAACCTTGGATAAAGATCATTGGTGTTCCTTTATCGCCGCTTCCTGAAGTTAAATCAGATAAAGAGCCGATTAAGTCTGTCAATCTTCTCGGTGTTGTACCTTGTGCTTCCATCGATCCGACAAGGTCTTCGTTTTTATTGTTAATAAATTCAGAGATCGCTGATTTTAGCTCTTCTCCTTCTAAGTCAGCGAAGTTATTGTCAGCTAAATATTTTAATTTTACTTCATTTGGCGTGCCGTTAAGCCCAGCTGTGTAAGCAGGGGAAACGACTGGATCAGCAAGCTCCCAAATTTTTCCAACCGGATCTTTGAACGCACCGTCGCCATAAATCATGACTTCTACTGTTTTTCCTGTTTTTTCTTTCAGCATTTGCTGGATTTTATCGACGATTGGTTGGCAAGTATGTGGGAATAGCTTCACGCTATCTTCTGTTGCTTTATTAGATCCAAGCAGACCGTAGTCTTCGTTATAGCCGCTGCCATCAATGGACTCAGATAAAATGTCGTCGAGATTATAAATTTTCTCGCCGCCATGTTCTTTCAAGATGCGTTTCGTGCGGAATCTTGAATGGATATCGCAAGTGAGCACGCTCTTTGTGTAGTCTAAAATCGTTTTCGCATTGTTTGAGAAGATGACTTCGCATTCAACGCCGTGCTCCGCAATAATGGATTTGTAGTATTCAACGTAGTCAACGCCTGTAAAGGTATGTTTGTTCTCGCCGAAATGCTCACGGAATTCTTGTTCAGTTAACACATCAACCCAAGGGTTCACACCTTTTTCATCTAGTCTATCAATGTCCACTAAATGGTTGCCGACTTCATCAGAAGGGTAGCTAAGCATTAAGACGATTTTTTTCGCGCCTTTGGCAATCCCGTGAAGACAGTTCGCAAAGCGATTACGGCTTAAAATCGGGAAGATCACGCCAATCGTATCGTCTCCGAATTTGGAATGAACGTCTTTGGCAATATGATCGATCGTTGCATAGTTCCCTTGAGCCCGTGCCACGATGGATTCTGTGATTGTTACGATGTCTTTATCGTTGATTTGAAAACCTTCCACTTCAGAAGCTTTTAACACGCTGTCTACGACAATTTGTTCAATGCTATCTCCTTGATTGATGATCGGGCCACGCAGACCTCTCACAACCGTACCTACTACTCTTTCCAATTAAATCGCTCCTTACTAACTATGTAAATGAATTTAAATATTTATATTTTTACTATACATTGGAATTATGATATAAGTAAAATTAATATATCTAATAATGGGTATAAGGAGTGATTATGTGATAAGTAAATTAGATTTATATAAAGTGTTTTGTGTCGTAGGAAAAAGTACAAGCTTCTCCAAGGCGGCCAAAGAGTTATATATGACGCAGCCCGCTGTTAGTCAAGCAATCATGCAATTAGAGCGGGAACTAGACACCCGTCTGTTTAATCGCACGCCTAAAGGCGTTTCCTTCACGAATGAAGGAAGTCTTCTATTTGAATATGTTCAATCCGCCATTCATTTAATTGATGCCGGAGAAGAGAAAATGTTAGAATTCAAAAATTTAACGACTGGTGAATTAAAGATCGGGGTAGGGGACACGATTTCTAAACATTTTTTACTACCTTATTTAGAGACCTTTCATAATAAATATCCAAATATTAAATTGACAATAGTGAACGGAACAACCGATGAACTCATTGCGGTTTTAAAATCGGGAGGAGTAGATATCGTGTTTTGTAACTTTCCCATTGACGACTCCACGTTGGAATTACGACCTTGCTTCGAAATTCAAGACATCTTCGTGTACGGTGAAAAATTTAAGAAGCTATTATCTAAGCGAGTCAGCATCGAGAAATTATTAAAATTACCGCTCATTTTTCTTGAACAAAAATCCAATTCCAGAAAGTATGTCGAGGATTATTTATTATCGAAAGGCGTCAAGCTTTCACCCGAATTTGAACTAGGCTCGCATGACTTATTACTCGAATTCGCCAAAATCAACTTAGGCATTGCCTGTGTCACGAGAGAATTTTCCAAAGACTATTTAAGGAAAGGTTTATTATATGAAGTGAAATTAACAGAAGACATTCCAAAGAGAGACGTAGGCGTATGCTTTTTAAAAAGCGTACCGCTCTCGCCAGCTTCCACTAAATTTGTGGAGTTGATTGGGAGTGAGCAATAAGAGCAGATCCAGAGCAAACGGGTAAACAGGGAAATTAGAGGTCTTGTGTGTGGATGAAAATGCTTAGTCAATCGATGTTCGGTTGGGGTAAAATCCGTAATCAATTACTCTATTAAGGATTGACTAAAAGAGAAAGAACCTAATGTGATTCTTTCTCACTTTACAATTTCAAATGGGGCAGCGAGAGTAGTACCGTTTGGTATTTCTCCTTCTTTTTCGAGAGTAAGATAGTAATCTTCTGGACTATAAAAATTTTTAACGAGTCGGTATGTGCCTGAAGAAAGACTATTTTTTAAGCGATCTAGTGAAAATGTTTGTGACGTTGATGTTTTTGGACGGAGTACAATACCTATGTCTTCAAAAGCTTCATCTTTAAACGGGACGGAATACCATACACCATTAACCTTCTTTTCAATTGCAAAATATTTATCATAATTGAACTCAGTATCACTTTCATTTTGAATATTAACTGTGATTTCGTTGTCAGATGTTTTGTACACTTCTTTTTCAGTTGATAATTTAATTCCACTATTTGAACTAGAACGTTTTTGAATGGGGGCTTCGTCTTTAAGATATGAGTCACCTGCTTTGCATCCAGTAAAGAAAAGAAGTAAAATCGCAAAACCAAAAGCGATTAATGGATATTTTTTAAGCACTAAAACACCTCCTATTTTTATTGTACCAAAAATTGTATAGAGGAACAGTGAAAAAAGTTAAATGAATAGTACGTTGAAAACACGAAAACACCTGGATCTGTAAAGCATAGAATTTAAAGAGTATTTTTGCTAAGTGTAAGGTGAATAAGTTATAGCTTTGTAGCTAAAATCCAGATGGAGAACCAGATCAACTGCCTGTAAACGCCCGATCGGTTCGGGCCTGCACGATGCAGGTTACAAAGGTGTTGCAACAGGACGTTGCGATGTTAGCCTTTGTTCTTCTTTTCATCAGTGGGGATGAAGAAAACCCCCACTGATTGAAGTTTCACTTTATTTTTTTACAGCATGGAGGTAATGAATGGTTTCAAAAGCGGATAGGTAATCATTTCGATTTTCAAAATAAAGTTCATGAATTTGAGCTGGTGATAAATGTTCATAAATCAGTAAACCTGATTTTTCTAACATTTTCTCCATTTCAAAATAAGAAAAACATGACCTCATTGGTTCTCCGCTTGCTGAAGCCATTTTCACCATGTTTTCAACTCGATTAGAGATCCCTTTCTCTTTAAACAGGTTTTCGTCGGCATAATCAAAAACTATGGAACTGCCTGATGGCACCTTAGCAAATAAATGATCAATCAAGCTTGAAATTTCTTTTTTTGTTAAATAATAAGAAACACCTAAAAGGCTAAAGAAAGTTTTTTGTTATCAAACCCTTCATCTATAAGGTTTTGATAGGTAAACTTTTGAGCGAAGTCCATAGGAACAAAATGAAGATTACTCGGGATTGTCAAATTAGCTTCATCTAGTTTTTTCTTTTTGAATTCCTGTGTAGCAGGATGATCAATTTCAAATATTTCTAGGGTGTTTTTAAATTCTGGATGTCGGAAACAAAAAGTATCTAACCCGGCTCCGAGTATGACATATTGTTTAAGTCCTAACATCATTTCATGAAGTAATACTTTTTTACAATACGCAGCACGAGCCAAGGGCGTCGGAGAAAGTTGAATCTGTGTGATCCATTTTAAAATTTCCTCTGTATCTTCTTTGAATTTTTGCGCTATATCTTTGTTGAAGAACTGAATACCTTGAACCATATTCTCTTTGATGTCATTAAACTCTGTCTTTGAAATCAACTCTTTAGCTATATAGTCATCAAAGATTTTAGATGAATCGAATTGACTATGATAAGCTCTACTAAAAGCGGATATTAATGAAGTGACACTAGACTCATCTTTTTTCATGCGAACCCACTCCTTCATTTCAGAGCAAAAAAATAGGATTCCCCTGGCCAGGAGAATCTTATTATACAATCAATTGAGTTAATTGTAAATTATAGCATAAATAAAATATTTTGTCAATTTTTATGATTGTGGTTGTTTTCGTACAAAGATTGACGCCTAGCAAGCTTTAGAGGAAGAATTTAAGTAAAATTAATAGAATCGGATAAAGAGTAAGAATTTGGCTACAGGCGGCTTGAATTTGCTGGTGGCAGATGTGAAGCGACGTATTAGACGCAAAATGCGCCATAAACGAGAGATCATGAATGTCAGTGACCGCATCGCTGTTATTTATGAAGGAGAAATCGTGGCGGTCGTTAATCCAAAGGAAACAACTGAACAAGAATTAGGATTATTGATGGCCGGTTCAAAACGCAAGGAAGCAGGTGAGATCCATGTCTAAACGTTTGTCTAGTTTAGC
>NKXN01000103.1 GCA_002261155.1 Bacillaceae bacterium SAS-127 | reverse complement strand
GCGATCACGGTCATTGGAGGATTAACTTCATCCACTGTGTTAACGCTAATTCTTATTCCTGTACTCTATGAACTGTTTTTCTACCGCACGGTAAAACAAGAGCAATCAAAATAGAAGAAACCCGCCTATTGTGAAACTGCCCCATAAATGTTAGACACCAAACTAACATTTATGGGGTGTTTTTATGTCTAAATATACAGTAGACGATAAATTAAAAGCGGTAGAACGTTATTTAACTAGTAAGGAAAGTTATCAAACCATTGCAGAAAGCATGGGCACAGTGAAATCATCCGTCATTACCTGGGTAAAGTTGTTTGAAGCGCAAGGCATTGAAGGTTTTAACAAGGACTATACAAGTTACTCCAGTCAGTTTAAACTAGACGTACTCAATTTTATGAACGAAACGGGCGCGTCTCTTCGAGAAACTGCAAGCACATTTAATATTTCTTCCCCCAGCACTATTTATAAATGGGATCAGTTGCTTAAGGTAGAAGGATTGGGCGCGCTAGAACCAAAGAAAAAGGGGCGTCCATCTATGAAGAAAAAAATAAATAAATTGGCACCAGCTGAAGGGTCAGTAGAAGCGTTGCAAGCGAAGATTGAGCGTTTAGAAATGGAGAATGCTTATTTAAAAAAGTTGAATACTTTAGTTCAAATGCAGGAAAAATTACAAACAAAATCAAAGCGCAAGTAATTTTCGAACTAAAGTGTCAGTATGACGTTGTGGATTTAGTTGAAGTCGCAGGTATTCCACGCAGCACTTATTATTATTGGGAAAAGCGATTAAACCGAGTGGATAAATACGCCGATGTAAAAGAGGCAATGAAGAAGATTTATCATGAACACAAAGGTCGATACGGGTATCGTCGCATCACAAAAGAGCTGAAGAAATATGGTTTTACACATGATCCGAAGACCATCAATCGTTTAATGAATGAACTTAACTTAAAATGCATGGTACGTATGAAGAAGTACCGTTCTTATAAAGGAAACGTAGGTAAAATCGCACCGAACGTATTACAACGTGATTTTCACGCAGACAAAATGAATCAAAAATGGGTAACAGACGTGACTGAATTCCATCTATTTGGAGAAAAGCGTTATCTATCTCCTGTTCTCGATTTGTGTAATGGCGAAATTATTGCGTACAAAGTTATGAATAGACCCGTTTATCAACTCGTAGGTGATATGTTAGATGAGGCGATTAAACGTCTGAAACCAGAAGATAAGCTCATTCTTCATTCCGATCAGGGTTGGCATTATCAAATGAAAAAGTATCAGAACACATTACAAGATCACCAAATTACACAAAGTATGTCCCGTAAGGGCAACTGCCTAGATAATGCCGTAATTGAAAATTTCTTCGGCTTATTAAAGTCTGAG
>NKXN01000102.1 GCA_002261155.1 Bacillaceae bacterium SAS-127 | reverse complement strand
ATTCATGAAAAAATCACGAACGCAAGAAAAGACTATCTAGACAAAATTTCTACCTATCTTGTCAAAAACCACGACATTGTAGGGATAGAAGATTTGCAAGTGTCAAATATGCTAAAAAACGAAAAGCTTTCGAAAGCCATTAGCGAAGCATCGTGGTCACAATTTCGAGAAATGCTTGAATATAAGGCGAAATGGTATGGGAAGCAAGTTGTTGTCGTATCCAAGACGTTTGCGAGTTCTCAACTATGTTCTTCTTGTGGTCATCAGCATAAAGAAGTAAAAAGTCTCGCCTTACGTCAATGGACCTGCCCTTCTTGCGGAACAGAGCACGATCGAGATATCAACGCAGCTACAAATCTTAAAAAAGAAGCATTAAGACTAATAAACTGAGATAGACTGTCGGAGGTGTAAACCGCTTGGACGACCTAACCGCAGGAACTGCGGAGGGAAGCCTGCTTAATAACTGGTGGATACACTGGTGTTCGCAGGAAATAGAATCCCCCACTTCAAACCACTCGTAACAGGGTTAAGTGGGGGAGGGTTCAATGGCTGGGATTTTTGTGAGATGTCGGTAATACGTCGGTTTAAGGAATGAGGAATTGCCTGTTTGTCGCTAATAAGTCGCTTTTAGTTAGATGAACTCCTTTCTACACCCATTTACAACTCTCTTTGTGGATTTGATTTTAGAATTTTTAGAATTTTAAAATTATTATAAATCTACATTTATGCTCTGTCAATACAAAAAATAGCATCCTGCTGAATAGGAAGCTATTTTAGTTGAAATGTATAAATGGATTGGGGGCTTCCGTGCTCATACAGATGTTCTTCTCCGATTTTAAAACTAAGTGTTGTTCTATTAGGGTATTTTTGCCCATCAGGGATCTTCTGAAAAGCAAACCCCCATTAAATAAAAAATGGGCGCTTCTTAATGCAAGAAAGGCGCCCGAGTTATTGAAGATCATAATATAGAAGAATCAATTTTTAGTGACATCATTTTTCCTTATTTAGATGGGGATGGGTAACCCTACATCACAAGGTCGGCTTTTTCTCTTTTTGGAACCAAGCATCTAACAATTCTTTCTCTTTTTCACGCGAAATTCCTGTTTTTCGTTCTGAATCCTGCCTTATTTTCTCCCATTGATAGACATCATGAACCGTATCTTCAATGGGCCGGAGGGTGAGACCGGAGTTTACAGCTTTTTCGATATTGATACTAAAAGAGCCATTCCAAGGTTCTGTTTCTCCTTCCAATGGGAAATGTTCAGGGATCCATAACGGCATTTCCGTCCATGGCTGTATTTTATGATCCAATACAAATTGTTCTTCTACCCATACAAATTCAGCATCGCTGTTTGTGACCTTTTTGCACGTGTTCAAAAGCTCCTCCATCGTCAACTCATCACACGGGTATGTTACATTAAATGTGCCTGATTGTCTGTTTTCTGCCATATGAAACACCCATGTTGCTATATCTTTCACATCAATTATTTGAATAGGGCGGTCTCGACGTCCTGGTACCAATACCTTTCCTCCTTGCGCCACACGTTGGATCCAATATGGAAGCCGATCCGTATAGTCAAACGGCCCCACAATATGCCCTGCCCTGACATTTAAAACACGCTCTGGCCAATGTTTCTCTGCTTCTGCTTCACATAGCACTTTCAAAGCACCGTAATGCTCGTAAGGAGAAACTTCTCCTTCCTCAACGTCCCTCAATTGTTCTTGCAAGATAGACTGTTGATGATAGTCTTCCGTGATATTATATGGAATCCAATCTTTATAAACAGAGATGCTTGAAATATATGTGTACTGTTCGATTTTTTCACCAAGAACAGCTGCGATTTTTTTGATTTGGTGAGGGGAAAATCCGCATGTGTCCATTACGATATCCCAGCTTCTGTTTTCAAGCTGGGATATATCACCGTCCCTATCACCAGTTAGCTGTTCCACTTCGGGAAATGCCTCTTTATTGGTCCCACGATTAAACAAGGTGATTTCGTGCCCTCTTTTCAAAGCTTCCTCTACGAACGCTCTTCCTAAAAAACGAGTGCCTCCTAATATAAGAACCTTCATAGTTCTCCCTCATTTATTTGATAGAATATTTAAAAAATTATCGATATGATAGATATTTCTCCTAAACTTCGCTGATCTCCTTTTTTTCTAAATGAACCTCCATTTTTGTTTTAATCTGCGATATTTGCTACGTTATTTGGAATATCATATTTGATATATTCACTTCTCCATATTTTCGTTTCCACAATTATTTGTTTATCCCCTTTTTTAAAAAATAAGCCATTACCATCTTGGTGAGTATAGGTCCATCCTTCTCTCTCCATTCTTTCTTTAAGTAGTTCATATTGATCATCAGTAGTTGCTTGTTTCGAAAGATATATCCCATCTCCTTCAGGTGTCACTTCAAAAAGAATGATAGAATTTTCTGAGGAATCAAGAGTGTCTAAGGGGGCTACACTATTATTTTTATTGTTATTAACGTATATAATCACTACAAATAATATAAGTAAAATAGCAATGAAAGCACTATACAATTTGAGTTTTCTCGACTTTATCATCGTTACCCCTCCTAGAATTATACAAATTATAATTTTTATCATATCACAAATAAAGATGTGTTTATGAAGTTACTAAGAAGAAAATAGAAGAGATGATTCGGCTCGAGAAGTGCAGAACCGAAAACCCGAGAATGTTGCTAAATCAACATTCTCGGGTTTTCATTTGGATGCTTATTAGTCCAAATTGGGCTTTTTCTATTGGAACACCCTATATATCCGATTTTTCCACCTATTCTCTATTTAACTTTCTCACTTTCTGATCCCCTGGCAACGCTAATGCACTCACGCCCAACAGCGGCAATAGACTAGCAAGAATCATCATAAATTTTAAGCTATAGTAATCCGCTAAAACACCAAAGAACACAGAACCAATCGCTCCCATTCCGAAGGCAAGCCCGACGATTAAGCCAGATACCGTCCCCACTTTTTCTGGTAGCAATTCTTGAGCGTATACAACGGATACACTGAAGCTAGAAAGTAAGATAAAACCAATAAGAAAAAATAGCGGCAATACGAAAGCGAGTGGAACATAAGGTAAGACAGCGGCTAATGGAGCAGCTCCGAGCATCGAAAAGACGAGCAGATTTTTACGACCGAAGCGATCAGCTAGTGGTCCGCCAAGAAACGTACCAGCGACACCAGCAGCCATGTACACAAATAAGTATAGCTGTGCTTCTTTAATCGAGAGTCCGTAATCTTCAATTAAGTAAAATTGATAGAAATTTGTAATAGCGGCTGCGTACCATGAACGCGCAAAGACGAAAAAGATTAATAGAATAATAGCCCATTTGACGCTTTTATGTAGTTTTTTCTTGATTGCTGCACGCTGATTTTTCCTTGCTCGTTCGTTCATTTGTAGTTGGTGTTTATACCAGGTGGAGACTCGGTAAAGCAAAAGAATACCAATGGTAGTGACCACCGCAAACAATAACGCTCCTTTTTGACCTAATGGAACAAAAATAAAGGCTGTGAAAATCGGAGCAAGTGATTGTCCTCCATTCCCTCCCATTTGATAGATCGATTGAGCGAGTCCTCTTTTTTGTCCAGCGGCCATAAAAGCGACACGCGAGCCTTCTGGATGAAAAACAGCTGAACCAAGCCCGATAAATAAAACGGCAAATAACAGTGTGTAAAAATTAGGTGATAAGCCAAAGCCGATGATCCCGAGCATCGAAAGCCCCATGCCGATCGGTAATAAGAATGGCTGTGGCTTTCGATCTGCGACGGCGCCAAATACTGGCTGCATCAACGAAGACGTAATATTCAGAACGAAAGCAATCCAACCAAGCTGTGCATAAGAAAGAGCAAGCGACTTCTCTAAAATCGGAAACATCGCCGGTACTACTGCTTGAATGGAGTCATTAATGAAATGCCCACCACTAATCGCAAATAATATGCTATAGGTGGTCGCTTGGCTGACAGACGATTGTTTTGCTGCCACTGACATCATGTCAACCTCCTTCTTCTCTATTTCATCCATTATAGTCGATTTTCCACAAAAAAACAGATTTCATAGAAGTTTCGCTCATACTTCTTTAATATTTCACAATTATATAGTAAAAAAAGAAAGAAAGGATGTGGCCCAGTCAACACCCCTCCACTTAACGACCTTACAGTCTGTTTGAAGTGGGGGCTTGCGTCTACCGAAATTCGGCAGTACCTCTACCC
>NKXN01000101.1 GCA_002261155.1 Bacillaceae bacterium SAS-127 | reverse complement strand
TTATGTCCCAGCCTCGTTTTTATTTTTAGCGTTTAACGAGCACTTGGCTGCCGTGACTATGAATGTCCCAAATGTCTGATGCATACTCTCGAATCGTCCGATCACTGGAGAAATAGCCTGACTGACTAATGTTACGTGCCGTCATTTGGAACCAGCGATTTCGATCCTTCTCATACAATTGTCCCGCCTCTTGCTGCTTATCGCGGTACGCCGCAAAATCTTTCAATACAAAATATTGATCATTTTCCATTAGCAATGAATCATAAATCATCTCAAACTGATCCTCTTCATCAAAGAAGCCGTTCACTAACTGATCCATCACTTGACGAATGTGATCATCATGATGATAATAATCCATCGAACGATAGCCGCCTTCACGTTCAAACTTCATCACTTCTTCTGCTTTCAAACCGAAAATGAAAATATTTTCTTTGCCTACCTGTTCTAAAATTTCAATATTAGCCCCATCAAGCGTGCCCATCGTCAGTGCACCATTCATCATAAATTTCATATTTCCTGTCCCTGACGCTTCCTTACTAGCTGTCGAGATTTGCTCGCTAATATCCGCTGCTGGAATAATGTCCTCCGCTAACGATACGCGGTAATTTTCCAAAAAGACGACTTTAATTCGACCCTTTACGATCGGATCATTGTTGATCATATTGGCTACAGAATGAATGAGCTTAATGACTTTCTTTGCATAATAATAACCAGGTGAAGCTTTCGCCCCGAATACGAACGTCCGCGGATACATATCAAATGAAGCATCCTCTCTCATGCGGTTATATAAATATAAAATATGCAGCACATTCAATAATTGTCGTTTATATGCATGCAGCCTTTTCACTTGAATGTCAAAGATCGATTGCGGATCGACCGTAATCCCATTTTGCTCTAAAATTCGCTTCGCCAAAATTTCTTTTCGTTTCAGCTTCACATCTGCTAAACCCTTCAAAAATGCAGTATCCTGTTCATAAGGATGAAGAAGAGATAATTTTTCCGGTTGTTTCATCCACTCATCGCCAATCGTTTCCGTAATAAGATGAGTTAATTCTGGATTGGACTTTATTAGCCAACGACGATGGGTCATTCCATTCGTTTTATTATTAAATTTCTCTGGTTGAAATTGATAAAATAAGTTCATTTCTCGATTCTTTAAAATCTCTGTATGGATTTTCGCGACCCCATTGACGCTATGGCTTCCAGCAATCGCTAAATGCGCCATTTTCACTTGCCCGTGAGCGATAATCGCCATCTGTTCAATACGGTCCCAATCTCCTGGATACAGCTCCCACAAGCTTTTACAGAAACGCTCATTAATCTCATCGACAATCATAAAGATTCGCGGCAAAAGCGGCTGAAAAATTCGAATTGGCCATTGCTCCAACGCTTCAGATAGCGTCGTATGGTTCGTATAACAAAACGTATTCGTCGTAATTTGCCATGCTTCTTCCCAACTCATGCCATGGTCATCGAGCAACACTCGCATGAATTCTGGAATCGCCAATACAGGATGCGTATCATTAATATGAATCGACACATGCTCATGAAAATCGTGCAAGTCTTTATATTGCTCCAAATAATCTTGAATAATCGAACGAATACTCGCTGAAACGAGAAAATATTGTTGCTTTAAGCGTAAGATTTTCCCCTCATCGTTCGTATCATCTGGATATAAAAACTCAGAGATCGCTTCTGTTTCTTTTTTGTATTTTAATATGTCTTGATTCGGCATATAACGAGACGGCTCGGCACTCCAAAGTCTAAGCGTATTCACCGTATCCGTTTCATAACCAATCACTGGCATATCATAAGGAACCGCGCTCACGTATTCCGCATCTACATGACGGAAAGTAAGTACTCCATCCTTTTCATACGTTTCAACTTTTCCCCAAAATGGGATTTCCACAGCCATATCGATTTTTCTTACTTCCCATACATGCCCATAGCGCAACCAATGCTCAGGTAATTCTAACTGAAAGCCGTCGACAATTCTTTGCTCAAACAATCCATGTTTATAGCGAATTCCACAGCCGTGCCCTGGTAAATCAAGCGACGCTAATGAATCAAGGAAACAAGCAGCTAAGCGACCAAGACCACCATTTCCTAATGCTGCGTCGTATTCAATTTCCTCAAGCTCGTCTAAAGAAATATCTAAATCCTTCAATCCCGCTTCCACGACATCATAAATGCCAAGGTTTAATAGGTTTTGTCCTAATAGACGTCCAAGCAAAAACTCAATCGACAAATAATATACTTTCTTTTGCTTCGCTTTGCCGTATTGTTCATTCGTTTGAATCCAATTGGAGCTAATATATTCTCGTACCATGTTTCCTAGTGTTTGAAATTGATCAGACAACGTTGAATCTTGAAAGCTCTTTCCATACGTTCTTTCAATTCGCTTTAAAAAATTAGCTTTAAATTCTTCTTTGTTAGAAAACATGACTTTCCCTCCTAGATGATAAGTCAGAATATAGTTCACTATATTGTTTTGCTGATTGTGACCAGCTATAATCACAAACCATCGCTTGCTTCACAAGACTCTCCCAAATGTCTTTCTTCTGATACATACCAATCGCTCGCTTAAAGGTGAACAACAGATCATGGGCATTAAAATTGGTAAAAGAGAAACCATTCCCTTCATCCGTTTGTTGATTATAGGAAAGAACAGAATCATTCAGCCCTCCTGTTTCACGCACAAGTGGCACTGCTCCATACTTCATCGCAATCATCTGTCCAAGCCCGCAAGGCTCAAACTTCGAAGGCATCAAAAACAAATCGGAACCCGCATACACTTTATGGGCTAGCTCCTCATCAAATCCGATATAGGAGCGTACCTTTTGTGGATACCTCCACTCCATCTCTTTAAAAAACCATTCAAACTCCTCTTCACCTGTACCGAGAACAATGAATTGCACATCTTCCTCGATCATTTCGTGAAACACTCGCGTCACAAGTTCTAACCCTTTTTGTCTTGTAAAACGAGAAACTAGTGAAACAATTGGCGTGTCCGCTTTTTCCTCTAATCCAAACATTCGTTGAAGCAATTGTTTGTTCTCTTTCTTTCCGTCCAAGTGATCAACGTCAAAAGGAATGATTAAAGGATCGGTTGCTGGATGGTAAATGGAATCATCAATCCCATTTAATATCCCAACGAGAGCATCTTGCCTTTCTTGTAACACACCATCTAAACGTTCGCCAAAATAAGGAGTTAAAATTTCATTCTTATATGTAGGGCTGACGGTCGTGATCACATCGGCGGAAATTAATCCCCCTTTCATAAAGTTGATGCAATCATAAAACTCTAGCTGGCGGCTATTGAAATACTGACTATGTAAATTTAGTAAATCCGTCAGCACACTTCGTGGAAAAATTCCTTGATACAATAAATTGTGAATCGTAAATACCGTTCGAATGAATTCATAGCCCGGACGATGTTGATGCTCGACTCGCAACATAAAAGGAATCATTGCCGTATGCCAATCGTGGCAATGAATCACATCCGGGTAAAAATCGAGATAGGATAAGCTATCTAACACCGCTCTAGTGAAGTAAGAGAACCTTTCCCCATCGTCGCCAAACCCGTACATTTTGTCACGATTAAAGTAATACTCGTTATCGATGAAATAATAAACGATGCCATCTTTTTCAAGCTGCTCAACACCGCAATATTGGTTTCTCCAACCGACAGGCACAATATACTCAGCTACTTTTTTCATTTGTGCTCGGTACTCGAAAGGAACCGTCCCATACTTAGGGAGCATGACACGAATATCCATTCCCTGCTTTTTTAACTCTTTCGGCAGAGAGCCGGCGACATCGGCCAGCCCCCCTGATTTAACGAAAGGTACACACTCTGATACAACAAATAATAGTTTCACGAATTCATCAACACTCCTTGTACGGACCCTTTACGAATTACAATTGGCTCCTCTGGTGTACCTATCAGTTTAACCCCATCACCAATCACTGCATCTTTGTCAATAATGACATGAGCTAACTCACAATTTTCGCCAATCTTGCTTTTCTGCATAATAATACAATTTTTCACCGTTGTATTTTTACCGATAAATACAGCACGTGAGATGACGCTTTGTTCGATTTCTCCTTCAATAACGGCTCCGTTAGCAATCATCGAATTTTTCACTAAAGAAGTATCTGTGTACTTCGTTGGTGGCTCATCCTTTACTTTCGTATAAATCGGCTGAAACTTATTAAAAAGCTGACACCAATTTTCCTTTTGCAACAGTTCCATACTGATCGTATAGAAATCTTGGATCGATTGAATTTGCTCACAATAACCATCCATCTCATATTGGCAAATGTGATATGAATGATTAACATCGTTGACAATGTCTTGTATGCACGTATACCCTGTTTCTTTTCTAGTCTCAATCAATTCAATCAGCAATGGAACGGACACGACATAAAGCTCAATCGGTCGACCTTGATTATGAATTTGTAAAATATCGCAGCCATCCGCTTCTAATTTTTTTAAAATAGGAGAGAAATCCATATTAAACACTGTATAACAATTACTAATGAGCGCATATTTTTGCGTGCTCCGTTTAAAATAATCGATATGTTGAGCGAAATGGCAAAACAATCCGCTCTTCTCTCCTTCGCTCTCTAGTTTCGGAGAAGGAAAGAAAAATAATCCGTCTCGTTTTCTATTTAAATCCCAATCTTTCCCTGATCCCAAATGATCCATTAATGAGCGATATTGGTGTTTAGGAAAGATCGCTACACTTTGAATACCTGAGTTCACCATATTCGATAAAATAAAATCAATCAGCCGATAGCGCCCAGCGAAAGGAACGGCTGCTAGCGATCGGTGAAGCAGTAAATCCTCCATTGATTCCGGTTGTGTAGTTGCATCAATAACACCAAGCATAGATCTATTCATTCCATTTCCTCCATTTCAACAAAGCTATTGCTTTTGTCCTATTAATTGAGCAAGATACTCTTCTGTAATTAAAAGAATGTCCTCTGTATGGTTATAAATCTCTACATTATCAGGTATTTCTAAATTACTATTAACGATCGCTCGTTCAATTACACAATTTCTTCCTACACGAGCATTTGGCATAATTACCGCATCTTTAATCACTGCCTGCTCCTCTACTTGCACACCTTGGAATAGAACGGAGTGGGTCACCTCTCCTTCAATGACACAACCTTCATTAACGAGTGAATTTTTGACGATCGCCTGTTCACCGATAAATTGCGGCGGCTGGTTCGGGTTCACTGAGTAAATGCGCCATGAATGGTCTAATAAATCTAATTCTTCTCCTCTATCTAACAGATCCATATTCGCTTCCCACAAGCTTTGAATCGTTCCAACGTCCTTCCAGTAGCCGCTAAAAGGATAAGCAAATAACTTGAGCTTCTCTCTTAACATTAACGGAATCACATCTTTTCCAAAATCATTCGTTGACTCTGGATTCGCTTCATCGATTTCTAAATAGGCCTTCAACGTCGACCATTTAAAAATATATATCCCCATTGAAGCTAAATTGCTATTCGGCTTCTCCGGCTTTTCGTCAAAATCGGTAATTTCCATCGCTTCATTCGTACTCATAATCCCGAAGCGGCTCGCCTCATCCCAAGGTACTTCAATGACAGAAATTGTTACATCCGCCTCCTTCTCGATGTGGAAATTGAGCATTTTACTATAATTCATTTTATAAATATGATCTCCTGACAAAATCAAAACATGTTCTGGATCATACTCTTTTAAATAGTTTAAGTTTTGATAGATCGCATTAGCTGTTCCTGAATACCACTTGACTCCTGCTGTTTCTGAATAAGGTGGTAATACCGTCACACCACCATTTTTCCTATCTAAATCCCATGCGCTTCCAATTCCGATATAAGAATTGAGAACGAGCGGCTGATACTGAGTCAACACGCCAACTGTATGAATACCGGAATTCGCACAATTACTTAGCGGAAAATCAATAATGCGATATTTTCCCCCGTATGGAACAGCTGGTTTAGCTAGGCCTGCCGTCAATTCCTTTAACCTGCTTCCTTGCCCTCCCGCTAATAGCATCGCTACACATTTTTCTTTCGTCATTTTATTCCCTCCTGATTTATATTTTCGGCTGAATATACACAACACCAAAAGGCGGTATCGTCATATGTACATAAGCTGGCTGCCCGTGAAAATCGCCTTTGTTTGCTTTTAAAGGAACTGGATTGACCTGCCCTGATCCTCCATACTCTTCTCTGTCACTATTTAAGATTTCTTCATACAAACCAACTTCTGGAACTCCTATTTGATAATTTTCATAACCATGTTCTCCAAAATTACAAATAGCAATCACTGGAGAACCTTCCTTATTTCTACGAATAAATGAGTACACACTTTGTTGTGCATTATGAACATCAATCCATTGAAAACCACGAGGGTCATGATCTAATTCAAATAATGATTCAGCCCTCTTATATAAATGAAGCAGGTTGATAAAATATTCCTGAAACTTCTGATGCATCTCATATTCAATCAAATGCCAATCAATTTCTTCAAGGTCTTTCCATTCTGAAAATGGCGCTAGCTCATTTCCCATAAATAAAAGCTTTTTACCAGGATGAGCGATAAGAAACCCCATTAATAAACGTAGCTGGGCAAATTTTTGCCAATAGTCACCCGGCATTTTATTTAATAACGATTTCTTCCCATGCACCACTTCATCGTGCGAAAAAGGCAGGATAAAATTTTCTGAGTAGGCATACATAAGTGAAAAGGAAATTAAATGATGATGATCCGAGCGTTGATGCCAATGTGTTTCCATATACTGCAATACATCGTTCATCCATCCCATATTCCACTTATAATTAAACCCAAGCCCCCCCATATGTACGGGTGCCGTCACCTGCGGCCAATCAGTTGAATCCTCGGCAATCATTAATACGTCAGGATCAAACTGAAATACTGCTTTATTCAACTTCTTTAAAAACTTAAGCCCAAAAGGATTGACCTCTAGATGATCTCTATTTGGCCAGTAAATAATATTCGCTACTGCATCGACTCGAAATCCATCGATATGAAAATAATCCAGCCAAAACAGCGCGTTGGAGATTAGAAAACTTTGAACCTCCGTCTTTCCTAAATCAAAATTGGCGGTACCCCAAATGTAATTTTCTCGATCCCAGCTTTTTTCGTACTCATAATTATAGCTTCCGTCTAATCTATGAAGCCCATGAGCATCCTTGCAAAAGTGACCCGGTACCCAGTCTAAAATGACACCAAGCCCATGCACATGACACTGATCGACAAAGTACATAAAGTCTTTAGGCTCTCCATAGCGACTCGTCGCCGCAAAGTACCCTGTTCCTTGATATCCCCATGATCGATCATATGGATGCTCTGTTACCGGCATCACTTCAATATGAGTAAAGCCCAATTCTTTTACATAAGGAATCACTTGATCTGCCAATTCCCGATAAGAATAAAGAGTGCCATCCGCTTTCCTTTTCCAAGTGCCTAAGTGTAGCTCATACATGCAGACAGGCTTTTCATAAATAGAAGACTGCTTTTTATTTTTTCGCCACAATTGATCCTGCCATTTATATCCTTCAAGAGAATACACAATGCTAGCTGTTCCTGGTCTTTCCTCGGCAAAAAAAGCATAAGGATCCGCCTTTAAATGTACTTCTCCCGTTTCTGTAAGCATTTCATATTTATACAGTTCACCTTCTAGATTTTTTTGAACCTGTATATACCAAATCCCTTCATTATTTATTTTTTGTAAGGAATACCCTTCCCCGTTCCAATTATTAAAACTACCAACAAGTCGTACTTGCTGCGCATGAGGGGCCCATACACAAAAAGAGGTGTATATGTTGTTATCAACCCTAGACAAATGAGCACCAAAGATGTCGTAGGCTTGAAATAAGTTCCCTTCATGAAATAAATGAATATCAAAATCGGTTGGATAAGCTGCTGTCATAATTCCCATCCTTTAAATTGAAATAATAAACATAGAGAAATCCTAGTATGGGGCTTATTTGAAGAGTTGTATTATGGAGTACCTTTTGAGAATACATTCTCTATATTATTACAAGTTCTTTATCATTTGAATAAATCCTTTTTAAAGAATTGTTAATTAATCGACAATTCTTAACAATTTTTTAACATAAGCATCCAACAATGTTTTTTCAAACTTATCAAATAATTAATAATCCGAGACATTGCTTTAAATATTAATTTTAAAAATTTTAGTGATTCTTTTTTTATAGCATGATAATTTTGGAATGAAGTAAGTATTGCTATAAAAGGAGATGTAGGAACTTTTAAGTATTCGACAGCGGGGACGCACTTACTTTCAGCCATCATCACTCGTAGCACAGGAAAAAGCGCACGTGAATTTGCCAATACACATTTGTTTAACCCTATCGGTATAAAAGAAATCCCGGATTATGAAATGAAATCATTTGGATTTGAAGATTTATTCGGAAAAAGTGTGAAAGGATGGGTTCATGACCCAAGTGGTAACTCTACAGGAGGATGGGGACTTACGCTAACCCCGCGTGATATGGCACGTTTTGGTGTTCTAAATCTGAATCATGGTACTTGGGACAACAAACAGATTATCCCTAAAAAATGGATCGATGAAACAACTATGATGAACGCCCATAAATATGGTTATCTTTGGTGGCTAGGAGAGGAGGAAGGCGTTTTCGCATACTTAGCACTAGGCGATGGAGGTAATGTCATCTGCTGCATTCCAGAAAAAAATCTCGTAATAGCAATTGCATCAGAATTCATCGTTACTCCTAATGATAGATGGTCACTGATTAAGGAATATATTATTCCTGCTGTATCTACCTAAACCAATTTTTATAGCAAAAAGTTGGGAGGCAAAATAGAATATTATTTCTAAAGAGCAGTTGCTAAGCATAAAAAAAGCTAATTCAATAGAATTAGCTTTTTACTATGACCCGTACGGGATTCGAACCCGTGTTACCGCCGTGAAAGGGCGGTGTCTTAACCGCTTGACCAACGGGCCAGTATGGCGGAGAAGGAGGGATTTGAACCCTCGCGCCGGTTACCCGACCTACACCCTTAGCAGGGGCGCCTCTTCAGCCTCTTGAGTACTTCCCCAAAATATGGCTCCGCAGGCAAGATTCGAACTTGCGACCGATCGGTTAACAGCCGATAGCTCTACCACTGAGCTACTGCGGAATAAAATGGGCCTGAATGGACTTGAACCATCGACCTCACGCTTATCAGGCGTGCGCTCTAACCAGCTGAGCTACAGGCCCATAAATTCATAATGGAGCGGGTGATGGGAATCGAACCCACGACATCAGCTTGGAAGGCTGAGGTTTTACCATTAAACTACACCCGCATTAACAAATGGTGGCTCAGGACGGAATCGAACCGCCGACACATGGATTTTCAGTCCATTGCTCTACCAACTGAGCTACTGAGCCAAGATTTATTATGTATAAATGGCGGTCCGAACGGGACTCGAACCCGCGACCTCCTGCGTGACAGGCAGGCATTCTAACCAACTGAACTACCGGACCATATATTGCGGGGACAGGATTTGAACCTGCGACCTTCGGGTTATGAGCCCGACGAGCTACCAGACTGCTCCACCCCGCGACGATATGAATGAAAATTGATGAAATATGGCGGAGGAAGAGGGATTCGAACCCCCGCGCGGTTTAACCCGCCTGTCGGTTTTCAAGACCGATCCCTTCAGCCAGACTTGGGTATTCCTCCATATTTTATACAAGTGGTGGACCTTGCAGGACTCGAACCTGCGACCGGACGGTTATGAGCCGTCTGCTCTAACCAACTGAGCTAAAGGTCCTTTTAAGTAGCGGCGGAGGGGATCGAACCCCCGACCTCACGGGTATGAACCGTACGCTCTAGCCAGCTGAGCTACACCGCCATGTATTCTATATTAAATTGGTGGAGCCTAGCGGGATCGAACCGCTGACCTCCTGCGTGCAAAGCAGGCGCTCTCCCAGCTGAGCTAAGGCCCCACATATTTTTTAAATGGTCGGGAAGACAGGATTCGAACCTGCGACCCCTTGGTCCCAAACCAAGTGCTCTACCAAGCTGAGCTACTTCCCGAAATAATATGTATTAATGGCGCGCCCGAGAGGAGTCGAACCCCTAACCTTTTGATCCGTAGTCAAACGCTCTATCCAATTGAGCTACGGGCGCATAAAAGTGGTGCCGAGGACCGGAATCGAACCGGTACGGTAGTCACCTACCGCAGGATTTTAAGTCCTGTGCGTCTGCCAGTTCCGCCACCCCGGCACTTTTATGGAGCGGAAGACGGGATTCGAACCCGCGACCCCCACCTTGGCAAGGTGGTGTTCTACCACTGAACTACTTCCGCAATTGAATAAGATATTTTCATTTTTATATTTGTCATCTGAAGATAATGACAATGGTGCGGGTGAAGGGAGTCGAACCCCCACGCCTTGCGGCGCCAGATCCTAAGTCTGGTGCGTCTGCCAATTCCGCCACACCCGCATAAAAGTGAGCCATGAAGGACTCGAACCTTCGACCCTCTGATTAAAAGTCAGATGCTCTACCAACTGAGCTAATGGCTCAAAATAATATTATCAAAAATGGTGCCGGCAAGAGGACTTGAACCCCCAACCTACTGATTACAAGTCAGTTGCTCTACCAGTTGAGCTACACCGGCTTATTAAAAAATTAATGGTGGAGGATGACGGGATCGAACCGCCGACCCCCTGCTTGTAAGGCAGGTGCTCTCCCAGCTGAGCTAATCCTCCATGTTTTGCCTGGCAACGTCCTACT
>NKXN01000100.1 GCA_002261155.1 Bacillaceae bacterium SAS-127 | reverse complement strand
ACAAAGCAAGAATCAAAGTAGCCCGTATTTATGAAAAAATCACGAACGCAAGAAAAGACTAATCTAGACAAAATTTCTACCTAATCTTGTCAAAAACCACGATATTGTAGGGATAGAAGATTTGCAAGTGTCAAATATGCTAAAAAACGAAAAGCTTTCGAAAGCTATTAGCGAAGCATCGTGGTCGCAATTTCGAGAAATGCTTGAATATAAGGCGAAATGGTATGGGAAGCAAGTTGTTGTCGTATCCAAGACGTTTGCGAGTTCTCAACTATGTTCTTCTTGTGGTCATCAGCATAAAAAAGTAAAAAGTCTCGCCTTACGTCAATGGACCTGCCCTTCTTGCGGAACAGAGCACGATCGAGATATCAACGTAGCTACAAATCTTAAAAAAGAAGCATTAAGACTAATAAATTGAAATAGACTGTCGGAGGCGAAAGCCGTTTGGACGACCTAACCGCAGGAACTGCGGAGGAAAGCCCGCTCAATAACTGGTGGATACACTGGTGTTCGCAGGAAACAGAATCCCCCGCTTCAAACCACTCGTAAGAGCGTTAAGTGGGGGAGGGTTCAATGTTCCTCGTATGTTATTCTATTATGTTAGTATAATAACACAAAAGGAGCGTGAGATTATGAGTGAAGAGCAGTTACTTACGGTGTATCGTTTTTCTTCCCATAATAAGGAAGGGTTAGAGAAGGATACGGTATGCGGTTGTTTTCATTGCTTAAAAGTATTTCATCCGTCTGAAATTGAGGACTGGTGGGATGATGAAGATACAGCGGTTTGTCCTCATTGTGGTATTGATTCGGTTATTGGCGAGAGTTCGGGAACTAAAGTGACAGAGCCATTGTTAAAAGAAATGCAGGAGATGTTTTTTTAGCTTGTAGGAACTTTACATATTTTTCATCATAGAGTATGATAAGCGTGGAAATGAATTTTCATCATATTAATTTTGAGAGGTGAATTTTGTGAGTGCCGTAGAATCTAACTAGGATACAAATGAATGGAATAAATATGGTAAAAAAGGGGTTTGATACCCTTCGTTTTGTCATGGATTTATTTCAGTACCTATGAAGATACCTACTGTACTTTACAAAGTGTGTAATGATGGGAGAGAAAGGCGATAAAAAGGATCGTTTCTTTTGAGTTCTCTCTTTTTTACGCAAGCCTTGTATAGATAAAGTCGTGGGATCGCCCCACGGCTTTTTTGTCGTTTGAATAACAGCATAAATGGTGGAAGCAGGCTAGTTCCAGGTGCCATCGGCTCGAGGTCATAAGCCGATAAACGGGTGCTTTCCACTTTTAAAGTTTTAGGTATCTTCTTGTCAATGGATTAACCATCGTGAGGAGAATAAATATGAATACAATGACATTTGAGAAATTGCAATATCATGAATTGAAGGAAACGGTGAAGTCTTATTGTGTGAGCGGGTTAGGGAAGAAGCTGCTTGATCAGCTACAGCCAAGTGCCAATTTGAAAGTGGTGCACAATCGACTCACTGAAACGACAGAAGCACGGAGGATCATTGATGCAGAGAGTCATGTGCCATTTGTCGGTGTGTCGAACGTCGAACATCTTATTGGAAAGCTTGAAAAAGGAATCATTTTAGAACCGACGGAGCTAGTTCACCTCGCTGATTTTTTAAGAGGTTGTCGAAAATTGAAGCAGTTTATGCTAGCGAAAGAATTTTTTGCGCCGATGTTAAGTTCGTATGCTCATTCGATGTCTGAATTCCTTCACATTGAGGAAGAGATTCAATTTGCGATTAAAGGAAGCCGAGTTGATTCAGCCGCAAGCAAAGAATTACGGAGAATTCGCAAGCAGATAGAATCTACTGAAGGAAAAATTAAAGAGCGATTGAATAAATTTCTAAATAGCTCAGGCAACCAAAAATATATTCAAGAATTTTTTATTAGCGAAAAAGATGGGAGGTATACGATTCCGATTAAATCTTCGTTTAAAAATCAAGTGGCGGGCACGGTTGTTGAACTGTCTGCAAAAGGGACGACCGCTTTTATCGAGCCAAGTACCGTGACGAAATTAACGGCCGAGCTAGCGACGTTGAAAGCAGAAGAAGCAGTGGAGGAATATCAAATTTTAGCGACGCTATCGGGGATGCTTCTAGAGCAAATAAGCAAGATCAACATCAATATCGAGTTGATTAGTCAATATGATTTAGTGTTTGCGAAAGCGAAGTTTAGCCAGCAAACGAATGGGATCGAGCCGAAAGTGAACAGTCATGGATATACGAAGCTTATCAATGGAAAACACCCACTCTTGCAAGGGGAAGTCGTGCCGCTCAATGTGGAAATCGGGAGCGGGTATCGCAGTTTAATTATTACAGGGCCTAACGCCGGCGGAAAAACGATTGTGTTGAAAACGATCGGGTTATTGACGCTCGCTGTAATGTCGGGCTTTCATATTGCTGCCGATCCAGAGACGGAAGTGTCTATTTTTGAGAAGGTGTTCGTCGATATTGGCGATAATCAAAGTATCGAAAATGCGTTAAGTACCTTTTCTTCGCATATGAAAAATATGTCCGATATTATGGGAGCCGCGAACCATCATACGTTGTTGCTATTTGATGAAATTGGCAGTGGAACAGAGCCGAATGAAGGAGCGGCATTAGCGATTGCGATTTTAGATGAGTTTTATCATAAAGGCTGTATCACGGTGGCAACGACTCACTACGGTGAGATTAAGCGATTTTCCGAGAGGCATAGCGACTTTATGAATGCGGCGATGCAATTTGATAGTGAGACGTTAGAGCCAAAATATAAGTTAATCATCGGTGCGGCAGGAGAAAGCAACGCCTTATGGATTTCGAAAAAAATGAAGCTGCCAGACAATGTGTTAGAGCGTGCTAAAAACTATATCGATAATAAGGATTATCGTTTCGAGCGGGTGCACGAAAGCAAAGTTAAAAAGCCGCCAAGCCTCTCGACGAAAATAGCGGAAACGTATGAGTATGTTAAAGGTGATAAGGTTATGCTACTAGACTATAACGATGTGGCGATTGTTTACAAAGAGAAGGATTCGTTCTATAACCTCACTGTACTTTATCAACAAGAGCTGATCGAAGTGAATGTAAAGCGAGTGAAGCTAGAATTAAAGGCGAGTGAGCTTTATCCAGAAGGGTACGACTTAGATACGTTATTTGTCGCTTACAAAGATCGCAAGCTCCAGCACGATATCGAACGCGGATCGAAAAAGGCATTAAGGAAGATTCAAAAGGATATAAGAAATAGAAAGTAATGAAGAGAACGGTGTAGTCACGATATGGCTACACCGTTTTATTTTTCCAAACTTTTCATTGACAGGATTGGAAAAATAACATAAATTAATATATGAACATATACTCATATATTAAGGGTGATTCGGATGCGATATGATGTAGTCATTATCGGTGGTGGGCAAGCTGGACTTGCGATGGGCTATTATTTAAAGAAAAGGAATGCATCGTTTATGATTCTCGATCAGGTACAAGAAACCGGAGCTTCTTGGAAAGGGCGATACGATTCATTGACTTTATTTACGCCGCGTGCCTACAGTTCTTTGCCGGGCTTAAAGCTGAGAGGGGATCAGGAAGGGTATCCAACAAAGGACGAAATAGCCGAGTATTTATCATCTTATGCAAAGACATTTTCTCTTCCTATTTGTCATAACACAACGGTGCAAAAGTTAGTTCAAGTGAAAGATGGCTTTCAACTCATCACAAATCAAGGAGAATTTTTTACAAAAAAAGTTGTTGTAGCGACCGGACCATTTCAAAAGCCTTTCATTCCAGCGTTTTCAACCTCGCTTTCTGACCACGTGTTGCAACTGCACTCTTCTCAATATAAAAATGCAACGCAATTAAAAAAGGGTTCTGTTTTAGTCGTAGGAGGAGGAAATTCAGGTGCACAAATTGGGGTCGAGCTCGCTAAGGAAAGGAAAGTGTATTTCTCGGTAAGTCATCAACTGAAGTTTCTTCCGTTACAAATTTTCCGCAGAAGTCTTTTTCGTTGGCTAGATCTATTTGGGATTTATCGGGCTCCTGCTCATTCCAAAGTGGGAAGATTTATCAAGAAACAACCAGAACCGATTATGGGATTAGAGTTGAAAAGATTATTGAAACAAGAGAAGATGATAGTGAAGCCAAAAACAACTGCTATCCAACAAAATCAGTTTATGTTTGCTGATGGCAGTGAAGTGAAAGTAGAAAATGTGATATGGTCGACTGGGTTTCGCTCAGATTATCAGTGGATCGACATTATGGGAGTTTTAGATGCAAATGGAACACCGCTTCATGAAAGAGGCGTTACAGCGATTGACGGATTATATTTTCTCGGATTGCCTTGGCAATTCAGTCGTAGCTCCGCCTTACTTCAAGGCGTAGGAGCCGATGCACAGTACATAGATCAACATATAATAAGAAAAGAATTATAAAGGGGGAAGTAACATGGGACACCATCATCATCACCATGGGCATGACCATCATGGACATCACCACCATCATCACTTTGAAGAAACGCGCGAAGGGAATAAAAAGGGCCTCATCATCGCTTTATTGATCACAGCAGGCATTATGCTGTTAGAGTTTTTCGGGGGATTATTCACGAATAGTTTAGCTCTTCTATCAGATAGCGGTCATATGTTAAGCGATGCGAGCTCATTATTTTTAAGTTTAGTGGCGATCTCGTTTGCGGCACGACCTGCTTCACCAACGAAAACGTACGGATTTTATCGTTTTGAAATTTTAGCGGCATTATTAAATGGTGTGACGTTATTTGTGATTGCTGGATTTATCGTTGTCGAAGCTTATGATCGGTTTTTAGAGCCGCCAACTGTGGCAAGTGGAACGATGATGCTCATTGCATCCGTTGGTTTATTGGCGAACTTGCTTAGTGCTTGGTCGCTAATGAGCAAGGGGGACGTGAAAAATAACGTTAATTTACGAAGTGCCTATTTACACGTGTTAGGGGATGCACTTGGGTCTGTCGGAGCGTTAGTGGCTGGTTTGTTAATGCTGCTGTTCGATTGGTACATTGCTGATCCGATCATTTCCGTTTTGGTTGCTCTTCTCATTTTAAAAAGTGCGTGGGGCGTCATTAAGCATTCCGTTCATATTTTAATGGAAGGCACACCGATTACAGTTGACCAAGCAGAAGTGAAAAAGGAATTAGAAGCGATCGATGGTGTCGTTGATGTTCACGATCTACACATTTGGACGATCACTTCCGGTTTGGATACGTTAACTTGCCACATTTTAATTGAAGACAACGCAGACAGCCAAGCCGTTTTACAGCAAGCAATTAATAAAATTCAAGACAAATTCAAAATCGAACATACAACGATTCAAATTGAAACATCGCAAATTGAGCATGGAGAGATGAAAGTGTAACGAGCAACAGCCGCTTTTCCAATTGGGGGAGGTGGCTGTTGTTTGTTTTCCAATTTTTCACTTTCGTTTATGTTATTATATAACTAAAGGAGGGAATATATGGCACTTAGATATGTGGTTATATTTTTATTAGGATTTTTATTAACATTTATTGTTCCAGTAGATCTGTTTGATCAATTCAATTTAGCACTTAGTTTATTTTCTAAAATGATTTTTGCTTTATTTTTCTTATTAATTATTTGGCTGTTCCAAAAAACTCTTTATAAGAGGAGATGAAGAATTGTTTTTAAAGAAAAAATGGTTGATCATGTTGGTGACAATTACTACTGTATTACTTTTAGCAGCTTGTAGTAGTTCTAACGAAAGTAAGTTAATAGGAAGTTGGAAAGCAGTTGTAGACGATAAGACTCTGTCATACTTAGAAATAGGTGAAGAAAGAATAATAAAAAGATCAAAATCAGATGATAAACCAATGACTGCTGATTACATACTAACCGAAGCTCAAGACGAAAACTTCATTATAGAAGTTGTTAATCCAGAAAATGGCTCTGTTGAGTTTTTATTTGAAGGTTATTTTGAAAATAAAGACAAAATAATAGTTGTAGAAACTCTAGATGGTGCAGCAGAGAATGGTAAATTAGTTAGAGTGGATAATATAGCAGAAGAAAAAGAAAAAGAGGAAAAAGAATTAGCAAAAGAAGAGAAAAGGTTACAAGAAAAAGAAAAAGCATTAGCAAAAGAAGAAAAAAGATTACAAGAAAAAGAGGAAAAAGAAGTAGCGCAAGAAGAGATAAGATTACAAGAAGAAAAGGAAGTAAACCAACGAATTGCCGAAGAGGATAGTTTGAAGAAGAAGTATTTGCAGAAGGCGGATGATCTTGAGAACAGGATAGTGGGAGAAGCTAAAAAATTGTATGCACATGATATGCGGTCTGGTTTCTATGGTCAATACTATAGTGAATGGGACGATTTATTAAATGAAGTTTGGGGCGTATTAAAAGATACGATGCCAAAAAATGAATTTGAAAAATTAAAATCAGATCAAGTAGAATGGATTGAAATGAAAGAGCAAAATTTTGCTGAAATACCACAAGAACCAGCTTCAGAAAGAGCTAGAGGAAGTGACTATCTAGCATTTGAAACTAAAAAAAGAACTTACTATCTAATTGAGAATTATATGGATTAAAGGTAAGCCCATAATCAAATAAAGGTGTAACGAATGCGAAATTACCGTTTTTCCAATTAGGAAAAACGGTAATTTTTCACTTTGAAGATAAAATGATTGCATTTCAACTAAGGGTCTAGTATATTAATTGATATATCAACTATTGATGCATCAATTAATTTTTTTCGAACCCGGAAAGGAAGGGATCAATTGACGAATTTATGCATGAAGGAGTCGGTGATTGTCTATAAATTGCATTTCCTCAATAAAGAAATGAGCTCGAAGTTTGAAGGGTGTACAGGGCTTAGTCAGTCAAAGCTTGAACTGTTGTACCAGCTATATCAAGTGGAGGAAATGAGTCAAAAAGAGCTTCAGCAACAAATCAATATTGATAATGCCGCCATTACAAGACATTTAAAGCAGCTAGAAGCGAACAACATGATTGCCAGGCGTAAAAATCCGATGGACCAGCGGATCACGCTTGTTCACTTAACCGATCATGGTCGCCATGAAATTAGCGCTTTTTTAAAAGAAAAAGAACGATTTGTCTCTTTAGTGCTGAAAGATTTTACGGAAGAAGAAATTGATCAACTGTTTACGATGTTGAATCGTATTGAAACAAATATTAACGACATTTAATCCCGCATTAACGGGCTGTAAGACCTCCACTTCAATAGGGCAGAAAAAGCGCAGGCATGTAGGTGGGAGATCAACAGCCCGTAAACGCCCGATCCGTTCAACTAACAATCAGTGGGGGATGAAGAAAACCCTCACTGATTGAAGTTTCACTTTATAAAAAGGGAGTGCTCATCAATGATCACAACACAAAAAACAAATGACTTTACAGAAATTATGACAGGACGCCGCTCAGTTCGTTACTACGATCCGTCCGTGAAAATTAGCAAAGAAGAAATGACTGAAATCTTAACAGAAGCGACGTTAGCACCATCTTCATTTAACATGCAGCCGTGGCGTTTCCTTGTCATTGAGAGTGAGGAAGGAAAAGCAAAAATGGCACCGCTTGCGATGTTCAATCAATCACAAGTAGAAACATCTTCAGCAGTAATTGCCTTATTCGGTGACTTAAACAACTTCGAAAATGCGGAAGAGATTTATGGGAAAACAGTGGAGCTTGGCTATATGCCTCAAGAAGTGAAGGACAGCCAAATGCCGCAAATTACTGCGTACTACAATTCTGTCTCAAAAGAAGTAATGAAAGATGTTGTGTTAACAGATGGAGGACTAGTTGCAATGCAGTTAATGCTTGCCGCTCGTGCTCACGGATACGACACATGCCCAATCGGTGGCTTTGATAAAGCGAACATTGCCGAAGCATTTGGATTAGATAAAGACCGTTACGTACCAGTCATGTTAATTTCAATTGGAAAAGCAGCAAATAGTGGTTACCCTTCTGTTCGCCTGCCAATCGAAAAAGTTGCACAGTGGAAATAAGAAAATAGAGAGCGCCAGTCACACTTTGTGGCTGGCGTTTTGTTTTTGCGCACATGGTAATTAAATAACTTTTATGGTATATTTACCAAAAAAGAGGAGGTGTCTAAAAGATACATAATGAAAGATTATTATAGTCATAGAGGGTGAAGGTATTTGAATATAGATACGGATGTATTAATAATGTTTTTAATAATGTGGGGAATACCGACTTTCATGGTTGCTCGAGGGTATTTTAAAATGAGTGAGGAGGAACAGAAGGAGGCGATGACGGATGTGAAATCGCCACGATTTATTTTTACCGTCGGCTTTCTTGTCATCGGCTTTCTTTTCGCTATGCTAGGAGATTTGCTAAAGATAGATAGCATGGAGATGGGAGGAAATATTTTTATGGCCATCGGGGGAATAGTATCGATTATTAGAATATGGAAAATCAACAAGCTAGGAAGCGTACTCCTCTTTCTCTTGCTTTTGCTGGCTATTTTTACATAATTAATCGCTTTGATCGATTCTACAACAAAGAGACTGGGACAGAACTAAAATCCCCTTCCTTAAATTTGAATAATTTTAAGTTAATAAAAACGTAATGAATAGAAAAAACCGAACTATTAAGAAACTCTAAATGAAGTGAGTTCTAAATAATAGTTCGACTTTTTTATTAGCTGAAAACCTTTTGACCCAGCCTATTAGTGTTAAAAGGTCGTATTAGCTAATTTAGACGCGTGAACAGGTGGTTTTCTGTCTTTCCATGGCAAGGCTTTTTCCAGTTGAGCAGCGAGTTGCAGTAAAGTAGATTCATCGGCAAAGCGTCCAGTAAATTGCATGCCGATTGGTAGTCCGGTTTCACTTGTTTTTAATGGGAGTGAAATCGAAGGCTGACCGGTTGCATTAAATAAATTCGTAAATGGAGCATAGGTGAAAATTTGTTCCGTCCATTGTTTAGCGTTGATGGATGGGTTGTTGGCATTTAATGAACCGATTTCAGCAGGTAAAGTCGCTAATGTCGGCGATAATAATACATCGTAATCAGTGAAAAATTGACCAACTTGTCTGGAAACCATCGCATTCACTTCTATCGCTTCTAATAGGTCAGATGCCGTCATTTCCTTTCCATATAAGTAACATTGCCAAATGGCCGCTTCGATATTTTTATCACTCGGTGTTCTTCCTAAAGCTTGAGCGGCTCCGTTGATCATTTTATAAATATTAGCGGTCCAAATACGTACAGTGGCAAGGCTAAAAGGTTCCACATCATATTGAGGGTGATCCTCCACCACTATATGCCCTAAGTCCTTACATAATTGAACCGTTTCGTGCAAGGCTTTTAAACATTCTTCATCGACAGGAACACCAGAAGCTGGTCGGCCTGTCCAGGCAATTTTTAATGACTTTACTGGCTTTTCAATCATTGTTTTGTATGTTTCTGCGGGTGACTGTGGCCAGCTATAACAGCCGATATCTGGACCGCTAACTGCGTCAAGGAGGTAAGCAGTGTCTCTGATTGTTTTCGTTAAGGCAAACTCAATCGCAATCCCGTTAAGTGGTTCACTATTATAAGGGCCAGCAGGGATTCTGCCTCGAGTTGGCTTCAAGCCGACGAGGCCACTGCAGGCAGCAGGGATTCTTATTGATCCTCCGCCATCGTTCGCATGTGCTACAGGAGTAATGCCGGCTGCTGTTGCTGCGGCTGAGCCACCACTTGAGCCACCTGGGCTATGCTTGAGATTCCATGGATTGCGTGTCGGTCCATAAAGAACAGCCTCTGTCGCTGCATTGTAGCCAAATTCAGGAGTAGTGGTCGTACCTACCGTAACAAACCCTGCTTGCCGGAATCGCTTCATTAGTTCGCTATCTACTGGCAGTTGAAACCCTTCTGCTAATCGGCTGCCCATACTAGAAGGAATATTTTCTGCGTGTAGAACTAATTCTTTAATTAAGAACGGGACTCCTTGAAAGGGCCCTTCAGGCAATCCTTTTTTAATCTCTTCCATCGCTTCTTCTTCTAGAACCGATACCACTGCATTCAAATCAGCATTTAATTCTTTCATCGCTTTAACAGAAAGCTGAACGAGTTCCTCGGGTTTGACCTCTTGTTTTTTGACGAGTTCTGCAAGCCCCAATCCATCATAATTAGCAAACTCTGAAATGTTCATTGAGCATTCCTCCCTTTAAGTCTATTATCCATGCTGATAAAATTTATGCTATTACCCAAAAGGATAATTGTTTGATTATTTAGAAAGTTTATATATGATAAGAGTGAGAGTTTGTCGGCGAGGGAGGAGTGGCTTTGCAATTAACGAAAGAAGAGTATTATCATGTGCTTTGTGCTGTCGAAGAATTGGCAAGTAAGCAAATGAATACAGACATAAATAACTACCGTACGGAGGTTCTTGAAGTGCTTTGTGAAACTTTAGGATTTCAACAATCACTATTTTGGCTTGTTGATGAAAATAAACAATTAATTGATCCAATTTTATTAAATATAGAAGAGCAAACTTTAAAGGAATATGATAGATATTTTTATCTTTCTAGGCGAGAAGACTCCCACCTCAAGGAATGTG
>NKXN01000010.1 GCA_002261155.1 Bacillaceae bacterium SAS-127 | reverse complement strand
GCCGGTGAAATTTTACTTGTCAGAGGGGGTTTTGTCCCAGCCCCTTTTTCTCTTTAAAGATATTTCGATCAATAAAAGAACATACTTAAGGTGAAAGGGGAAAATAAGATGAGTCATCTGAGAAAAAACACCTTAATTGTACTCCTTATCATCTTTACTTGCATCGGTTATTATTTACTGACTCAAACAAAAGCAGCGACTGCGCCACCCTCTAACGTTACGGTATTTGTTCATGGCTATAAAGGGACCGCAGTTTCCTTCCGTTCGATGCTCCATCGTTTTGAAAATCAACAGCAATGGGGACGACAAGCACTCGTATGCAAAGTGACGAAAGACGGTCGCATCCTGACCTCTAAAGTACAGCATTACACAGAAAAGGATCGCTTGTTCGTTCAAGTCATATTTGAAAATAATCGCGCGAGTTTTGAAGATACAGTCTACTGGCTCTCTGAAGTAATGCATACATTGAAGTCGCACTATGGCATCGATCGGATCAATCTAGTTGGTCATTCGATGGGTGGGATTGTGTCCACAAAGTTTTTAGAGGATTATAAGCACAGAAGCAAGTACCCATATGTCGAAAAACTCGTTGTGATTGGCAGTCCATTCAAAGGAGTAAAAAGTGGGGATTACTTGAAAACGAACACAGGAGGAGCTGCATATGACTTGATGCCTAATTCTCCTGCTGTTCAACAATTAGATAACAATAAAGAAGCTTTCCCGAAGCATGTAAAAGTGCTTACGATCGCTGGAGTCGGTGATCAGCTAGTGGCTGTGGATAGTGCGCTAGCAATCAAAAGCATCGTTCCTAAAGAAAACTATACCGAAGCCATCATTGTAGACCGCAACATTAACCATAGCGGCTTACATGAAAGCGATGAAGTCGATGCACTTATCGGACAATTTTTATGGAACGAGAAATGAGAGCCAGAAATCGTTTCTGGCCCCCTCTCTTTAAATCTTTTGTAAAATATGATGGCAAACGTGACTGACGATCATTGGATCTTTCCTTTGTTCATACAATGTTTCGGTTTGATCTTTGTATTGCTTACTTTCCGCTAAATAACGAGTCGCTTTTTTCATTAAGGCACTGTATTGATCGGCCACTTCATTTATTTTTGTTGCATTTTTTTCATCGGTTCCCTCTTCAATAATCTCTTCATAAAGATCAATAATACGATCAGACGGTCTGTTAGGAAAGTATTCATGCGGGGCGGTGCTATCGAATATAGCAAAGTCCAGATCCCTAATGATTACCATATCAATACTGTTTGGGTCAAATCCACAATGATACACTTCTGTGTCATACCCTCGCTCTTCTACGGCAGCGGCAATTTTTTTCATCATCGTTGACTTCCCTGACCCCGGTCTCCCTTTAATAAAGTAGCGATTATTGAGATTCTCTGTTAAATTGTCGATGAAATCAACCGCTCCTTTCGGGGTCGCCGCCCCTAAAAAGCGGTGTTTACTTACCACTGCCTCCTGATGTTGATCATTTACAGGAACAAGCTGCTGAATAATGTTAATCGTCAGTTGATTAGCTCGCCGTTGATCAAGTGCTTGAATGTAAATATGCTCCCATTCATCATGTACATCAAGCGCTTTTCTAAAACAAGCATAAGCCTTTGTTGTAGCTGTATTCGCTTTTTCTACAAGCTCAAGCATTTCCTGTGCTGCTTGTTCAGAGACAGGCTTTCTTTCTGGAATAGTGACATATTGTTTATTTGCCCCCGCTATTTCTTTAGTAGAAAGGCTATACGCATACACAGCTGTTTTTTCATTTGTCATAATGATCCCTTCAAGAGCATCTGGGTCAGAAGCACAATGAATGAATTCCACATTCATTCCCAATTCTACACAGCGCTCAGCCAATTGTCCGATACAAGCCTTTCTGTCCATTTCTGTTCCACCATCTACAATAAACACTTGCTCGATCCCCTGAAGGTTCGTTTCAAGTAAGCTATAAAACCCTTTTGCCGTATTTCCTCGTGTAAAATAGTGAATCGTTTGACCGCTCATATCTACACCTCTTTATTGATCGTTTTAGACTGGTTTCATAACGGGCTGTAAAACCCCCAGTGATTGACGTTTCACTATATATATATGACGATCAAAAGTGGTTTATGTTCAGAGAGTAGTATTGGGAAGTTGGAGAAAACTCGCTAAATATCGAAAAAACCCCTCGAACACACGAAAAAGAAGTAGCCCCAATTCGGAGGCTACCTCTCATGCACTAATAACAATTGTCGTTGTTCAGATCACTTACTTGAAAATTTCTCGGTGAGCTTCTTTGATGTTGTTCAATGCATCATCTAGGCATTTATATTCTTGCCCAATCTTGTAGCTTTTCACGTTCATTAGTGAGCAATCTTCACCTGGATTGTGTAGTACTTTTAAATATTCTTCCGTAGACCCTTCGACTTCTCCAAATCTTCCTTCGTGAAAGACCGCTTGAGAGTGCTGAAGTTTTTCGTAAATAACTAAGAAATCCTCTTTAATTTCACCGTCAAAATAATTTCTTGAATCAAGTAAGTTGACAACAACCATTATTATTTTTCACTTCCTGTTCTTTTGTTATGTCCACATTATATCTCAAAAAAAGCAAAAAAATACCATGTTCATTATCTTTTCATCAAAAAGTCACATAACATTAACAGAAGCTTCACATAATATTCAAGAATGTCATATCGTTTACTTTACGATATCAAATTGTGCGTTACCTTTTGTTAAATTGATCAAGTCAGCGGTTTTTAATTCGAGCTGGATGCCGATTTTCCCTCCGCTGGCAATGATCGTCTCTAGCGAGTTGGCACTTGCATCAATAAAAGTTGGATATAGCTTTTTCATTCCAATCGGTGAGCAGCCACCTCGAATATAGCCTGTATGCTTTTGAATATCCTTCACGGGTATCATTTCAAGCTTTTTCTCTCCTGCTGCTTTCGCTGCTTTTTTCAAATCTAACTCTTCCGCCACTGGAATTACGAATACGTATAAGTCCTTCGCTCCACTCGTCACTAACGTTTTGTAAACCATTTCCTGATTTCTACCTATTTTATTGGCAACGGAAATCCCATCAATTTTTCCGTCCTTATTTTCATATACTAATGTTTCATAGGTCAATTTAGCGGCATCAAGCATCCGCATCGCATTTGTTTTCGCTTTGCTCATTAATCTCTTCCTTTCTTCCTTCTTTCATGTGATCTTGATAAGATAAGTATATACGATAAGCAAGAAGAGGTGGAGATTATGGATCGTCTTACAGTGACTTCTATTATGGACGTGATGAGGACATTTCTTCCATACAATACGTCTGTAGCTGTATCAGACTCAGAGAAATTTATTTATTACCAGCCGAGTAAGCTTGTGGATTTGCACATCCGTCCTGGTGAACCTTTTAAAAAAGGGGGGGTGACAGGAAAGGCCATTTCAGAAAAACATACCGTTTCTGAATATATCGATAGTGAGGTGTATGGCATACCTTATTATGCCATGGCCGTGCCACTATTCAACGGAGATCAAGTAATCGGTGCGGTGACGACGATTTTCCCTGCAAAGCCATCGCCGATTTCAACCAATTTTTTTACGATAAAATCAGAGGATTGTTGGTATCCTATTCCTTATAAAGATGTGATCTATTTGGAAGCGGAAAGTCGTAAAACAAAGGTGCAAGCTGTCAACAGAGAAGGCTATCACAAAATGAATTTAACTGAGCTTGAATTTTTATTGCCGATGGATCATTTTATTCGCGTCCATCGTTCTTACATTGTCAATGTCAACTTCATTCAGGAAATTCAACCGGATTCTCACTCGACTTTCCTGCTGATTATGAAGAATAAAATGAAGATACCAGTTAGCCAAACATACTCCAGTTTGTTCAGAAAGGCACTTAACTATTAACTTTCTGTTTCATGTATGATATATTCTGTTTCGGTGCAAATTAAAGGCTTTTCATGCAAAATTAGATGAGCAAGCACCGAAAAGTTGATAGAATATTTAAAAAAGTAAAGAGAGGGATTGTTTGTGAATTCTCGAATCACAGAACGTTTGCGCAATACACAATTGCAATCGTTAATTGTATCTGCCGATGAGGCTGCCTCTTGGATTAAGGACGGAATGACTCTTGGATTAAGCGGTTTTACACGTGCTGGTGATGCGAAAGCTGTCCCAATGGCGCTAGTGGATCGTTCTAAAGATGAACCATTTAAAGTTGACGTATATACCGGAGCTTCACTTGGGTTTGATATTGATAAATTAATGGCAGAAGCGGGGATCGTCAATAAACGCTTACCATTCCAAGCAGACCCAGCGATGCGCAAGAAGATCAATCAAGGAGAAATGTACTTCACAGATCAACATTTATCTCATGTCGCTGAGATGGTGCGAGCTGATGTACTAAATCCAATTGATTTCGCTATTGTCGAAGCGGTAGCTATTACAGAAGATGGAGCAATTATCCCAACAACATCTGTCGGAAACTCCTCCATTTTCTTAGAGAAAGCAGAAAATATCATTATTGAATTGAACGTGGCTCAACCGTTAGCTCTTGAAGGGCTACATGACATTTATGAAGTGGGCGAACAAGGTAAACGCTTGCCAATTCCATTAACTTCTGTAGATGCCAGAATTGGTACGAAAGGCATGTATGTAGACGTTAATAAAATTAGAGGAATCGTATTAACGGACGACTTAGATTCCCCTTCAACGATCACACCTCCAGATGAAGATACAGCCACAATGGCTAATCATTTAATTGCCTTCCTACGCGAAGAAATTAAAGCTGGCCGTTTAACAAATAAATTGGCTCCATTACAATCAGGAATTGGCACAGTTGCCAACGCTGTTCTTCACGGATTATTAGATTCGGAATTTGAAGACCTGGAAGTGTACTCTGAAGTGTTACAGGATGCAGTATTTGATTTATTAGACAGCGGCAAAATTCGATTTGCTTCTGGCTGCTCCATCACATTATCCGAAGAAAAAATGAAGCAAGTGTTTGCTGAAATGGAAAAATACAGTGACCAACTTATGTTGCGTCCACAAGAGATTTCTAATCATCCTGAAATCATTCGCCGGCTCGGTCTAATTTCCATCAATACAGCTCTAGAAGCAGATATTTATGGAAACATTAACTCCACTCATGTTGGCGGCACGAAAATGATGAATGGAATCGGCGGCTCTGGAGATTTCGCTCGCAATTGCCGTTTAGCGATCTTTGTCACTAAATCCATTGCGAAGGACGGCAAGATTTCAAGCATTGTGCCGTTTGTCTCTCACGTCGACCATACGGAGCATGATGTCGATGTCCTTGTCACAGAACAAGGATACGCTGATTTACGTGGTCTTGCACCGGTGGAACGCGCTCGCGTCATCATTAATAACTGCGTGCATCCAATGTATAAAAAGCAAATCTCTGCTTACTTTGATGAAGCACTAAAACGCGGTGGTCACACACCACATGTATTAGAAAAAGCATTTTCTTGGCATACAAATTTCGCCGAAAATGGCACGATGCTGAAAGAAGAATTTGCTACAACTAAATGATAACCTTTGATAACGTCTGCAAGGTAGTTTAGACACCTTTGTGAAGACTAACCCCAGACTTCCAATCTCAAAGATGCGCTTTTATGTCTAAACTGCCGGGCGTTAATATAAAGTGAAACTTCAATCAGTGGGGGGTCTCTTCATCCCCCACTGATTGTTAGTTGAACCAATCGGGCGTTTATGGGCTGTTGATCCCCACCTATACGCCTGCGTTTTTTCTGCCCTGTTAAGGTGGGGATCTTACAGCCCGTTAATGCGGGATAAATAATACACTCCCAATACTGTCAAAGAAGAGGGTTGCTTATGAATAGCAGCCCTCTTCTTTCTTATCTAACGACTAATGGAATCGCTCGACTTTTCTTTCGTTGTCTTTTCTGACGTTAGCTTTTGTTTAATATTGGAAGGTTCTAATCCATGTCCAAGTGTCCCAAACTTTGTTCCTGGAAATGGATCAACTAGCTCAGTCTGGTTACTGTATATACGTGGTGTTTTGTAAAGAGCAGCTAGCGCCTGTGTCAACGGCATTTCGTGATAGCGCTCCGGCCAGCGTTTTTTCAATTCGGCTTTCACAAGCGGATAATATTTAGAGCTCATTCCCGGAAATAAGTGATGCTCCGTATGGTAAGAAAAGTTGAAATGAAGCATGTCTACCCATTTTGGAACGGTAACCGTTAAACTGTTAGCAAGTGGGTCATTCACCGGCGTCATAGGGTTTAAGCGATGGTTCGTCGCAATGTAAGCCATGACAATAAAGTTACCCATTAACAATGGAATAACAAACGCAAACAGCCATTTTAACGGGCCAATTAGGAATAGAAGCCCGATCCATGTCGCCCACGGCAGAAGTAGCTGCAACCAAACCGAAATGCGCTTATTTGGCTTAAATTCTAAAATAAACCGTTTAAACATTCGGAGCGAATGAAACGTAAACGTAATCGCTAAAAACGCCATACCTAAAAACCCGCGAAGTGAAGTTGGAAGTTTGTATATCCCCTTTAATAGTGGACTTTTAGCAAACTGTTCAATTGTCGGCCATGCATCCGGGTCCTTCTCTTCATCTTGCGTGTGAATATGATGCGTCATATTATGCCATCTTCTCCATAGACGTGGTCCTGTACTTAATGGAAAAAAGGCAATTCCTCCTGTTAAATCGCGTATCCATGCTTTTCTAACAACAGTTCCGTGTAAAATCTCATGACCAAGTAGGCCCATTGAAGCAAAAGAAGAGCCTAAGATCACAGCAATCGGTACATAAAGCCATACATTCAAATCCGTCAAACTAATCGTCAAAATTCCTGCAATAACGATCAATAAATGAACTAAACCGGCCCAGAGTCTTTCCGGGGCAGGTTTAAATGCTTGTTTAGGAAGGTGCGGCGCAACTCGAGCAGCGTACCAACCAAATGATTGAAGCTCTTTCACTAAACGTCCCTCATTTCAATTTTTTTATACCTCTTCAATATTGTCCGAAAACTCAAAATTATAAACCCTATCCTACCACTCGATTTTTACCCTTGTCAATCAAAATTATGACTTGGTATTAAAATTAGATATCATAAATAGATCATAAACTAAAAACATCCTTAAATTTCACAAAAAAAAGCCGAGATTCAAGCGATAACCTTGAATCTCGGCTTTTGATTATTTCTTCATCATTTCAAATACTTGCTGAACGTCTTTATCACCACGACCAGAAATGTTGACAATAATAATTTGATCCGACTTCATCTCTGGAGCCATTTTAATCGCATGAGCGACAGCGTGAGAGCTTTCAAGAGCTGGAATGATCCCCTCTGTACGTGACAACGTTTGGAAGGCATCAAGCACCTCCTGATTAGTTACCATGTAATACTCAGCACGACCCGACTCTTTTAATTCACTATGCTCTGGACCGACACCTGGATAATCAAGCCCAGCCGCAATCGAATAGGTCGGCTGTGGATTTCCCTCCTCATCCATTAAAACAAGGCATTTAAAGCCGTGCAAGACAGCTGGCTTTCCTTTCGTTAACGAAGCTGCTTGATCTGGCTCTACTCCAATGAGACGAACCGATGACTCTTCTAAGTAATGAGCAAACGCCCCAATCGCATTGCTTCCACCGCCGACACAAGCGATAACCGCATCCGGTAAGCGTCCTTCTTTTTCGAGAATTTGTCGCTTCGATTCCTCACTAATAATCGAATGGAAATGCTTCACCATTGTCGGATACGGATGAGGACCAACGGCAGAACCTAATAGGTAAAATGTGTTTTTATAATTAGCGATAAGATCATTCAACGCTTCATCTACAGCGTCTTTTAAACGACCTTGACCCTTTTCAACAGAAACAACTTTCGCTCCTAATAACTCCATCCGGAATACATTCAATGCTTGGCGACGAATATCCTCGGCGCCCATATAAATCACGCATTCCATACCAAACATTGCACAAACGGTCGCGGTTGCTACACCATGCTGACCAGCACCTGTCTCAGCAATGACCCGCTTCGCTCCCATCTTTTTCGCTAGCAAAATTTGTCCCATAACGTTATTGATCTTATGTGACCCCGTATGGTTTAAATCTTCCCGCTTTAAATAGATTTTCGCTCCACCTAACTGCTCTGTTAACTGACTAGCATACGTTAGCGGATTTTCGCGACCAACGTATTCTTTTAAATAATATTTAAATTCCTCGATAAACTCTGGATCATCCTTATACTTATGAAATTGCTCGGCAATATAATTCAATGCCTCTTTCATCTCAGGTGGCACAAAGCTCCCACCAAATTGTCCAAAATATCCCTCTTCTAACTGTACTTTACTCATCTCTATCTCGTCTCCTCTCAATTTCCAAAAACTATTCTGAAAATTTACTTACTACTATAACAAAAAAAGCCACCCTTTTTCAACCTTTTTATAAGGTTCTTAAGGGTAGCTTTCTACTAATTAATGAAAGACAATCGTTTTATTTCCGTGTACAATCACACGGTCTTCTAAATGCCATTTAACTGCACGTGCTAGTACACGACGTTCAATAGACTGACCAATTTTCTTCAAGCCAGCTACATCGTCACGATGGTTCACCCGCTCAATATCCTGTTCAATAATCGGACCTTCATCCAGATCATTCGTCACATAATGCGACGTGGCTCCAATCAATTTCACTCCGCGTTCATGCGCTCGCTCATACGGTCTCGCACCGATGAACGCAGGAAGGAAAGAGTGATGGATATTAATAATTTGATTCGGAAAATGGCTGACGAAATCCTCTGTTAAAATTTGCATATAACGAGCCAAAACGATGACATCGACTTGATGTTCTTTCAACAATTGAATTTGTTGCTGTTCTACTTGCTGGCGAATGTCCTTATTGGCTGGGATATAATAAAATGGAATGCCAAGCGCTTCTACCATTTCTCTCGTACTCTCGTGATTACTAATAACGAGGGCAATATCAGTTGGCAGATCACCACTTTGCCACTCCCAAAGTAACTCAAGCAAGCAATGAGGTTCTTTAGAAGCGAAGATCGCCATCTTTTTTCGTTCCTCAGCATACGTAAATTGATAATCCATAACAAACTCGGATGCTAGCGCCTCAAAATCTTTCTCCATTTGACTAGCATTCTCTGCTAAATTCGGGCGATCGAACTCAATTCGAATGAAAAAGGTGCCGCCTTCTGGATTATTAGAATATTGATTAGACTCAATAATATTGGCTTCATGTTCAAATAAAAATTTAGAAATAGCCGCGACAATTCCCGGACGATCCGGACATTTGACTAGCAATCTTCCGCGACTACCTAGCTTCTCCTCTTGAAGTAAAGGTTTTGTCTGCACGTTCGTTTTCATAGTTTGAACCTACCTTTTTACGATAATTAATTATCCATTATACCGTAAGAAAAACAGAATGAAAATAATTTTCTGACACCATCATCCTTACAGATCATATAATTTACATTTATCATACAAGCTCGTTTTGCTAATACCTAATAACTTAGCTGCCTCTATTTTATTATTTCCTGTCTTCTTCAATGCTAGTTCTAAAGCAGCTATCTCTGCTTGAGCTAACGTTTGTTTTAATGGCAGCACTGCTTGCTCTTTTCGTTCAGGTAATTTCGTGACAGCGGGCTCTTCCTGCAAATAAAGAGGTAAATGATGCAATTGAATGACCTTGCCATCTAAGACATTCACCGCCCGCTCTAATACATTTTCTAATTCTCGAATGTTGCCCGGCCACGAATGGAGCAGCAAACGATTCATCACTTCTAAAGAGATCGTCAGTTGCTCGCGACTAAATGTTTTTGCTAGCTTCTTTAATAACATATGAGCAATGGCGGGCAAATCCTCTTGACGCTCTCGTAAAGAAGGAATATCAATTTTCATGACGTTGAGTCGATAATACAAATCTTCGCGAAACTCTCCCTTATGCACCATCTCTTCTAAATCGCGATGCGTAGCAGCGATGACACGAACATCAATCGGAATTGGCCTTTGCCCACCGATCCTCTCAATCTCTTTTTCCTGTAGCACACGAAGCAGCTTGCCTTGCATCGGTAATGGCATATCTCCTACCTCATCAAGAAAGATTGTGCCACGATGAGCGAGCTCGAACTTTCCTTTTTTACCCCCTTTCGTTGCCCCAGTAAAAGCTCCATCCTCATAGCCGAACAGTTCTGATTCTAGCAATGACTCAGGGATCGCCGCCGAATTCACTCGTACAAATGGGAAAGCCGCTCGCTGGCTCTTTCCATGAATTGCATGAGAAAATAATTCCTTTCCTGTCCCAGAAGATCCCATCAACAGCACCGATGATTGACTTCCTGCTACGCGCTTAGCTAGTTTTTTTGCTTCTTTAAACTTGGAGTTCTCGCCGATTAAGTCATCAAAGCTATACTTGCTTTTTAACTCTTTTTCAAATTTCTTTTTATAATATTTCAGTTCCTCGAGAAAAGGTTGGACTTTGTCCGAATAAGCCATCCAATCCTTAGAATTACGGAACATGACGGTACCGACGGCTCCAACTAGTTCTCCATGAATGTATAAAGGATAGCGATTAGCAATCATTTCATTGCCTTTAATCGGATGAATCGAGGCAATTTCCGGCTGTGATGTCTGGACGATCAGATGCATTCTCGTATTTTCAATGACATCACGAACATCTTTCCCTACTACTTCAGAGACGGTTGTTCCAAGATAGTCGCAATAGGCCGCATTAATATAAATAATGATTCCACATCGATCGACTACTACTACCCATTCCGCAGCGATATTAATAATTTCCTCCAGCCATTCATACGGCAACTTACTGACTAGACTCTTCATACCTACAATCCCCGTCCTTCCCTTTTGATTACTACTGTTATTATAGTAGAAAAAATTGGGATAAAAAAACCTTTCAAGCAGTGAATCACTTGAAAGGCGATCTTTTTCTATTGCACTGTATATCCTCCATCGAGAACGACTGCTTGACCGGTCACTCCCTTTGCTTTCTCGCTAGCTAGGAAAATAGCATAATCAGCGATTTCCTCTACATCAAGAAGGCGCCGCTGTGGAACGAGCGGATAAATCACTTCTTCCAACACATTTTCTAATGGCACATTTCTCGTTTTCGCTAAATCCTCCAATTGGCCGCGCACAAGCGGTGTGTCCACATAACCTGGACAGAGAGCATTGACTGTTATGCCGTGAGCAGCCGTCTCTAGCGCAGCTACTTTCGTTAAGCCAATAACACCATGCTTGGCACTGTTATAAGCTGCTTTCCCAGCAAAGCCAACGAGGCCATTGATTGACGCCATGTTAATAATTCGGCCGAAACCATTTTTCTTCATAATCGGCAAGGCGTGCTTGATAAAAACAAAAGGTGCGGTCAACATCACTTTGATCAACAGCTCAAACTTTTCTGTTGAAAATTGTTCAAGCGGTGCTACATGCTGCAACCCTGCATTATTCACTAAAATATCGACCGCTCCAAACTGATCAACCGCAAATTGAAGACAATCCTGTACTTGCTGTTCATTCGTCACATCGCAAGCAACCGCTGCTACGTCAAACCCTTGTGCTGTCAATTGCTCTGCCGCTGCTTTGGCCGCCTCTTCCTTTAAATCAGCAATCACTACTTTTGCCCCTTCTTTCGCAAAAGCACGGGCCACTTCTAACCCAATCCCGCTCGCTGAACCTGTCACTAAGGCTACTTTTCCTTTTAACATTTTTCTTTCCCCCTTTACACTAATCCCGTTAAGCTATACATCGCAATAATAAAGAAGACAGCCACTGTTTTAATAATCGTAATCGCAAAAATATCACGGTAAGATTGGCGATGCGTTAAGCCCGTCACCGCTAATAACGTGATGACCGCTCCATTATGCGGCAATGTATCCATTCCGCCAGAGGCCATCGAAATGACACGGTGCATTACTTCTGGTGGAATGTTAAACTCATTGATAGCAGCCAAGTACTTGTCTGCCATTGCGCTCAAAGCAATTCCCATCCCGCCTGAAGCAGATCCTGTGACCCCTGCAAGAGCAGTCGTTGTTACCGCTCCATTGACGAGCGGATTCGTAAACGTCTCAGAAATCCCTTTACTGATGACCGTAAAGCCTGGCAAAGAAGCAATCACGCCGCCAAAGCCATACTCAGCTCCCGTATTCATCGCTGCTAGCAAAGCTCCTCCAATCGATGCATTGATCCCCGCTTGGAAATTAAGTTTGACTCGCTTCCAGTTATATAAAAGCGCCGCAATAATCCCCGTTACTAACGCCATTTGCACAGACCAAATCGCCACAACAGACGGCAATTCTACTTTTCCGAACACCTCTAACCCAATATCAGCAAAATCAAAACCATTCGGATACCATTTCGGCAAAGTTTCTGTAAATACTTTATTCATCACCGCCACGAGAATGAGCGGAACAAATGCCAATACTCTTCTAGCAGTCGATTCTTTTTCGTTTAAAATCCCATCATTTGTTTCTTCTTCAACAATTTCATGATTGATTCCGTAATAACCTTCGCCAGCATTTACCGCTTTGCGACGACGGCTTTCAAGATAAAGCATCCCAATCATAAAAACAAAGATCGCACCAATAATGCCAAGAATAGGAGCAGCATAAATATCCGTTTGGAAAAAAGTTGTTGGAATGACGTTTTGGATTTGTGGTGTACCTGGCAACGCATCCATCGTAAACGTAAACGCTCCAAGCGCAATCGTTCCTGGAATTAACCGCTTCGGAATGTCCGCTTCCATAAATAAGTTTTTCGCAAACGGATAAACCGCAAATACAACAACAAACAAGCTGACACCGCTGTACGTTAAAATCGCACACATCAGAACAATCGCTAGCATCGCTTGCTTCGCCCCAACCCACTGCACGATCGTCTTCGCAATCGACTCAGCAATTCCAGACATTTCGACCACCTTACCGAAAATCGCCCCTAACAAAAACACAGGAAAGTAAAGTTTAATAAATCCGACCATTTTCTCCATGAAGATATTAGAGAAAAACGGAAGCACAAAGTTCGGATCTGTCAAAAACACCGCTAACAATGCACAAATCGGCGCAAATAAAATAACGGAAAACCCACGATAAGCTACAAACATTAATAGTCCTAATGCCAACAAAATAATGACTAAATCCATTCCTCAACCCCCTTGTTTTTAGTCCTTGCTTTTAACTAAAAATGCAAATTTCATGCCAAATACTGAGAATATGTAATGCCAATCATTTCAAATAATGAATTTCCTATTTTGCGGAAATATTAAACATTTACTTTCCGTAAATACGGAAAATTCCGAAATATAGGAAACGGGGTCGACTAAGCAAAATTTTTACCCTTATTAGTAGTCCATTCACTCCACTGAATTGCCACACCCCCTCAAATGAATTATTATCAGAATAGAAAGAATATTAAGGTGTGAGGAGGAGCGACATGAACATTTTTTCAAAAGAGTATGCGAAATCATTAGATCAGCAAGATGAGTTAGCTCATTTTCGTGAGGAGTTTTATTTGAAGGCAGGTCGGGTTTATCTCGATGGGAACTCGCTTGGGTTGCTGTCTAAGCGAACGGAAAGAGCAGTGCTTGATTTGCTTCACTCATGGAAAGAGTACGGAATTGATGGCTGGACACAAGGAGAGCACCCCTGGTTCTATTTATCAGAATCTTTAAGTAAGAACATGATCATGCTCACAGGATCGGATGCCGAAGAAGTCATTGTTACGGGATCTACCACTTCTAATCTCCATCAGCTAGTAGCTAGCTTTTACCAGCCAGAAGGGACGAGAACGAAAATTTTGGCCGATGAGCTGACGTTTCCGACAGATATTTATGCATTAAAAAGCCAACTGCGATTAAAAGGCTACGATCCTGCCGAGCATTTAGTGCTTGCTGAAAGTGAAGATGGACGACTACTGAAAGAAGAAGACATTATCGCAACGATGACCGAGGAAATCGCCTTAATTATTTTACCGAGTGTGCTATATCGCAGCGGACAAGTGTTGGATATGGAACGGCTGACAAAAGCGGCTCATGAGCGAGGGATTTTGATTGGTTTTGATCTTTGTCATTCGATCGGCTCGATTCCCCATGAGTTAAGTCGCTGGGGCGTTGATTTTGCTTTTTGGTGTAATTATAAACATGTAAACGGTGGGCCTGGTAGTACGGCGGCCCTCTACGTTAATAAGAAGCATTTCGGGCGAACACCGGGGCTTGCTGGCTGGTTTGGCTCAAAAAAGGAGACGCAATTTGATATGACGCTCGATTTAGATCATGCTGAGCATGCCGGAGCTTATCAAATGGGTACGCCACATATTTTAAGTACAGCACCATTGCTCGGCGCACTGGAGCTGTTTAACGAAGCGGGCATTGATCGCATCCGCAACAAATCATTACAGTTGACAAACTATATGATGGAACTAATCGAGCATGAGTTAGCGGAATTTGATTTTACAATTGCGAACCCTCGCAATGATCGTCAGCGCGGTGGTCATTTATTTCTTGAGCATGTAGAAGCCGCGCGCATTTGCAAAGCGTTAAAAACCAATGGGGTCATCCCTGATTTCCGAGCACCTAATGGTATTCGGCTAGCACCAGTTGCTCTGTACAACACGTTTGAAGAAGTTTGGCAGACGGTGCAAATCTTGAAAAAAATTATGGAAACAGAGCAATATAAGCAATACAAAAATGAACGGGATGTGGTCGCGTAATGAGTTCTAAGTGGATCGATATTACGCAACCGCTCAACAGCCGAATCGCTCATTGGCCAGGAGATGTCCCTTTTTCCTATGAAATTTCTTATACAAAGGCAGAAACAGGCTCCGTCAACATTGGAAAAGTGACAACAAGCTTGCATACTGGCACCCATGTTGATGCCCCTTTCCATTTTGATAATGAAGGGCAACAAATCCACCAACTAGACGTTGAAATTTTCATCGGCAAAGCACTAGTGATCGATGCATCTAGCCTAGATTCTATTGGACCACAACAGCTAGAGGCTTACTTATTAGATAGAGCAGAACGGGTACTGCTACGGACAACTTTGAAGAGCGAGCCAACATTATTTCCCGGGAAAGTGACTCCTCTTGATCCAACACTTGGTCCATTTCTGAAAGAAAAAGGAGTTTTTTTACTTGGAGTAGATGTGCCTTCGGTCGATGATTTAAATAGTAAAGAAATGGCAGTTCATCATTCATTGCATAAAAACGAGATCCATATTTTAGAAAATGTTGTACTTGATCATGTCGAACCAGGATGGTATGAGATGGTTGCATTACCGCTATTAATTGAAGGCGCTGATGGTAGCCCTGTACGAGCTGTTATTCGATCAATGGAAAAAGAAAGGGGAAAATCACATGACGATGAATGAAAAATCGATTCATACCGATTTCACGAACAACATGACCTATGGAGAATATCTTGGGCTCGATCAGCTACTTAGCTCTCAGCATCGGTTGTCTGGTCATCATGATGAAATGCTCTTTATCATCATTCATCAAGTGAGCGAATTATGGATGAAGCTAATCATTCATGAAATGGAAGCAGCCATTAAACTTATTACACAAGATGAGTTGCAACCTGCCTTTAAAATGTTAGCCCGCGTATCTAAAATTCAAACGCAAATTATTCAAGCGTGGGATGTTCTTTCTACTTTAACACCAGCTGAATATATGGAGTTTCGCGAAAAGTTAGGCCAAGCTTCCGGGTTTCAATCGTATCAATACCGGCAAATTGAATTTTTGCTCGGCTATAAAACGGCGCACATTTTAACAATTTATCAAAAAGATCAACCGCTTCATGATATATTAGAAAAAGCTTATCATGCCCCAAGCATTTATGATGCGGCGATCGAAGCATTGGCACGTGCCAGCTTTCCGATTAACCCAGACTTAATCGGCCGTGATTATTCAGTGACTTATACAGGTGACCCGACAGTTGAAGCGGCTTGGCTTTCAGTCTATGCCGATGTAGAAAAACATTGGGAGCTCTATCAACTAGCGGAGAAGCTGATCGATATTGAAGACTGGCTACAGCAATGGCGATTCCGCCATATGAAAACGGTCGAACGAATTATCGGCTTTAAAATGGGAACTGGCGGATCATCAGGTGTGCAATATTTGAAAAAAGTGCTCGATCATCGCTTTTTTCCTGAGCTTTGGGATTTACGCACGAAGCTTTAATAGAACAGGAGGGATTTTATGGACAATAGAGAACAATGGTCCTCACGCATCGGATTTATTTTATCTTCTGCAGGAGCGGCAATCGGGTTGGGGGCGATTTGGAAATTTCCGTACGTAACCGGACAAAGTGGCGGCGGTGCCTTTCTACTTCTCTTTATATTATTTACGCTCTTAATCGGGTTGCCAATGTTAATTTCAGAATTTATCATTGGGCGCGGCTCTGGAAAAGAAGCGGTCAGCGCTTATAAAAAATTAGCGCCAAGTAGCTTCTGGACGTTAACTGGAAAGTTAGGTGTCATCGGTTGCTTCTTGTTGCTATCGTTTTATAGTGTGGTTGGTGGCTGGGTGCTCACCTACACGGTCATGTCACTTGGTGGAAAAGTGATTGGAGACGGTGCCGACTACGGGGCAATGTTCGGACAAATTACTAGTTCCCCCATGATTACGATCGGTGGGTTGGCTGCGTTTTTACTCATTAATATCGTTGTCATTGCATCTGGCATTCAAAATGGGATCGAAAAAGCGAGCAAATATATGATGCCGCTATTATTTATCTTTTTTATCGTGCTCGTCATCCGTTCACTGACATTAGATGGCGCAATGGAAGGCGTTCGCTTTTTCCTACAGCCAGACTTTTCGAAAATTACTGGTGAAGCAGTGCTTTATGCGCTTGGACAATCTTTCTTCTCATTAGCGGTTGGGTTTTCGTGCATGGTGACGTACAGCTCATATTTAAATAAAAACGTGAGCATTCCTACGTCAGCAGGATCGGTCGCTTTGATGAATATTTTCGTGTCAGTCTTAGCAGGGCTTGCTATTTTTCCAGTTGTGTTCGCGTTTGGCTTTGAGCCGACAGCAGGGCCAGGCCTTCTCTTCATCGTCTTGCCGTCTGTATTTTCACAAATGCCGTTTGGTGAATTATTCTTATTTATGTTCTTATTGCTCTTCTTATTTGCGACGTTAACGTCTGCTTTCAGCTTATTAGAAATCATTGTAGCTGCCTTTCTCGAAAATGGAGCATCAAGAAAAGTGGTCACTTGGATTGCTGGTATAACAGTGTTTATTGCCGGTATCCCTGCTGCGCTTTCTTCTAGCCTGCTCGCAGACGTCAAGATTTTTGATAAAACGGTCTTTGACGCAACCGATTATCTTGTCAGCAACATCATGCTACCGCTCGGCAACTTGCTCATCGCCCTATTTATCGCTTGGAAGATGAACCAACAACTCGTCAAACAAGAATTTATGCTCGGTCAGTCGCTAGCTCCAAGCACTTATACAACTTGGCAATTACTAATGAAATGGATCGTGCCACTGACGATTATTGTTGTCTTTTTAAACTCACTTGGTTTGGTAGGCTAAGGAGTAACGATGAGTTTATTAGAACACGAAACATAACAATGCTGTCTATTTGTTCGAGGACCTCCTTTTATAAATTGGTCAAACCATATATAAAAGGAGGATTATAATGGTAAAAGATCAACAGTTTTTAAAGTACATTCAAGATGAAAAGCAATGTTTTTCCGGCTGGGACTTCTCATTTATTACAGCAACAGGACGTATGCAAAGCGAGCTGTTATCTTGGTCTTATGGCAGCATGGCTATACCTCTTGTCCAAACCGCCCGTTCTATGTTAGACATGGGAACTGGTGGAGGAGAATTTTTATCTAAACTAGCTCCTTTTCCATCAAATATGTTTGCTACTGAAAGCTATAAACCTAATATTGCTATTGCCAAACAAAGACTTGAACCGTTAGGCATTAAAGTAGTCTCTATCAATGAGGATGCCGACCTTCCTTTTGAAGATCATTTTTTCGATTGCATTCTTAATCAACATGAATCTTTCTCTTCCAAAGAAGTAAGGCGTATTTTGAAAGATAATGGCATCTTTCTTACTCAACAAGTAGGCGGTTTCGATTGTTATCAAATAAATGAGAGCTTCGGCGTCCCTTTGAACGAGGAATATTCAAGCTGGAACTTGAAAGCAGCTTTAGAAGACTTAAAGAATAATCACTTTGAAGTTTTAGACTGCAAAGAAGAGTTCCCCATTCAACGTTTCTATGATATTGGGGCACTGATCTACTATTTAAAAGCAATTCCATGGCAGGTTCCCTCATTTACAACAGATCGGTACCTTGAACAGTTGTATGAAATTCATCAAATCATCCAGTCTAACGGATACTTTGGTGCAAAACAGCATCGTTTTATTGTTAAAACGAGAGCAATATAGGGAAAGGGAACCCATCAAAAAAGATAAGACGTTTTCTTTTCAATCACAAAATAGAGAAAAAGCATGAACTATTCCATATATGAAGGTTCATGCTTTTTCTCTATTTTTCGACTTTGTTAAATTTAATGAATGTAGTTCTATCACTTTTAAACAACAGCCTTCTTGAGTTGAAGACAAATACCCCATTATATATGTCTTTTCACTAAAACAAACTGAATGATTGGATAAGTAATATACGCTAAACTTTTGTATGTTTATGGCAAGAAGATTGGGATATTGATTGTTGTTTTTAATCCACCTTTTATTGAGCAAGCTACGGTCACATCCCCAGTATGGATTGTCACAATTTCATTTACAATCAATAGCCCTAATCCTTTTCGTTTCATAGATTTAGCTGCCTGACTTTTTTCAAAAAAGTGTTGCATCTCTTCTAGCGTTTTAACAGGGATCCCCGTTCCTGAATCTTCTATGATAATTGTAAGAGCGCCTCGATCTTCTAACATTGTTACGTATATGTCGCAACCTTGTGGATTATGTTTCATACTATTTAATACGATATTACTGATGGCTCGTTTAAATAAATGTTCGTTACCTAGTACTTGAGTGGTTGTGATATTATTCGCATCGAAAAAGATTTGATAGGTTTCATCTTGTGTATGATTTAAGATTTCAGCCATAATTTTTCGAACGATTTTCAGGGGGAAAATAGGTACGAGTGTCATGTTCAGTCCATTGCTTTCTAAATGAGAAACAAAATTTAGATTTTCAATCAATTCTTTAATGATAATACTTTGCTCAGTAATCACATGAGCTAGTTGTAAATCTGTATCATTCAAAGATTTACTATTTTTAAGTTTATCTGAATAACCCGTTATTAAAGATAAAGGTGTGCGAATATCATGTGAAATACCTTCAATCCACTTCTCTCTATTTTGTTCTTTTAAACGGAGCGCTTGGTTTTTTTGTTGTAAGTACGTTGATGTACGATTAATGCTGTCTACAATTGCTGAAAAAGGCTCTTTTTTCGTCAAACGAACTGGGACCCCTTTCGACAATTGTATAATGCCTTCAACAATCGGGGAAAGTGCACGATTCATACGCCTTGTAATAAGGATATATAGCAATAACAAAATCGATAAATCAATGATAATAATGAAAAGGATAAAAAGGGGCATACCATTAATCGCGCTCATTGGATAATCATTGTTTATTTTTGTATAACTATCCTTTGGATAACCAAATACAAGTAAGCCACCAGAATGTGACCATGTAAAAACAGGATAGTCTTCTAGATAATACCTGGAAAAACGAGAAACATCTATTAGATTAAACTGCTTGGGGATTGCTTCGGGTACATCTAATGCCCAAATGACTTGGCCAGTTTGATTAATAAGAATAACCCAAATGTTTGCTTCACGTAAAGTTGTTTCCAGTTTCATATCTAATTGATATTTTCCATTGTTTTCTGTTAGACCAGTACTAGTAGTCGCTAATAGTTTTTCAGGTGAGTACGCTTGATAGCTTTGGACGGTTTTAGAAAAAAAGACGATATACATGAGTATATTTAGGACTATGAGCAAACATATAACGAGAAAGGTGGTTATAATAAAGCGTTTAATAATGGATGTTATATTTTTCATTTTGTCACCCTTGTTATTAGTTTGTAGCCTAATCCTCTTGCAGTTAATAATGATTCAGGTTTAGATGGATTTTGTTCAGTCTTTTCACGAATCCTTCGAATATGCGCCATTAATGAATTTTCATACCCAAAATCATCTCCCCATACCGCTTCACATAAAGCATCAAGAGTCACAATACGTCCTGCATACTCATTCAAAGTTTGAAGTATTTTATATTCAGTTGCGGTTAGTGGAGTACTTTTTTCCTCCTTAATCACCATTCCCTTTTCAAAGTCAATTGCACTATGCTGTAGCTGTATCGTCGTATTGAGGGGATAAACTCTTCTTAAAATGGCTTCTATACGTAAGGTTAATTCTTTTGGTAAAAAAGGCTTTACCATATAATCATCTGCACCGAGTGAAAGCCCCTTGAGTCGGTCATTATCATCTCCCTTTGCTGTTAAAAAAATAATTGGGATGGAAGACTTTTGACGAAACGCTTTAACCAAATCGTAACCACTGCCATCTGGTAACATTACGTCTAGAATAGCAAGATCGGGATTAAACTCTTGAAATACTATTTTTGCTTCCTGCAATGATTGAGCTGTTTGAACATGACGAAATCCTTCATCGTTAAGAATTTCAAAAATCATATTTAATAAATTGACTTCATCATCGACAATTAATATTTTCCGTTCAAAATGTGTTAATGCTTTCATTTTTAATCACCTTCTACAATTTACCATACTTACATTTAATAAAGTCATTTTTTTAATTAAGTTTAAAGTAATTGTAAGGTACTGAGAAGGGAGCTGTAAGGTATGTAAGGTACACTGTGATTAAAGAAAGGAGAAATCACTATGTACATTATCGAAACAACAAATTTAACAAAAGAATATAAAAATTTCAAGGCAGTTAATCAAGTTAATCTGCATGTAAAAAAAGGACGTATTTACGGGTTTTTAGGTCCGAATGGTTCTGGTAAGTCCACAACAATGAAAATGCTTTTAGGCTTAACAAAATTAACATCTGGCAGTTTTAAAGTTAGTGGAAAAACCTTTCCAAATAGTCGCGAGGACATATTAAAAAATATCGGTTCAATTATTGAAGCACCATCATTTTATGGGAATTTAACAGGGAGAGAAAACCTTGACATCATTCGAAAGATTTTAGGTCTTCCTAAAGATTCTATTGATGAAGCATTACAATTAGTGGGCCTTGACGAGTTTGGTGATAGATTAGCAAAAAAATATTCACTTGGTATGAAACAACGGTTAGGTATTGCATCGGCTTTGATTGGGAACCCACCGATTCTTATTTTGGATGAACCTACAAATGGTTTAGATCCATTAGGTACACATGAAATTAGAAATTTAATCGTATCACTTCCGGAAAAAACTGGTTGTACCATCATAATTTCTTCTCACTTATTAGCTGAAATGCAATTGATGGCACAAGATATAGGAATTTTGAATAAAGGGCGTCTTTTATTTGAAGGAAGTATGGGAGAGCTCATAGAAAAAGCACAACGAGATGGATGTGGCTCTGAAAATCTTGAGGATATGTTTCTAGGCATAATTGAGCAGGATAATCGTAAAGGAAGAGGGTGATTAGCATGTATTCACTCCGAATCGAAATACAGAAGTTGCGTAGAACCGGTGTGTTAGAGACATTATTTTTCGCAGGCATTGCGGGTGCTGTTTATGTTGCTTTAAATTGGTATATTCGAAAAGATTATTTGCTTACTATAGATATTGACCCGATGAATTCATTGCTCACACAGCTTTATGGTGTACTTAGTTTATTAAATATGCTTGCCGTGATTGTGAGTACAAGTAATATATATTCGATAGAATATCAGTACAATGCATTGAAAAAAATGCAAACATTGCCTTTTAAAATAGGAACAATGTTTATTCGAAAACTACAAATTTTACTTTTCATGTTGCTTGGTACATACGTAATTCAATTTGTGGCTTTAGCAACTTTAGGGAAGCTGTATTTACCTTCGGGAACATTTAATATGAGTGTGCTAGTACAATTTGCTTTTTATGTTTTTCTGTTAATTGTGCCTTGTTTAGTATTTATGTTGATTGTCTCCATACTTTCACAGAACATGTGGATTACAGTGGGTATTGGAATTGTGGGATTTTTTAGTGGCATGTCTATGGTTAGTATGGCAAACTGGGGAAGTTATTTGAATCCGTTCGTTTTCCTCTTAAAACCAGCCATGAGTTTATCTACTGACATTGATCAACGAATGGTGGTTATTGCATTAGTTGAAATCTTAATTTTTGTCGCAATGGGTATGTGGATTGCCAATCGGAAAAAGGGGGAATGAACGATGTCTTTTAGTCAATTAATAGGGATCGAATTTACAAAAGTAAAAAGATCGAATATTCTACCAATCATGGTGATTGCGCCCTTACTTCTCGTGATTTCAGGCATTAATAGTTTAATCCATTATATTTCGCCAGATTCAGAAGGAGCCTGGCAAGCTATGTTTGTACAAAGCTGTTTATTATTCGCTTATTATTTATTGCCATTAACAATGGTGGTAGTTTCTATATTAATCAAACAACGAGAGAAAGCAAACAACGGTTTATTAAAAATGCTTGCACTGCCTATTAAAAGAGAGCAAATGGCATTAGCAAAATTCGTTGTATTTTTAACTTTCTTATTACTTGAGATTTTATTGTTTTTTGTATTTTTTATCCTAGCAGGTTTGGTTGCAACTTATAGTATTGGCTTAAATGATCCTGTTCCCTATGGTTATATTGCGAAATGGAGTGCTATTTTATTTTTTACAGCAATACCTTTTACGTCTTGTATTTGGTTACTAGCGAATGTATTCAATAAAGCTCTTTTTACGATTGGATTTAGTATGTTCATGATTATTGGTTCCATATTTATGGCCAATACGAATGTATGGATGTTTTATCCTTTTAGTTATAGCGGAAAACTGGTTACAGCTGAATTAAGTAGAATCTTAAATGAAGTAAATTATTTAAATATTGAAATGTATTCTTTTATTCCATTGGCCTTTTGTTTGACAATCTTGTTCACTTATATTGCTACGAAAAGGTTTGGGAAAAAAGAAATAGCTTAGGTCAAGTAATATATAGGTTGACTGGTTAACTTTATTCTGTAATAGCTGCATTATTCATTTTCCGGAAATTATATTTAAATTCTGATATTTGTTAAACTAGGGATACCACTAGCGAAACGCAGATTAACAACGTTAAGGAAACTGATTTGACATAAACGCTCGCTTAGCGTTGTAAATCTGCGAAATGATGGTACTACTTCTCTTATAAAATATCCAACCAAATCTTAATCGCTGTTGCCGCAATCAAAATCGCCAGCAGCCATTGTAAAATTTTCGTGTTCATCTTTTGTCCTGCTTTCGCTCCAAGTGGTGAAGCGATGACGCTTGCGACAATCATAACGATCGCTGGCCAAAACAGCACTTGTCCTGTCATGAGCTTGCCAGCTGTTGAACCGATTGAGGAAATGAAAGTAATAGCTAAGGAGCTAGCGATCGTCATTCTCGTTGGGATTTTCAACACAACGAGCATAATTGGAACTAAAAGAAACGCTCCTGCCGCTCCGACAATGCCCGCACCGATGCCGACAATAAAAGCAAGAGCCGCCGCAAGCCAACCGTTAAATGTGACTTCGCTCATTGGACGATCATCGAGATTTTTCTTCGGAACAAACATCATAATGGCTGCTAGTGCTGCAAGAATCCCGTACACAACATTGATAACTTCTTCTGACAGCCCTTCTGAACCGAAGCCACCGATAAAACTACCGAGGAGAACCGCTCCCCCCATGTACATAATTAATTTTTTATTTAAATAATCGCTTTTGCGATACGCCCACACACCTGCAATCGTCGCAAAGAACACTTGAACCGCACTAATGCCCGATACCTCATGCGCGCTAAATGCCGCAAAGCCAAGCAATGGTGGAATATATAACAACATCGGGTATTTAATAATCGAACCACCGATGCCGACCATACCAGAAATAAATGAACCGATAAAACCGATCATAAAGATCAAAACCCAATACATGAGATCCATTTGTGCCCCTCCCGTACTCCTTTTACTATGTAAAAAATAGATTGACGTTTGTACTTCTACTTCAGTATAGAAAAAAAAGAAGCATTCATACATAGGGGGGTTCCCCTATCGAAGTAGTAAATATGAAAATTTATTGAAGGTTGTAACTGTTGAAATAGAGAAAATGCTGAAATAAGTGAGGCGATCGATCACTCTCGCACTAAAAAAACGCGAGACTCGCCCCCGCGTTAATGGATATCACTGAAGTAGTTTTTAATTCCGTATTGGATCATTTCGTGTTTTTGTTTTAACCCTAACTTGTTCATGATATTTGCTTTATGATTTTCCACGGTTTTGGCGCTAATATGCAATTTTTCTGCAATTTCTTTATTCGTGTAGCCAAGGACGTTTAAACGCAATACTTCCTGTTCTCGCAAAGTTAACGGTGAGATAGGCTTTTCTTTTTCCTTCATCATCTTTTCAATCTGTGCCTCACTCAAGTCCGTGTTGTAGTAACAGCGCCCGTGATAGACATGATAGATTGCTTCATACAGTTCGCTTCCTTGGCTCTTCTTCAAAATATATCCATGTGCCCCTGATTGAATCGCTTTGCGAATATAAGCTTCTTCATCATGCATCGTTAATAGCACGACTTTAATGTTCGGTTGCTGCAAAAGAAGCTGCCTTGTCGTTGTGAATCCATCGAGTCCATTCGGCATCGAAATATCCATTAAGACGACATCTGGTTCCGTTTGCATCGCTAACACCAATGCTTCATTTCCATCTCCAGCATCAGCTGTTACTTCAATATCTTGATAATTTCCTAACAGTAAAATAATCCCTTTTCTTATTAAATCATGATCATCCACTACCATCACTTTCATTTGCGATTGCCTCGCTTTCATCTATCATCATTGTAGCCATAATTCGTGTGCCCTCACCTGATGCTGACTGAATGAAAAAGCGGCCATTTAATTGCTCAATTCGTTCTCGCATATGTTCAAGCCCAAGCCCGCCTTTCGCCTTCTCTAAATCAAAACCGACGCCATCATCATGTACTTCAACAATGAGCTGCTTCCGTTCTTTCCAAAGAAATAAGTACACTTCACGTGCCTGTGCGTATTTCACTATGTTATGCAATGCTTCCTGCACGGTACGATACACGTTAATTTCCACCGCAGACGGCAAACGTCCACTAATATTCGTTTTAAAATCAATGGACAGAGAAGAGGTCGATTCAACAGACTGAATGAGCGTCTCTAAAGCGGAGACTAAACCTAATCGATCTAAGCTCGTTGGCCGAAGCTGATGAGAATAGGCTTTAATATCAGACATCGCTTTGTCTAATTCGGCTCTCACCTCATTTAAATAGTCAAGGAGATGAGCATCTTCCACTGTTGATTCAATCGCCTGCAAAGCAACAGAAATCGTATAGAGCGATTGACTCACCCCGTCATGTAGCTCATGAGCCAGGCGCTTATGCTCTTTTTCCTGAGCTTCAATCAACTGCTTAATCACTTTTTTCGATAGTCTGACTTCTTCCTCTTTTTGCCGCAATGTTTGATCACGAAGCACAAGTAAATACTCTTTCTCCTGGCTATCTTGATCTTGATAAATTAATGCTGTGCTCATTTCCACATCTAGCTCATTCCCATGATATACGGGCATTTGCGATAAAAAGTAGGGGACTTCATTCGTTGCGATTAAATAACAGCGGTTTTCTCCGTGAGAAACTTTTCGTTCTTGACAATAAGAACAAAAAGGAACTTGACTACCAATGTTCCAGCCTGTGAGTCGATGGGCCGCTGGATTCATCAGTAATATGTCCCGATTTTGATTCATTACAATGATCCCATCTTGAATATGTTCAAAAATTTGGTGTAAATATTTTTGTTCCACAGGATACTGTTCCATTGATCTATTCTCCTTCTAAAGCGCTTTCTTTCATTCTAAACGAAAAGCCGCCAGTGATAAATTTTCACCGGCGGTTTTATCAATAATTATTTTACAGCTTCCAGTACGTCTGTCTTCCAGCGTGAGTAACCACCTAACAGATTCGTTACGTTTTTAATCCCTTTTGCTTGAAGCACACTTGCTGCGATAGCAGAACGGCCACCAGCAGCACATTGAACAAGAATTGGCTGATCTTGCGGCACTTCATCTAAGCGATCTGGTAATGTGCCGAGCATCACATGGATCGCGCCAGCAATATGCCCTTCATCCCACTCTGTTTGATTGCGAACGTCAAGCACTTGAATGTCGCCTTTTTCCACTTTTTCTTGGATCGTAGCTGGTTCAATATTTTCATAGCTTTCAAGCTCAGATACTTGCTCTAATGCGGCATTGACATTCATGTAACCAACGGTGTTGTCGATACCAATCGAACGAAGCGCCTTTAAAATGGCTGGTAGATTCCCTTCTTCAATAAGCAAGTAAAGTGGTGCTTCATAATTAACAAGCCAGCCAGCCCAATTTGTGAAAGACTTATTGAATGGAATGTTAATCGTACCAGCAATATGACGATCGCCAAACTCAGAAGAAGCACGAGTATCAATCACCATATCGTTTTCAAGCCATTCATGAAGAGCGGAAGCATCAGTTGCTTCGACTGGTACTTGTAAATCTTTAAATAAAGCAGGACCGACTTTATTGACACGCTTCATCACTGCGAAATATTTTGGTGGTTCGGGTTGACCATCAAGCAATGCTTTCACAAATGTAGCTTCATCATCGAATTGCAATGCCCAGTTGAACATTTTTTCATAACCGACAGTCGAGGAAGGAATCGCACCTAATGCTTTACCACAAGCGCTACCCGCTCCATGAGCTGGCCATACTTGCAAATAATCAGGAAGTTGCTTAAAGCGCTCAAGCGACACAAACATGTCTTTCGCTCCTGCATCAGCTGTCCCTTCATAACCTGCTGCTTTCTCTAACAAATCTGGACGACCGACATCGCCAACGAACACGAAGTCACCCGTGAAGATACCCATCGGACGATCCGCCCCGCCACCGTTGTCTGTTAGGATAAACGAAATACTTTCAGGTGTATGACCTGGTGTATGCATTGTTTCTAACGTTAAATTACCAATCTTAAATTTGTCGCCATCTTTCAGCAGTTGATGATCAATGTTTTCAAGATTTTGATACTTCCAGTTTTCATCGCCTTCATCAGACACATACATTTTCGCTCCAAAACGATCGGCAATCTCACGAGACCCAGCGACAAAGTCCGCATGAATATGCGTCTCAGCTGTCGCCGTTAACTTTAACCCTTCCTTTTCCGCTACTTCAATGTATTGCTCAATATCACGAGACGCATCAATAACGACCGACTCCCCCGTCTTTTGACATCCAACTAAATAAGACGCATGCGCCAACTTCTCATCATAAAAATAACGTAATAACATTCCAATCTCTCCTTTTTTTTCGGTGGAGGTGCCTGTCACTCCCCGGTTTTTGTCGAAAAATCGTTATTGTTTTTTAGGCAAGGTGTCAATTAATGCTTGTACGTAAGATAGTCCTCGCTGGACAGATGGGTCTTTCATCCACTTTAAGATCGTGAAAACGGAAATGTGTTGCGTATTGGCTTCCGCTTTCGTTTGAACTTCTTCCCACAACAGCTTTCCTTCTTCTACTTTTTCTTGAATAGGCTCCAAGTATCCTTCTGCGCTCTTTTGCAAGTATTCGATTGACTTTTGATCGCCTAACACTTGCTCCATAAAGCGGACAACCGTTTCAAGTTTTTCAGTTAGCTGTAAAAGCAAAGGTAATTTCTCTAGCAGGCGAAGACCAGCTTCAAGCGTATCCACATCTACATTAGTGTAATCGAGCTTCGTTTTCACTTTTTCCATCGTATGCTGATCTTCCATCGCAGCTTGGCCAAAAGATAATATGTTATCGACCTGTTCTAGCTTTTCCGTTAAAGTAGGTAGCTTTTCTATTAACTTTTGAAGGGAAGCTTGTACTTCCGGTTTATCTAACTCATCGACCCAATCTTGTTTTGATAATGAGGTTGCCATCGCTCTTCACTCCTTTCCTGCTATTACATAATTCCTTTCAGCATACCGTCCCAATACATAATTGGCAGTAAATCCTTTTTCATAATATACATGCTACGTCGTTCCTTCGCTTGGTTCATCGGGAAGGACTCGCTCGGGATTTTACCATATTTAAACTCTGCTAATACTAAGCTGTTATAGCCTGTGACAAGCGGACAAGAACTGTAGCCATCATATGCAGCGCTCATCGGCTCTTCTTTCATAAGAGACAGGACATTTTCCGCTACGACAGGGGCTTGTTTGCGAATCGCCGCTCCTGTTTTGGAAGTTGGTAAATCGGCGCAATCGCCTAAAGCAAATACATTTTCATACGTTTGATGCTGTAATGTATATGGATGAACATCGACCCAGCCGGCTTCACTCGCTAATGGACTTTTACTGATAAAAGAAGGAGCTCGCATCGGTGGAGTAACGTGAATCATATCGTAATTGATCACCGTTTGTTCATGTGTATCTAAGTTTTCAAACACTGCTTCTTTTTGATCTGCTCTAATTTCAATTAAGTTCTGACGGAAGCGGGCATCAATTTTTTTACGCGCCACGACTTTTTCCAATGTGTCACGATATTTTTGAACATCAAAAATCGCTGGATTCGCCGAACCGAAAATTACATTCGTTTGATCTCTCATTCCTGTACGACTAAAGTGATCTTCTGCTAAATACATAATCTTCTGAGGAGCACCACCACATTTGACTGGTGTAGCTGGGTGAGTAAATACCGCATTTCCACCTTTAAACGTCCGAATGGCTTCCCACGTATAGTCTGTATATTGATACGAATAGTTACTGCAGACGCCACCTTGACCAAGGGCATCCTTCAAACCTTTTATACCATCCCAATGAATCTCGATTCCTGCAGCTACAATTAAATAATCATAGGAAATCTTGTCTCCGTTCCCTAACTCGACGATATTTTGCGTCGGATCAAATGAAGCCGCGGCTTGTTGAATCAATACAGCACCTTCAGGAATTAATTCTTCCATCGTGCGCTCTGTATCCTCTTTCTTCGCGGCTCCTCCACCGACTAGCGTCCATAATGGCTGATAATAATGATGCTTAGCTGGATCGATAATCGCTACCTCTTGTGCAAGCGATTTCATTCCATTCAACAATCTAGCAGCAGTACTAATTCCTGCTGAACCGCCTCCCACAATTACTACCTGATAATGCTTATTCATCTTTATCTTCCTCCTAGTCATAATCAATGACAAGTTCAGGGGCGAACCCTGTGAGTTGTTATAGCTGTTTATACATTTATAATAGTGAGAATATTTCATTCATACCATAGGGGGTTGCCCCTATATTATCGATAGAAGCTACTAATCAGTCACTCGGGAAAAAACAGGTTCACCCCTTCTCAAACTGGGTATAAGATAACTACACACAACTTTCCTACAAAACATTTATTTCCTATATCATTTCGGCATCAATTTTATATCTTATTGGCATTGACGGTATCGATCACCAGGAATTATTATTTAATTAAAGGAAATAATTGAAATATTCAAATGAACGGATGGGGGATGAGAGTATGACAGTAACAAAAGAATGGACTCAAAACGCTACGCATACAGCGAAAAAATATGTGCAAGAAGTATTTGAAGTGGTTCAAAAACGGAATCCAGGGGAAAGCGAATTTCATCAAGCAGTGAAGGAGATTTTCGACTCACTTGTACCAGTGTTCGCTAAACACCCTAAATATATGAAACAAGGCATACTGGAAAGAATCGTGGAGCCTGAGCGTTTAATTACATTTCGAGTACCTTGGGTAGACGATCAAGGAAAAGTTCAAGTCAACCGCGGCTTTCGTGTTCAATACAATAGCGCCCTCGGTCCATACAAAGGTGGACTCCGTTTTCATCCCTCCGTTAATGCTAGCATCATCAAGTTTCTAGGCTTCGAACAAATTTTCAAAAACTCCCTAACGAATCAACCAATCGGCGGTGGGAAAGGCGGTTCCGACTTCGACCCGAAAGATAAGTCTGATGCAGAAGTAATGCGCTTTACACAAAGCTTCATGACGGAGCTGGCTCGCCATATCGGCCCGGATACAGACGTGCCAGCGGGTGACATCGGTGTTGGTGCTCGTGAAATCGGTTATATGTTCGGTCAATACAAACGCATGCAAAATGCTTATCATGCTGGTGTATTAACTGGTAAAGGTTTACACTACGGCGGTAGCTTAACAAGAACGGAAGCAACAGGCTATGGTACTGTTTATTTTGTCGCTGAAATGCTAAAGGATAACGGTTTAAGCTTTAAAGATCGCACCGTCATTGTTTCCGGCTCTGGTAATGTTTCGATCTACGCCATCGAAAAAGCAACACAGCTCGGCGCAAAAGTCGTTGCTTGCAGTGATTCTAACGGCTACATTTATGATAAAAACGGTATTGACCTCGCAACCGTTAAACGTCTAAAAGAAGTAGAAAGAAAACGAATTAGCGAATACGTTCTCGATCATCCGGGAGCAGAGTATGTAGAAGGCTGTTCTGGCATCTGGAACATTCCTTGCGATATCGCTCTTCCATGTGCAACGCAAAACGAGATTGACGCAACAGCAGCTGCTACACTCGCTAAAAATGGCGTGAAAGCCATTGGCGAAGGTGCCAATATGCCAAGTACACTGGAAGCAATTGATGTTTTCTTAAAAGCGAACGTATTGTTTGGACCAGCAAAAGCAGCTAATGCCGGGGGCGTCGCTGTTTCCGCACTAGAAATGGCGCAAAACAGCATGCGGATGCCATGGACATTTGAAGAAGTAGACGACAAACTTCACACCATTATGAAAAATATTTACAAAAACAGCGTGCAAGCCGCGAATGAATTTGGCTTTGAAGGCAATCTTGTTGTCGGTGCCAACATTGCCGGCTTCCTCAAAGTGGCGGATGCCATGATCGACCAAGGTATTGTGTAAAAACAAAAGCGAGAAAGGTAGCCTCTAAAAAAGAAGCTACCTTTTTTATATTGAGGGAGAAAATACCTTTGCTTTTTAGAACAAACATACTATGATTAGAAAGTTATTTATTTTTTATTTGATGAAAGGCTGGGAATATTTTGAGGAAATTTCTGAAAAGTTATCAATTTACTTTTCTATTATTAGCTGGCATTATTATTGGCGGCATTGCAGGTGTCGTGTTTGGTCCTAAAGCGGCGATTGTGAAACCGTTTGGGGATTTATTTTTAAATTTAATGTTTATGCTTATCGTACCGCTCGTATTTTTCAGCATCGCCTCAGCGATCGCTTCAATGGACGGAATGAAACGTCTAGGGAAAATTATGGGCAGTATTTTTATCGTCTTCTTTGTTACAGCGCTGATCTCGGCTGTTGTAGGCATGGTAGGCGTGACGTTGTTTAATCCGCTTGCCAACACCGATGTATCCGCCATTAAAGAGTTAATGGATCAATTCGAGCCAGCAGAAACCGATACGGAAGACTTAACTCTGCTCGGACATCTTGTAAACACTTTTACAGTAGCTGATTTCTCTTTACTGCTGTCTAAAAGCAATATGCTACAACTCATCGTCTTTTCGATTCTATTCGGTTTAGCTACGACAATGGCAAAAGAACACGGCAAACCGATGGCGAACTTTTTAGCTTCTGGTACAACCGTTATGATGAAGATGGTGTCGATCATTATGTACTACGCTCCGATTGGACTAGGTTGCTACTTTGCGGCCATTATCGGAGAACTAGGACCACAAATTCTAGGTGGCTATGCTCGAACATTCGTCTTATATCTTGGCTTAACTGTACTTTATTACTTTGGCTTCTTTACGCTGTATGCGTTTATCGCAGCTGGAAAAGACGGCGTGAAGATATTTTGGAAGAATGCCGCCGCTCCATCGGTCACAGCGATTGCTACATGCTCAAGTGCCGCAAGCATTCCAGTCAACTTAGCCGCTGTGAAAAAAATGGGCGTTCCGAAAGATATCGCTGAAACGATTATCCCACTCGGCGCCAACACACATAAAGATGGCTCCGTATTTGGCGGCGTGTTGAAAATCGTCTTCCTATTTGCGCTGTTTGGCAAAGACATGACAAGCTTAACGAGCATTTTAAGCATCATCGGTGTCTCTTTCCTTGTCGGTGCGGTCATGGGGGCGATCCCAGGTGGTGGAATGATCGGTGAAATGCTGATTTTAAGCGTATTTGGCTTCCCTCCTGAAGTGTTACCAATCGTCGCCGTTATCAGTACGATCATCGATGTGCCAGCTACATTGTTGAACTCAACAGGAAACACCGTTTGTGCGATGCTCGTCACACGATTAGTCGAGGGAAAAAACTGGCTACAGAGACAACTAGCCATCAGCAGTTAATCAAAAAGAGTGAAGACCTCGTTAGGTTTTCACTCTTTTTTGATGGGAATAAGCGCAACGTAAATCTATAAAAACCTCTTCCTAATTTCCGGAGAAGGCAGCATACACTGATCTTTTTTGCCGAACCATTTGTATCTATTTTTCGCCACCCATTGATACACCTTATCTCTGAGCGGTCGAGGAATGATTAATAGATAATAAAATAACTTCCATCCCCCAGATAAATGTTTGCATATACGAAGAGCCGCTGTTGACTGATGATAACAACGCTCGCCATCAATCAGTAGTAAACTATCAATATTAGCAGGGACTTGATGCGATTCCACTAAGCTTTGTCCGATGTCACTTTGTAACGAAGCAAATTTATAGTGCGCATTCGGATCTCTTTTAATAATAAATTGCACACTATGATCACAAAAGTTGCATTCGCCATCAAATAAGACAATCTTACTCATTGACGCTCCCCCCTTTTTTTATCATTGTAACAATATATAAACATAATTGATGACTATTTTGCTTCCTTATCCTTTGTAAATAATACCCTTAACATTGTAACATATAGGAAATACAAGAATGAGGAGGTCTATTCTAATGACGAATAACTACTTATAACCGGTTATCTATGACCTCTGGGCTCGACCACCTCCGAATACTGCTCTTATTTGATCGACAAATAAATATAAAAAACGGGGGAATATAAAAATGAGTAAACCAGAGTTAACTGTTGCTTTAGTATGTGGGCCTGATTGTGATATGGATTCTAATGCGATTCGTTCGACTATTGAATATTTCGGCGGGCGCGTCATTACTTATTGGGTTGGAAGACCAAACGATTTGATCGGTGTACTCTCTGGAGAAGAGCTGTACCCGGATACGGATTATATCATTCTTAATTTCCACGGCGATGAAGGTCAATTCGTTATGCCAGAGTTAGATGAATCCGTCTATGAGACCAATGAACCAAAAGGCGATTTCGGTCCAAATGATGTAAAACAATTTGCCAAATTAAAGGATAAAATTATTTTAGCGAACGGCTGTACACTAGGAGTACCACCATTGGCGCAAGCCTTTATGGATAGCGGTTGCCAAGCATACATTGGCCCCGATGATTACCCGGATGGAAATGCGGCACTTATGTTTGCTTTACGATTCTTTTATGAAATCATCCAGAACAAAAAAAGCATGAAAGACGCGTTTGAACTAACGAAAACAACTGATGAAGAAATGTCTATGTACCGATTGTACGAGAGAAAATAATAAAAAAGGCGAGTACCTATTTTTTCGGTACCCGCCTTTTTGTGCCAATTTTCTGTTATTATGAAGGAAAGTTTGTCGATTGGACGGAGTTGAATATGTGTTGGACTTGTTGATGATTGTGTTACCAGCCTTTCTCATTTTTTTCACTGGTTTTATTGGTCAAAAGTTGATAGGGTTTGAGATCCGCTCGATTTCGATGATGGCTCTTTACATTATGTCGCCATTTCTTGCGTTTCGCACCTTTTATACGAATAAGCTGACGATGGATTATGTGTATATTATTAGCTTCTGCTTAATCCTCTGCTTTGTATTAATCGCCATCGTTGCGATCACAGGCATAATGATGAAAGCTTCAAGGCAAAAAATAGCGGCAATGATTCTTGGTGGCGCCTTTATGAATAGCGGTAACTACGGAGCACCGGTTGTTCTTTTCGCCTTTGGAGCGGTCGGTTTTGATTATGCGGTCATCATGATGGTGTTCCAGTCACTACTAATGAATACAATTGGACTATTTTTCGCTTCTCTCGGCGGCAAACAGAGAGTGACATTCAAAGAATCATTACTCCGGGTACTGCGCATGCCTGTTATTTACGGTACCTCTTTAGGACTTACTTTTCAGCTACTGTCAATTGATCTGCCGAAACCGTTTATGGATGCGATTAGCTTAGTTGCCAACGCCTCCATTCCGACGATCATGCTTGTTCTCGGTATGCAGCTAGCGGTGATCGCAAAAAAACGAGTGGCTTACCGTTTTGTGTCTGCTGTCACGACTATTCGTTTGATCGCTTCGCCAGCACTTGCGGTCATAATCACATCGTTTCTTCCAGTGAATGACTTATTAAAAGATGTGCTCATTTTGCAAGCGGCGATGCCCGCAGCGGCCAACACGACATTGGCGGCGATTCAATTCGGGACGGAGCCAGATCTCGTTTCTTTTAACACGTTAGTCACGACGTTATTAAGCATCGTCACCGTACCTGCTACACTGTTCTTTTTAGGCGTATAAATGAAAAGGCTGTCTTCGCAACAGCCTTTTATCGTCTGACTATCAACTCTTCTCCTCGTTTGCATCCGTGAATCGGCTGGTCCACCATAGCAACCTCTGCTTTCGTTTCTTCATCCTTCTCCGCTTTCTTTTCCTCTTCTTTTTCATTCGACTTTAGCTTTGAAAAAGGAATCGGTGCTGGCAAAGTGTTTAACACTTGTTCTGGTATATGTGGGCTACCTGGTGCGTACACGTCGAGAAAACTATTGGCCATTTGCAAATAGCCGGCCGTATTCGGATGAACATCTTTCGGATTTGGAAGCAAAGACTTCGCACTATTACCAAAGCGCGAGCTCACCGGCACAAAATGAGCACCCGCTCGTTCCGCTTCTTGTTTAATAATTTGATTTAAAATCCCCAATTGTTTTTCCACAGAGGGCTTATGCTGTTCTTTCACATGCGGGTATGGAAAATAATAGCCCATCGCATACACCTCTGCATGAGGATTCAATTTTTCGATTTTATCAAACAATCGAATATACGTTTTCCGCACACGATTGAGGGCAAATGCCGCTGGAATCGGCTCGTAGCTGAGCATTCCACGGACGGAATCATTGCGAATCAACGGCAATAAATCATTGGCTCCAGCGGAAATCGTAATAATGTTCGCTTGACGAACATCTTGTTGAGCTCCTTTTTTATCAAGTTGCTCAAGTACTTGCTCTGTCGTATAACCTGGAAACGCCCACTTCTTTGAAAAGCTTGCTAAACTGCCCGACTGTTGCAAAGAGAAGGCAATTAAGTCTGCATATCCCGCCCCAATTTCTTTGTTCGGGGTTTGTCCAGCTGCTAATGAATCACCCAATGCTACGTAATGAAGTCCCGCCGCCTCTGCTTTCACCGGCAAGACGGTAGCAACCACTAGCAGAAGAGCAATAGCGTATAAACAAATTTGCTTTCTCATGGAATTCTTCCTTTCTTCACGATATGCTATAATTAAATCTTATCATAACTCAAATACATGGAGGCTATATGCTAACTTTTGAAGAAAAACTGGAAATTATTGAATCCTTCTCACAACTTGAGCGTAAAAATGTTTCTCTTGGTCGCGTCAATTTTCACTTTGAAGACAGTGTAACAGATAAGAAAAATATTGTGTATCATCTCCATCCAAACGGAAACGGTTTTGTTTATGCTGGCGAATTGTCTCATTATCCAACCGACTCTAAGGGAATGGTCAATATTCGTGATTTTTCAGCGGAAGAACTACGAACAGTCCTAGATGAAGCCATTCTTTCGCTATCACCGAAATCAAATGAAGAACAAGCGATTGTTGGAGATGCTTATGAAGAGAAATGGGTCAATGAAGATGGACATACATTAATACTTATTGAAGAAGATGAAATGTGGAATGTGTATGCTGGCTTGAATTTAGACGGTACGTTCCATACGTATGAAGCGGCTTTGCAATACTTAGATGAAGAAGGCTTTCGTCGACTTTCTTAATAAAACAAGACCAGGTTCTCACATCAAGAACCTGGTCTTTATCATTTCACTTTTTCTCTCAGTTGTGCAAGAAGCTTATTCGATATCGCTCCTGGCTTCCCGTTGCCAATCGGACGGTTATTGACAATAGTTACTGCCAATACTTCAGAATTCGTGCTTGTTAAAAAGGCTTCATCTGCATCGAAAATCTCTTCCTCCGTAAATGCCTTTTCAATAAAAGGAATCATTAATTCTTCCGCGGATGCTTTGACCGCTATCCGAGTAATACCAGGTAAAATAAAGTTCGTCAGCGGTGCCGTTTGAATACTTCCTTCTTTCACAATGAAAAAATTAGAACTCGACCCTTCCGTAATGAATCCGTCTCGCACAAGCACTGCTTCAAAGCAATTTTGCTCAAACGCTTCTTGCTTCGCCAACACATTCGGCAACAAATTCAGCGATTTAATATAGCAGTTTTTCCAGCGTTCATCTTCTAACAGCAAGACTCTGACACCTTGTTGACGTAATTCTTCCGAAATAGGTTGAGAAGGCTTGACCGTCATGGAAATCGAAGCAGGACATTGAGGGAATAGATGCTGTCTCGGTGCTACTCCCCTCGTTACCTGCATATACAAATCCGCATTTTTTAGCCCACTGCTCTCGACCAGTTCAAGCATTGCCTTCTCCAATTCTTCCGGCTCACTTCCAATCGTAAGCTTAATCGCCTTTGCACTACTATATAGCCGCTCTACATGCTCTTTCATCATAAACGGCTTCTTGTCGTAGAAACGAATCACTTCATAGACACCATCACCAAACTGATGACCACGTTCCTCAATCGGAATGACCGGCTCCTGCACAGCAATGGACCTTCCATTAAAGTAAGCGAACATCCTCTCCATCCCCTTCCCACACTTACTGCTTATTGTATGCATCGTAGCTATCGTTTTTTCTAATCTATTACAAAGCTACTCCAGATTCATATCTAGAGTTCTCCAATCACTTTATCCAAGCGCCACATCTAAAATCATCATAACGGTAAAACCACACATCACACCTGTTGTCGCAAAGTCAGTGCTTCCAGACGATTGCGATTGCGGAATCAATTGTTCCACAACGACAAAGATCATCGCTCCAGCCGCAAAGGCAAGCGCATACGGTAAAATCGGTTGAACAGCGAGCACAGCAACCGCTCCAATCACAGCCGCCACTGGTTCAACAATGGCCGATAATTGTCCGTAGTTAAAAGCTTTTATACGAGACAGCCCTTCTCCACGCAACGGCACCGAAAGAGCGGCTCCTTCTGGCATATTTTGAATACCGATCCCGATAGCAAGCCCAATCGCTCCAATCACAGAAGCATCGGAAAGACCTAAGGAAGCGGCACCGAAAGCCACACCGATCGCTAACCCTTCAGGAATATTATGAAGCGTAATCGCCAAAAACAATAACGTCGACTTGTTTAATTTCGTTTTAGGCCCTTCCGCTTCATGTTCAGCTAAACCAATATCAAGATGAGGCACAACCACATCGAGCAAGCGGATGAACAAGCCTCCCGCTAAAAATCCAATCGCCGGCGGAAGCCATGGAATTTGGCCATTTTGCTCACTGAAGTCAATTGCTGGAGCTAACAATGACCAAAAAGAAGCCGCAATCATTACACCCGCTGCAAAACCAAACATCGCGTTCATCCAGTTTTGATTCATTTGACGAAAGAAAAAGACCATGGATGCCCCAAGCGCCGTCAAGCCCCACGTCATTAACCCACCAAACAACGCCTGAATAGCTGGGTTTAACTGAGAAAACCACTCCATAAACATGTGTACCGATCCCTTCCTATAAGCTCATTTCTTTTTATTGTGCATCAAGGAAAGTTTTACAGTCAATGGACAACTTCTCCTTTGCTCTTAATTTTATGACAGTTTCGAACGAAATGAACCCCCTTATTCTTTCAATTTTTGATAGACTTAGGGAAAAACCACCCATTTTGGAGGTTCAGATGAATTCCTTTCAAAGTAGTCCATTTATTAGAGCCCTTGAGTTTCAACAAGAAAGCATTCCTTCTTTTCAACGATACCCCTTTCACTTTCCTTTTGTTCAATCGGAGCAAATCTCTTTCCATCCGAAAGTGACTTATATTATCGGGGAAAACGGAATGGGCAAGTCGACCTTATTAGAAGCCATCGCCATCGCTTCAGGCTTTAATCCAGAAGGTGGCACATTTAATTTCAATTTTTCCACTCATGACTCTCACTCAGAATTGGAAAAATACACAAAACTGATTAAAGGCATCTTAAAGCCAAAAGACGGCTTTTTCTTGCGTGCAGAAACGTTTTATAATTTAGCATCGAATATTGAAGAACTAGATAAAGAAGAGTTTGGCGGACGGATCATTGATTCCTACGGTGGTGTTTCACTTCATGAGCAATCCCACGGCGAATCATTTTTTGCCGCATTTACCCACCGATTCAGTGGAAATGGGCTTTATATTCTCGACGAACCAGAGGCCGCCTTATCGCCTTTACGACAACTGTCGATGTTATCGCGAATGCACGAATTAGTAGCAGAGAACTCACAGTTTATTATTGCTACTCACTCTCCGTTATTAATGGCTTACCCTGCATCGAAAATTTTGGAATTGACAGAAGATGGCCTGCAAGAAAAACCGCTAGAAGAAACCGGACATTATCAAATCATGAGACAGTTTTTTGATGATAAAGAGCGGCTGTTGCACCATTTATTGAAGGAATTGAAAAACTAATTTGCAACCATTTTTCATAAAGTAAAAATACAATTTGAAAAGTTATTTATTTTTTTACTATTTTATCCTTTTGACTTCCACAACTGACTTTCATAAGGCTACAAAGTTTCCCTAATGCCAACCTTGTTGCTCTAGACCCACACGATTTTCACCTGTTATGCTAATGTCTAACAGTTGAATGAAAACTGGAGGAATGAAGAAATGGAAACATATGAAGACATAAAAAAGGGAGAAAAAGGCGCATGGATCAGCATTATCGCTTACATTTTCCTCTCGGTATTAAAGCTAACGGTTGGTTACATCGGAGGCTCTCAAGCACTCCAAGCCGATGGATTAAATAACTCAACAGATGTGGTTGCCTCGATTGCGATTTTAATCGGGTTGAAAATCGCCCGTAAGCCGCCGGATGAAGATCATCGATACGGTCATTTTCGGGCAGAAACGATCGCTTCTTTAATCGCGGCTTTTATTATGATGACCGTTGGATTTCAAGTACTCATTGAAGCAGGCCGTTCACTCTTTTCGGAAGAACAAACGACACCAAATATGCTCACAGCATGGGTTGCTTTATTTAGTGCTGTATTTATGTTCGGAATTTATTTTTACAACGCTAAGTTAGCTAAAAGCATTAACAGTAAATCACTCATGGCCGCGGCACAAGATAACCGTTCCGATGCACTCGTTAGCATTGGTGCCTTCATCGGTATTATGGGGGCACAACTAGGCATCGACTGGCTTGATGTGCTAACAGCCTTCATCGTTGGACTCATCATTATTAAAACTGCTTGGGAAATTTTCAGAGAAGCGTCTCATGCCCTGACTGACGGCTATGATGAAGGAGAATTGGAAAATATAAAAAAAACCATTCAACAAGTCGTTGGCGTTCAAGACGTGCGAAGCGTCAAAGCCCGCTTACATGGCAACTTAACCCTCGTCGATGTCGTCGTCTGCGTCAATCCCGAACTTAATGTCACCGAGAGCCACACAATCACCGAAAACATCGAAGCTATACTCTTAAAGAAATACAAAATCCGCGACGCCATCATCCATATCGAGCCCGCAGATGACCACTTCCATCCGATTTAAGAGAAAAGCGAAAGGTGTTCGTCCATCGGCGACAAGCAAAAGACGAGCCGGCTGAAAGGTTGTTCTTTAACCTTTTGGACGGATTGGCTTTTGACCTCGAGTAGCTAGTTGGCGGCGCTAGACAATACGATGAACGATAGTGAATGGATGTTGACTTATCGCAAGGGGGAGCATGGAAGTTCACTAGTTGCTGGCGCCTGAAGCTGGACACTCAAAAAGCATGAGGCGACTCAGTAAAAAAGCAAGCACTCCGCAAAAAGCGAGCCTAATTCATCAAACCCACTCTGCCATTCAGTAAAAAAACAGGCCGTGTAGAAAGTCCATTTTCACAGACTTTCTACACGGCCTCTTTAATACTCATTTTTCGACAAAATCCGAGGAGTGACAGGCACCTGCCAACCCATGCATGATCATGTGCACGGTGAGGTTGATTTCTGCTTCGTCGTTCCAATCGGCTTCTGGCATAAATAAGTATCTCGCCAATAAGTAACCGAATATGCTGGAAGCGACGAAGCGAATAACGCTGTACGGTGGCATTTCCATGATTTGACCTTTCGCTTGGTAATGCTCAACGATTTGCTTTAGTCTATCAAATACTTTTGTCGCCACGTGTTCTTTAAATTGCTCCTTTAATTGCGGTTGAAATGGAATTTCTTGAATTAAAATGCGAAACAGCAGCAAATTGTTTTTAAGAAATTCCGCCCGGTTTTCAATCATCGCTTTTAAAAAAGCTTCAAAATTTTCATGCTCTTGATTTAGCACCTTATTTAAATCCTTGATCACAAATGGGGCAATAAACTTCGCCATCATGGGCGAGACAATCGACAATAACAGATCCTGTTTCGTTTTGTAATGTCGAAAGATCGTCCCTTCCGCAACACCCGCTTTTTTAGCAATTTCACTCGTGGATGTGGCGGCGTAGCCCTTCTCAGCGAACGATTCAATCGCTGCTTCTAAAATCTTCTTTTGCTTCTCCGTTAATCCATCTGCCGTATAAAATAACTCATCTAACATTTGATCTTCAACAGACATCTTCTTTTATTCTCCTCCGTCCTACACTTTCCGGTACTTTCTTAAAGCTAAAATGTTCAATGTCATAAACAAGATCGAAAAGCCTGCTAGCGCCAAAAGATCGAAGCTAATCTCCTCCCAACCATACCCTCGAATCATCACATCTCTCAAACCTTCTGCCGCGTAATAAAGCGGTGTCAATGGCCCGATCCAACTTAACCATTCAGAGATTGTTTCTAAATTAAACAAACCTGAAAAAAAGAATTGTGGCACGACAACGAGCGGGATAAATTGAATCATTTGCAGTTCATTATTGGCAAACGCTGATAATAAAATACCGAGAGTAAGCGCCGTTAATGATAGAAGCAAAGTAATCAGCAACACGTACCCGAACGCGCCTTCCATCAACATCCCAAGCACATAAATCCCATATGAAGCAATAATCGTCGCTTGAATCATAGTAAAAATTCCAAAGCCAAGCACATAGCCAAGGACGATTTCCCATTTTCGCAGTGGACTAGCCAGCAAACGCTCAAGCGTCCCCGTTGTACGCTCCCTTAAAAATGAGACACCCGCAATTAAAAACACAAAGAAAAAGACAAAAAAGCCGAGTAGTACAGGTCCGAAATAATCAAATTGCCCCATCTCACTAGAACCGTGTAAATGTTCAAGTGTCAGTTCTGGTACTTTTTCATTTTTCTGCAACGGCTGAAGAGCGGTTTGCAGCCATTTAACAGTCGCTCCTGTGACGATTGGATCACTTCCTTCTAAATAAACAGAAGGAGCTCGCTGATCAAATACGACATATCCATCAATCGTTTGCTTCTCTAAATCTTCGAGTGCTTCCGCTTCATTTGCATATTCATGAATATCAGCACCTTCTAAGTTCAATTGTGTCATCATCGGTTCTGGAATATCAACTAAACCGACTTTAGGTGTATAATCATCACCATTAAAAACTAAATGAAGCATCGTTAACACAAGAATTGGCGCAAAAATTAATAATCCCATCGTCCTTTTATCGCGTACAATTTGCCGTAAAATTCTAATCACTAACGCTTTTACTCTCATGTTAAGCCCCTCCATATACAAGAAATGCTTCTTCAATCGTGGCCGAGTCGGTCTGTTTCTTTAATTCACTAGGCGTACCAACAGCGATCAACGAGCCATCTCGCATTAAGGCTAAACGATCACATTTCTCCGCTTCATCCATGACATGAGTCGTGACAATCAATGTCGTTCCTTTCGCCTTTAACTCGTAAAAGGCATTCCAAATACTTTTGCGTAAAACGGGATCGATACCGACAGTAGGCTCATCAAGAATGAGAAGCTGTGGTTCGTGAAGCAGAGCAATGGCTAATGAAAGTCTTCTTTTCATGCCACCAGAATAAGTAGAAACGAGCTTGTTCACGTGATCCGTTAACTGCACAACCTCCATGACAGCTTCTATTCTTTGCTGTTGCTTTTTTCCTTGTAAGCCATACAAAGAAGCGAAAAATTGTAAATTCTCCTTGGCAGACAACTCACCATATAACGCATCAGACTGTGCCATATAACCAATTTTCTCAATTAATTTTAACGAGGGCATTTTCTGTTGAAAAAGAAAATTTTCACCAGATGTCGGCAAATCCAATCCGACTAGCTGTTTCACTAACGTCGTTTTCCCTGCGCCAGACGGGCCTAGAAAACCAAAGATTTCCCCACCGTTAATTTGTAACGTAATATCATTTAACACTCGATGCTTTCCAAACGCTTTAGAAACATGTTGAATAGAGACAATTTCATTCGACGAGCTCATTTCTATCCCTCCTCATAATGATAGTGAGTAATCACTCATTTTGATTATAACACAAGTATAGTGAGTGATCACTCACTATTTTCTAAAAAATAATCAAAATATCGGGATATTTCTAGGGGCGTTGCTGAGCGAATTAAAGACATAAATACCTTCAGTGACATCTATAAGTGTGAAATAACATAAATGCTCTAGAGACAAGCATGAACGTAAAACGACTTTTTTTGATTGCCTATGATTTAGAGGGCTAGTAGAATTTATAGTTGACGAAAAATCAGGAAATAGCCCCAACCCCTTATTTTAAGCGTATGCAAAGATTCTTTGCTTCCCTATTTAAGCTATGCAAACTCTAATTGCTAGGTTTTTTCATCATTACTTCCAATAATAGAGACAGAAGGAGGAAACAGAATGAAAGTTGGAAAGACAATATCTGAAATCAGAAAAACCAACAAAATGACACAAGAGGAATTTGCTAGTTTATTTCATGTTACTAGACAAACTGTGTCGAATTGGGAAAACGAAAAAAGCTATCCAGATTTACAAACACTAGTAGATATTAGCAATAGGTTTGATGTATCGCTGGATAGAATGTTAAAGGGGGATACGGTTATGGTGAAAAGAATTGATAGAGAAATCAAAATAGGGAAACAATTAAAAAAAGGCATTATTGTTTTTGGTAGTATTTTAATAGTTATGGGTATGATATGGTCTATACTTTGGAATATCAATAAAAATACAGTTGAGGGTAAATTTCAGAGTGGCGTAGAGGAGTTAGGGTTTATTTACAACGAACAACTGGGCTATTATACGAAAGAGATGGGAGATGGAACCACATTCAAACTTCCAAATCAGAAAATGCCTGATCTATTAGATTTTTCTCTTGATTTTCATGCAAAACATTTAGATTATTATACTGAAATTAGAGATGAAACATTATGGCTAAGATGGAGTGGAAAGGATAAAGATGGGCAGAATCCTGTGACTATCCACCTACTAGAAGGAAGTTTATCTAAAAAGGAAGAAGAAGATCTCAAGAACGGAACTGAACTTTCTAACATCATAGATGAAGCAGAAAAGATATATGAAACGGTGTATAAATGACTTTTAACTCCAAATAAACAATTGGATATTTATATCACAAAAGGAGTAAATTCTACGGAGTTTACTCCTTTTTTATATTTACTTATAGCGCATATTACCTCTTAAAGTGATAGCCAAGGCCACACTATTTTTTCTTTATATTCGGAAGTGTACGTAGCACTTCTGAAACAATGAGTCCCATCGCAATCGCTCCTGAGATCATGAAGGCTTTAGCTGCTAACGCCAAGGCAGTGTTGTAATCATTTTGGACAAAACTGCGCATCGCATTGTAAGAAATTCCTCCGGGAACGAGCGGAATAATGCCTGCCACCGTAAAAATAATAATCGGCATTTTGTATCTTTTTGAGTATACATGACTAATAATAGCGATCACAAAAGCGGATATACCAGTCGAGAGCACAGCATTGACTCCTTCTTTCCAAAACAGATAATAGACGATCCAGCCAATCATCCCAACGAATCCGCTTGTAAGCAGAGATTCTTTCGGTGCGTTAAAAATAATCCCAAAAGCCGATGCGGCTATAAAGCTCGTGACTAGCTGTACAACAATGTCCATCTAAAATCCTCCATTCTGAAAAAAAGTGACAACAACAGCGATCCCTGTGCCGATCGCAAAAGCAGTCAAAAATGCTTCTGCTCCCCTTGCTAAACCGGAAATTAAATGCCCTGCCATTAAATCACGCACAGCATTAGTGATTAGCAAACCTGGCACAAGCGGCATCACCGAACCGATAATAATTTTATCCAATTCCTTACCGATTCCCACCCAGACAAAAAAGTAAGAAAGTAAGCCGATAATAAGCGCTGCCGTAAATTCAGAAAAAAACTTGATCGGTATCATCCGGGGCAAATAAATGACCGATGCAAATCCCACTCCCCCAGCAATCATCGCTGGAACAACGTCATACCAACCACCTTGGAACATCATTAAAAAACAACCACTAGCAATAAAAGCAGCCACAATTCGCATCGATAGCGAAAAAGCCATACCCACCTTTTGCAAATCCTTTAACTCCTGATACGCTTGCTCCACCGTAAGTTCACCCGCACTAATCTTTCTCGAAATACTGTTCACCATACAAACTTTTTGTAAATCAATCGTTCTCTCAGAAATACGAATTAACTTCGTCTTTGTCGGCTCCTTCGTCTCTATCGAAAACATAATACCTGTTGGTGTCACGTAACAATGGGATTCCTTAATACCAAAAGACTGAGCAATTCTTATCATCGTATCCTCTACTCGATACGTCTCTGCTCCGCTCTCTAACATCATCTTGCCCGCCAGTAAGCTCACATCCATAATGTCGTATTTTTCTTCTAATTGACGTTCCATCGTATCTCTCCATAGTTTTTTTATCATTATACCCACCAAAGTAAGGAAACGAAAACTAGTTTTTTTATAATTTTTTTATTATTCCGAAAATATTCGTTGCGATACGTCTTATTAAGGAGACTAATTTATACAAAAAAGGCGCCATTCTCTGGCACCTTCTCTTTTATCAGTTCTCTAACATCATTTGTTCTAATGTCAACGGCTCGATATACTCCCCATGCTTATAAGCACGCATATTCCCACCAGAAATTTCGTCAATTAATACAATTTGTCCATCAGCTAAACGACCAAATTCAAACTTGATGTCATATAGTTCGATGTCTTTCTTCGCTAACTCTTCTTTCACTGTGTAAGCAATTTTCTGGGTTAGCCCTTTCAACACTGCATATTCTTCTTTTGTCAAAATCCCCAACATATCAAGAGCGTCCTCTGTAATTGGCGGATCTTGGCGATCGTCATCCTTTAATGTCACTTCTACGAAAGCATCTAACGCTTGACCTTCTTCTGCATACATACCATAGCGACGAAGAAAGCTTCCAACTGCTCGGAAACGACAAATCACTTCTAAACCTTCGCCGAATACAGTCGCTGGTTTCACTGTCATAGTCGCTTCTTCAATGTTGGCATCGACATAATGAGTCGGAACCTCTTTTTCTTGTAAAACTTCAAAAAAGTGTTTCGTTAAGCGAAGCCCCGCTCGGCCCGCTCCTTCCATCGTTAAACCAACTGTGTTAGCTCCAGGGTCAAACACTCCATTTTCTCCTGTTACATCATCTTTAAATTTTAACAGATAATTGCCATCCTCCAATGCATAAACATCTTTTGTTTTCCCTTTGTAAGTTAGTTTCATCAATTATTCCCCTTTTATAAATTTTTTGAATCCTTCCTTATTATGCAACAATTCTGCTCGAAAAAGAATCGTAAAAATGACGATTCCTGTCACTCCGATTGTAGAAATTTGATATGCTTAAGAAAAAGAAACAGGAAAGGAGTTGAATGAGTCATGGAACTATTAAAAAAAGCACGAGCCATGAAAGATAGCCAAACCGCCGTTCCATATTATGAACAGGTCGAACATAAGTGGTTTGAAGCGAAAGACTTTGCTGTGTATGCAGAAGGCCTTCATTATATAGGGCGAACGCAAGAAGGCATCGCCATTATTGAAAAGGGGCTAAAACATTTTCCAGATAGTGCTTATTTAAATGGAGTGGCTGGTCATATTTTTAGAGAAGATAACCGCGAGGAAGAAGCTCTAATTTTTTTAAATAAAGCAATTAGCCTAGAAGACTATTATTGGTATTATTATACAAGGGCGCTCACTCACCAAGATTTAGGGTATATTGATGAAGCTTTAGCTGACTATAAACAAGCGATTAAACGTGAAGAGGAACTCGGTCACCCACAAGTAAATTCTTCTTGGTATGAATATGGTTGCGTGTTATTTGACCATGGGTTTGTCGATAAAGCACTGGATGCTTTTCAACAAGCTGTTCTATCAGAAGATAATGCCGTTCCGATGTTTTATTATCGTTTAGCGAAAGCCTTCGAGGAACATGACGAACTAGATGCTGCTTTAGACAATATGGAGAAAGCTTGTCAACTACTCGCTTTTTTCCAATCTATAGAAGATGAAGGCTTACAGCTATATTGGGATCGAGCACGTTATTCTGCTGATGCCGTACATACTTTTCAATCAATCATTAAAGAGGGCTTTGACTTTTTGCCCGATTATGCCCATTTATTGCTTGAAGCCGGTCAAACAGAAGAGGCGGAACAAGCATTAAATGAGGCTATATGTCGCTATCCAGATGCCTTTAGCTTATATATTGAACGGGGAATTCTTCTATTTGAGCTAGAAAAATACGAAGAAAGCTTGGCCGATTTTCATCGAGCACAAGAGCTAGATTCGCAAGATCCTGACCCTCAATATTGGTTAAGCCGTGTCCATTATTTCTCGGGAAATTTACATCAAGCGCTCATTCATTGTCATGAGCTAGTCAAGCTAGATGGCGAAGATGCAAGCGTATATAAGCTAAGAGCTCAACTCTACGAAAAGCTCAGTCGCTTTGAAAAGGCGGAAAAAGATTACACCATCGCTTTAGAAAAAGAAGAAGACCTGAAGGATCACACGTTTCGAGAAAGAAGCTTCGTACGCTATCAGCAAGAAAAGTTTGAACAAGCCTATGATGATTTACGATCTGCTTTACAAGAGAATCCATCACTAAATGAAGTGAGCGAATATGCACTCGATGAAGGAATGGTGTTGCTTGGAATGGGCTACTTAGAAGAGGCGGAACAAGCCTTTACGAAAGGCATCGAGCTAGAGCCTGATTCGCCTGTTATTTTAGAAAAGCGAGCACGCTGTCGTCTTTCCCAAGAAAAATTCCAAGAGGCGTTAGAAGACTGCGATGTAGCGATGGAAATAGCGCCAGAATATACGGCTTTATATCATTTGAGAGGATTTATTCATTTGCGTATGGGACAGTTAGAGCAGGCTCTAACAGATATTGAGCAGTTTATTGAACGCGCTCCAAGTAGCTTCCAAGGATACGTCACTTTAGGGCTGATCTATGAATCGCTCGGAAAAGATGAAGAGGCAGAGGAGCTATATAATATGGCCATCGCTATCAATGCTTTTATACCCGAGCCCTACTACCGAAGAGCCTTCATTCGTGCAGAGCAAGGTCTGCTAGATGCAGCTGCCTCTGACTATGTGCAATGGGTGTCTTTATACGGTAAAGAACTCTCCACCGATACATGGCCTTTGTTACTTGAACAAATTGAAAACATCGATAAGGCAGTGCTCAAACTGGCTCAAAAGAAAATGAAACAAATTTACGGAAAAACCCCGCATCTTCTGTCGTGAAGAGCGGGGCCTTTCTCTTGTTTTATCAATAAGCTGTATCCAATGAAACAGTCACTTTGAACAGGTCGCCATCTACTTCGATATCAAGCTGCCCATCGTGTAAATCAATGATGGATTTAGCGATGGCGAGCCCTAGACCTGAACCATCTGTATGACGGGAGCGATCGCCACGCTTAAAGCGTTCGAATAATTCGTCGAGATTGTCACCAAGCTCGTATTTCGTCACATTTTTAAACGTGATTACCGCTTGATTCCCCTCCGTTTTCATCGAAATATACACTCTCGTATTTTCCAACGAATATTTTAAAATGTTGCCGATTAAATTATCAAACACTCGCCAAATTTTCTGACCGTCCACATAAGCGTAGACAGGCTCCTCTGGGTTAGTCACTCGAAAATGTAAATCGGAGTCATCGATTGTTTCGCTGTATTCCGCTAATGCTTGCTGGAGAAGTTGAACGAGATCGGCTTTTTCTTTAACTAACTCAGCATTTCCGCTCGCCATTTTCGACGCTTCAAACAAGTCATCAATTAACACTTTCAATCGTTTCGATTTACGATCGATGATCTCCGTATACGCTGCTCGTTCTTCTTCCGCTAGATCTGGCGTTTTCAACAACTCTGTATAAGAAATAATCGAAGTTAGTGGCGTGCGCAAATCATGACTAACATTTGTGATCAGCTCCGTTTTTAGCCGCTCACTTTTAGCCTGCTCTCTTTGCGACACCTTTACCCCTTGCTTCAATTGATTCATATTTTCTGCCATTTTGGAAAATACTGACTTCCCTTGGACTGGAAGATCCGGTTCTGGATATCCAGACGACACTCTCTCTGTATGCTGAGCGATTTGGTTGAAATAAGCGATACGCTTAAACAGCAATAAAAGAGCAGGCATGGGGATAGATAAAAATAGTAGTATATATAACATTAATACGTGAGGGTAACCATCCACCCACCCCCACCACACGATCGGCACCCCAAAACCAGTGAAAAAGAACACCGATAACAGAAGGAATAATTGCACACCAACCGAGCGAACTTCAAATACATTTTTCACTAATTCGATGAATCTCATGAACAAACTGTTTTTCCATTCTGCTTCTATTCCTGGGCCTGCTTTCGTGCGTAGCCATAATAACTTTACTTGAAACCATACAACCATAGTACCTATCACTGATGGAAGTAAATTAAATAAAAGAAGTTCTATCCATAATGATGGATCATCTATATAATAAAAAACCTGATATGAACTTAACACAATGAGTGTAATAAAAGCGGTAATCATCAATACGATGATACTCACATCTACCGGAATTCTATTGTAATAAAACCCCATTTTCTCAACGATAGCAACCGGGAGCACTGTCGTCTTGCGGCTTATTAGTATGCTAATGACTAATGCAAGCAACCCGCTAATGACAAAAATATAAAAATTCCTCTGTTCATTTTTGAAATAATGATAATCTATGATAACGGGTACTGTATCACGCGCATGTTTCGTGACAGCAATCCTGCCTTCATATGTTCTGTCTTCTACTGCCTCAACTTCTATTCTAACGTCTGTAGGAGCGTATGAACTATCAGTCATTAAGTAATTCGGCGAATCGTATTTGCGAATATGAAACATATCCTTGTCATTAAATACATCACTAAGCGAGCCTCCTGACAAATTAACATTCGTATACACGTCGCCTGTGGAAATATTTTTCAAATAATATTTAAATACTTCCCCATCATCATCAAATTGACGACGCTCATTTTGATGGGTCACGTAAAACTCATCAATCGCTTTTTCTTTTTCTGCTTGAATTTTTTTCCGCACATAGTCATCGCTTTTGAAGTTATTCGTGATATCTTTAATCTTCTTGTCTCTTTCCTCTTCGTACACTTTCGCCACTTCTTGGTTTTCCGCTAAAAGAGCCTCTTGAATCTTCCCAGCATATCGCTCTTTAATCGTCGTCACTTGCTCCGCTAAACTCCCGTAGTAATTGCGATGATCTTCAATTTCCTCCTTCGTGACGGTAATCTTCTTCTTCGCTTCTTCTGCTGTTGTGCTATTTAACTCATATATATTTAAATCATTGATAAACTCTTCAAGTTGACCTTCAAATTGAGGGGTATCAAAATAATCTTTTTTCAAATACGTACTTCCATGATTCATTAAAGCAATAACCGCACTTAATCCATATGTAAATAACAACAGCCAACCAATAAATTTTAGGTTACTTTTCCATTTTGTATCCAATTCCCCACACCACCTTTAAATATCTTGGATTTTTCGGATTGATTTCTATTTTTTCTCTAATTTTACGAATATGAACGGCTACGGTATTTTCGGCATTGTATCCTGGCTCTTGCCAGACACGTTCATAAATTTCATTAATCGAAAACACACGACCAGCATGAACCATTAACAATTCCACGATTTTATACTCGGTCGGTGTCAATTTAACGGCCTCCCCATTGACCGCCACTTCCTTTGCTGACTGATCAAGCGTTAAGCCGTTTAAATCAATGACCTGCGTCACGCCTTCATATGTACCTAATCTGACGTATCGACGCAGCTGCGACTTCACTCGCGCCACTAGCTCCATCGGGTTAAACGGCTTCGTGACATAATCATCGGCTCCGACTTGCAAGCCTAAAATTTTATCAGTATCTTCACTTTTGGCACTAAGAATAATGATCGGAATATTTTTTTGTTCACGGATTTTGAAGGTCGTCGCAATGCCATCGAGCCGCGGCATCATCACATCCAAAACAATGAGATGAACCGGGTGCTCGTTCAACTTTTCAATCGCATCGATTCCGTCCTCCGCTTTGATCACAGTTATGCCTTCATTTTTTAAATATATTTCGATCGCATCGCGAATTTCTTTTTCATCATCGACGACTAGCACATTATATTGGTTCATTTGTCCTCACGCTCCTTTCGAAAGTATATCATGTGTTCGTTACTGTAATTATAGCGAGCAAATCTTAATAAACGCCCAGCATAAATCTTAAGAATTTCTTAATAAAAAAAAGAACCTGCTTCGCGACAGGCTCTTTACTGATTTCCAATATACGCATGGACCAATCCATGCCCGTTGTCATCTAAATCTTTAGCTAGCTTCTCAAGAGCGACTGAGAACGATTCTCTACTCCCGTCACAAATGGCCAGCACCGGCCAGCTATAATCTTCTCTGCCTTCCTTCAAAAAACGAATGAGATGCTCACGGTTGCTATTAAAGCCAAAGCGTCCACACATATAGCCTCCTTCCCCGCTATGACGATATTTAATGGCTCTCAGCAATTCAAAAATGTCATAGTATCGTTCCAATTCCGCCTCATCGAAGGCAAGCTGCGTGTCGATGAAGACTTTTTTCATATAAGGATAAATAAAAACGGTTTCCGTCGGCAAATGATAGGCTTTGTCAGATGAAACGTAGTGAAATAAACGTCCAAGACCTAATGAGGGTGAAGTATATTTCAGAAAGGACAGCTGATGACTGTAAGGATCATGCACTTTCGGGCGGGTAAAAAGCAAGTTGAGCAGGTGATAATTTTTCTTCATCACAGCCGCAATACCGACACTGTAAAGAGCAGCTTGGAGCGGCATTTGCTGTAAACTAAGTAGATGAGGTTGTCCACGATGCCGCCTCGACCCAGTCAGCCGCTCTAATGTTTGCATCAGGAGCACCTCTTGCTCCTCTTTCTTCATATAATATGCCAAAACCGCTAGCAACATCGATAACGCTCGACTTTGCTCCTTCACCGTTTCAATTTTCTCCATCACAGACTCTGGAGTGATATGACCGTCATATTTTTGCTGTGTAAGAAAAGACACGACTTCTTTCGTATGTTCTGTCACCATCTCACGCAAATCGATTTCTTGATCATCCGTTATATACCGCTTGAGCCGCTTCATCTTAATTTGAATATGCTCTGGGCTAATTCTCTTCACCTTTGATATATTGGATACATTTTCATGCAAATCAGTGAAAAAATGATCGGCCCCACGCGTATCGACAATTTTACATGCATCACGAAATTTAATAAGTTCCTCCGCATGAGGAGTTAAGCTTTCTGTAAAAGCATGCCAGTACCATGAATAGCGCCGCCCCTTTACCGACTTAATAATATCTCGTAAAGCGGTATCCCATTCAGCGGACCAGCCCGAAACAATGACACCGTATTCATCAAATACCCGCTGAATCATACTTTCAAGTGATTCCGAATAGTGATCAAGTTCATCCGTCACATTTTTAAAACGTGTATCACGATAGTCCCCGTTAATTTTCAAAATTGTACATTGGGCGTGAGCGAGCGGCTTCATCCCTTCGATATCCGTTTGATGATACACTGTTTGATATTGAATACTTAACTCGTCCAAGGCATGCTCTAATAGCCGATCAAAATTAGTCGTCACAATCACTTTTACATACCCTTTTTGAACTAATTTAGCAATCGCATGATGAGCATCAGTCGGTATCTTTTGTTGTTCCTTAATTTCTTCAGCTGTCGGTTCGAAAAATTCCTTTAATAACCCATTACGTTCCGACGATGTTTTCGCCAATATTTCAATCACTTCATTATATAAAGGTGTTTTCCCATACTTTTTTTCGTACCATTCCATTGGGTCTTCCTCATTGTCACCGCTCACCTGCATCATCCGCCGGCAAAGCTCACGTAACACCCCACGTCCGGTAGGGATTCCCGCTGCATAAGAAATGCCTGAGCCTAGCAGTAACGCATACACCCCTTTATTTGCTTCTACTGAAAAAGCTAATGACAACAATCTCTCATCCACTCTATGACGGCCTCCTCTCTGAACGAAAACGTGAAACAATCAATGTAAATATGTATATGAACCACTTCTCGAATCTATACCCGAAACCCTCTAATTTTACTTTTATTTAACACAGAAAAGGCATCCCACTCAATCATAGCAGGATGCCTTTTCCACTCTTATTGTTCTTTGCTGTTTTTTCCGAGAACTAGTTGGTCTAATGAATAAAGCGAGCTACCTGCAATAATAAGATAAACAGACATCGCCATTAAGGCTAAATCGAATTCATAACCAGCCATTTCACCATTTCCCATAAACCCAGCTGCTAGTTTCACTTTTGAAATAGCCACAAGCATCACAATGACAAACAGCCCAGCAATAATGCGTGTACCTAAGCCTAAAATCAATGCCACACCTCCAACTAATTCAACGGCAGCCACAATGTATGCCATAAAGCTCGGAATCCCAATGCTATCAAACCAACCAGCAATATTCTCAATTCCTCCTTGAAACTTCGCCAACCCGTGAATGAAGAATGTTAAACCTAACATTACTCGTAAAATAAGTGCACCTAACTCATGTTTCTTTGTCATGTTGAAACGCTCCTTTTCGAATATTAGAATACAATAATTAATTGATTACTTTTCGTAACTTAATTTACATTAAATAATTTGTTTCGTCAAGTAATAAAACAAAAAAAGTTAATAGCCACTATTTTGACTATTAACTGAATTTGGCTTGAAACTCTTTAATTGTATAGTTGGCTCAAAAGAAATAGCCCTTGAGTGCAAAGGCTATTTCTTTATTGTATCCTGCTTTAAAAAGGATGATTTTCCTGCTAAATCCACCCTTTCTCCTCCGCAATTCGCGTTGCCTGTTGTCTCGAATCTGTTTCTAGCTTTTGAATCGCAGAGGATAAATAATTGCGGACAGTTCCATTAGTTAAAAACAATGTCTTGGCGATGTGTCTAGTTGTCATCCCCGATCGAGCCAACCTTAATACTTCCCGCTCCCTTTCCGTCAAAGGATTGGCTTCATTTATAAAAAGGGCTGCCGCCAGATCCGTGCTGATCACTCGTTCGCCACTCATGACTTTGCGAATCGCAGCAATTAAAAAATCAATCGGTTCGTCCTTCAACAAGTATCCTTCAACCTTTAAATCCATTGCCTTTTGCAAGTAGCCGGGACGAGTAAACGTGGTGACGATCATAATTTTGCACGGATGACCTTCACCTCGTAACCTCTCTGCAATTTCCAGCCCTGTAACATAAGGCATTTCAATATCAAGCAAACACACATCTGGCTGCAGTGATTCAATGGCTGCTAATGCTTGTTTGCCATCTGCTGCCTCCGCAACCACTTCAATATCCTCTTCTAACTTTAACAGTGAGGCTAGTGCACCGCTTAACATTTTTTGATCTTCCGCTAGAACCACTCGTATCATCTTGTTTCTTTCCTTTCTTTCTAAACTGGAACTCGCAATGTCACTATGACGCCACCCTTTGCTCCTTCTTCAATAATCGCCTGTCCGCCAACTAATTTCATTCGTTCCTTCATGGATGACAAGCCACTCCCACTCGATACTTGTTGTAGCCCTATACCATTATCAATTAATCGAATCAAAACAAAATCCTCTTCATCTGTAACTGTTAACTGACAATTTCTCGCCTGACTATGCTTCATAATATTCGTCACAGCCTCTCTAATGGATAAAGCAGTCATCGTTTCATTTAATTTTGACAAAGATATATGTGTAATCTGTCTATCCACTTCAAAGTTCACACCAGCAACAGCCAATGCTTTTTCCGCATACTGCAACTCTTCATCTAATGACACCCATTTCATCGTCTCCACCATTTCTCGCACTTGCTTCAGTGCCGTTCGCGATGTATTCCGAATATCTGTCAACTCCTGCTTTGCCTGATCAGAGTCTTTTTCTATCAGCCGCATTGTCAGTTCACTTTTTAACTTAATCATTGTTAATGTTTGACCGAGCGTGTCATGAAGATCCCTGGCAATTCGGTGACGTTCCTCTTCTTGAATTAAGCGTTCATTCGTACTACTTAGCTCTTGCTTCAACTGCTTCGCTTGCTCTTTGGCAAAAATAATGATCGGTAGCGCTAACTGAATCATCATGATCGGTAGTTCCACTGTTTGCAAAAAAGCGATCGGGTTATCGTCTACCACCCCATGCACAGTAAAAAACACACCCACAATCGCAATTATTCCAATGACCAGATGTCGTTTCAAATAAGAGCGTCCTAATAAATCCGCAAAAATCATACCGTAAAGCAGTAGCCAACTATCTATCAACACACTCAAAATGCCAAGGACCATGAATCCTAATAAACAGGCACCTAGTAGCCTTCCATCTCGGTGCCATAGACCGATATAAAAGGCAAACAAAAAAACGATAAATAACAATAAATTCCCCGTTAAACCAATCATGCTTTCAACCGTCACCATATGATAGAACAAAAACACGATGGCGATAACATCAATTAGCAAGTATTTCTCCATTTGATCAGACGGATATATTTTGTTTCTCACAACATATTGCCTCCAAAAATTACCCCTTTATTAAGCGAACTGCATATTTACGTGCCATTTCCATCGGGCCGAAGGAAAACTTAGTTAACCAAAGCGATGCAAAAGCAAGCTGGAAAGCCACGATCAAAAACCAAACCAGCACAACATCAAGCCCTTCTGCTTTCCCACCAAGACCTATGCCCCAGCCATAAAAAATAGTCGTTCCTAAAATATTTTGTAGCACATAACAAGTAAGCGACATTTTCCCTACTTGTTCAAAGCGGTGCCATAACCAAAAACGTTGATGGCGTTCCACAAGCCAAGCAATCAGTCCAACATAGCCAAGCGACAACACCGGTGCAAATAAGTAACGAACAGGAAAATCAAAGACACCGCCAGGCACGAAAATCAGCAAATTTAACGGTATACCAACAACAAGTCCCCACTTCAACATGCGTGATCTCCACACTTTCCCTATTTGGTCTGGAGAAAACGCCCCTTTTCTCATTAAAGTAACCCCAAGTAAAAACAAAAAGATATTCATTGGAATCGTAAAAATTACTTCTCCTCGTAGCCACATAAAGTTGTTGATTCGGTATTGAACTTGCGCAAGCCAGCTTCCTTCTTTATACAACTGAACCGCCTCGTCCATATTTCCGAACGAAATATGGGCACCTTGTAAATTGGCAAATATCGTACTAACCATTATCAGCACAATCATGATAACGTGAAAGCTTCCCATCCCGATCATTGCTCTTTTGATCGCACGATCTCCTCGCTTCACAATGAAGGCGACAATCATCGCCGTCACGCCATAGCCCATCAAAATATCGTACTCCATAACTAAAATGAAGTGGATCAAGCCCTCAATAAACAAAACTAACGATATCCATAAGTAAATACCAGGCCAAGCTGCTTTTTTCCGTAAGGATTGCTGGTACTTCATCTCTAAACCGACCCCAAACATAATCGTCAATAATCCAAGTAGCTTCCCATTGACTAAAAATAAAACAAACAGACGGATGAAATCATTGAAAGAAGCCCACCATTCATTGTGATCAGCTGTAAAGAGATATGACAAATCGCCTAGATAAGCAAAGATCCAAATATTCGTCCCTAACGTCCCCAGTACCGCAAACCCTCTTAAAATATCAAGAAGCCGAATCCTTTTTGTTGTAACTTCCACTTGCTTCCCCTCATTTCCTGCATTTGTATCTTCATTTTATCTTTAAGAAAAACTGTTCGATATTCACAGGAATAAGCCATTTCAAATGACAGCTGTCATATAGTTCATTGAATTCACTACAAAAAAAAGAAGCCTTCGCTTTTACACGAACACTTCTTTCTACGGCTTATCCCCTGTCAACCAAGCGATCAAATAACCAACGAACATTATAATAAAAAACAATAGCTTCATGAGCCAAGAACCAAGCATGTTCCTCACCCCTTAATGTTTTTCCATTATTTTACCATTTTATAATTAATAATTGAAATATTTACACCGATAACCGATAATAGTAAAAAGTAACTATTCAGAAAATTGCCCCATATCACCAGGAGGGATAAAGATGTTTAATAATAAGACGATTAGAACAAAGATGCTGATTGTTTCTATTACTTTGTTATTACTACCTAGTTTAGTAATCGGAACAACTGCCTACTTTAGCTCGAAAGAAAATCTAGATATAACAGGAGAGAAATCATTAAAAAACGGGGTGGAAATGGCCCTGCAAATCATTGATGCCCTCAATCAACAGGTAGAAGACGGAAGCATAACGATTGAAGAAGCACAAGAACAGGCAAGGATTTATTTAATTGGACCTAAGAAAGAAGATGGGATTAGAGAGATACAAAGTACCGTCGACCTTGGAGAACATGGATATTTCAACGCCTTCAATGAAAAAGGCATCGATGTTGTCCACTATTCCGATGAGGGCGATAATTCCTGGGAAATAAAAGACGTCAACGGAAAACTTTTCGTCCAAAAAGTGATTAACAAAGCTCAAAACGGCGGCGGATTTACAACTTATGAATGGAAGTTGCCGAACAATCCAGAAAAAACGGGAGAAAAAATTGTGTATAGTGCTCTCGATCCGAACTGGGGCTGGGTCGTCGCTGCCGGTACATATAAAATGGACTTTAACGCGGGAGCGAATCAAGTATTAGCCATTGTTGCAGTGACCCTTACGATATCAACCGTTATCGGTATTATCATAATTATCTGGTTTACTGGATCTTTATCGAAACCCCTTCGTTTAGTGACAAAGCATGTCAATCGATTAGCCAACGGAGACTTGACCGTTGAGCCTTTGGATATTAACAATAAAGATGAAATCGGCATTTTAGCCAATGATTTTAATGTGATGGCTGCAAATATGAGGGAGATCATCCAGACGGTTGAACATTCGATTCACCAAGTAAACGCTTCTGCCGAGAACTTAAATGCTATTTCAGAAGAAACATCCGCTTCGAGTCAAGAAATCGGCGGTGCCATTGACGAAATTGCTAGCGGCACTGCGAAGCAAGCAGAAGACGCCGAAATGTCTAACAAAAAGATGGGGAATTTGTCCACACAAATTGAAAAGGTTGAACAGTTAAATGAGAAAATGACGGTACAAAGTCAAGCGGCTAACGAAGCCAGTCAATCCGGCTTAGCTCAAATGACTAGCTTGCAATTGAAGTCAGAAGAAGCCAATCAACTTTCCCATACCGTTGTAGAAGTGATGAATCGCTTATCAACTAGAGTGACAGAAATTGAAAATGTCATATCTGTCATTCATACCATTTCGGATCAAACGAATCTTTTAGCGTTGAACGCCTCGATTGAAGCCGCCAGAGCTGGGGAGCATGGGAAAGGTTTTGCGGTCGTTGCTGAAGAAGTCAGAAAGCTAGCCGAGCAATCCTCACAAGCCACTGGAGATGTACGCCAAACACTGACTGGCATCATTAATGAATCACAGCAAGCTCTTCAAGCCATTGAGCTGAGTCAAAATTTAAGCAATGAACAAACAAAAGCCGTATCTGATACGAAGCAATCCTTTGAACTTATCGTTGACTCTATGAAAGAGATCGTCTCTTCCATTCACGAAGTCGATCATGAAGTGCAAGGAATGTCCGCCCATAAAGGGGAAGTACAAACAGCCATTGAACATATAGCAGCAATTGCTCAACAATCTTCGGCATCCACAGAAGAAATCGCTGCTTCCATGGAAGAGCAACTGCGCGCTATTGCCGCTATTGCTAACGCCGCCGAACAACTAAACGAAGCGGGCGATGAACTGAAACAAAAAATTTCTAGACTGCGATTATAAAGTATGAAAGGCGAGACCATCCTCGGTCTCGCCTTTAACTTTCTATTTGTTGTTTATAATTTTTTCGCTTTTTATATTTTTGATCAATCGGTAAGGTTTTATATCAAATTATTTTTTTCAAGTAACTTTTGCCTACTTCGTTCATGATACGTTAAATCAATATTCCCATCATAAAAACTGTGAAACACTGGAACACCTTCTGGGATATGAACATGCCCTGTGTCATCAATGACATATTCAACATTGTTTACTATTAATGTTTCACCCTCGCTATACCCAATTTCAAACAAATTTTCGTTATTAAGTGCTCTTCTCGCACCTTCCATTTGATATTTTGGTATAACTTTCCCATTCTCTCGTAAATAGAATGTGTTCGATTCAGAGCCGCTTTTAATAGTGAACCAGCCCGGATCAATACCAACACTACTCAGTATGTGTAAAGTTTCAGCACCTGAATAAGAATCCCATGAACCAATCAAACCTGCTGGGCTTCCTGCAAGACTTGAAAAAAAACTCTCTATTTTCCTTGATCTTTTATACTCTTGCTCTGACAGAACATTCTCTACACCTAATTCATGCCTAAGATCCAAAATCGGTAAACCAACATGTCCAGAACTGCTCCCCTCTAAAAGAGTGGAATAACCATTCATAGAAAATCGATAATACGCACCTTCTCGGAATTCTAGTGTATTGCTTTTGGCCTTTAATTCTTCTATTTCTTTTCTTTTGATATGGGTAAGAGAATGTACAGACTTTTGTCTAGTCATCCGTTGTTGCGCCGCTGACGACAATTCAACAGTATCTATCGGGTTATTTACTCTCTTACTATAATTCAGCTGATTACTTGTATAAGAACTATGGTTGTTATTTAGGAAAACGTCAATTAACATGCGATTTATCTGATTAATTTTCAATGCGAGTCCTCCATTTAAATTGGTCAAAGCAATCACTACATACTATGTGAAATGATACATAAATTATTTACTTTTGCGGAAGTACCGGATAAACATAGGAAAATGTTATTCTAGGTGTTAAGCTATATGGTCTATTTTCCCTTGAAACTTTGCCTCCCAACTCAAAATCCCAAATATTATGGAATTTATGCTCTCTCAAAACAGAAATATCGCTAATCCATGAATAAGGATATGCAGTAGTCCATCCATAATCCGTTGACGGTTTGATTCTTCTATATTCACTTCTTGCAGAATTCACCTTTTTACCTCCTAAAATAACCTTATAGACCACGGCTTCTTTAGGAACATCCTTTATATTTCTAAGATCATATCTATCTTGAGCTACTCGTATCGACCTTGTTAAATTTAAAGTTCTTGGTGCTTTATATTCGTATGAATCAACTGAATAATTAGGACTCCCGATCGTGAAACGATAACCTCCATCTGTACCAATAAGGTTATGCACTCTCACATAATAATCTCCCCCTTCCGGTATATCTAACCAATAAGGATATGCTCCTAACAAGAAAGAGGGATCTCTTTGATAATCTTCTTTAAAAATTCTTGAAAAATTTGAATCGTAAACTTCAACAGACATCCTCGATCCGTTAATTGATAATACCGTCTCACTATCTTTCGGAAGTGTAACTTTATACCAATCCTCGTCAAGGTTGTTTTCGAGCTGACCAGACAACACCTTTTGACTTGTCGTATCACCATCAATCAATTGGGTTGGGTTATGAGCATTTCGTTCAATATGCTGAGCTTCATTAGAATTATTGTTAGGCTCGACTTCATAATCAAGTGCAGCAGAAACTTTTTGGTCAAAAAAAGGAAACGAAACCAACAAAACAAATACTAAAATACTAATTTTTTTCATTACTAACCACCCTTTTTGTTTTAATATTTTTAATGAATTGAATAACTAGAATTCTAATTGTACACCTCCTTGTATATCTCATTCTTGATATCGGTTTTTTTATTGTAATCTTTAGGGTTTTAACCAAATATAGGAATATTTATATATATTTGAAGGCCGAGGATGACAAACTCCCTCCCACTTTTACAGGCTGAAGACTAGAAATTGCATATAAGCGAAAAATCAAAAATAACCCGGTAATGCTGTTTGATCAACATTTTGGGTTATTTCATTTGAGTGCTTATTCGTCAAAATTGAATGTTTAGTCTCTAATGTTCTATTTGTTGTTTGTAACTTTTTCGCTTTTTATATTTTTTATACAGATCAAAAATGATTTCCTGATCAATCGGTAAATCGTTCTCATAAGCGTATTTGATTCCATATCCTAGTGCGAGGGTAAGAGATGAAGCAACGAGACCACCTGCGATCGATCCAGCTCCAGGGACGAATTTAACAATTTGTCTGTATGCCGTTTGCCCCGCTGTTCTAGTCGCTGTGACAATAATTAAATCTTTCGCTGCCTTTTTCGTCAACGACTTGTCGTAAAGGGTCGCTAGCTTCAATGTAAGCCCCACTTGAAGAGCAGTTAACGGAACGACATCCGACCCAGGTATCGGTGAGGCACCAATCACTCCTGCAGACACTCCTGCCGCGTTAATCCAGCGTTTAGCAGCAATAGATTTATCTTGTAAGCTTTTTGCGAATAGGATGTCCTTCCCCTTTTTTTCGAGTAGCTCCAATATCCGCTCCTTTAATATATCGATGTTTTGCCCTGTTTTAGAAGAGATCGGCACCACGTCGTACTGACTACCGGCATGCTGTTTAATAAACGTCACTAAACTGTCTATATCCTCAGCGGCATCAATCTTATTTAGTACGATTAAGATATTTTCATTATGAGCCGCAATCTCTTGAAACTTTGCCTTTTCGCTATCGGAGAACACAGTCCCCGCTGCATTCGTGAAAAACAGAATGATATCTGCTTCGCTAATAAATGCTTCCGTTTTCTTCGGATTTTCATCATTCGGATCATTTAAACCAGGGGTATCCATTAGTTTTATTTTTTCCAATCCCGCTAAATTGTAAGGGTCTATACTAACCGTCTCTCCTGGTTGAGGATTGGTTTTCGCGACATCTCTGCCAATGATTTTGTTAATCGTTGATGACTTTCCTGCATTCACTTCTCCAACAAGAGCGATCAATAAATCTTGATCGAGCTGCTCATGAATCTTCTTTACTTCTTCATCAAATGCTGTATCTACACTTTGGTGGAACGCTTTCTCCTCGTTCATGTCACAACCTCCATTTGTATTCTCTATCTATACGTTGCCCTATACCCCCATCTTGTACTAATCACATATAAAAATCAAACGATTCAAAATTATATTTTTCCACTAATACCTACTTGAATTATCGGATTAAAAGGATTATACTACTTTTACAAAACATTTATGTAAGGAGTGTTCATATGCTTCAGCTCGTTTTAACAGGTTTATTATGCGGCGGTTTACTCGGATTTGTCATGCAGCGTGGACGTTTCTGTGTTACCGGAGCATTTAGAGATATGTATGTAACAAAAGATAACCGGATGTTTATCGCCTTTTTAGTCGCAATTTCGATTCAAAGTATCGGTGTTTATTTGCTTCATTCATTCGGGATCATTCAATTTGAATTAGGAAACTTCATGTGGTTCGCTACTATTTTCGGCGCATTTGTATTCGGGATTGGTATTATCTTTGCTGGCGGTTGTGCGACGGGTACATGGTATCGGGCTGGTGAAGGGTTGATTGGCAGTTGGATTGCTCTTGCTACTTATATGGTTTCAAGCGCGATGATGAAAAGCGGGCCTCTTAGCTCTTATTCCACTTCCATGCAATCTTATCAAGTGGAAGCACAAACGATTCACGGAACACTTGGAGTTTCTCCATGGGTATTAGTTGCTCTTCTTGTCAGTATTACAGGCTTGCTCGTCTGGAAACAATTATCGAAACCGAGCGTGAAAATCCCAACAATGAAGCCTAAGAAAACAGGGCTTGCCCACCTTTTATTCGAAAAACGTTGGAACCCTCTGTTCACTGCGACACTCGTTGGTTTGATTGCTATTGCTGCTTGGCCTTTAAGTGAAGCGACTGGTAGAATGTTTGGACTTGGAGTCACAACGCCAACAGCTAATATCTTGCAATATGCGGTGACAGGTGACAGCTCATTTTTAAACTGGGGTGTGTTTTTAGTTATCGGTATTCTCATCGGCTCATATGTAGCAGCTAAAGGGAGCGGCGAATTCCGTTTTCGAGTACCTGATGTGAGTACTTGCCTTAAAAGCGCGTTCGGCGGTATCTTAATGGGCGTTGGTGCCAGTCTTGCTGGCGGCTGCTCGATCGGAAACGGCTTAGTCGAAACCGCTCTATTCACATGGCAAGGTTGGATTTCCTTACCGTTCATGATTCTCGGTACTTGGACGGCAGCTTACTTCACTATCGTTAAACCGAGACAAAAAGCAACGAATAAAGGCAAAATGAATACGCAAACGGCTTAATCATACACATTAGGAGGAAATATCATGCAAAAAAAATTAGAAGTACTAGGAATGGTTTGTCCCTTCCCATTAGTAGAAGCAAAGGAAGTAATGGCGGAGCTTGCTAGCGGTGACGAATTAACAATTGACTTCGACTGCACGCAAGCAACCGAAGCGATCCCGCGTTGGGCGGCTGAAGAAGGACACGAAGTGACTAACTTCGAACAAAGTGGCGATGCTCAATGGACGATTACCATTAAGAAAAAATGAGGGAGCTGCCCTCCGCTATATTAAAGTGATAAAGCAAGCATAGAGAGACTATGCTTGCTTTCAAATAGTTTGTTGATTAAAGCTTATTTTTCAGAAGTTCGTTTAATTTTTGAGAGCTTTTTTGATTATGCCACTTTGAATAAAAATAAAATCCTATAACGTGGCCTAGTACAGTCATCACGCAAATTGCTAATAGCCATGGCTTGATAAACTCAAACATATCAGGAGAAAATAGCCAAACTGCACTAACTCCGCCAGCAATATTTATTGCTGAAGAAATCGTAATTTTCCCAATCGCCTTCATGGAAGAAAAGCCCCATAATGTTGGATACATGATACCCAAAATGACAGCAAAGATGGCACTGATCCCCACCAAATTCCAAATATAAGGGATGGTTAATGTAAGATTTTCTAAAAAGACTGAGAATAGAACTAAAATCCATACGAACGTTATAGAAAAGGTCTGGAAAAAAGATAATTTCAATTGTTTTACCATGATAATCTCTCCTTAATTGTTTTGACATAATGGCGATTTACAAAATACGACGATTGATCACTCATTAATACTTCTAATCGTGCGTTTGGCGCAGGAGAAAACTCCACAACTTCATCTAAATTAATGATGGTTTGATTATTAATCTTCACCAACTGTTTTTCAGCTAAGCATTCTAATTCTTTTAAGCGTTTGTTGATTAAGTAAAGCTCGCTAGATTTCATTTTGACAGAACACATGTGACCTTCCGATTGAAAAGCTAGAATAGAATGCATATCTACTTGAAGTTTTCTATTATTTTTAGCATTGATAACCGTTAACTTGCTTCCTTTTTTCAAGTAATTTTCTAAGCAGTGAGCTATCTCACTATTTGCAGGATTTGTTTGAATGGTAACTTCTTCTTTATTCATCAACTTGTCAAACAACACACTAACTTTCATAGTTCCTCCTTCCATGACTTTACGATACAACCTAATCTCTTCACTATCTATCATTTGTTGTCTTGTTGCACTTTTTAATCACTTTTTTACAATTCAAACTGGTTTTGATTTCACTAACACTACAGCTAATACATTGAATAGCGATTATGATAAAATAAAAGACACACATTTCCAAAAGGAGTTGCTTCTACAGTGAAAAACGAATTACTGAAACGATTTATTTCTTATGTAAAAATTGATACACAATCAGATGAAAATAGTCCAACGACTCCTTCCACTGAAAAACAGTGGACATTGATTCACATGCTTGAAGAGGAACTAAAAGAAATCGGCATGGAAGAAGTGACCGTTGATGAATACGGGTATGTGATGGCAACACTACCTGCTAACACAGAAAAAGATGTCCCTGTCATTGGGTTTTTAGCCCATGTCGATACAACGCCTGATTTTACCGGCAAAAATGTTCAGCCTCAAATCGTTGAAAATTACGATGGACAAGATATCGTTCTCAACAAAGAATTACAAATCATCTTGTCACCAAAGGATTTCCCCGAATTACCACAATATAAAGGACATACACTTGTAACAACAGACGGCACGACTTTACTCGGTGCTGACAATAAGGCCGGTGTAACCGGAATTATGACGGCGATGGCTTATTTAATTAACCATCCAGAAATTAAGCATGGAAAAATTCGTGTAGCATTTACTCCAGACGAAGAAATCGGCAGAGGCCCGCATAAATTCGATGTCGATGCGTTCAATGCTGCATTTGCCTACACGATTGACGGCGGACCGCTCGGTGAACTAGAGTATGAAAGCTTTAATGCCGCTGGAGCGAAAATCATCATTAAAGGAAAAAATGTTCATCCAGGAACAGCGAAAGGAAAAATGATTCACTCCTCCAAAATTGCGATGGAGTTACATGCGCAATTACCAGCAGAGGAATCACCGGAATATACAGAAGGCTACGAAGGCTTCTATCACCTTCTTTCCATCAACGGTGATGTGGAACAAACGGAGATGGAATACATTATCCGCGACTTCGACAAAGCCAACTTCCAAGCAAGAAAAGACGCAATGACTCATATCGTCAAAAACTTGCAAGAGACTTACGGTGAAGACCGCATCATTCTCGAAATGAACGATCAATATTATAATATGAGAGAAAAAATTGAACCAGTGAAGGAAATTGTCGACACGGCGTATGAAGCGATGAAAAACTTAGGCATCGAGCCCATCGTCAAACCAATCCGCGGCGGCACTGATGGCTCGCAGCTATCTTATATGGGACTGCCGACACCGAACATTTTCACTGGTGGCGAAAACTTCCACGGTCGATTTGAATATGCTTCCGTAAATAATATGGAAAAATCCGTACAAGTCATTGTCGAAATCGCCAAATTATTTGAAGAAAAAGCTTAAAGTGAAACTTCAATCAGTGAGGGCTTTCCTCATCCCCCACTGATGAAAAGAGGAACAAAGGCTAAAATCGCAACGTCCTGTTGCAACGCCTTTGTGACCTACATCGTACAGGCCCGAACCAATCGGGC
>NKXN01000001.1 GCA_002261155.1 Bacillaceae bacterium SAS-127 | reverse complement strand
GCTATCGCCCTTCACACGATTAAAGAAGGGGTATCCTTGCCGATTTTAGATGAAAATAACTGAGCAATCTTATAGTGAGCCTCAATTGGGCTCAAACATTGTAACTATGGATGCGTTTATGCTTGCTGAAAAAATTCGAATGAAAGAAATCACTTGCACATTTGCTGTACAAACGTACATCGATCATATAAAAAAAATCAATCCTACGATTAACGCACTCGTAGAAGAGCGCTTTTCAGAAGCTTTAAAGGAAGCAGAAACAAAAGATATGATGATTCAAACAGGAAAAAACAAAGGAGCTCTTCATGGTGTACCGATCAGTATGAAAGAATCCCTTCATGTTGAAAGAATGAAAACAACAGGTGGATTAATTCACCGAAAAAATCAAATAGAACATGAAGACGCTGAGATTGTAGCAAAGTTAAAAGAAGAAGGTGCTATCATTCTCGGAAAAACAAATACGCCTACCCTTTGTTTTTGCCAAGAAACAGATAATAAATTATATGGCCGAACCAATAATCCATGGGATGAGTCAAAAACGGTAGGCGGTTCTAGCGGTGGTGAAGGAGCTTTGATTGCAGCAGGAGGTTCAGCTGTAGGAATTGGTTCAGATATTGGTGGATCTATCCGCTTCCCTAGTCATTTTAATGGAATTATAGGCTTTAAGCCCGGAAAGTTTCAAGTGTCACAAGAAGGACACTTTCCTTTTGTCACTCACCCTTTTCAAGAACGAATGATTGGGATTGGCCCTATGGGCAAGTCTATACGGGATATGGAGTTACTATACTCGATTATTGCGCAGCATCCGATAAAAGATAAGAAACTAGAAGAATTTAATCTAGAATTTTTAGAGAAGAAACTAGATATCCCATTATCAAGTGAAACAAATCAATTACTTGACCAAATTGAAACATCTCTAAGTGAGAACTTCTCCGTACAGCGTAGCTTGCCACCATTTTTTAATGAATCTACTCTTCTTTGGCAAGAAATGATGGCTGTCGATGGCGGAAAAGATATGGAAACGGTTGCTTTTAACGGTCAAAAACCTCGAACTATATTTGAATTTCTTAAAGAAAGAAGTACAAAAACATCTGATCTACACTATTATTTAACATGGGCGATCATCGGTGCCAAACTATTTCGACCGTCTACTAAACGAATTCATGAAATCGATCAAATCTTAAAACAAGGAGATTCTGTATTAGAGGAATATTTAGATAAAAAAATACTAATTATGCCTGTTTACCATTGTACAGCCTCTCCTCACACAACCGTTTATAAAGAAATTTTCTCTATCCGAAAAACATTTTTGAAATATATGCCTTATGTTGCTTATGCTAATGTTTGGGGATTACCCGCATTAACTATTCCAGTAGGAGAAGATTTGAACGGAATGCCTATTGCTATTCAGCTTGTAAGCAAAAATGGAAATGAACAAGCCTTATTCCATTTAGGCACTTTGATTGAAGAGCAATATAGAGGATATCGATGCGCTTTTTAAAAAGTAAAATAGCCAGTGAATCATGATTCGCTGGCTGTTTTACTTTTATTTATTATTTAAATAATTCGATACTTGTTAAAATAATTGGCATAGCTACAATGTCAATTAAAAACGAACCAGCGATCGGTACGATTAAAAAGGCGTTTCTAGACGGACCATATTTCGCTGTCACAGCGGACATATTCGCCATTGCATTTGGAGTTGCTCCTAGACCATGTCCTAGCATTCCACTGATCATCACTGCCGCATCGTAATTCTTTCCAAGTACTCGGAAAACGATAAACACACTAAAGATCGTGATAAACACAACTTGTACAGCAATAATGAGTAACATTGGTAACGCAAGGTCTGCAATTTCCCAAAGCTTAATGCTCATTAACGCCATAGCTAAGAAAATATTTAAAGAAATATCACCGATAATTTGAACTGTTGGCATGTTAATGAAATCTTCATTTACTTTGTCAATGATGAAACGAGCAATGACAGCTACAATCATACCCCCAACATAACTAGGTAATGTTAAACCTGTTGCACTTGCAAACCATTCACCGAAGTATGACCCAAGTGCCATACAGAATGTGACTAAAAACATTTGACGCATCCAAGTCTTCTCATCACTTAATCGAATAAAATGTTCTTTTTTCGGTTCTTCTAATTTGTTCACTTTGCTATCATCTGATTTCAAATTGTACTTTTTCATTAAGTATCCTGCTGTTGGTCCACCAACTAGTCCACCACAAACTAAACCTAATGTAGCCGCAGCTAACCCGATCGTCGTTGCTGTTGGTAGTCCAAGTTGTTCAATCGTACCACCGTAAGCAGCCGCTCCTCCGTGACCGCCCGACATGGAAACGGCTCCCGTTAAAATACCGATTAATGGGTCGATGTTCATTATTTTAGCTAAAGAAATCCCGATAGCATTTTGCATAAATGCTAACACCGTACACATTCCCCAATAAATGAGTAATAATTTTCCACCGATTTTAATTAAAGTTGTGCTCGCTCCTAAACCAACTGTCGTAAAGAATGCTAACATAAACAAACTTTGCAGTGACGTATCAATAGTAATCTCAACGATGTTAAATTTATTTAGAACAGTCACAATAAGAGCAAAAAGCAACCCACCAACAACCGGAGCTGGTATGCAAAATCTATCGAAAAGTGAGATTTTTTTAATTAAAAAGGAACCGATCATAAATACGAATACGGCCAAAAATAAACTTGTTACTTGATTAAACTCCATATAAACACCCCTTAGTTATTCTTGCTGTAAGCGTTTGCCATAGTATAGTATACAAAATATAATATATATATACTAATACTACATTTCGATACTGATATAGTTTTTTCTATATGTAGTAAAAAGGAGTATCTTATGGACTTTCGTAAATTGCAATATTTTGTCGTAACTGCACAAGAACAAAGTATTTCAAAAGCAGCTGTTCTTCTACATATTTCCCAACCTTCCCTAAGTCATTCAATCAAAAAGCTAGAGGAGGAATTAAAGTTCTTGTTGTTTGAAAGAACAGCTAAAGGAATAGATTTAACAGAACCAGGCAAGCGTTTTTATAATCGAGCGCTGGAAATATTACAGCATGTACACAATGTAGAAATGGAAGTTGAAGAAATTCAACAGATGGGAGAGGGGAAATTATCGATCGGCTTAATCGAGTCTGTTCGTAATTGGCTTCCTAAAATGGTCGCTGACTATACGAAGCAACATCCAAAATTAAAAGTGGAATTAAAAGAGATGTTAGCACCAGAGGGAATTGTTCAAGCATTAAATCGTTTGGATGTACATTTTGTCATTTCAAACCATAAAATCAAATCAGATTTAATTCATGTGCAAGAATTGTACTCGGAGCCTCTTGTTGTGGCAATGAATAAAGATCATCCATTAGCTAATTACCAAAGACTTTATTTAGAGGATCTAGCAACAGAATCTTTCATTGTCAGTACACATGGATTGCAAACGAGACAGAATTTAATTCAAATGTTTCAACGTCATAATTTATCCCTCAAAATCCAATTTGAAATCGAACGGTTTGAAATGGCTTGTCGTTTAATTGAACACAACGTTGGGATTGCCTTACTTCCCGTCAATTCAATTAAGAGCTATCGAAGTGATGATATTATTTATAAATCGATTGAAGATGAGTCTATTTTCCGAACTATTTATTTACTGACGATTAAAAATCGCTATCTCCCTCCTGTTGTGGAGGAATTCATTCAGCTTTTGTTAACAAAAGAAAATGACAGCTTAGTTGAACATAACTGGATGATTGATTCATACGTTTAATTATTTTGAAATCAAAAAGGGGTTAAAATCCCCTTTTTGATTAATTCACTCGACTGATAAAGCTACCTTCTGTATTTTTTAATAACATATTCATTACAGGTGGGCATACAATTTATTAATGAAACTTGCCTTCGATGCAAAGGTGGTGATCACCATTATCCATACTGTAAAGTCAGGTGAAACGCTAACGTCTATCTCTGAAGATTATCGGATCTCCTTATCAAAGCTGATCAAAGCTAATCCGGGAATTCAACCAAACCTCATTTATGTTGGCCAAAAGATCGTGATTCCAGGACTACCTTCTCCTGAAACAAGTCCTTACAAAATTTTTGTTTCTCTGTCTGCTCGAACGTTGACATTAACATATCAAGGAAAAATCGTACATGTTTATCCAGTAGGCGTCGGTAAAATACTAACTCAAACACCAGTTGGCACTTTTGTGATTATTAATAAAGCGCCGAATCCCGGCGGTCCGTATGGTACGATGTGGATGAGTTTATCGAAAAAATCATATGGAATCCATGGAACCAATAATCCGTCCTCGATTGGAAAATATGTATCAAAAGGCTGTATTCGAATGTACAACCATGACGTCGAACAATTAGCGAAGACGGTTCCAATTGGTACTGAGGTAAACATTCATTACTAGATTTTTTTACTATCAAGACGTCTGGCTCAATCAGCAGACGTCTTTTTATTTATTTTGCTACAGTTTCTTCATTGATTTCCACTAGCCAATCAAACGGATCTGGTTCTGTTCCATTTTGAATGCCTGTAATCGTTTGATATAGTTGTTTAGAAATTTTCCCTGTTTCGCCTTCATTAATAACAAGTTTTTCATCTTTCCAGAAAAACTCACCAATCGGTGAAATGACAGCTGCTGTCCCGGTACCGAACGCTTCTTCTAATTTTCCAGCTTGATACGCGTCATATACTTCTTGCATGGAAATTTTCCGTTCAGAAACTGGTACTCCCCAATGCTTCAATAATTGAATAACGGAATTGCGTGTCACCCCTTCAAGAATGCTACCATTCAATGCTGGGGTAACAACTTCTCCATCGATTTTAAAGAATACATTCATGCTGCCGACTTCTTCAATATATTTCTTCTCCACTCCATCTAACCATAAAACTTGTGAGTATTCTCTTTGGCTCGCCACCTCTTGTGCTTTCAAGCTTGAAGCATAGTTTCCTGCTGTCTTTGCTTCACCAGTTCCACCGGCTACCGCACGAACATAGTCGCTTTCTACAAGGATTTTTACTGGTTGGATTCCTTCTTTATAATACAAACCTACCGGAGAAAGAATGATAATAAACTTATAGTTGCTTGACGCATGGACTCCAAGGAAAGGCTCTGTTGCAATAATGAATGGACGAATATATAGTGATGTTCCTTCTGCTGTAGGAATCCACTCCTTATCGACTAAAATCAATTTTTTCAATGCTTCTAAAGCTAACTTCTCATCAATATTCGGAATGCATAATCGATCATTCGAGCGATTTAATCTTTGCATATTTCTTTCTGGACGGAATAATAAAATTCGTTGATCTTTTGTTAAATAAGCTTTCATTCCTTCAAACACTGTTTGTCCATAGTGAAAAATCATTGAAGCAGGGTCTAACGTAAGTGGCTGATACGGAACAATACGAGGATCATGCCACCCCGTCCCTTCTGTATAATCCATCACAAACATATGATCAGTAAAGATTTTCCCAAACCCTAATTGATTAGACTCTGGTTTTGGCTTTCTTTCAGGACTTAAATTTACTTGAATTGTTTTTTCTGACATTTTGCATAACTCCTTGTTGAATAAATATTTTGTTTAGAAAAATTCACCAATGAATAAATGTATACTTATTATATTACAATTTTTTAGAATCTTTACACAATAGTTAATTGCAAAAAATAAAATTTTACAAAGATATTATTTTAAAAGTTAGGGAATAGTATGGGGGTTTAATAATAAAGTGCTTGTTTACTTTAAATGTTATTATATTTTAATTTGAATTTTGCACATAATGTATTTTTATAAAATAAACTGAGAGTGTGAGAAAATAAAAAAGGGACTGCTAATAAAGCTAGCAATCCCTTTTTTACCACTATGTTTAATCCGTATTAATAGGTAAACGAACTTGTACTTTCGTTCCTTTTGCCTCTTCGCTCTCAAATATAATCTTGCCTTTATGGTGCTCAATGATTTTAAAACTGACCATCAGGCCTAAACCAGTCCCTTTTTCTTTATTAGAGTAGAAAGGCTCACCTAGCCGAGGGATACGATCTTGGGCTATGCCAACCCCCTCATCAATCACTTCGATACATATATATTCTTTGCCTAATTGTTTTGTTTTAACTAATAAGTTCCCTCCATCCGGCATGGAGTCGATCGCATTCTTAATCAAATTAAGCATCACTTGTTTTATTTGCTTTTTCTCTAACTTGATAAGCGACAGCTCTTGAGTGATATCTGTCATCAGCTCAACCTTATGAAGCAAGGCTTCTGGATGCATAAAATCAATTGTTTCGTTTACTAATTGATTGAGATCATGTACCTCGAACTTTGTTTCTTGATTAGGTTTAGCTAACATTAAAAACTCCTGCATAATCGATTCCATTCGCTCCAGCTCAGATAAGATGATCTCACTGTATTTATTGTGGGTTTCTTGCCCCCACAATTGTGTAAATCCTTTAATAGCGGTTAAAGGGTTTCTCACTTCATGAGCGATTCCCGCGGCTAATTGACCAATTGCTCCTAACTTATCTTGTTTATTTAGTAATAGCTCTTTTTCCTTTAAACTAGAAATGTCTTGTGTCACTGTCGCTACACGATGAAGATACTTTTTATCCTTTATCGGTGTTTTCCGTGACCTTAACCACTTAACACTTCCATTTTTATGAAAAATCCGATATTCTATTTGTGAGTCTGTATCACTCGATTTTAAAAATTGTTTAAATGCTTCTTGATCTTCTTCATGAACCAGTTGATAAATGACGTGAAAGTTTTTATAAAAGTTCTCTTTAGAATGACCAAGGATTCTCTCATAAGACGGGCTAACATACACGACTTCATTCATTGAAAAATCAAACACACAAAATATTTCGTTTATATTTTCTGATATTTCCAAAAATTTTAATTCATGCTCTTTTAATTCTTTCACTTTTCGGTCTAATAATAAGGCTGCTTCCACTTTATCTGTAATATTTCTAGTAACTCCTACAATGGCAACAATCTTGCCGTGGCTATCCTTAACGGGTGTAACTGATATGATCGCATGTATGAGCGATCCATCTTTTTTTTGGCGAATCGTTTTATGATTACGGACCCTGCTACCTAACTGAAGTATTTCCGAGAATATTTTGCGTTCTCCTCTCAAATGATGAGGAATAGTCGGTAGTTCTGTCCCCATCAGTTCATCTAAACTCCAGCCGTAAACCTTTACAAACGCCTCATTTACATTTATAATTTTTCCTTCATGATTTAAAATATAAACGGGATCATTAGTAGTGGACAAAAATGCCTCACACCATCCTAAACAACTAGTCGTTTCCTTTTTCCCTATTAAATAAAACAGCATATGATGCGGATCGTACATAATGCTCCATTTACAGATGACCAAAGTACCGTTTTTATGCCTAATGTTTTCGGTAGTCACAATAGAGTTCGAACTCTCTATTGCTTGTTTTATCAGTTCAATTATTTTTTTATATGGTTTGCTGCTCCAAAAATCAAATATTGAAATTGTTTCCTCTTTCGGATCTACTCCTGTCACGTTAATGAATACAGGATTCCCCATCAAAATAACACCCTCTAAATTCATTGAACAAACTAGATCCGAGCTATTTTCCCAAAACCATTCTATATGTCTATCATTAGTCGTATTCATCATCGCTTTATTGTTCACAAAAAATCCTCTCCCCCTTTCTACTATGTCGAAATATTCATATTTTTTCAGCAAAAACTTTTCAACAAATAATGCGGTTTTCCGACAATAGTTTTCCTAGGGAAGAGCAAAAAATACAACAAATATTCGAGTTATTTGTTTATCTGTGCATAAATACATGTATCTCTAATTTGACTGCCATCAGCAGATAATTGATCATTTCTTAGTATGCCTTCAAGGGTAAAATCCAATTTTTCTGCAATCGCGCGACTCCTTTGGTTATCAGGGTCACACCTGATTTCCACTCGATTAGCTACTAAATGTTCAAAGGCAAAGTCAGCAATCGCTTGCACTGCTTCTGTCATATACCCACATCCTGAAAATTTGGTATCTACCCAATAGCCGATCTCAAATTTACGGACTTTCCAATCTATCCGATGCAAACCGGAAGAACCGATAAATTCTCCTGTCTCTTTATGAAAAATGTGTAACCTTAAATCTTCACGTGTCACAAATTTGGCATAAGCTTCTCTTACATTCGCTTCTGCCCCCTCCGGTGATTGCTCATAATGAACGAACGGTAGCCACGGTTTCAGTTCATTCAACGAGGACTGAATTGCCTGATACACAACTCCCCCATCTCCCGGTAAAGCCATACGAATATGCAATCTTTCAGTGGAAAACTCTGTTGGAAAATCGATTAATAGTGGATTCAATCAAAACACCTCCAAATTTTAAAGAATATTATACCAGTAAATTGGATCTTTTTTTCTTTACACTGTACCAAAATTAGTATAAAGTGGAGGAGTAAATTGAATATTTTTCAAAACTAGGGGTGTCCAACAAGCTTGGGCTGAGAGAGAAACGCCATGAAGTTTCTTAACCCTCAGGACCTGATCTGGTTCATACCAGCGTGGGGAAGTTTATATCTGTTTATTAGCGTGTTCCTTACGCTATTTAACTGATTATTAACCGGGTCCGTATATTTATATGGCTCGGTTTTTTCATGCAATGGTAGAATCGGATTTCGTCCTTTCATTGACAAAGGAGGAAAAAGCAATGAAAGAACAAAGACCAGATGAAAAATTGAATTTAGTCCGTAATTTTCCAAAAAGTAAAAAAGTGTATGTAGAGGGTGCTAGAGCGGATATAAAGGTGCCTTTTCGCGAAATTGAATTGTCTCCTACAATGACCTCTTCACATGAAGAACCAAACGCTCCTCTTCGTGTATACGATACGAGCGGCTATTATACAGATGATCAAGTAGGCATTGAGATCGAAAAAGGACTGCCAACCGTTCGCCACCAATGGATCCATGAACGTGGTGACATAGAAGAATATACAGGTCGTACGATCCGACCTGAAGACAATGGGTATAAAAAGAAAACAGCCAATGAGGATCTCGTTTTTCAAGGTTTAAAAAGACAACCTCTAAAGGCAAAGAAAGGGCGAAATGTGACCCAGCTTCATTATGCTCGTCAAGGAATCATTACGCCAGAAATGGAATTTATCGCTATAAGAGAAGGCATGGATGCTGAATTTATTTGCAAAGAAGTGGCAGAAGGTCGGGCGATTATCCCCGCTAACATTAATCACCCTGAAAGCGAACCGATGATTATCGGCCGCGCCTTTCATGTAAAAATTAATGCCAATATCGGGAATTCAGCCGTTACTTCTTCGATTTATGAAGAAGTCGAAAAATGACATGGGCGATTCGCTGGGGTGCCGATACGATGATGGACCTTTCGACTGGAAAAAATATTCACACGACAAGAGAATGGATCATTCGCAATTGTCCCGTTCCTGTTGGCACTGTTCCGATCTATCAGGCGCTAGAAAAAGTGAATGGTGTCGCCGAAGACTTAAATTGGGAGGTGTTCCGCGATACGTTGATTGAGCAAGCAGAACAAGGTGTTGATTACTTTACGATTCATGCCGGTGTTCGTCTTCCATACATTCCGCTGACAGCCAAGCGAACGACAGGCATCGTTTCGCGCGGAGGCTCGATTATGGCTCAATGGTGTCTCTCTCACCATCAAGAAAACTTTTTATATACTCATTTTGAAGAAATCTGTGAAATTATGAAAACGTATGACGTCGCTTTTTCACTAGGAGACGGATTGCGCCCAGGCTCGATTGCTGATGCCAATGATGAAGCGCAATTTGCGGAGCTAGAAACGTTAGGAGAATTAACGAAAATCGCTTGGGAGCACGACGTACAAGTGATGATTGAAGGGCCTGGACATGTGCCAATGCATAAAATTAAAGAAAACATGGATAAGCAATTAGAGATGTGTATGGAAGCGCCCTTTTATACACTTGGTCCATTAACAACTGATATCGCACCAGGGTATGATCATATTACCTCTGCCATCGGAGCAGCGATGATTGCTTCCTATGGAACAGCAATGCTTTGTTATGTCACGCCGAAAGAACATTTAGGGCTCCCCAATAAAGAAGATGTACGCGAAGGGGTTATTGCTTATAAAATCGCCGCTCATGCAGCCGATCTAGCAAAAGGTCATCCGCGAGCTTCCTTGCGTGATGATGCCCTTTCTAAAGCTCGATTTGAATTCCGCTGGCACGATCAATTTAATCTTTCACTTGACCCTGAGCGAGCACTTGAATATCATGATGAAACCCTTCCAGCTGAAGGAGCAAAAACAGCTCACTTTTGCTCGATGTGTGGACCGAAGTTTTGCAGCATGAAAATCTCCCACAACATCCGCGAAATGGAAGTGGAAAAAGGATTAAAAGAAAAAGCCGATGAATTCCGGCAATCAGGTGCGGAGATTTATCAATGAGAATCGAACAAGTAAGAAAGTTAAAAGGCGAAATTATGACATTAGAAAAAAGGCTTGCCGAATTGAAACAAGAACTTTCTTCACTACAACAAAGCTGTGACCATCACTTTGAAAGACAAACTTTTGTTCGAGTGTGTCAAAACTGTGGATACTCCGATAGTACATTATGGTAAAGCTTTTTATGAATGATTTACAAAAAGTTAGAGACAGCAATTCTCTAGCTTTTTGTTGTTCTCCCCCTCTTTTATTCTATTTACATCGATTCTTTTTCACAAATCCCCGTCATTGCTTTATAATAGAAAAAATGATTAAAGAAAAGAGGGAGTTTATGAGAAGAGATCAATTATTTCATCAATTTTGTGATCGAACCCCAGCTATATTAGGGCATGAACATTTCTCCAAATACGCTATCCTACTTCCGTTAATAAAAAAAGAAGACGAGATTCATATATTATTCCAAATTCGCTCCCTTCAAATGAGGAAGCAACCAGGTGAAGTTTGTTTTCCAGGTGGGAGAATTGAGGAATCGGATCAAAACGAGTTGCATACAGCCATTCGTGAAACATCGGAAGAACTAGGCATCCAGCAATCAGATATTACACAAACCTTCCCACTGGACTTTATCGTCTCTCCGTTTGGCACGATCATTTATCCATTCGTAGGCTCTTTACCATCGGAAGACGAACTACAACCGAACCATGATGAAGTAGAACAAATATTTACTGTGCCGCTTGATTATTTACTTCATTACTCTCCGAAAAAATATGACATTCATTTTAAAGTAGAGCCGGAAGAGAATTTTCCCTTTGATTTAATTGTCGGAGGAGAAAACTACAATTGGCAAACACGAAAAATGGACGAGTATTTTTACCTTTATGAAGACAAAATTATTTGGGGGTTAACCGCAAGAATTTTAAAGCATTTTCTCGACTTAATGAAAAGCCAACCCATCCACTTAAAAAATATTTGACTTGTTTACTCTTGACAAATCAGCATATATATAGATAATTGTAATAATTATGAATAATCGAACGATAAAGGGATTAGTAAATTTGTGAAGTGTGTCAGAGAATGGAGTCCACCGGCTGTAAGGCTCCTCACAGGAAGCAGTTGAACCTGCCCTTTGTAATATCGCTTATGGAAACATAGGCCGTCTCCCTCGTTACGGGATTGAGCGGGCGCAATTTGCGCCAAAAAAGGTGGTACCGCGGATCAGCATGCCCTTCGTCCTTTTATGGATAGGAGGGGCATGCTTTTTTTAATTTAATAAAAGGATGATTTGCTGTGAAAAAATACCGAGTAGTTGTGAAAATTGGAAGCAGTTCATTAACGGATGAACAAGGAAATATTGTCGAGGAAAAAGTATGGGACCACGTTCAGGCGATTGCCAAAATGAAACAAGAAGGCCATGAAGTCATCATCGTTTCTTCTGGTGCTGTGGCGGCAGGATTTCAATCATTAGGCTATACATCAAGACCGAAAACAGTCGCTGCCAAACAAGCATCCGCCGCAGTAGGCCAAAGTTTGTTAATTCAAAAGTATATTTCGCTGTTTGCCCCTTTTCATCTAGCGGTCGCACAAATGCTCTTAACACGAGAAGACTTTTACAACCGCGGACGCTTTCAAAATTTTTATACGGCGATGTCAGAGCTATTAAGAGCTGGTGCGATTCCGATTATTAACGAAAATGATTGCATTTCGATTGAGGAACTGACGTACGGAGATAACGATATGCTCTCTGCCTTAGTGAGCGGCTTTGTTCAAGCCGATGCCCTAATTATTTTAACGGATATTGACGGATTGTATGACAGTAACCCTAAAACAAATCCTGAAGCGAAGCGGTTTCACTTTATTCCTGAAGTTACTGAAGAAATGCTTAGTTACGCAGGTGATAGTGGCTCATCCATTGGAACGGGTGGGATGAAATCCAAGCTCATTGCCGCTGAAAAAGCGTTATCTCTTGGTGTCCCTGTATTTGTCGGTACTGGGAAAGGCGCGGATAAGTTACTAGATACACTGGCTGGAAAAGGAAATGGAACGTATATCGGCTCCCCCTTTAAATCTCATATGCAAATGAAAAAACAATGGATTGCTCATCACGCGAAAGCCTCAGGAAACATAATGATTGATGAAGGAGCTGAAATAGCTATTTTATCCAAAGGAAAAAGCTTGCTTCCGGCCGGCGTGATTTCAGTAGAAGGTGTATTTGATCCAATGGATGTGGTCAATGTCATCAATCAAAAACGAGAAGTGATCGGCAAAGGACAAGTATTCTATTCCTCTATAGATCTTGAAAAAATAAAAGGTTTAGCCAGTTCAGAAGCAAAAGTGTACTCGATTAATGAGCGAGCCGAAGTCATTCATCGCGACAATTGGGTAACTACAAACTTTATTAAATAGTAAGATGGGAGAATAAAAAACATGAGTGAACTAATTGAAAAAGCAAAGCTACTAAAGGCAGCCTCTCTTCAAATGAGTCTACTGTCTGAAAATGAAAAGAATCAAGGATTAGAAACAATTGCTGAGGCTCTTGTTCAACAATCCGGCTTTATTTTGCAAGAAAATGCGAAGGATATGGAAAATGGAGTTCAAGCAGGTTTCTCTCCTAACATTTTAGATCGCTTGCAGTTGACTGAGGAACGCATTCAGCAAATCGCTGATGGTGTCCGCCAACTGATTCAATTAAAAGATCCAGTTGGAGAAGTGACCGATGAATCGGCACTTGATAACGACTTAAAAATTGAAACTGTTCGTGTGCCACTTGGCGTGATCGGTATGGTCTATGAAGCTCGCCCGAATGTGACCGTAGATGCTGCCGCTTTATGCTTAAAAGCAGGGAATGCCGTGCTTTTACGAGGTAGTTCTTCCGCCACTCATTCCAATCAAGCGCTAGTGGAAGTGATGAAGACAGCATTGCAGCAGTCCCCTATTCCAGCGGACGCTCTCCAACTATTAGAAGATACGAGTCGGGAAACAGCTTCTAAAATGTTTCAGTTAAACGAATACTTAGACGTATTAATTCCACGTGGTGGTGCTGGACTTATTCAAACAGTCATTCGTCAAGCCACCGTTCCCGTACTTGAAACTGGAGTTGGAAATTGCCACGTATTTATCGATGAAAGCGCCCAAGAACAAATGGCCATCGACATTGCTGTCAATGCCAAAACTCATCGACCATCTGTTTGTAATGCAGCAGAAACATTACTAATTCATCGAGACTGGCCTCATCAATCGGCTATTTTGCACAGTTTACACAATCAAGGTGTAGAACTTCGAGGAGATCAAACGTTAGCAAACGAATTTGCTTTTGTGAAGGAAGCAACGGATGAAGACTGGAGCACTGAATATTTAGCACCTATTATCGCTGTAAAAACAGTAGCGAATGTGAAAGAAGCTGTCACTCATATCAATATGTTTGGCACAAAACATTCAGAAGCTATCGTTTCAGAAACAACGGACAACGTCGACTGGTTTTTCCGAGCCATTGATGCAGCTGTTCTTTATCATAACGCCTCTACCCGCTTTACGGACGGTGAGCAATTTGGACTTGGTGCTGAAATTGGCATTAGTACACAAAAACTTCATGCTCGCGGACCAATGGGACTTAAAGCCATTACAACAACTAAATCATTAGTAAAGGGACATGGACAAATTCGCGCTTAACTAAAAAAGACGACTATCAGAGGGAACCATCATTTGGTTCCCCCTTTTTATTTATCTACATTTTTATAAATTTGGTATTTTCTCTAAATAAGAAAACAACAAATATAAAGAATACTCGTTTTCTTCCGATATAAAGAAAAATAACTACTAAAAGGAAGTGGGTTTCTTGCGGAACAAATTGATTAGTACGAGGATCACTCTCATTTTTATGACCGTTATGGCTGTGGTCTTTCTATCAGTTGTATTTTTACTTATTCGCAGTTCTTATGGCACAGTGGAAAAAACAATCGGCATTCAAGGAACAGCAACCGCAAAGCATATAGCGGAGCGACTAAACGGAGATACTTATGGCCGTTTTATTGAAAAACCAGAAGAAAATGAATCGTATTTTGAAGTGAAGGATCAGTTAATCGAAACATTAGACAGTACAGGAGTTCTATACATATATACATTACGTGCAGACGAAAAGTCTGTCCAAATCATGATGGATGGTTATCCTAAAGACTCAAAAGATGGTGCGACAATCGGTCAAGAGACTACAGGTACCACTTATGATGATGTAAAGCCTGTATTAGAAGGCAAAACAACAAGTACAAAAATTATTAATGACCCACAGTATGGAAGATATTTATCTGCTTTTGCTCCAATCAAAGATAGCAACGGAGAAATAGTCGGTATATTAGGGGTCGATATCGCAGCGGATAGTGTCGTTTCTATTCAATCTGAATTACTGAAATCATCTATCCCGATATTTGGGATCACTTTTTTACTTCTCATTATTGTTGTATGTATAACATTGTATTTTTATGTAAAAAGAACGTTAGCGCCTCTTAGCACTGTTAGTCAAGCATTAGGAGATTTTGCTGATGGTCGCTGGAGCGTCGCCAATCAAAGAATTGCTACCATTCGCACAAACAAAAAAGACGAAATCTCTTCTCTTGTTCGCTCATTTTCAACTTCTATTGAGCAACTGAGTGCTATTTTATCGAGAATAAGTAGCCAAGCAAGCCATCTACAAGTTTCATCGAACAAACTTTTTAATACAGTGGAGGAAACACAAGAAGCGAATCGTACAATTAATCAAAGCATGGACGAAGTAGCATCCGGAAGTTCACGATCTGTTCAAAATAACGAAGAAGCTGTTCGAGCAATGGAAGAAATGTCTCTCGGCGTTCAAAAAATTGCTGATTCAGCTACAACGATGGCAGAAACCTCGAGTGGTGTGACCGAATTCGTTCAAAATTGTCATAAAGAATCCTTACAGGTCGTTAACCAAATTCAAGATGTAAAAACCCTCGTACTACAAACAGGAGATAAAGTTGAAGATTTAACAGCGAAATATCAGCAAATTCAAGATATTACAAACGTCATGACTGGCATAGCCGAACAAACGAATCTATTAGCCTTAAACGCAGCGATTGAGGCCGCTAGAGCGGGGGAATACGGCAAAGGATTTGCTGTTGTGGCTGATGAAGTTCGCCACCTTGCTGAACAATCGAAACATTCAGCTGAAGAAATCCGAGTACTTATTGAAAGTTTTGCTGAAGTCACTAATGGCGTGAGGACTGATATGACGTCCACTTCTACAAAAGTGACAAATGGTGCCCAAGCTGTCCAACAAATTGGTGAAATGCTTAAAGAAATCTATCAATCCGTAAGTTCTGTCAATGATGAGGTACAAGAAACTTCTGCGACTACAGAAGAAATGTCTGCCGGTTCAGAAGAGATCTTGGCTTCATTAGAACAAGTAACGGACTATGCAAATAAATCCAGAAATAAAACGATCGAAGTAGCCGCATCCACCGAGCAGCAAATAAAAGCGATGGAGAGCCTTGCAAAATGAGTACGGAGCTTCAAGAAATCTCTAAATCTTTAACAGAAATCATTGAGCGATTCGAATAAAAAAACCGGAACGAAAGATAAATTTCTCTCTTTCGTTCCGGTTTTTTACTTATTTTACTTGCGTGATTGTCATTTGTTCGCCTTCTGTTTTATAAACAAACGTCACTTCTGTTCCTTCTTCTAACGCGTCAAACTTCTTCACTTCTTCACCTTCAGGGTTGATTTGAAACGCCTGGTCTTCCCCATCTACATTAAGTTCTACTGTATGAAGGTCAGCCATGCCATTATAAATACCTATTGCCTCTACTTCGTCCACTGCTGCTTCATTTTCTGTAGGTTCCTTTGCAGGTTCTGTTGCTTCACTTTCAACTTCCTGCTTAGGTTCTACCGATTTCACTTGTGTAATCGTCATTTGTTCGCCTTCTGTTTTATAAACAAACGTCACTTCTGACCCTTCTTCTAACGCGTCGAATTTCTTCACTTCTTCGCCCTCAGGGTTCACTTGAAACGCTTTATCTTCCCCATCTACATTAATTTCAACCGTATGAGGGTCGGCCATGCCATTGTAAATTCCTTTAGCCTCGACTTCTTCCACTGCTACTTCGCTTTCTTTGTCTCCCTCTGCAGACTCAGGCGTTTCGCTCTCTGTATTTTGTTCAGATTCTACCGCCGGATCCGCTGCTTGCTTTACTTCTTCATTCTCAGGAGTCTCTTCGTTTTTAGTCGTATCCGCATCCGAGCACGCAGCTAATACGCCACCAGCTAATAATACAGCTCCCATGACAGTTGTCATTTTTTTCATATGTATCTCTCCCTCCAACTACTAATTAACACGCCTACATTGTATCACACGTGAAATTGTTTCCAAAGAAAAGACACTAAAAAATAGAAAAATAGGTCTCAAGATTGATACTATAAATGTAACATTTTATCAAATAGCATCGAAGAAACAGCTTGCTTAAATCCGTTTTTACCCTAGCCATTTCTTTTCTAAAAGAGGTATAATATTAATTGTCTATAGAAAAGAGGTTTTACAATGAAACAAATGATCCATCCACAATTTGACCCATGGGAATCTTATTTAGATATCCAAACAGCAGGTCACATGAGGTTATCAAATGTTGAGTTTACGACAACGACATTATGTAATATGCGTTGTGAGCATTGTGCAGTTGGCTATACATTACAAACAAAAGATCCCGAAGCCTTGCCGCTTGAGTTGCTTATTCGTAGGCTAGAGGAAGTGCCGGACTTGCGAGCACTTAGCATTACAGGTGGTGAGCCGATGCTATCTAAATCTTCCGTTCGTAACTATGTGCTACCACTGTTAAAATATGCCCATGAACGCGATGTATACACGCAAATCAATTCAAATTTAACAATTGAATTGTCCCGCTATGAAGAAATTGCCCCTTATTTAGATGTGTTGCACATTTCGCATAACTGGGGAACAATAGAAGAGTTTGTAGAAACCGGGTTCGCGAACATGGAACGAAAACCGACGTTTGCCCAACGAGAAGCTCTTTTCCAAAGAATGATCGATAATAGTAAAGCACTGTCAAAAATGGGTGTTATGGTCTCAGCGGAAACGATGTTAAATAAAAAAACCCTTCCTTATTTAGAGAAGATTCATCGCCAAATCGTCGATGAAATGGGCTGTGCTCGCCATGAGGTTCATCCGATGTACCCTAGCGATTTCGCGAGTGCATTAGAATCCCTTTCTTTGCAAGAGATGCGTGAAGCGATTCATCATTTACTCGATGTTCGTGACCCAAACATTTGGATGCTGTTCGGGACACTTCCATTTTATTCATGTAGCCAAGATGTAGAGGACCAAACATTATTAAAACGGCTACGAAATGAAAATATGGTCACAGTGAGAAATGACCCAGATGGACGTTCTAGACTCAATATTAATATCTTTAATGGTGATATTATTGTGACAGACTTTGGAGATGCTCCTCCATTGGGGAATATTCAAACGAATACGTTACATGAAACGTATCAAACTTGGATGAACTCCTCCCTCGCTTCTCAATTAAACTGTCACTGCCCAAGCGTCCAATGTCTCGGACCGAATATTTTAGTGAAACATGCCTATTATGAGCAAGAAGACTTTATAAAGAAGGCAGAAATCGTTTAATGATCATAACAAAAAGCCAGGATGCCCCTGGCTTTTTGTTATGACTGTTGGAGCGGTTTTGCTCCTGTTTTCTTCGATTGAATATATTTCCTTCTCATAATCCACTTTGACAACAAGCCGTGACTTGGAGATAAGACGAATACCACCGCAAAGATTAATCCAAGCATTGTCGCCATCGCTCCAGAAATAGAAACATTTAGAATCGTCGCCGCATAGTAACCGCTAACGGCCGATACTACACCGATTACACCGCTTAAAATGAGCATCACACTTAGTTTATCCGTTAATAAATAAGCGGTCGCTCCCGGAACAATTAACATTGCAACGACTAAAATCGCTCCAACACTATCAAAAGAAGCAACAGTGGTAATTGAAACCATCCCCATTAATAAATAGTGAATAAAAAGAACCGGTATACCAATCGCGGCCGCTAAAGCCGGATCGAAAGAACTGATTTTTAGCTCTTTATAAAATAACGTAATAACCGTTAAGTTAAATATAAGAACCGTTCCAAGCATCCAAACGGCCTTCGGAACACCCGTCAGACCAAAAAGATCCACTGTATCCCAAGGGATGAACGTAATTTCACCCATCAATGCATGATCGACGTCTAAATGAGCATTTCCAGCAAACAATGAGATCAATATAACCCCTAATGCAAATAAAGAAGTGAAAACGACTCCGATGGCAGCATCCGACTGCACACCACTCGAGTCTAACAACTGAACAAAAAAAGCGGTCAATAGTCCGACAATGGTTGCTCCAATAAACATATAAATCCCATCAAGACTATGAGTAACTAAAAATGCGAGCACAATTCCAAGCAATACTGTATGGCTAATGGCATCCGCTAGCATCGCCATTTTCCTTAAGATCAAAAAACAACCAGTAACACCACAAGTAATCCCTACTAAAGAGCCCGTTAGAATGATCCAAGCCTCATAACTCATCTGTCTACCCCCTCTCATGCTTTCTGACAAGAGTATTTAGCGATTGTTCATTAGCCACCGACTTACGTAATCGATATAGCTTGATTAATTTCATTAACAAGCCTCGTTTCGGTGAGAACAACAATGAAACAACGAAAGTAGACGTAGCAGCTAAAACAATTAAAGGGCCCGTCGGCAAACCTACAGCCATCGTACTAATTAAAGTTCCAGTCACTCCAGAAAACGCGCCAATCACTCCAGCAATCACAACCATATGCCCTAGATCTTCCGTCCAATATCTAGCAGAAATAGCAGGAGTTATAAGCATCGCAGCCATTAATACAACGCCGACAGCTTGAATACCAATAACAACAGCCCCTGTTATTAATGTCATTAACAATAAGTTTAATGTTTTGGATGGAAAGCCAATCCCTTGAGCGAAATCAGGATCAAACGTTAATACCTTAAATTCTTTAAAGAATAGAAAGATAATAAAAACCAGTAAAGCAGAAACAGATGTTATAATTTTGACATCTTGCCCGACCATTGATGCAGCCTGCCCAAAAATAAAATCATCTAATCCACTTTTATTTCCAGTGCTAGTTTGTGCTGCCTTTGTTAATAATACAATCCCAATACCAAAGAAGACAGATAATACTAAACCAATAGCTGTATCAGTTTTTAAACGCGAGTGTCTAGTAATTGCTTGAATACAATAAGTCGCAAGCAATCCTGTTATCGTAGCTCCTAACAATAGCCAAGGTAACGACTTTTCTCCTGTAAGTAAAAAAGCGATACAAACACCTGGCAAAGCTGCGTGAGCCATTGCATCACCGATCAAGCTTTGCTTTTTAAGTAAAGCAAAGCTCCCTAGCACCCCACTCGCTGCCCCTAAAAGAAGAGACCCTAGTAATACCCATTGAGTATTTGCATCTTTCAGCATAATTATAAGATGTTCCATGTTAATCTTCCCTCGTTTGGCTTTCCGTGAGAAAAGCTCCTTTTTCTAAAAAGGCTAATCGTCCACCATATGTTTTTTGAAGATTATCTAAAGTAAACACTGAATTTGCCGGTCCAATTTCAATTAATTTCACATTCAACAACATGACCCAATCGAAATATTCTTTCACAGTTTGGAGATCGTGATGAACAACAAGTACTGTTTTTCCTCGCGCTTTCAACTCATTTAACAACGAAATAATCGCTTTTTCAGTAGCGGCATCAACTCCAACGAACGGTTCATCCATAAAATAAACAGTAGCATCTTGAGCAAGAGCTCTAGCTAAAAAGACCCGTTGTTGCTGTCCACCAGAAAGTTGACTAATTTGTCTATTAGCAAACTCTTTCATTCCAACTTTTTCAAGACAACTATAAGCAAATTCAATGTCTTCTTTTTTTGGACGTTTCACCCATCCGATATGCCCATATCGCCCCATTAAGACAACATCAATAGCATTCGTTGGAAAATCCCAATCCACCGATCCACGTTGAGGAACATAGCCGACTAGCTTTCGTTGCTTATTATATGGTTTATCGTATATGTTAACTTCTCCAGAAGCTTTCGGTATTAGACCTAGAATTCCTTTAATCAATGTTGACTTTCCAGCTCCATTCGGGCCGATAATACCGATTAACTTTCCTTCAGGCACTTTAAAACTTACTTCTTTCAAAACTGGCTTCTTTTGATAAGCAACCGTCAGATTATCTACTTTTAACGGGTTCATGTTGCTACCTCCTGCTCGTTTATTTTAATGAAGATACAACGGTATCGATGTTATGCTTAAACATCCCTTCATACGTACTTTCAGGTGTTCCCTCTTCTCCCATAGCATCTGAGAATAATTCCCCACCTATCTGTACCTCATGCCCTTTCTTTTTTGTCCCTTCTACTACAGCATTAATGGAGCGATCTGAAATCGAACTTTCAATAAAAACAGCTTTAATATTCTTTTGAACGAGAGTATCTACTAATGCTTGAACATCTCTTAATCCATATTCTGAATCTGTGCTTAATCCTTGTAAGCCCATTACTTCAAAACCATAGGCCGTACCGAAATAACCGAACGCATCATGAGCCGTAACTAATACTCTACTTTCTTCTGGAATCGTTTGAACTTGCTCTTTCCCATAAGCATCTAATTCTTCAAGCATCGCAATATATTTTTTAGCATTTTTTTCATAGTCTTCTTTATGAACTGGATCTTGTTCGATTAACCCAGCTTCTACTTCTTCAACCGCATACTTCCAAAGTTGAGCGTTGAACCACACATGAGGGTCAACAATCGTTTTATCTTCGCTATCCGCTTGTAATTTTTCATCCGGAATATTTTCTGCAACAGCATATGTTGGCTTTTCTTTTCTCATTTTTTCAAATATATCATTCATTTTTCCTTCTAAATGTAGGCCATTATAAAAAATGATATCTGCTTTACTTAACTTTGCAATGTCTCCTTGAGTCGCTTTGTATAGATGGGGGTCTGTTCCTGGTCCCATTAAACTTTCCACTTTCACATGCTCTCCACCTACATTTTTAACAATGTCACCAATTTGCGCAATTGTCGTTGTGATAACTAATGGACCATTTAATTCCTTCGATTTATTTGCTTTCTCTGAATTCCCCTCACTATTAGATGATGAACAAGCCGTTAACATCATCGCAAGTATAAGTGTAAACATGACATACATTTTTTTCATTCTATGATCCTCCCTTTTTGTTTCATGCTATTTTTTTGCCTGAATGCAACTTTTAACCTAAAAAACTCCTTTCTTTTCTATGCTATGTATGAACATAAGAAATGTTTTATGCTCACAACTAATTAAGTTGCCTATATACAAAAAATATAACATAGAGAAACTTTAGTCAAGAATGATTTTCATTATTTTTCATATTTTGTTACATACTACTGTATCACCCCAACACTTATTACACTCGTTTCCGTAAAAAAATCAGCCCTCTATTAGAAGGCTGACACCGTTAAATTTTCCATCTACTTTTTAAAATCCCCGCTTCTCGTAGCGTATCGTAAACAATGACGATCGCTGGTCCAACGAAAAAGCCGATAAACCCTAGTATTTTAAAGCCGACAAATAAACTAATTAAAGCCGCTAATGGAGAAATTCCCATATTGGATGAAAAGACTTTCGGTTCTAAAATGCGGCGCACAACTGTAATGACAATAAACAAAAGAATGAGCCCAATGCCAAGGAATTGGTTTTCTTGGAAAAAGGAAATCACTGCCCATGGAACAAGTACAGACCCGGTTCCTAAAATCGGTAACACATCGACGAAAACGATTAATATCGAAAGTAACACAGCATACGGCACTTGTAAAATAGATAAACCGATAAACGCCATTAAAAAAGTGACCGCGCTTAAGAAAATTTGCGCTTTAATAAAGCCAACTCCTGCTTTATTTAATTGACCGGTAATTAAATATAATTTCTCTTTTGTTGAGTCCTTTAAATGCCGGTCCGTTTTTACTTTCAATCGAGAGAGTTCAAGACTGAACAAAAAGACGGCGATTAAATATACTAAAAACTCTATTAAAAATCCCGGTATAGCGGTTGCTAAGCTAAATAACCATTCAAGTATCGATTGAGCCATTTGAGTCACAGAATCGATTGAGTTTTCAAGTGTTTGTTCAAATGATCGAATCACATCTGGTGGTAACGACTTAAAGTAATGCTGGAACTGATCCACGAACTGAATCAATGATTCCTTATAAAAGTTCGTCACAAATGACGGACCTTTTTGCGCTAACGTCACGATTTGATCAATCACGAGATTGACAACAAACCATACAAATAGAGCGATAAACACTAGATACAAAATAAAAGTCACCAGAACCGCTCGAAATCGTTGCCATCTAAACCGGATGATAAACCATTTTACAGAGTTCTCTAATAAAATAGCAGTCACTAAGGCAAGTATAAAAGGTAGCGAATACGGGAGCAAAAATAGAATAATTAGTAAAATCGCTACAGGTAAAATCCATTTCTTTAACAAAAAAACATCAACTGCCCTTCTTTCATGACTCGAAAATTCTAACTACTATAATAAACTATTCTCGCCAATAAAGTCACTTTATTTTCGTTAAATTGCGAAATCCCATCACACCTTTTTCTTTTTCACATGAACCATTGCTATTTATCGTTTATAATAATAATAAACGATAATAGGGAAAGCATGAATATAGGGAGTAGAAAATAAGCAATGATGCAAAATCAAGCAAAATATGAAAAAGTAATCCATTACATAAAAGAAAATATTTTCAATGGCGAATGGCCAATTGGCAGCAAAATCCCGAGTCAACGCAAATTAGCTGAACTATTCGGTGTCAACCGCAGCACAATTGTCACAGCTCTTGAAGAACTAAAAGCAGACGGGCTGCTAGAAGGAGTAATGGGCAAAGGAACGATCGTCGTCAATAACACTTGGACGCTACTCGCTACGTCTCCCCCTGCTGATTGGAATGAAACTACCGCCTCTAATTGGTTGAAAGCTCATTCATCTTCTAGTGTAGAAGGAGCAAATGAAAACGAAGATCATTTTATTCAACTAAGCAAAGGCGAACTCGCACAAGACATCTTCCCTACTAATCATATGCAACAGGTGATGATGCGACTCGCAGACAATTTAGAACCATTTGGTTACGAGGAACCGAAAGGATTTTTACCTTTAAGAGAAGCGATCAGTGAATACATGCGTCGGCAAGGAACAGAAGTATCTCCGTCCTCTATTTTAATAGTATCTGGCGCCTTGCAAGGACTGCAATTGATTTCAGCTGGGCTCTTACATAGAGGTTCGACCATTTTATTAGAGAAGCCTTCCTATTTGTATTCTCTACAAGTATTTCAATCAGCTGGAATGAAGCTATGTGGGTTACCGATGGATCAGGAAGGGCTACATCCAGCAGCCATTAAAAAACATTACGAAAGCGAACGATCCATTGTTTACACGATTCCTTGCTTTCACAATCCGACGGGCATCCTAATGACCGAACAACGACGACGAGAACTACTGAATGTTTGTGAACAATTGCGATTACCAGTGATTGAAGATGATATTTATCGGGAGCTTTGGATTGACGGTCCCCCACCTCCTTCATTAAAATCATTAGATCCATATGGTCATGTGCTTTATTTAGGTAGCTTATCCAAAACATTAAGTCCAGGCCTTCGCATCGGCTGGATTGCAGGGTCAGAACAAGTCATTGATCGATTAGCTGAAATTAAACAGCAAACCGACTACGGTTCAAGCTCCTTATCTCAAAGAGTAGCAGCAGAATGGATTTCGAGCGGTCTTTACGAAACCCACCTATCTTTCGTACGCGAACAGCTAAAGGAACGCCGAACAACAGCGCTGCATATTCTTAATCAGTATATGTCCGACCTCGCAGAATGGGACGTACCATCTGGCGGCTTCTTAATATGGCTCAAATTAAAAGTGACAATCCCATACAAAGAGCTATATACAAAAGCTTACCAACAAGGTATTCTTTTAAATCCCGGCACCATTTATACAGAAGAATCGACTCAGGCGATCCGCCTCTCTTACGGCTACGCGTCGATGGAGGATTTTGAAAAAGGCATTAAACAATTACGAGAGATTATGTTAGAAAATAGTTAAAAAAGGTGATGTTCATTGGATTTTACAATCAATTATTTATCGTTCTTTGTTGTTCATGTGGACGGCAAAGGCGACGATGCCGTGAAGCGTGCTCAGCATTATCAAACACTCGGTGAAGAAGAGTACGAAAATAATCCCCTCAAAGACTTTTTGGATGGCGAATTCACCAAGATTGCTAAACGAAAGGCCGACCGGCACCCGAAAGCCGAACAAGTCCCAACAAAAATCGGTTACTTCACCGCTGAACCCGGACATGATTTAACGTCTAATCCGAACTACAACTTGTTCGCCAAAGCACGTGCTGCCTATTCGGTACTGGAATTCCAAGAAGCAAGCGAACAATTCGCTACACTCTATACACAAACAAGCGCTATTAGAGGCGGCGTATTCATCGTCGCTAAAGCGCAAATTAAAAAATACTTTGATGACTCTTTCGTCTTCCTATTAAAATGCGACTTCGAGCCAAAAGTAGCGACCATTACAGACGCTTCTTCGCTCATTCAACATGTCGAACTAGCGATCACAACGAAAAACATGAAGTCGATCCAATACCCATACATGCCGGAAGAAGGAATGGTTGAAGAAGGAGAACTAAAAATTCATCAAGCGTCTCACGCTCGCTATTTTGAGGACTTCTTAAAATACGTCGGCTACGAACAATCGATGCCGGAAATCGTCAAGACCCAAGTCATCGATATGGTACGAGAATACACGATTGAAGAACTAGAAGAAGAAAGCCCAGAATTTCAACAATTTGAAGAAGCAATGGAAGTATGGGCAGACAGTCCGAAGAGAGAACTGCAAGAACGCTTTACGACCGATGAAGTTGTCGAAGCCTCTGCCCGCATGGTCGAGCATACGCCTGAACTAGAGCTAAAAATGAAGCTCGATCACATGGGAGTCAACGCTATGCTTTCCGACTTCGGTGAATCTGTTCACTTGGCGAAATTGGGTGATCGTTATGTTCTATTAATGGAAGCGGACTCGATTGTATTTGAAAAGGGCTTTTCTCCGATTGAATTTCATAAGCCGGATGAACTGCATGAGGTGATTGAGAAGATTGAGCGGAAGAATGGGAGAGGTTAAGGAGTATTATTAAGTTATTAGTGAATAGTTTCAAAAGTTGACACCGCTAAGATCAAAAATTTTACACCCTCGATTAAAACCACTTCGCTAACAAAAAGCGAAGTGGTTTTGGTTAAAGAATTCGTCTATACTAATCATGCTTTATTAAATAATGAGGTGTAAGAAAATCAATTGTAGGCTGATGAGTTAATTTACATACTACATTTGGATTTGCAAAAATCCCTGGTTTAGTTAATGCATCTTCTCTATCTGTTGTCTTGAACCATTTCACTCCTACTGTCCAATCTGCAAGTTCTGGGTTATCTTGATTTTTTTGAATATTAGGCTGTTTTAGTGTTTTTCCCAGTAACTTTGTACCATCTGAAAGTTTAAAATCTTTAACCATAACTGCGCTTGAGGTTATCTCTCCATAGCCAACATATCCTTTACCTTTTAAGTAAGCGAGAACCTTATCCCCAACCTTTAATTTTCTCATCGCTCCGCTATACTTTTTTCCTTGACCAGCGCTTAAAAAGCCATGTTCCCTGCAATCTTCCCAGCTTCTGTGTTCTCCGTCACCCACATTTACAAAGTATAAACCTGACCAAGGTACTCTTTTATCTGATTTTGTTTTTTCCGCCACTTCTTCTGGATCTAATAACCATGAACGGCCTAGAAGTTCTTGATTTCCGTCTTTGAAGAAATCAAAGAATATACAGTTAATGTTAAGATTATGTTCAGAAGACAAATAACGAACAATCCTTTCTGATGAAGGATCTAATTCAGAAACAACAATCACAATACTATGATCTTGATTGATTTCCTCAGGAAAATCCAGCTGGAACCTTTCAGAAAATTCATCTACTAAACTACGTTTTAAATATTTTGCTGCAATTGCTTCAATTTGTTTATATGTCAGATCTTTGACCCAAGATGCATAGTCTAAAGCCTGAGCTACGACATCACGCGGAGTTCTATCTTTTTTCAACTCTAAAATCACCAAATTACCCTCGCAATCAATCCCTAACAAGTCGATTCTTCCACCAAAAAAAGTTCCGACTTGTCTTCCAATTATCAACAGATCTAGTCCAATAATAGTAATGTCTTGAGCAATCCAGTTTTCCAAACGTTCTTCATTATCAAGTCTTGATTTTGATAATTCTTCTAGTTTATTATTACTTACTTTCCACAAATTCATATTTAAAGACATGAATACCACTCCCTACACTTAGAAAATGATCTGCTTAGTAAATCAAGTTGTGACACATTAGACTCGACTAAACGCTGCCTTCCTAATGTCTTGAACTTCTATTACTTATGTACTGTCCTCTTGTTCAACTACACTTCTTTCTCGTGAAATTTCATATTTGAATCTCTATTCCTACCCCGCGCACAATTTTATAAATCATGTGCGGGGTACTTTTAAAATAAATGATTATTGAGCAATATTAGTTAAAGAAAACTGATCCAATGTGGCTTGTAATTGTTCTTCTGCCTCGTTCATCATTCCGTCTAACAGATTTTTTACGGTGGGAATGGTCTCAATAAGACCAGCGACTTGCCCACTATTCATAAAGCCGTTTGCCTCGTCGCCTTGAATGGCACCGTTGATATGGTATTTTTCTGAGGTCATCTCCTTGTATTTCTCAAGACTTATTCCCCCGTGTTCTGATTCTAGAATGTCGCTAGCATAGCCTCCTTTTAAGACTCTTCGCACCTGACCGACTGATCGGCCTAATATCGTTGTTTCATGATCTGTTGCGTTGACGATTCTTTCTTTATACGCATCATGAAATGGGGCTTCTTGTGTGGCAATCAATCTAGTTCCTAATTGCACACCAGAAGCGCCTAAAAGTAATGCTGCGGCTAAGCCCCAGCCATCACCAATTCCCCCAGCTGCCACTACCGGCACTTTAACATGACGGCTAACTTGAGGAATTAACGTAAAAGTGGTTAATTCTAAATTAGAATTAATTCCGGCAGCTTCAAAGCCCTCTGCCACAATGATGTCAGCTCCAGCTTCTTCCGCCTTCTGCGCATGCTTAACGGAAGCAACCACAACCATTACTTTCACTCCATGTTCATGTAAAGCGGGAATAAATGGAGCAGGGTTACCTGCTGATAACGATACGACAGGAATATGATGTTTGACAACAAGCTGAATTAAGTCCTCTGTGTACGGGCTAACATTAATAGGAATATTTAAAGCGAAACCGTTTGATGTTTTTGCTTTCGTCTCCAAAATAATATGTTCAACTTGCTCCGGTGTCATTGTCCCACAACCAATCGTTCCCAACCCACCAGCATCTGATACCGCTGCTGTAAGAACGGCATTGCTTATATTCCCCATACCACCTTGAATAATCGGATGCTTTATTGAGAGAAGTTCACATAGATATTTCATTTTTAACACCTCCTGTTTATTTTATGTTATACTAATTACCATAGAAACACAATTCAGATTTTTCAAAAAAAGGAGAGGGAAAGATGAAAATTTCTTATGGCGGTAAGTCTCCGTCTATAGACGAAACTGTTTTTGTGGCGCCTGGCGCGCATATTATAGGTGACGTAACGATAGGAAAAGACTCATCTATCTGGTTTAATGCTGTTCTGCGCGGGGATGAGGACTCTATTACTATTGGAAGCAAATGTAGTATTCAAGATAACGCGACCATTCATTTATATGAAGGAGCTCCAACTGTCATAGAAGACGAAGTAACTGTAGGTCATAACGTCATTTTACATGGCTGCAAAGTTGGGAAACGATCTATTATTGGTATGGGATCAACTATATTAGATCACGCGGAGATTGGAGAAGAATGCATTATTGGAGCAAACACCCTTATACCTCAAGGGAAGAAAATCCCTCCACGCTCTCTTGTTGTTGGGGCGCCCGGAAAAGTGATAAGAGAACTTAACAGTAAAGACTTTGAATTAATCCAACTTTCCATCGATTCTTATGTGCAAAAGGGAAAAGAATACAGAGAAATAATAAAACATGTTGATCGCTCTTAAAATCAACCGAAAAAGGAACTGTTAAAGCTGCTATACACAGCTCGAAAACAGTTCCTCTTTCTATAAAATCAGCGGATGATTTGTGGCATCATATGATTCGTCTTTTTTTCGAAGGTCATTATCAGCTTCAAATACACTTTCAAAAAATCGACTTGCCGGCTCAGCTAAAAGCTTATAATACTGGCCAAATAAGGATGCTGCATGGTTCCCATCCCACATTGGCGGTAATAACTCTTTAGGGAGTCCCGGATCAATAAACAAAAATTTCCGGTATTCGTGAACAAGCTTTGTTCTTTCCACAAAACATTGAGCATCTGACATTTCCCCTCTGCTGAGGATGCTTTGGTGGATAATGAACTGTTTGCTGTATGTTGAGATGAATTCTTCATATTTCTTTTCAATATCTTCAAGCGGCCAACTCTTCTTTACTAGTGATTCGTTATCTTGAGGCCCTTTATATTCGGAAATGAAAAAATCGACATAATCGCTTATATCATATTTTTCTATTAAGGCTTCGACTTCTTTCTCAAGACTATTCGGAGAAATCCAACAAGAGTTAGAGAAGCTTCCGAACCCGCTCCACAACAATTCTTTCCTTAATTCATCCCGAATTTGCCGCTTTTCTTCAGGGATAGTATACATTAAAATTCGCCATTTCCCATCCCAGCTATGAGGACTCAATTTGAAAATCCGATTAGCTGCTTCATCCATTCGGTCTACCCCACGGCTAGTTAGAAAATAAAAACTTTTATTTCCTTGCTTTTCTGATTGAATCCAGCCTTGCTTTAACATTCTAGAAACAGCCACACGGACACCTTGTTCATTATGCCCAAACTCTTTCATTAAACGAATAAGACTTCCAACCCATATTTTATTGCCATAATGACGGATATAATCACCATAAATAGTAAAAATCATCGATTGTGTGTTTGCGCCCATAAACGACTCTCTCTTTCTGCTTGGCAATTTCACCTTACACTTTCCATACGAAGGTTAATATTTATATTATATCTAGATGTTAAATAAATGCAACTTCATTTTCCCGTAAAATGGGGATCACGTCGTTCACTAAACGCACGAAGCGCTTCCATTCTATCTTGTGTAGGAATGGTTAATTCATATGCCTTTGATTCAATTGCCAACCCTGTTTGCAAATCTGTATTCATTCCTTGAGTAATGGCATATTTCGCTTGTTTTAACGCTACCGGGCCATTTTTCATCATGGACGAAGCTAATTTTATACATGCGTTATTCAGTTCAAAACGCGGTACTGTTTTTAAGACGATGCCAAGATCAGCTGCTTCTTCTGCTGAAATTTTCTTTGAAGTCAAAATTAATTCTTTTGCCTTCATTTCTCCCACCCGTCTTGGGAGCCGTTGTGTTCCTCCCGCTCCCGGAATAATGGCCCAACTCGTTTCCGTTAACCCCATAGACACTCCTTCTACAGCAATGGCGAAATCACAAGACAAGAGCCATTCAAATCCACCGCCGTAAGCATATCCATTCACAGCGGCGATAGTTGGTTGCGGAAGCGCTGCAATGCTGTTGAACACATCACGAATAGCTTTCACATTTCGTCGCACTTGCGCTTCATTTAAAGTTTTTCTCTCTTTCAAATCAGCCCCTGCGCTAAAAGCTTGATCGTCCGCACCTGTAAAAACAACTACCCTCACTTCATAATCATTATGAATAGCATCAACTATATTTTGCAGATCAACAAGCGTATCATAATTAAAGCAGTTTAATACTTCCGGCCGATTAACTGTTACATAGCCTATATGATTTTCTACATTATATAAAACATTTGACATTTTTATTTGCCTCCGATAGCCCTTATTTGTGCATAAGGGCTTGTTTTTTTATTATTCAATGTTTTCTACAATAGCCGCAATTCCTTGGCCCACTCCGACACACATCGTTGCTAAACCGTACTGGGCCTCTTGCTTTTTCATTTCATAAAGAAGTGTCGTCAAAATGCGTGCGCCGCTTGCTCCAAGAGGGTGTCCAAGCGCGATTGCTCCACCGTTCACATTTACTTTATCTTGATCTAGTTCCAACTGGCGAATGCATTCGAGAGCTTGAGACGCAAAGGCTTCATTCAGCTCAATTAACCCTAAATCTTCTACTGAGATATTTGCTCGATTCAACGCTTTACGAGTCGCATAGATCGGACCAAGTCCCATCACCGCCGGTTCAACCCCTGCTATCGCTCCAGTGACATACCTAGCTAAAGGCTTCACCCCAAGTTCTTTCGCTTTATCTGCACTCATCAATAACAAAGCTGATGCACCATCATTCACTCCAGAGGCATTTCCTGCTGTTACGGTACCTCCATCAAAAATCGGTCGTAGATTAGCGAGTTTTTCTAAGCTTGAATCTAGACGAGGATGTTCATCTTGATCAACAACCACCTCATTACCTTTCCGGTCTTTAAAGCGGACAGGGACAATTTCTTCTGCAAATCGATTCAATTCCATGGCCTTTTTCACTTTTTGTTGACTTTGCAGCGCAAATTTATCTTGGTCTTCACGTGATATCGTGAAGCGCCTGGCCACATTTTCAGCCGTCTGCGGCATCGTATCCGTTCCGTACATTTCTTTTAATTTTTTATTGGTAAATCGCCACCCGATCGTTGTATCCTGCAATTCCATTGAACCGCGAGGAAAATCGCTTTCCGGCTTAGCCATAACATAAGGAGCCCTTGTCATGCTTTCAGTGCCACCTGCAATAAAGATCTCTCCTTCACCGATCGCAATTGAACGAGCGGCATACATAACGGCATCAAGACCCGATCCGCATAAACGGTTAATTGTCGTACCTCCAATGTCAACCGGAAGTCCAGATAAAAGCGCGGACATTCTAGCAACATTCCGATTATCTTCACCTGCCTGATTCGCATTTCCTAATACAACATCTTCAATTTGGTCTAAAGGGAGTCTAGGATTTCTTTCTAGTAAAGCTTTAATAACGATAGCTCCAAGATCATCTGGACGAATACTTTTTAATGTCCCTTTATATCGCCCTATAGGTGTTCTAACGGCATCGACTATCACTACTTCTCTCATTTTTTCACCAGTTCTTTCTCTGTTGTATAATCATATACCCCTCTGCCGGTTTTACGTCCAAGTCGTCCGGCTTTTACATATTGTTCAAGCAAAGGAGCAGGACGGTATTTTTCACCAAGTTTCTCATGTAAATAATTCAAATTATTTAATCGAGCATCCAATCCCACCAAATCCACTAGCTCAAACGGTCCCATCGGATAGTTAAGACCTAGCTTGATTGCTTTATCAATTTCTTCTGGTGTCCCTAACCCCTCTTGAAGCATATAGAACGCCTCGTTGCCAACAAGAGCGCTAATTCTGCTAGTAACGAATCCCGGGAATTCATTAATAACAACAGTTTCTTTTCCCATCTTTTTTGCAGCCTCACGAACGGCATCTGCCGTTTCATCGCTTGTTTCCAAGCCGCGAATAATTTCCACAAGCGGCATTTTAGGTACCGGATTAAAAAAGTGCATCGCAATAGTTTTCTCTGGTCGTTTAGTAAAAGATGCAATTTCAGTCGGACTCATCGTTGATGTATTCGTTGCGAAAATGCAGTGGGCAGGTGCGTGCTGTTCAAGGCTTTCAAATACTTGTCTTTTTATTTCCGTTTTTTCGGTCACTGCTTCTATAATCAAATCGGATGAAGAAACAGAAGCGGCCATTTCATTTGAAAAATGAAGATTTTCCTTTGCCTGAATGGCTTCTTCATTCGTGATTTTCCCCTTTGACACACCTTTTTCAAAAATGATACTCAGTTCACTCTCAGCGCTTTTTAAAGCTGTTTCGTTGATGTCTACTACTGTGATGTTGTATCCTCCAACTGCACTGACATAAGCAATTCCACGCCCCATCACTCCGGAGCCAATCACCGTGATATTTTTCATTTTTTCTCCTCCCTGTATAAAGAAGTACGAATGAGCGATTACTCATTCGTACGATAATTTTTTAAATTCCAAAAGGATTCAAAGGACGGCTTCCATAGTAAGATAGAATGCTTTTCGTTTCAGTATATAAGTCAAGTGTCTCAATACATAATTCCCGGCCAAATCCAGACTGCTTATATCCCCCAAACGGCGTACCTGGAAATGCGGAGAACGGGCAATTGATCATAACGATCCCTGCTTGAATTTGATTAGCGACTCGAGTGGCTCTTGCTCCATCCTTTGACCAAATAGCCGAACCTAACCCATATTCCGTATCATTAGCTAGCTGAATAGCTTCTTTTTCATCTTTAAACTTCATGATGACAACAACTGGACCAAAGATTTCTTCTTTTACAGCCTTCATCTCGTGGTTCACATTGGCGATCACAGTCGGTTCATACCAGAAACCACCTTCCAATCCATCAACTACTGCAGGTTTTCCGCCTGTTAAAATATCAGCCCCGTCTTCAATGGCCGATTTTACGTAACTGTCGATCACATCCAATTGATGCTGGTCAATAATTGAACCGACATGCGTGGACTTATCAAATGGATCGCCAAGCTTCAATTTTTTTGTCTTCTCAACGAATTTATTTACAAACTCATCGTAAATATCTTCGTGTACATAAAGGCGGGAACGAGCTTCACACGATTGACCAGTGTTATAAAAAATCCCGAATAACGAACCGTCAACGGCTGCATCGATGTCTGCATCTTCAAATACTAGATTAGGAGATTTCCCTCCAAGCTCTAATGTAACGCGCTTCAGTGTTTCAGAAGCTTTCCCCATAATGTCTTTTCCGATCGGTGTTGATCCAGTGAATGCGACTTTATCAACTTTTGGATGTTCTACTAAGTGATTGCCCACCTCAGATCCAGAACCAGGGATAATATTGACAACACCCGCTGGCACTCCTGCCTCTAGACAAATTTCTCCGAGTATGATGGCCGTCAACGGTGTTAAACTCGCTGGCTTTACTACTACAGAACATCCAACAACAATGGCAGGAGCTATTTTCCAAGCAGCCATCATGAGAGGATAATTCCAAGGGATGATTTGCGCGCAAACGCCAACGGCTTCTTTTTCCGTATAATTGTGGAATTGTCCTGGCACGTTATTGACAGTGCCGCGATGACCTACGACGGCACCTGCATAAAACTCAAAGTCTTCAATCGCCTGCATTACTTGCCCTTGTGCCGCGTGAAGTGATTTCCCTGTGTCCAAAATTTCCAGCTCTACAATTTCGTTAAAACGCGAACGCATAATTGAAGCGATTTTATTTAATACTTGCGCCCGACGATTAAGTGGATATTTGCGCCATTTCCCATGATCGAACGCTTCTCTTGCGGCAAGTACGGCCTTTTCTGCATCCTCTTTCGTTGCCTTAGCCACTTTTGCAACGATTTGGCCAGTAGCGGGATTTATTGTTGCGAATGTTTGGCCCGAGGAACTTTCTGCTTTTTCACCATTGATAATAAGATGATAGAACTCACGCTTTAATGCAGTTGCTTCAAGTGTAGTTTGTTGGATTGACATATTTTTTCCACTCCTTTTATTTTCCTGAAAAAATAGGTTTTCTTTTATTCACAAATGCATGAACGCCTTCTCGATGATCAGCTGTTAAACCCGCAATTCTTTGCGATTTAGCTTCGTACTCCAGAAATTCAATAAAAGCTAAAGAGTCTGCTGATTTTAATGTACGCTTTATTAATCCAACTGCTTTTATCGGAAGATTCGCAATATATCGAGCGAACTGATCTACTGCTTCTTCCCACTCCTCTGTCGGGATAACTTTTGTTGCCAGCCCTAAGTTTAAAGCTTGCTCTGCCGTAACTTTCTCGCCAAGAACTGATAATTCCAATGCTTTTGCCTCTCCCACCATCTTTTTTAACAGATAAAGATTCCCTGAGTCTGGAATTAAACCAACATGAATAAAAGCATTGATCAAACTAGAGCGCTCCGACATTAAACGGAAATCACACAGAAGAGCTAGACTAAACCCGGCACCTGCTGCAACACCGTTAACAGCAGCAATTATCGGTTTTTCACATTGCTGAATTCTTCTCACCATAGGTCCGTAATGATTTCTGAGGACATTCCCATGATCCATTTGATTATTTACTTCTGATAGATCCTGTCCGGAGCAGAAAGCCCGACCGTTTCCTGTGATAACAATACAGCGAACATCTGGCGATTGCTCTGCGTTTTTCACAGCTTTTTGAATGTCTGTGTTCATTCTGGCAACAAATGCGTTTAGTGAAGCGGGACGATCGAGTTTGATCGTCGCAATGCCGTTATCAACGGAATATTGAATAGTCTCGAACATTGTTATCTCCCTCTGAATTCAGGCTTACGTTTTTCAACAAATGCACGCATGCCTTCTTTTTGATCTTCTGATGCAAATAACAGATAGAAGTTCTTTCGTTCATACTGCATTCCTTCATACAGCGAATAATCCACTGCTTTGTTCACTGCATCTTTAATTAAGCGTATAGAAATTGGCGGCTGGTTCGCTATATTAGTAGCTATTTTCATAGATTCCTCTATTAATAGCTCAGGCGGCACAATGAGATTAATCAGTCCGAAATCAAGCGCTGATTGAGCTGTAATACGCTTTCCTGTCCATAGCCATTCCAGCGCTTTTGTTCGGCCAACAATTTTTGTTAATCGTTGTGTTCCACCTGCTCCCGGCATAACGCTAAGATTCACTTCAGGGAAACAAAATTCTGTGCCTTCTGTAGCGATAATCATGTCGCAAATAAGAGCAAGTTCGAAACCACCACCGAATGCAAACCCTTTGACTGCACCAATGATTGGCTTTTTGATTAAAGCAAGACGATCCCAATCCGCAAACTGGTTTAAAAGTTCCAATTTAATCGCATCATCGAAAGCCATTTCATCAATGTCTGCTCCTGCAGAAAATGACTTGCCTCTACCAGTCAGCAAAATGACTCGCGCTTGTTCATCTCGATCAAACATCTCCATAGCTTCAACGATTTCACGAACCATTTTTCTATTCAGCGAGTTGTATTTATCCGGTCTATTAAGTTCTATCAGACCTATTCCTTCCTTTAAAGAAGTGTGAATAAATTCAAATGCTGCCATTATTCATCCTCACCGATGACTAACGTAACAAGATTTCCGGCAAAGCTCATTAAGTCTTTTCCAGATGCTTTACCTTCTTCAGATCGGAGTCCTTTCTTTAAATCCTCTGGACTGTCATAAACCATTTCACACATTAAATAATAAGGTGTTGTTTCTCCCATTGGAGTAGCTGTGAATTTCGTTACCTTCATTTCACGCAAGCCTGGAATTTTTGCAGTGATTGGTGCATGCACATTAAAATAGTGATCATCGAATGCTGCCTTATCTTCTGGATGTTTATAAAGAGCGATTAATTTTGTCATAAAATTCTCCTCATTTCATCATAAATTTGATATTGGTTTCATTGCTTCAAACGGGTTTTTACAGCTTTTGCAGTATAAAATGCTACGGCAGGCTGTTGGGCCAAAAATATTTTCCATAGTGACATACGTTGAACTGCAGTAAGGACAATCCACGTGAAAAGAGCCATCTTCCTCTAAAAATTTTGGAGGCGGAGCTATACCGAATTTCTTTAAGCCTGAACGTCCTTTTTGAGTAATGCGATCAGACGTCCAAGGAGGATGATAAATAAAATCAACAAGTACATGATTGACTTCTGGAATGTCTTGAATAGTGTTTTTGATATTATTTTTAATTATTTCAAGTGCCGGACACCCTAAAAATGTCGGCAATATTCTAACACTGACCTCTCCATTTCTTATTGATATATCCTCTACCATGCCGAGGTCAATAATGCTCACGGTATCAATTTCTGGATCTTTTACTTGATCAAGTGCATGGAACACTTGATCTTTGAGCGAATATTCAGTTTGCATTATGTTCACTCCCCTGAGTCGCGTGATTTACCAGCTGGCCGTAAGATCCATTCGGTACACTTCCGACAATGTAGCAATTGCTTCCGATAAATCATTCGTGTGAACGCCATTTCTTCCATTTAATCTAGGAGCTGGTATCATTAACTTTTCAAGATGGACCGTTTTTAGCACAGAGGCCATCTGTTCCGTCCATCTATTAGCAAGAACTTGTTCTGATTCAATTAATTTGAACTCAACAAATGTTTCTTTGTGTGCTCCATAAGAGAAAATATCGCCAAAATCATTCATTGTTTGATCAATAGCCGCAATCATTCTTTCACTGGCTTCTTTGCTTGAACTTAATAACTGAATAAACCAAGTTTTCCAATGAAGCAAATGATAGTGCAACTCCATACTTACTTTCATAGATACTTCTGCTAAGGGAATGTAGGAACTACTTTTTAGAGAATCTATCTTTATTTTTTTTGCTTGTGTATAGAAAAAACCTCTAACAACTGCATAGGCCCAATCATATTTAGGTGTGCTCATGTAAAAACCTTCTCCATTTGGCCGTTCAACTAATATACTATTTTTTCTTTCGTTTGCTGGGCGTAGATGAGCAAGATCATCCGCTTTTCCTGCGCCGATATTCTCGAGCAATTCATAATACATAGCCGCATGCCCCATACTATCCTGACATATTGAAGAGGAGGCAACATCTTCTTCAATATGGGGAGCTAGACCAAGCCATTCAGAAGCGCGATACGAGTATAAAAAATCGTCATCGGCAAGTTGAAATAACAGGTGGATCACAGCCTCATTGTATTGAGAATTAACAATTCCTAAGTCTTGACTCATTATTTCTTACCTCCTCCAGCCCACGATAATATTTCCTTTTCATCTAACATTTGTTGCTCATAATGCCGCCATTTTTTCTTTAAGTAGCCATAGCCTTTTGTCGTCCGGTAATCTTTATTATCTAGACGATTTAATATTTTCTTCTCTTCCTGGGCCAAGCCGTGAATATGCAATCTATTTACGACCCAAATATCCGCAACAGGCTCTCTCCTCATAAAGTTTTCCTGTGCCATCATCATCGCCATATCAGCATTTGGGGCTAATAGGCTGAATTGATGTTGAAAAGGAGAGGTCGGAGTTCGTTTACTAAAAACTTCAAACTCCTGATAGAATGATTTTTTCTTCTCCATGACTCTGCCCCCTTTTTTAATCTGCGACTGCCCTAAGTGCTTCTCGCACCCATGCATTGTTTTGATATGAAACTTTGCGAAGCTTCAATCGTTCTTGAGAACGTGGACCTCTATTATTGATAATTTCCTTAAACTCATTCCAATCTGGCTGCTGATAGATCCAGCGCTGTTGTTCTTCATGAAAGTACATAGTTGGATCCGGAAGTGTTAAACCTAAAGATAGAATTCTCGGGACATATTTAGTGAAAAAATGCTGCCTAAGCTCCTCATTAGTACTTACGCGAATTTTGTATTTGATCGTGATGTCTTGCTTGCTAGATCCTGTTGTTTCGCTACTGGCAGGACCGAAAAACATAAGCAATGCTGGCCACCAGCGATTTAATGCATCTTGCACCATTTGCTTTTGTTCATCAGTTCCTTCTGCAAGTGCCATAATAATCGCTTCACCGTGCTGCGCATGAAAAACTTCCTCAGCACATATTCTTTGCAGCGCTCTCGCATATGGTCCATATGAGGCCCCTAGCATATTCGTTTGAGAAATGATCGCCGCCCCGTCTACGAGCCAGCCAATAAGTCCAGCATCTCCCCATGTTTTCGTTTCCATATGAAACACATTATGAAACTTTAAATCTCCATTAAATAGGTCTGTCATAAGATCACCACGGTCTTTTCCATAGGGCTTCAAAAGATCTTCCGCTACCCTTAGAAGAAGTTGACCGTGCCCCATTTCATCTTGAACTTTAGCCATAATGCCCAGTTTGCGGCGAAGAGACGGTGCCTTTGGTACCCATTCTTTTTCCGGAAGAGCCCCCATAATTTCGCTGATTCCATGCATTGAAATGAGCTTTATCAACGCTATCCGATATTCATCAGGCATCCAGTCATCCGCTTCAATCTTCTCGCCAGCCTCAATGCGTTGAAGGAATTCCCCCATCAGCTTTTGATCTGTTTCTTCGCAAATTAAGTTGTTCATGATGAACCTCCCTTTCATGTAGTTTAATATAACGTTGTATTAACGTTTTTTTATTTATTGTTATATAAAAGGTTATAAAAAAACATTCCTATAATGAAAAGCAGCTACAAGAGTTTAAACCGCGTGTAGAGATGCTGGCTGTGCCATAACTTTGACTGACTCTGTTGGACACCCTTCTTGAGCATCTTCAAGGTCATCTATCCAATTCTCAGGCACTTCCACTGTTCCTTCGTTATTATCTAAAATTCCATAAGCAATGCCTTCATCGTTATAATCGAATATGTCTGGAGCGGCTGCCCCGCAAGCTCCGCAGGCAATACAAGTTTCTTGATCTATAAAAGTATATTTAGCCATTCCTTTTTCTCCTTCCTCTTAATAACTAACATGTAGAGTCGATTCTTTCTCTTCTCTATCAGCCATAACAGTCGTACTGTGGAGTGGCTGCACTTTTGATGAAGGGTCAATATATACCTTTGCGTTGCTAATAGCTATTGGCGCTTCTCCAAAACCGCTGGCTATTAATTTTACTTTTCCATCATATGTGCAAATATCTCCTGCTGCGTATATTCCTGGAATATTCGTTTCCATTCTTGAATTGACCACTATCGAATTTTTCTCTATATCCAGCCCCCAATTTTTAATCGGACCAAGTGATGAAACAAATCCATAATTAACGATAACGGAATCAGTTGGTACAATTAGCTTTTCTTTGCTTTTTGTATGCTCTAACATCACTTGCTCTATTTGATCAGAACCTAGTAGCTCTGACGGTACAAAAGGAGTTAAAATTTCGATTCCTGAACTCATCATTTTTTCTACACTGTGTTCATGCGCTCGAAATTTATCTCTTCTGTGAACAATAGTTACTTTTTTAGCAATTGATTTCAACATTAAAGACCAATCTACAGCAGAATCCCCACCTCCAAATACAACAATATTCTTGCCTTTGAAGGAATGAAGATCATGAACAAAGTAATGAAGATTTTTCCCTTGAAAATTGGATTCTGACTCCAATTGTAACTTCCTTGGCTGAAACGCCCCATTTCCTGAAGTAATAATGATCGTACGTGAAAAATGATCTTCTGTATCAGTCGAAAGCTTAAAAATTCCATCGGGGTGTCTTTCAATTGTTTGAACAGATTGTTCTAAACAAACATCAATCGGAAAAGCCCTCATTTGGTCTTTTAAATTGTCGATCAATTTCTGAGCTCTTACCTTTGGAAAGCCCGCCACATCATAAATGTATTTCTCAGGATAAAGGGCAGAGAGTTGTCCGCCCAACTGTGGCAAGCTTTCAATAATTTTCACTGTCATCTGCCTCATACCGCCATAAAAAGCAGTAAATAACCCTACAGGACCTCCACCAATAATCGTTACGTCAAATATCTTTTTATCTTGTTGCTTCACCATCTTTTCACTCCTGCCGTTTTCTAAGCTATAATGGTCTTGCTGTTTCGGTTATCAATGATTCGAATAGCTTTCCCTTCTGAACGAGGAATTGTTTTTGGTGCGTTGAAAACTATATTCATCGTCACTAAACAAGTACATTTCATATGATGCTGTATCGTTTTCTTTAACGTCTGCAAAGTGTCATGATTTAAATCGTTGCCAATTCCGTCATACAGTTTTTGTTCGACTTCCACATGAAGTTCAACACCATCCATTGATCCTTTTCTGTTTAAATGTATTTGATAATGAGGAACAAGCCCTTCAATCTGCAACAGTATTCTTTCAACTTCAGAAGGAAAAACATTGACACCACGGACGATAATCATGTCATCGGTACGACCTTTAACCCTTGACATCCTTGTAGTTGTTCTTCCACATTTGCATGTTTCACGATTAATAGAAGCAATATCACCAGTGCGATAGCGGATGATTGGAAGCGCTTCCTTTGTAAGGCTAGTAAAAACAAGTTCTCCTTCTTCTCCGTCTTCCACTGGTTGGAGCGTTTCCGGATCAATCACTTCCACTATAAAATGATCTTCTGCAATATGAAGGCCATCTTGTGCTTGGTGACATTCGATGGATACACCTGGTCCCATAATTTCACTTAACCCATATATATCTACGGCTTTTATTTGTAATTTCCGTTCAAGAGTGTTCCGCATTTCTTGAGACCAAGGCTCAGCTCCGAAGATTCCGTATTTTAGTCCACTGTTAGCCGGATCAACTCCTATTTCCTCCATCTTTTCAACGATATTCAGAATATATGAGGGTGTTCCGCATATCCCTTGTGGCTTAAAGTCATTGAGAATGGTAATTTGCCGATCTGTATTCCCTCCTGATATCGGAACAATAACCAATCCTAATTCTTCTGCTCCAAGGTGAAGTCCAAGCCCGCCAGTGAACAAACCATATCCAAAAGCGTTATGAAAAAGGTCTGTTTTTTGGCCTCCAGCAGCGACAATTGAGCGAGCAACTATAGTTGCCCAGTTTTTTAAATCATTTTTTGTATATCCAACAATTGTAGGTTTTCCGCTTGTTCCTGATGATCCATGGATTCGAGCTACTTGATTCATCGGAACGGCAAATAAACCAAATGGATACTGATCTCTTAAATCTTGCTTTTTTGTAAAAGGTAGATTAGCAATATCCTTAAGCGATGAGATATGTTCTGGCTTCACTTCTACTTCATCAAACTTCTCTTTATAAAAGGGCACCGTATCATACACTCTTTTTACCGTTTGTTTTAGACGAGAAAGCTGCAAATTTTCAATTTCTGACCGTGATGCCGCTTCAACCTCAGGATTGTACATAAATTAATTCCCCCCTCACCGATTTGACCCCTTACCTTATATAACAAAAATAAAACGATAAATTATATATCGTAATGTAACTATAGATTAATACTATATTTTTACAATGTCAACAACGAATTCTGAAAAATTTAATAATTCAGCAAATAAATCAAATTCATTCATTTGCTGGCTTAAAAAATATTTTCCAGTTAAAAAATAAAGCGTTTACACAGAGTGGATGTTATGTTAATTTATTGAAAATGGAGTATATCAATATTTAACACTCCGTTTAAATAACGTTAACAAAGGAGGATCTTGATGGAACAACAATCACTCTATAACTCTGATGTAAAGCCAACTGAAATACCTTATCAACAATTAATTCAGACACAAGAATTCCAAGCAATTGTCAAACAGAAAAAAGCGTTTATTTTGCCAGTCACTATCTTTTTTTTAACCTTTTACTTTGTATTGCCGATTTTAGCCGCCTATACAGATGTGCTAAAGGGAGAAGCATTTTTTGGTATCACTTGGGCTTGGGTTTATGCTTTAATGCAGTTTGTAGTTGTATGGACAGGTGGCATTGTATATATCAAAAAGTCAGAAAAGTATGACTTTTTATCACGGAAACTTTTACAAAAATATGAAAAGGAGCTAAATAAATGAGTGTACTTTCACTAACCCTCTTTTTGGGTATTATTATAATGACTCTAATAATTACGTATTGGTCATCTAAAAGAACTAAAAGCGCTAGCGATTTTTATACGGCAGGTGGTGGGTTGACTAGCTGGCAAAATGGTTTAGCAGTTGCCGGTGATTTTATGTCAGCTGCCTCATTTTTAGGTATAACAGGTGCGATCGCTTTAATAGGGTTTGACGGTTTCTATATGAGTATTGGAAATTTGGTTGCTTTTTTAGTCCTGCTTTACCTTGTTTCCGAACCTCTTCGAAATTTAGGCAAATACACATTAGCAGATATGATCACCGCCCGATTCAAATCAAAGAAGGTTCGTGGAGTCGCTGCAGCTAACACCCTTGTTATTTCTATTTTTTACATGATAGCACAACTTGTGGGGGCAGGTGGATTAATTAAACTCCTCTTAGGGATTGATTTCGGACTTTCCGTTCTTATTGTAGGTATGCTAATGACGATTTACGTGATTTTTGGTGGGATGACAGCTACAAGCTGGGTACAAATCACTAAAGCGATTTTGCTGCTTGGTGGATCTGCTGTCCTTACTTTTCTTGTCTTCTCAAAGTTCAACTTCAATATTTCTCACATGTTTCACACTGTTCAATCCGCAACACCTCTTGGTAATAATTTTTTACACCCGGGCAACAAGTATACAGACGGTTTAGACATGATTTCATTTAACATGTCTTTAGTTTTGGGAGCTGCAGGATTGCCTCACTTACTCGTTCGTTTTTTTACAGTAAAAGATGCTGCTACAGCAAGAAAATCTGTCGTTTACTCCACTTGGTTTATTGGGGCCTTTTTCATCATGACGATCTTTTTAGGATTCGGCGCCGCGTCTTTTGTTGGCTTTGAGCGAATCGTTGAAGCAAACTCAGCCGGAAATATGGCTGCCCCTCTTCTCGCCTTAACGATCGGAGGAGAATTTTTGTTTGCTTTTGTTTCAGCTATTGCTTTTGCCACAATATTAGCTGTCGTATCCGGGCTCGTTTTAACATCAGCCTCCGCCTTTGCCCATGACATTTATGGGGAAATTATAAAAAACGGCCATGCTACTGAAAAACAACAGGTAAAGGTTGCTCGTTTAGCTTCTATCGGCGTATCCATTGTATCTATTCTTCTTGCGATTTTTTCCCAATCATTAAATGTTGCGTTTCTTTCAGTACTTGCACTTGGCATCGCTGCTAGCGCAAACTTGCCGGTGATTCTATGTACAATTTATTGGAAGCGTTTTACTGCTACCGGAGCAATAACTGGTATGCTGTTTGGCTTAATCAGTTCCGTAGTATTGGTTCTATTAAGCCCTAATGTTTGGCATTCTGAACCTGGTATGGGCATTTTTACAGGTGAAGCCCTATTTAAGATGATAAATCCTACCATATTTACAGTACCTTTTGGCTTTTTAGGTGCTTACTTAGGGACTGTATTATCTAAAGAAAAAGCCGATGAAAAGAGTTTTGCTGAAGTTTTATTTAAATCAAATACAGGATTCGGCATTAGTTCAGCAAAAGATCATTAAATAAAAGGAGGATAATATGATTACTAACTTGGAAGATATAGAAGTTCATAAAACGTATTATAATACGATCAAAAAATCTTTAGAAGAAACACCTTATGCCAAATTTCTAGGAATGAAGCTGACGGTTCTTGGTCCGGGAACAGCAACAGCCACCCTAACTCCCACACAACATATGCTCAATTCCCATGGAACAGTTCACGGAGCAGTCATTTATGCTTTGGCAGACTACGCCTTTGAAGCCGCCAGTAATTCATATGGAAAAACGGCTGTTGGTGTCACTACAAATATTCATTTTATGTCCGCTGGAAAGCCTGATCAAATGCTAAAATCGATAGCTAGCGAAGAAAAGAAAAACCACAAACTCGCCTGGTATAACATTCATGTCTATAGTGGTACGGAGCTTATCGCTAGTATGGATGCCATGGTTTATAGAAAAAAAGATTACTTTATTGCTACAGAGTAAGTATTTAACATTCAGCGCCTCGGCTATCCCTACTACCTCTAACCATTAATACCAAACAAAAATTCGACATGGACAAACAGTCCATGTCGAATTTTTTAACATATTTTAATATGATAACACTGAGATGACTAAAACTTTCTGTTGTCATTGACTTAGTTTTAATAAATGTTGGCCCTTCTTCTCTCTTTTATTTTGATACATCTTTTTATCAGCTTCAGCAAATAGACTTTCCATTTTTCCTATGGAATGCTTACTAAAAGCATATCCCATCGACATATTGATCTTTAAGTCTTCACTGCTTCTATTATACTCACTAATTTTTTCAGACAGGTTTTCACACAAGGATTCTACGTGTGTTCTGCCTGTATTGATGATAATAATAACAAATTCATCTCCACCAATCCTTGAAACAATCGCATTCCCTGAAAAATGTTGATTTAATAGTTTGGCAAATTCCTGAAGTAAAGTATCACCTTTTTTATGACCATAATGATCATTCAAATATTTCAAATCGTCCAAATCACATAAGAGAATACCGACAGATACATCTATATGCCTGTTATACTTCTCCATACTCTGTTCAAAAAATTCTCGATTATAAATATTAGTCAAAGCATCATGAGTAATTCTATATTCCAGACTTTGTTGTAATTTTATTTTGTCGTCGATATTCCTCATAATTCCTTGAACTGCTATTAATTCGCCATTTTGATAAATAGGCGTCGTATACTCTTCAAACCATTTATAATTCCCTTGCTGATCTTTAAGTCGTTGAATGATTGGTTTACTGTAATCCATGTTACTGCTTACTTTGTTAAGCATAATTTCGTAATCATCTGGATGAATCATTTCAAAGGGGGTTTGTGGATTATTATCGAGCGCCTCTAACGTTCCTTCTCCTAAAAAATAGTCAACTGAAGGACTTGTATACCTATGTTTGAACTCTGGCTTTATTTCGTAACAATAAATAATATCCTTTGAATTTTCCACTAATTGAAATATCCGATTTTTATTTTTCTCTTTCCAGCTCTCTATTTTTGATATTAAGTATATTCTGAAAATTATAACTCCTAAAATGAAACCTAGTAAAAAGTGAATAAACCCCATTAGTAATTCCCCTTTTATTATGAGCGACCTCATCTACTTTTATAAAGGCACCGTTTTAACTTTCATCCCATAAAAAATAGGCTATTTCATACCGATTAGCCTACTGTTTATCAAGTTAAATCGGCAACTGGCTGACATGATCTCACGACTTTAGTCCCTATAGTTTTGCGCCTCCACCTTTCGATGAATTTGCCTTTATCATTCAATGTTTTAACATTTTAAATATAACAATTTATGCTATTTCATTTAAAATTATACACAACTAGCGAAAATATGTCAATATACCTATGAATAATAGCACAAAAAACACCCCATAAATATTAGTTTGGTGTCTGACATTTACAGGGCAGTTCAACATGGAGGTCTTTTAAATAACACCATCCCACTAATACTCACTGCTTCTCCATCAGATTCAGCCATATAAGAGATAAATTCATTATGGGCAAGTGCTTTCTCTAAATATTCTCTCGTAGCAGTGACAATCAGCAGCTCCTCTTGATCCGATTTGATTTCATCCAGTTCTTTTAATAAGGCTAAACGTAAGCTAACGACTTGGTCAATATTTTCCATAGAGACCTTGCTAATCTTATATTTGCGATCACTCATCAAATGTAAAACACTTCCTTCGTCATGAATGTTTAAAATACTGAATTTTACAAGAAATCAATTATATCAAAAAAGAAAGAAGCTGCCCAAAAGTTTATACTTTTTGGACAGCCTCAATTCTTAATTCATCTCTTAATTCATCAGTAACAAATAATAAAATTTCGCATCTTGAAATGTAGCATTTAGATCGATAGAAGTAACGAGCATCATATATAACCCAACACCTACGGATATGGCAATAATGGCGCCACCACTTTTAAGCATTTGTTTGTTCTTCTTGTAAAGAATCAGTGTAGTTATAACAACAATCAAAATATATATTACAGAGATGATCATTTTAAATATTTGCATATCGATATCATTAACAGCCATTCTGAAATGCTCCAACGTTTCCTCAATATCCGGATTCTCTATAATGGTAGATATTTTTTCTTGATGACCAATTTTCCAAGTGAATGTATCCTGCTCTTTTATTATAGTATATTGATAACCCCCTGCCTTCCCCTCACCTATAACAAATGGTGAGGTGGCAGACACACTTGAAACTATTGCTATGAAAAAAGTGATTGATATGAAAAATATTAACGAGAACTTCTCTTTCAAGAACATCTTCCCTTCATTCTTTAATAACTTCAGAAAAGTCGTAGAAGTAATCATTCAATTCTCTTATCCTTTACTAATCTGTTTAAAACGAGCGCTAGGATGGAGGTTATTCAATGACAACATGATCTGACAAATTTCTATCTGTAAAAAATTTGTACAACTTTTCTGAATCTGGCTTATTCATCAGAACGTACCGTTTATTATCATAATCTACCAGTTCAATATTTTCATGCTCTAGATTTGCCCAAAGATAGTAAGAAGTTGTTACCTTCTTTTCCTTATCCCTCTTATCTACAATCTCGACACGATAATCTGCTGATCGGCTCATACTTACTTCTGCTGTTTCCCAATTGGCATTGTCAAGAATGCCTTGCACCGCTTCGAAAACATCCGACTCGTTTAGCATTTTGAACGGATCAAAACTATTATTTCCATCGTTAATATCAATGATAATGTCTCCAGTTGTCTCAATGACAAGAGGTTCATCAAATGAATCATCTACTTTACCCGTTCCCGATACACCAATCTCTTTTTGTTGCGTATCACCACAACCTGCCACAAGAAGAAGGGACACTGCCATGCAACCAATACGAGTCTTATACGCTTTCATCATCGCACCCCTTTAAAGAATAATAAGAATATGCTCATGATTTTTTAATTCACATGATGAAATGTTTTCTTTATCCATATATTACCACAACAATTCTTATTACACTAATGCTGTCCTATTGGGCTGCTGACGATGGGCATCATCCATCAATTTCAATCCACGCACTCATATAGAGTGCGACCAAAAAA